>JBHIXF010000037.1:0-60186 GCA_041984925.1 Comamonas sp.
CTCGCGCACCCACTGGTTGTAGCGCGACTCGGCGGAAGGGATCATGCGGCATAAGAGCACGCGGGCCGCCACCGCATTCCATGGCCTGCGCATAGGCAAACCCTATATCGGCAGGGCTATCGCGAAGTGCCGATCCGTTCCTGCCGGGCCATGGCGGCCCTGGATACAGCGCCTGTTGCGGCGCGGGCGGCGGCTGCGCCGGCCTGCTGCCCGAAAAAGCGTGCCGGCGGCATGCCCACGGTGCGGTGCACCATGGCGCTGAAGGCGCTGGGGCTGTAGCCGAGCTCGGCCGCGATCTGCTGGATGGGCAGGCCGCGCGCGGCCAGGCTGACGGCATGGGCCAGCAGCACCTGCTGGCGCCAGGCCGTGAAGCTGCAGCCCAGCTCCTGCTGGAACAGCCGCGCCACGGTGCGCGGGCTGGCGCCGGTGTCGGCCGCCCAGTCGGCCAGGCTGCCGTGCTGGGTGGGGTCGGAGACCACGGCCTCGCACAGCATGCGCAGCCGCTTGTCCCGGGGCATGTCCACGCCCAGGTTGACCTCGCGCGCCTGGCGCAGCTCCTCCAGCAGCAGGGCGCCCAGGTGGTGCTCGCGCTGCAGCGTGGCCGCATCGGGCAGGGGCTGGTCGTCGCGCTGCTTGGGCAGGGCCATGATCAGTTCGCGCATCAGGGGCGAGATGTCGAGCACGCGGCAGCGCGCCCACTTGTGCGGGTCGCAGGCATCGGCGCCGCCCCGGCCCGGCAGCACCGGGCCCTGGGCCGTATCGTCCTGCAGCACGTAGATGGAGGTGAGCACGGCATCCTCGACCATGGCCACGGCATGGACCAGGCCGGGCGGGATCCAGACGGCCTTGGACGGCGGCGCGATCAGCGTGCCCTGGGGCGCTGCCAGATGCAGCACGCCGTCCAGCGAGACCGAGATCTGCGCCCAGCTGTGGGTGTGCGGTATCACGCGGGTGCGTGCCGACAGGTGGTGCTGCTTGGCGCGCACGGGGCGCTCGCGCGTGGGCACGAAGAGGTGGGGGAACAGCGCCTCCACCGTCTCCAGGGTCCGGCCCCTGCGTGCCGCAGGAAGCACGGCGTCGGGAGGAAAAGCGGGCTTTGGCATGTTTGCGATAGAAGTTGGCAGACTATCGCATACACGCCGAAACCCTGCTGCCTAAGATGCGGCCATGACCCGCTCTTCCTCTCCCGCTGCGGATGCCGCAGCGCCCGACCTGTTCCGCCGCGACGCACGCACCATCGGCCTGATCGGCCTGGCCCACGGTTCCTCGCACTTCTTCCACCTGCTGCTGCCGCCGCTGTTTCCCTGGCTGATCGCCGAGTTCGGCTACAGCTATGCCGAGCTCAGCGTGATGGTGTCCCTGTTCTTCGTGGTCTCGGGCGTCGGCCAGGCCCTGGCCGGCTTTGCGGTGGACCGCTTCGGCGCGCGGCCCATCCTGTTCGCCGCGCTGGGCAGCTTCACCGTGGCCGGGCTGGTGGCCAGCTCGGCCCAGGGCTACGGCATGCTGCTGCTGGCGGCCTTCTTCGCGGGCCTGGGCAATGCGCCCTTCCACCCGGTGGACTTCACCATCCTGAACAAGCGCGTCTCGGCGCAGCGCATCGGCCATGCGTTCTCGGTGCACGGACTGTCGGGCAACATCGGCTGGGCGCTGGCGCCGCTGTTCATGGCCGGCATCACCACGGCCACGGGTTCCTGGCGCCTGGCCTGCCTGTGCGGCGCGGCGCTGGCGGCCACCATCCTCGCCATCATGGTGATCCACCGCGAGGCCCTGGACGACCGTGCCGCCGACGCCCATGCCCCGGCGGCCCGCACGGCCGCCGCCGCACCGCAGGAGCACCCCATGGCCTTCCTCAAGCTGCCTTCGGTGTGGCTGTGCTTTTCCTTCTTCTTCTGGAGCACCTGTGCGCTCAGCTCCATCCAGAGCTTCGCCAGCCCCGCCATGCAGTCCATGTACGGCCTGCCCCTGAGCGTGACGGCCCTCATCGTCACGGGCTACATGCTGTGCGGCGCGGCCGGCATGGTGGCGGGGGGCTTTCTCGTGGGGCGCGTCAAGCGGCTGGAGAAGGTGATCTCCATCTGCATGCTGGGTTCGGGCCTGGCGCTGTTCCTGGTGGGCACGGGCTGGCTGCCGGCCATGGTGGCCGTGGGCGTGGCCTCGATCGCCGGCCTGGGCACCGGCCTGGCCGGCCCCTCGCGCGACATGCTGATCAAGCGCGCCGCGCCCCCCGGCGCCACGGGCCGCGTCTACGGCACGGTGTATTCGGGGCTGGACCTGGGCTTTTGCCTGGCCGCCCCCGTGTTCGGCTACATGCTGGACCATGGCCTGAGCCATGGCGTGTTCTACGGCGCGGCCCTCGCGCTGGTGCTCAGCGTGGTGTCGGCCGTGGTGGTGGGCGACGGCGTGAGCAAGCGCAGCAACATGGCGCTGAGCGCGGGCTGATCCCGCCGCGCGCCCCCGCAGCAAAGCCCCGGGGCCGCCGGTCCCGGGGCTTTCTTGTTTTTTGCGGGCGCAGGCACGGCCATTGCATGCGCCGGCTGCAGCGCCTGCTATCGTGCAGGTACCCTTTTTTTCACCACAGGAGACCCATCCGATGCCTTTCCTCTCGCCGCTTTCCCGCATGTTCCGCAGCGCCCCGCTGGCGCTGGCCCTTGCCACGGCCGGCCTGGCGGGCGGTGTCCACGCCGCGCCCCGGGCCGACATCCAGGCGCTGGCGCAAAAGCACCAGCAGCCGCTGCTCGATACGCTGCGCGAACTGGTGCACATCGAATCGGGCAGCAAGGACATCGAGGGCGTGGAGCAGATCGCCAACTACGTGGCCGGCAAGCTGCGCGAGCAGGGCGGCAAGGTCGAGATCCTGCAGCCCACCGACGTCTACCGGCTGGGCGACACGCCCGAGAAGATCGGCCCCATGGTGCACGCCGAGTTCAAGGGCAAGGGCACGAGCCGCATCATGCTGATCGCCCACATGGACACGGTCTACCTGCGCGGCATGCTCAAGGACCAGCCATTTCGCATCGAGGGCGAGCGCGCCTACGGCCTGGGCATCGCCGACGACAAGCAGGGCGTGGCCCTGATCCTGCACACGGTCGCCATGCTGCGCCAGCTGGGCTTCGACAACTACGGCACGCTGACGGTGCTGATGAACAGCGACGAGGAAATCAGCTCGCCCGGCGCGCGCAGCACCATCACGCGCCTGGGTGCCGAGCAGGACGCGGTGTTCTCCTTCGAGGGCGGCGGCACCGATGGCGGCGTGCGCCTGGCCACCAGCGGCATCGGCGCGGCCTACCTGAAGGTCGAGGGCAAGGCCTCGCACGCGGGCGCCAAGCCCGAGGACGGCGTCAACGCGCTGTACGAGCTGTCGCACCAGCTGCTGCAGATGAAGGACCTGTCCAGGCCCGAGACGGGCCTGAAGCTCAACTGGACCGTGGCCCAGTCCGGCACCAACCGCAACGTCATCCCCGCCGAGGCCACGGCCCAGGCCGATGCGCGCGCGCTGCGCGTGGCCGATTTCACGGCGCTGGAGCAGGCCATGCAGGCCAAGGTCGGCCACAAGCTGCTGGACGCCAGCAAGGTGCAGCTCAAGTTCGAGGTGCGCCGCCCGCCGCTGGAGGCCAGCGAGGCTTCGCGCAGGCTGGCGAAACAGGCGCAGGCCATCTACAGCGATGAGCTGGGCCTGAAGATGAGCGTGATGGAAAAGGCCACGGGCGGCGGCACCGATGCGGCCTTCGCGGCCCTGAAGGCCAAGGGCGCCGTCATCGAGGGCTTCGGCCTGAGCGGCTATGGCGCGCACTCCAATGATGCGGAGTACGTGCAGCTGAACACCATCGTGCCGCGCCTGTATCTGGCCACCCGCATGATCATGGATCTTTCCAAGTAGGCTTCCGGATCCCCTGTCTCCGGGGGGCCTCATGTGCCAAGTCCTGCTGGACATTGGCTCGGGTCGATTTTTTGACCCTGCCGGGTGGTTGTTTTTCGAGGCCGGGTCTCGGCCCGACGCAGGCGCGGCCATACGGGAGCGATACAGACTGCGGTGGCGCAAAAAAAGGGCATGCCTTGCGGCATGCCCTGAACGCGCATCGTGGGGCGCTCTTTGTCTGTTACTGGGAACTGATGTTCTTGTCCTTGGCGATCTTGCTCCAGCGCGTGAAGTCGGCGTTCAGGCGTGCCTTCATGGCCGCGCCGTCCTGGTAGGTGGCGATGGCGCCGGCGGCCAGCATCTTCTTTTGCAGCTCGGGCTCGGCCAGGATCAGCTTGAGCTCCTGGTTCAGGCGCTGGACCACGGCGGGCGGCGTGTTCAGCGGGGCGATCAGGCCGCCCCAGGTGTCGGCGTCGAAGCCGGGGAAGCCCTGCTCGGCCACCGACTTCACGTTGGGCAGCAGCTGCTTGGCCTTTTGCGAGCTGACGGCGATGGCGCGCAGCTTGCCGGCCTGGATGTGGGGCAGGGCGGCGACCACGTCGGCGAACATCACGGCGATCTGGCCGCCGATCAGGTCGGTCACGGCCGGCGCGCTGCCGCGGTAGGGCACGTGCTGCATGTCGAAGCCGCCCAGGTCCTTGAGCTGCTCCATGGACAGGTGGCCGAAGCTGCCCGTGCCCGAGCTGGTGTAGTTCAGCGCCGGCTTGACCTTCCTGGCATGCTCGATGAGCTGCTGCAGGTTGGTCACGTCAGGCAGCTCGCGCGGGTTGATGACGATGGCCATGGGCAGGTCATAGACCGTGGCCACGGGCAGGAAGTCCTTGCGCACGTCATACAGGTTGTTGTTGAACAGCATGGGCGCCAGCAGGGCCGGCATGCCGAACATGGACAGCGAATAGCCGTCGGCGGGCGACTTGATGAAGGCCGCCGTGCCCACCGAGCCCGAGGCGCCGGGGCGGTTGTCGATGACGATGGTCTGGCCCAGGCGCTCGGTCAGGCGCTGGGCGACGATGCGCGCCGCCGTGTCGGTGGGGCCGCCGGGCGGGAAGGCCACGGTCAGCTTGATCAGCTTGTCGGGCCACTGGCCCTGGGCGTGCACCGAAGGGGCCAGCGTGGCCACGGCGGCGGCGCAGCCGGCGGCCAGGATCTGGCGGCGCGAAGGTTGGAAGGGGGTCGAAGCCATATGTCTCCTCAGAGGGGGAAAGGGTGGAAATGAGAGCCGTGGGGCGGCCTGGCAAGGAACGTCTTCGCGCTCTCAGATGATGTGCCGGCTGCGCAGCGCGGCCAGGGCCGCGTCGTCCAGGCCCAGGCGCTGGCGCAGCACCTCGTCGGTGTGTTCGCCCTGGTGCGGCGGCGGGCGGCGCACGGGCAGGCGCTGGCCGTCCAGCGCGTAGGGCGGGGCCAGCACGGATTGCGGGCCGGCCTCGCTGTCCTCGAAGCGGTGCAGCAGTCCGGCCTCGGCCGTGCGGCGCGAGTTCAGGGCCTCGAACAGGCCCAGCACCTCGCCGCAGGGAATCTGCGCGGCCGCCAGGCGTTCGAGCAGCTCGGCGCGCGTGAAGCGCAGCAGCTCGGCCTGCACCAGGGGCATCAGGGTCTCGCGGTGCGCCGAGCGCGCGGTGTTGGTGGCAAAGCGTTCGTCGGCCGCCCACTCGGGCCTGGCGATGACTTCGGTGCAAAAGCGCTGGAACTGGCCGTTGTTGCCCACGGTGATGACCAGGGGGCCGTCGGCTGCCTCGAACACGCCGTAGGGCACGATGGACGGATGGGCATTGCCGAACTTGGGCGGGTCGCCGGCCTGGAGCAGGGCTTGCATGCCGTAGTAGCTGGTGATCATCAGGCCGCAGTCGTACAGGGCCATCTGCACGTGGCGGCCGCGCCCGCTGCGCTCGCGCTCGTAGAGCGCGGCCAGGATGGCCTGGGCCGAATACATGCCCGTGAACATGTCCACGGCGGCCACGCCGAACTTCAGCGGGCCCTGGCCGCGTTCGCCGTTCATGGCCATGATGCCGGACTCGCCCTGCACCACCAGGTCGTAGCCGGGGCGCGTGGCCTCGGGGCCGCTGCGCGCGTAGCCCGAGATCGAGCAGTACACCAGGCGCGGGTTCGCGGCCGACAGCTGCTCGTAGCCCAGGCCCAGCTTCTCGGCGCCGCCGACCTTGAAGTTCTGGATCACCACGTCGCTGTCGGCCGCCAGCTCGCGTGCGATGCGCAGGCCGTCTTCGGTCTGCAGGTCCAGCGTGACCGAGCGCTTGTTGCGGTTGGCGCTGTTGAAGTACGAGGTATTGCGCAGGCCCACGCGCACGCCCCAGTCGCGCGTGTCGTCGCCCCGTCCCGGGTGCTCGACCTTGACGACGTCGGCGCCCAGGTCGGCCAGCGCCATGGCGCACATCGGCCCGGCCAGCACGCGAGAAAGATCCAGGACGCGCACGCCGTCCAGCGGCAGGGAAGAGGGGAGAGCACTCATGCGAAAGCTTGTAGAACCATGAAAACCGCGCAGGGCAGGCCATGCCCTGGCAGCCCTGCATTCTTCATGCGTTGATGGACTTTGACAATCGTGCTAAAAAATGGACATTGTGTGTACTGAGGTTTGACAATGGACCTGGGCGGACTGTCCCTGCTGGTGGACATCATCGAAGCCGGCAACCTGAGCCGGGCCGCGGCGCGGCTGGGCATGAGCCGCGCCAACGTCAGCCACCGGCTCAACCAGTTCGAGCGCCAGATCGGCCAGCAGCTGCTGCGGCGCACCACGCGCCAGGTCGAGCCCACCGAGCTGGGCCTGAAGCTGTACGAACATGGCCGCGCCATCCGCCAGGAGGTCCTGGCCGCGGCCGAGTCGGTGGACAGCCTGGGCCAGAGCCTGCAGGGCACGGTGCGCCTGAGCGTGCCCAGCGGCTATGGACAGCTGCAGATGTCGGCCTGGCTGACCGAATTCATGGCCTTGCACCCGGGCATCACGCTGGAGGTGATCTTCGACAACGACATCGACGACCTGATGCAGGGCGCGGTGGATTTTTCCGTGCGCGTGATGACCGAGCCGCCCGAGAGCCTGGTGGCCTGCCATCTCGGCGACGTGCTCTACGAGGCCTGCGCCACGCCGCAGTTCCTGGCCGCGCAGGGACGGCCCGATTCGCTGCTGGCGCTCAAGCGCGTGCCCCTGATCACCTCGGCGCTCACCGGCCAGAAGCTGCGCACGGCCGGCATGAACGGCGCGCGGCCCACCGAGCTGCGCATACGCCCGCGCCTGACTTCGCCCAACTTCCACTTCCTGCGCGACGCCGTGCTGCAGGGCCTGGGCGTGGCCGTGGTGCCGCGCTACATGGTAGCGGCCGAGCTGGCCAGCGGCGCGCTCGAACGCCTGCCGCTGCCGCCCGGCAGCCTGGATTTCCTGGCCACGCGCCAGTACCTGCTGTACATGCCCTCGCGCTACCAGACGCGGGCCATCTCCACGCTCATCGATTTCCTGCGGGACAAGGCCGCGGCCGAAGGGCTGCGGGCCTGAAGGGGCTGTGGGCGCTCAGACGCGGATCTCAGACGCAGGTGCGGTGGCGCGCGATGCAGGTGGCCAGCACCTCGTCGCCGCCGCGCTGCCACCAGTGCTGCTGCGAGAAGATCTCGACCTCGCTGAAGCCGCCAAAGCCGGCTTCCTCGACCCAGCCCCGGATCTTGCGCAGCTCGATCACACCGTCGCCCATCATGCCCCGGTCCGACAGCAGGTCGCGCGTGGGCGTGAGCCAGTCGCAGACGTGGTAGGCCAGCAGGCGCTCGGCACCGGCCCGGGCGATCTGCTGGCGCAGCTTGGGGTCCCACCACACGTGGTAGACGTCCAGCGCCACGCCTAGGGCGCCGCTGCGCCCGGGGTCCAGCGCATCGCACAGGTCCAGCGCCTGTTCCAGCGTGTTGATGCAGGCGCGGTCGGCGGCCTGCATGGGGTGCAGCGGCTCGATGGCCAGCGGCATGCCCACCTGGCGCGCGTACTCCAGCGAGGCGGCGATGCCGTCGTGCACCTCGGCGCGCACGCGCTCCAGCCCCTTGTGCGCGGCCCTGCCGTCCAGCGCGCCGGGCAGCGAGCCGACGACCAGCACCAGGCAGGGCGCCTGCAGCGCCTTGGCTTCGTCGATGGCGCGGCGGTTGTCGTCCAGCGCGGCCCGCAGGCCGGCTGCGTCGGCGGCCGGGTAGAAGCCGCCCCGGCAGTAGCCGGACAGGCCCATGCCCAGGGCGCGCAGCTGGCGTGCCACGGCATCGATGCCGGCGGCCGCCACCTGGTCGCGCCAGGGGCTGATGGCGCGCACGCCCCGGGCCGCGCACTGGTCGATGATGCGCGCCAGCGGCACTTCATGGCCCTGCTGCCTGCGGATCGTGGCGGTGTTGATCGACAGCCAGTCGTGGTCGGCGGTGAAGTCGCGCATGCTCAGGCCTCCACGCCATAGGTGGCGGCCAGGGCGCGCATGCGCTGCACGGCCAGCTCGGGTCGCTCCAGCAGGTGGGCCGCATCGGCCAGGCGGAACAGCTCGGCCAGGTGCTGGAACGAGCGCGTGCTCTGCTGGCCGCCCACCATGCCGAAGTGGCTCTGGTGGCCGTTGAGCCAGGCCATGAAGACCACGCCGGTCTTGTAGTAGCGCGTGGGGGCCTGGAAGATGTGGCGCGACAGCGGCACCGTCGGCCCCAGGATGGCGTGGAAGCGCTGCATGTCGCCCTGCGCCAGCGCGGCCAGGGCGGCGCTGGCCGCCGGCGCGATGGCGTCGAAGATGCCCAGCAGCGCATCGCTTTGGCCGTGGCGCGCATGCGGGCCATGGCCGTCGCCGGCGATCAGTTCGGCGTAGTTGAAATCGTCGCCCGTGTACATGCGCACGCCCCGGCCGTCGATGCCGCCCTCGGTGGGCAGGCGGCGGCGCATGGCGATCTCCTTGTCCTTGTCCAGCAGCGAGATCTTGATGCCGTCCACCTTGGCCGGATGGGCGGCGATGATGCCCAGGGCCGTGTCCATGGCCGCCTCCAGGTCGCGGCTGCCCCAGTAGCCGGCCAGCTGGGGGTCGAACATGTCGCCCAGCCAGTGCAGCACCACGGGCTGGCTGGCCTGGCGCAGGATGTGGTCGTAGACGCGCTCGTAGTCGGCCGGGCCGCGCGCCACGCGCGCCAGCGCGCGGCTGGCCATGACGATCAGGCGCCCGCCCAGCTTTTCGATGGCCTGCATCTGCAGGTCGTAGGCGCGGATCACGTCGTCCACGCTGCGCACGTCCTCGGGCTGCAGGTGGTCGGTGCCGCAGCCCGAGGCCACCAGGGCGGTGCCGCCCTGGGCCTCGAAGTCGCGCGCCGCGTCCAGCGAGCGGCGGATCAGCTCCAGCGAGGTGGGCCAGTCCAGGCCCATGCCGCGCTGGGCCGTGTCCATGGCTTCGGCCACGCCCAGGCCCAGGCGCCACAGGCGCTGGCGGTAGGCGATGGTGGCGTCCCAGTCCACGGCGCTGTCGATCCAGGGGTCGTGCGCGGCCAGCGGGTCGGCCACGACATGGGCCGCGGAGTAGGCGATGCGGTTGAAGGCGGTAGCCGCTGCCGCCGCAGCGGGCGCGCTGCCGCGCAGCGTATAGCGTTCAAGGGCATTGCCTTGCGGAAGAACGAGGGACAGGGACATGGCGGGACTTTCCAGGCGGTCGCAAAGGAGTGGGGGAAAGGAAGGGCGGCCCACCGGGCCGGCAGCCGCCCCGGGCGGTCACAGGGACAGCGAGGGCAGGTCCACCCAGCGGCGCTGCTTCCAGCTGTCCAGCGCGGCCTCGACCAGTTGCACGCCCTTGGCGCCTTCGGGCAGCGTCCAGCGGTAGGGCGCGTCCTCGGCCACGTGGCGGATGAAATGCTCCCATTGCACCTTGAAGCCGTTGTCGTAGGTCTGGGTGTCCGGCACTTCCTGCCACTGGTCGAAGAACGGCATGCTCTGCCTGATGTCGGGGTTCCACACCGGGCGCGGCGTGGTCATGCGCGACTGGGCGCGGCAGTCGGTCAGGCCCGCCACGGCCGAGCCGTGGGTGCCATCCACATGGAAGGTCACCAGGTCGTCGCGGCGCACGCGCGTGGCCCACGACATGTTCAGTTGGGCGATCACCGGCTCGCCGTCGTGGCCGCGCAGCTGGGCCGTGGCGTAGGCCGCGTCGTCGGCCGTGCAGGCATAGGGTTTGCCGGCTTCGTCCCAGCGCTGGGGAATGTGGGTGGCGCCCAGGCAGGAGATGGACTGGACCTCGCCGAACAGGTTGTCCAGCACGTAGCGCCAGTGGCACATCATGTCCAGGATCATGCCGCCACCGTCCTCGGCGCGGTAGTTCCAGCTGGGGCGCTGTATGGGCTGCAGGTCGCCCTCGAACACCCAGTAGCCGAACTCCAGGCGCACGCTGAACATGCGGCCGAAAAAGCCCGAGCGGCGCAGCATGTCCAGCTTTTGCAGGCCCGGCAGGAACAGCTTGTCCTGCACGGCGCCGTGCTTGAGGCCCGAGGCCTCGGCCTTGCGCGCGATGGCCACGGCTTCGTTGAGCGTGGTGGCAATGGGTTTTTCGCAGTACACATGCTTGCCCGCTTCCAGGGCCTTGGCCAGCAGCGTGGGGCGCATCTGCGTGGTGCCGGCATCGAAGAACACCGTGTCGGCGGGGTTGGCCAGCGCCCGGTCCAGGTCGGTGCCCCAGCGCTCGATGCCGTGGGCCCGTGCCAGGGCTTCGATCTTTTCCGCATTGCGGCCGATCAGGATGGGGTCGGGCATGACCTTGTCGCCATTGGACAGGGTCACGCCGCCTTGCTTGCGGATGGCGACGATGGAGCGGATCAGGTGCTGGTTCATGCCCATGCGGCCGGTGACGCCGTGCATGATGATTCCGAGGCGGCTGGTGGTCATCTGTGTGTGCTTTCTGTGAACGAAGGTGGCAGGAGGGCGGCCATGCAGCGGCCTGGCGGCTGGGCCGGCCGGTGCGTTGCTGCGGTGGGAAAGAAAAGCGGAAAGAGCGGCGGACGGGAAGAGCCGGCGCCTATTGGGGCGACAGGCCGGCGGCCTTCACCACGAGCGCATTGCTCTTGATCTCGTCGCGGATATAGGCGTCGAACTGCTCGGGCTTGAGCACCCAGGGGTCCACGCCCAGGTGGGCGAAGCGGTCCTTGACCTCGGGCGTGGCCAGCGCCTTGACGACCTCGTCGTGCAGTCGCTGGATGATGGGCCGGGGCGTCTTGGCCGGCACCAGCATGCCGATCCAGAAATTGAATTCCGAGCCCGGCACGCCGGCTTCTGCCGTGGTCGGCACCTGGGGCAGGGCCGAGGCGCGCTTGGGCGAGCCGACGGCCAGCGGCACCAGCTGCCCTTCCTTGATCTGGCCGATCACTGGCGCGATGGGCGAGAAGTAGTAGTCCACGCGGCCCGACATGACCTCGGTCACGGCTTCGCTGGAGCCCTTGAACGGAATGTTCTGTGTATCGATCTTCGCGGCCACCTTGAATTTCTCGGCATTCAGGTGGGTGGCGCTGCCCTGGCCGGCCGAGGCGAAATTCATGGTGCCGGGGTGGGCGCGCGCATGGTCCAGCAGGTCCTTGAGCTGTTTGAAGTTCTTGCCGGGAGAGACGACCAGCACGTTGGGCGTGGTGGAGATGGGCGTGACGGCGGCGAAGTCGCGCAGCGTGTCGAACGGCAGCTTGGCGAACGTGGACGGACTGACAGTGTGCGACGAGGAATGGATCATCAGCGTGTAGCCGTCCGGCGCGGCCGCCGCAACCGCCGCCTGGCCAATGGTGCCGCTGGCGCCACCCCGGTTCTCGATGACCAGCGCCCGCCCCATGCTCTGGCCCATCTTGTCGGTGATGGCGCGCGCGATGATGTCCGTGGTGCTGCCGGCCGCGAACGGCACGATCACCCGTATCGGCTTGCTGGGATAGGCCATGTCGGCGGGGGCCTGGGCCGAGGCCGGCAAGGCTGCCCACAGGCAGCTGGCCAGCACCAGGGTGCGGCTTGAAAGCGAGTCCATCCTTGTCTCCTTGTCTTGCGTTGAAAAATCGCAATTAACTTTTCAGTGAATTATTCGCAAGGCTGCGGCGATGTCAATACGCAATGGCGACAGGCCGAAGCCCATCCGCCCACGGCACCAGCGAGGGCTGGGCCTGGCGGGCAGGAGAGGGCGTGTGAAGGGGGAGGGGGAAGGCGCGCGCTGAAGGTGCGCGCCAGAGGCGTTTCAGCCGCGCAGCAGGTAGCCGAGCACCACGTCGCACATGTGCGACAGGCGCTCGTTCAGCGGGCGGGGGGCCATGAGGTCGCGGCCGAAGACCGCGCTCAGCGTGTAGTTGTTGGACAGGTAGAAGTAGGACAGCCCGGCGATGGAGATGTACAGCTGCATGGCATCCACGCCCCCGCGGAACTCGCCGCTGGCTTGGCCGCGCTCGAGGATCTCCGCGATCATGGGCACCAGCGGCGAATTGACCACCTTCACGGAGTCCGTGTTCAGGTGCCGCGCCTTGTGCAGGTTGGCGCTGTTGAGCAATGTCAGGAACTCGGGATGCTCGAGGTAATAGCGCCAGGTGAACTCCACCATGCGGCGGATGGCTTCGCTGGGGGGCAGATCGTGGAAGGCCTGGCGGCCCTCCTCGGCGCGGATGTGCGCATAGGCGCGCTCCAGCACGGCCTGGAACAGGCGCTCCTTGTCCTCGAAGTAGTAGTAGATCAGCCGCTTGTTCAGTCCGGCGCGCTGCGCGATGCGGTCGATGCGTGCGCCGGCCAGCCCGAACTCGGCGAATTCGGCCAGGCCGGCATCCAGCAGAAGGCCTTGCGAGCGTTCGGCATCGCGCAGCCGTGCATCGGTTTCCAGGGTCATGAATTAACTATATAGTTAAATGACGGGTGGCGATCACGCACCCCAGCCATCAGAGCGCGAAGATCTTGCCGGGATTCAGGATGTTCTTCGGATCCAGCGCCTGCTTGATGGCGCGCATCATCTGCACGGCGCCGTCGCCGGCCTCCTCGCGCAGGAAGTCCATCTTGTGGATGCCCACGCCGTGCTCGCCCGTGCAGGTGCCGCCCAGGGCGATGGCGCGTGCCACCAGCTGGTGGTTGAGCTGCTCGGCGCGTGCGCGCTCGTCGTCGTTGTCGGGGTCGATCAGGTAGCCGAAGTGGAAGTTGCCGTCGCCCACGTGGCCGACGAGGAAGTAGGGAATGCCGCTGTCGTCGGCCTCGCGCACCGCGTCCAGCAGGGCGTCGGCCAGGCGGCTGATGGGCACGCAGGCATCGGTGGTGATGCAGCGGCAGCCCGGGCGGCTGGAGACGGCGGCGAAGTAGGCGTTGTGGCGGGCCGTGAACAGCCGCGTGCGGTCCTCGGGGCGCTCGGCCCATTCGAAGGCATTGCCGCCGAACTCGGCCGCGATGTCCTGCACCATCTCGGCCTGCTCCTTCACGCCCGTGGGCGAGCCGTGGAACTCCATCAGCAGCATGGGCTCCTCGCGCAGCGCGAGCTTGCTGTAGGCATTGACCATGCGCACGGCATTCACGTCCACCAGTTCCACGCGCGCGATGGGCACGCCCATCTGTATGGTCTGGATCACCGTGCGCACGGCGGCCTCGATGCTGGGAAAGGAGCAGATGGCCGCGCTCACGGCCTCGGGCAGCGGGTACAGGCGCACCGTGATCTCGGTGACCACGCCCAGCGTGCCCTCGCTGCCCACGATCAGGCGCGTGAGATCGTAGCCGGCGCTGCTCTTCTTGGCGCGCGTGCCCGTGCGGATCACCTCGCCGCTGGCCGTCACCACTTCCAGCGCCAGCACGTTCTCGCGCATGGTGCCGTAGCGCACGGCATTGGTGCCGCTGGCGCGCGTGGCCGTCATGCCGCCGATGGAGGCGTCGGCGCCGGGATCGATGGGGAAGAAGAAGCCCGTGTCCTTGATGGCATCGTTGAGCTGCTTGCGCGTGATGCCGGGCTGCACCGTGACCGTGAGGTCCTCGGTGTCCACCGACAGGACCTGGTTCATGCGCGAGACGTCGATGCTGATGCCGCCCTCGACCGCCAGCAGATGGCCTTCGAGCGAGGAGCCCGCGCCATAGGGGATGACGGGAACTGCATGCTGGTCGGCGAGGCGGATGGCGTCCTGCACGTCCTGCGTGCTCTGCGCAAAGACCACGGCCGCAGGGGGCGGCGCCTGGATGGCGCCCTCGTCGCGGCCGTGCTGCTCGCGCACCGCCAGGGCCGTCGAGCACTGGGCGCCGAAGCGCTCCGCCAGTGCGTGGATGAAGGCTTTGGGGACGGGGCGCTGAACGAATTCAGGCTGCAGGCGGACGGGGGCGACAGGGGCGTTCATCGGTGATCTCCAGGGGAACTGGAAAGAATACCACCGGCCCCGCTGCCCGCAGTGCGTGCTTGCCGTCAGCGCACCTGCACGGCCTTGCCGAACTCCTCGCGCGACAGCGACCCGTTCTTGTCGGTGTCGATCTGGGCAAAGGCATTGCTGACGGCGGGCAGCGATTCGGCCTCCTTCTTGGTGAGCTTGCCATCCTTGTTGGCGTCGGCGCGATCAAAGGCGGCCTGCACGCGGTCGTCGCCTGCGGCAGGGGCGGGCGCCGCCTGAACGCCCGTGGTGGCGCCGGACTGCGTGGCGGGCGGCTGCGCCTGGGTGGAGGGTGCAGCAGGCGTGGCGGCCGGCGTCTGCGCCATGGCGACGGCCCCCCCGAAGGACAAGGCCGCGAACAACATCACGCTGCGGATTTCAAAACCGGAGACTTTGCGCAGATGGGAAGTCATGCTGTCGGATTCCTTTCGGATATGGAACATGGGTGTATTGCAACCGCTGGCGGCAGCGCAGGCCAGCACTTTTGCCGGCTGTTGCCCGCGACAACATTTGCGTGCGGGCTGTAACGCACAATCCGGGGACAGACCGCCAACCACCGCTGCAATGCCGAGGAGAAAGCCATGGGCAACCGTTTGACACAGATCGCCACGCGCACCGGAGACGACGGCACCACGGGGCTGGGCGACAACACGCGCGTGTCCAAGCACAGTGGCCGCCCGCACGCCATGGGGGATGTGGACGAGCTCAACTCCCACATCGGCCTGCTGCTGTGCGAGGCGCTGCCCGGCGACGTGCGCGAGCTGCTGGTCGGTATCCAGCACCAGCTGTTCAACCTGGGTGGGGAGCTGTCCATCCCGGGCTATGAACTGCTCAGGGACGACGCCCTGCTGCAGCTGGACCAGGCCCTGGCCCGCTACAACGCGCAGCTGCCCCGGCTGCAGGAGTTCATCCTGCCGGCGGGCACGCGCGCCGCGTCGCAGGCCCATGTCTGCCGCACCGTGGCGCGGCGCGCAGAGCGCGCCGTGGTGGCGCTGGAGCAGGGCGAGGCCATGCGGCCCGCGCCGCGCCAGTACCTGAACCGGCTGTCGGACCTGCTGTTCGTGCTGGCGCGCGTGCTCAACCGCCTCGATGGCGGCGACGACGTCTACTGGAAAAGCGAGCGCCTGGCGCGCGGCGCCGGCGAACACTGAGGCCGCGCATGCGCCTGCGCCACATCGAGGTCTTCAACGCGGTGATGCAGACCGGCAGCGTCAGCGCGGCGGCGCGGCTCATCAACATCACCCAGCCCGCCGTCAGCCGCACCCTGCAGCATGCCGAGCTGCAGCTGGGCTTCGCGCTGTTCCAGCGCGCGCGTGGCCGGCTCACGCCCACCAATGAGGCGCTGGCGCTGTTCCCCCATATCGAGAAGCTGTTCGAGCAGCTCGACGAGGTGCAGCGCCTGGCCGACAACCTGCGCCACGGCCGCGCGGCGGATCGCCTGAACGTGCTCACCGTGTTCGCGCTCAGCCGCGAGGTGCTGCCGCGCGCCGTGGCGGGCTTTCGGCAACTGCACCCGCAGGTCCAGGTCCACGTGCAGGCGCTGCACACGCCGCAGGTGGTGTCGGCCCTGCTGCTGCAGGAGGCCGACGTGGGCTTCGTCATCAGCTCCGCGGGCCAGCCTGCGCTGGAGCATGAGCTGCTGTCCGAGGTGGACATGTTCTGCGTGCTGCCCAAGGGCCTGCTGCCGCCTTCGCGCATCCGCGAGGAAGGCATGGAGCTCAAGGACCTGGCCGAACTGCCCCTGGTGGCCCTCGACGCCCGCGACCCGCTGGGCATGCGCCTGGGCCAGGCCTGCCGCGAGCACGGCGTGGGCCTGTCTCCCGTGGTCACCGTGCAGACCTACCACGCGGCCCTGTCCATGGCCGAGTACGGCCTGGGCGCCGCCATCATGGACGGCTGCACCGCCCTGGCGGCCGACCGCCGCAAGGTCCACGTCGTGCCCCTGCTGCCGCGCATCACGGTGGGCGTGAACGCGCTGAACCTGCCCCAGCGCCCGGGCTCGGTGCTGGCGCGGGCGATGACGGCGCAGATGCGCAAGGCGCTGGAAGAGCTGCTGGCGGCCTGAGCGGCTCAGTCCATGGCCATCTGCGCCACCAGCCGCTGCGCCGAACCGAAGGCCAGCGTCAGCCCCAGCGCGCCGTGGCCGGTCTGCAGCCACAGGTTGCGCGGGCCGCCGCGCGGGCGGCCCGTGAGGGGCAGGCCGGTGGGCGTGGCGGGCCGCATGCCGCTCCAGGGGTGCAGGTCGCCATCCAGCGGCAGTTGCGCAAAGACCTCCTGCGTGGAGCGGCGCAGGCTGGCGATGCGCAGCGGGTCCACGCGCGTGTCGGGGCCGGCGATCTCCACCATGCCGGCCACGCGCAGGCGGTTGCCGATGCGTGCGAAGACCACCTTGCGCGATGTGTCGGTGACGCTGACCTGCGGTGCGGCATCGGGGGCGCCGGATGCATCGACGGTGATGCTGTAGCCCTTGAGCGGGTAGACGGGAATGCGCAGGCCCAGCTGGCGCGCGTGGGCCGCGCTTTCCCAGCCGCTGGCCAGCACGTAGTGGTCGGCGTGGACGGGGCCTGCGGTGGTGCGCAGGCTGGCGACGGCATCGCCCTGGCGCTCGAAGCCCTGCACCGCCACGCCGCAGCGCAGGTCGGCGCCACGCGCCACGAGCCGGGCGGCGAGCTGTTCGCACAGCAGCCGGCAGTCGGCCGCGCTCTCGCTGGGCGTGTAGATGGCACCCGCGATGTGCCGCGCATGGCCGGCCAGCGCGGGCTCGATGCGTGCGGCCTCTGCGGCATCGACCACCTGTTGCGGTGCACCGCCCATGCGCGCCTGCAGCGCGACCTGGCGGGCGGCGCCATCCAGTCCTTGCCGGGTGGCAAACAGCACCAGCTTGCCCGGCGTGTGCAGATCGCAGGCCAGGGACTCGGTGGCCTGCATGGCCTCGAAGGCCTGGCGGCTTTCCGCGGCCAGCGCCAGCAGGGCCTGCGTGCCGGCGCTGGAAGCCCGGGCATTGCAGGCGCCCAGGAAGCGCAGTCCCCAGGCCCATTGCGCGGGGTCGGCGCGCAGGCGCAAGGCCAGCGGCGAGTCCTTTTCCAGCAGCAGCCGGGGCAGCATGCGCCAGATGCCGGGATCGGCCAGCGGCTGCACGTAGGAGTAGCTCAGCTGCGCGCCGTTGCCGCCGCTGGCGCCCGCGGCCGGGCCCGGCGCGCGTTCGAGCACGGTGACGCGGTGTCCGGCGCGCTGCAGCGCCCAGGCCGTGGCCAGGCCGGCGATGCCGGCGCCCACGATGCAGACATGCATTGATCGTTGGTCCATGGGGCCGCACTGTAGGCCCGGCAAAGGCCCTGCGGCCATGGCATTTGGCACAGGGGGTATGCATGCAGGTTATGGCCGCCTGCGGGGCGCTGACGGCCCGCCGGGGGCGGCTGGCACACCCATAAACGGCGGGCATGGACCGGCCCGATATTGTCATCGCGCAAACGCGACCGCCGTTCCTACACTGGCCGCACATCCATCCACGACAGGAGACAAGCATGCGATTCCATACCCCGGCCTTGTGCGCGGCCATCGCCCTGGGCGGCCTGGCAACGGCCCAGGCCGACACGCTGGCCAAGGTGCGCGACAGCGGGCGCATCACGCTGGCCTACCGCGAATCCTCCGTTCCCTTCAGCTACCTGGACAACGGCAAGCCCATCGGCATGACGGTGGAGATCTCGCAGGCCGTGGCCGAGGCCGTGAAGAAGGCGGTGAACCGGCCCGACCTCAAGGTGCAGTGGCAGGCCGTGACCTCGCAGAACCGCATGCCGCTGCTGGCCAACGGCACCATCGACCTCGAATGCGGATCGACCACCAACAACACGGTGCGCGGCAAGGAAGTGGCCTTTGCCATCAACCATTTCTACACGGGCACGCGGCTGCTGGTGAAGAAGAGCTCGGGCATCAAAAATTACGCCGACCTCAAGGACAGGGCCGTGGCCATCACCACCGGCACGACCAACCTGCAGGTGCTGCGCAAGGCCAATGCCGAAAAGGGCTGGGGCATGAACATCGTCATGGCCAAGGACCATGCCGACGGCTTCCTGCTGGTGGAGAACGACCGCGCAGCGGCCTTCGGCATGGACGACATCCTGCTCTTCGGCCTGATCCCCACGGCCAAGAATCCCGGGGACTTCGAGGTCGTGGCCGATGCGCTGCAGGTCGAGCCCTATGCCTGCATGCTGCGCAAGGACGACCCGCAGTTCAAGCAGCTGGTGGATGGCGTGATCGGCGACATGATGAAGTCGGGCGCGTTCGCGAAGCTCTACGACAAGTGGTTCATGCAGCCGATTGCGCCGAGGAACGTGGCCCTGGGCCTGCCGATGAGCGAGCAGTTGCAGAAAAACCTGCAGGACCTCAGCGACAAGCCCGCGTTTTGATTTCGGACGGCAGCATGCAGCAGCAGCTTCAGCCCCCGCGCGCGGTGGGCATTCTCGGCGGCATGGGACCGGCCGCGGGCGCGGATTTCGTGCGCCTGTTCGTGCAGGCCTGCACGGCGCACCTGCTGCAGCAGGGCCTGCCCGTGCATGACCAGGCCTATCCCGAGCACTGGCTGGTGCAGCTGCCGATGCCCGACCGCACGCAGGCCCTGCGCCAGGATCCTCAAGCCCCCACGGGCCCGGCCCAGCACCTGCTGCAGGGCGTGGGCCGCATGGCGGCGCTGGGCGTGCGCAGCGTGGCCCTGGCCTGCAACACGGCCCATGCCTGGCATGGGCAGCTGCAGGCGCTGTTCCCGCAGCTGCACGTGCTGCACATCGCACGCCAGGCCGCGCAGCACCTGCAGGCCGGCGGCGCGCGCCAGGCCATCGTGCTGGCCACGCAGGGCACCTATGACAGCGGGCTCTACGACGAGGCGCTGGGCGCCTGCGGCATCACGCCGCTGCTGCCCGATGCGGCCGGGCGCGCACGGCTCATGCAGGGCATCTACGAGGGCGTCAAGCAAGGCGACATGGACCGGGCCGCGCAGTGCTTCGGCCAGGTGCTGGCGCCGCTGCTGCAGCGCCATGGCGACGTGCCCGTGATCATGGGCTGCACCGAGATCCCGCTGGCCCTGCCGCAGTCGCCGCTGGCGCGCGGCGCCGGGCTGGTGGACCCGGCATGGATCCTGGCCCAGGCCCTGGCCGGCGATGCCTATGGACAGGTCCGAGCTCCAGCGCGTTAGTTTTTAAGGTGTTGCGCGCCATTCAATAACTGCCTAGGAACCTGGCGCGGCTCAACTCAGGGACACCGAGGAAGGGCCGCCCCGCACCGAGGGTGTCGTCCCCCTTCGGGGGGAAGGCGCGAAGCGACTCAGGGGGGGGGTCAATAAGTCTCCAGATGCAGGCGGCCCTCGCGCTTCAGGCGCGCGCCGACCTGCTCCCAGTCCAGTCCGGCCTGCTGGGCCACGTCGCGCAGGGCCAGCACCACGCCTTCCTCCATGCTCTTGAGCCCGCAGACGTAGAAGTGGGCGTTGTCGTCGCGCAGCAGGGCGGCGAGGTCGGCCGCGCGCTCGCGCAGCAGGTCCTGCACGTAGCGCCGGGGCTGGCCGGCCACGCGCGAGAAGGCCAGGTTGTGGTCGATGAAGTCCCGGGGCAGGCTTTGCAGCGGGCCGAAGTAGGGCAGCTCCTGGGGCGTGCGTGCGCCGAAGAACAGCATGAGCCGGCCGCCCTCGAACTTGCCGCTCCTGCGCAGCCGCCTGCGCCATTCGGTCATGGCGCGCATGGGGGCGCTGCCCGTGCCCGTGCAGATCATCACGATGTGCGACTGCGGGTGGTTGGGCATCAGGAAGGAGTGGCCGAAGGGGCCGATGACCTGCACCGTGTCGCCGATCTTCGCGTCGCACAGGTAATTGCTGGCCACGCCGCGCACGGGCCGGCCGTGGTGGTCCTGGGTCACGCGCTTGATGGTCAGCGCGAGGTTGTTGTAGCCGGGCCGCTCGCCATTGCGCGCGCTGGCCACCGAGTACTGGCGCGCCACGTGCGGGCGGCCCTGGGCGTCGATGCCCGGCGGGATGATGGCGATGGACTGGCCTTCGAGCACGGGAAACGGCTGGCTGCCGAAGTCCAGCACGATGTGGTGGGTCTCGCTGTCGAAGCCGGCCTCGGTGCAGTTGAGGTTGCCGACCACGGTGGCCGTGACAGGGTTTTTGGGCCCGTGCAGGTTGGTGTAGGGATGGGCCGCCGACCAGGGCGGCACGGTGGCGCCCCAGCTGGCGCTGCGAAAGGCCTCGCCCTCCGCGGCGGCCGTGCCATCCGCGCCGCGCGTGGCCGCCGCCGCGATCAAGGCCTGGGCCTGGCGCAGGTCCTCGGGCGGGGGCGCCTGCGCGGCGTCCGCGCCTTCGGCCAGGGCCTCGGGCGGCAGCTCGGCGGGCAGCTCGTCCCAGAGCAGCTGCTCTGCGATGGGGTAGGCGCGCGCCAGCGGCACCTTGCGCCAGTTGTCGATGGCGCCCGTGGGGCAGGGCGAGATGCAGTCCATGCAGCCGTTGCACTGCTCGGCCCGGACCACGTAGTTGCGGTCGTCGTGGGTGATGGCGCCCACGGGGCAGGTGGCCTCGCAGGTGTTGCAGCGGATGCAGATCTCGGGGTCGATCAGGTGCTGGCTCAGGATGCCTTGCTCTACGAGGGCGACGGTCATGTGGGGGGCTCCCTGCGGCGGGCCGCGGTCAGTTGAAGCGCACGTATTCGAAGTCCACGGGCTGGCGGTTGATGCCCATCACGGGCGGCGCGATCCAGCCCGCGAACCGGCCGGGCTCCACGCAGCGGCCCATGAGCGAGGCCACGAAGGCGCGGTCCTCGGCCGTGGGCAGCCATTCGCCTTCGCGCAGGCTCCATTCCTGGGGGCTGACGACGCGGCCGTCGGGGCTCATGCGCACGCCGGCCAGGGCGCCGATCTGGCGGTTGAAGGCCTTGTGCGGCACGGTGAGGCGCAAATCGATGCCGGCCTTTTCCATGACCTTGTTCCAGCGGCCCACGCCCGCGTTGGAGTCCTTGATGTAGTCGTCGCGCAGCACCTCGTTGAGGGCGTTGAGCATGGGCACCTCCTTTTCCTGCAATTTGCCGTCCACGACTTCCAGCACCTTGTAGTGCTGGTCGTGCAGGCGGTGGTCGTCCGTGCGCTTGCCTTCCTCGTAGCGGCCCTTGAGGCCGCTGCTGTAGAAGGTGGCGGCGTTGCTGGACTGGTCGGCGCCGAACAGGTCGATGGTCACGCTGTAGTGGAAGTTCAGGTAGCGCTGGATGGTGGGCAGGTCGATCACGCCGGCCGCGCGCAGGCGGCCCACGTCGTCGGTGCGCAACTCGTTCATGACCTGGCAGGTGCGCTGCAGCACGCGCGAGACGCCGGACTCGCCCACGAACATGTGGTGGGCCTCCTCGGTCAGCATGAATTTGGTGGTGCGCGCCAGCGGGTCGAAGGCGCTCTCGGACAGGGCGGCGAGCTGGAACTTGCCGTCGCGGTCGGTGAAGTAGGTGAACATGAAGAAGGACAGCCAGTCGGGCGTCTTCTCGTTGAAGGCGCCCAGGATGCGCGGGTTGTTCTCGTCGCCCGACTGGCGCTCCAGCAGGGCCTCGGCCTCCTCGCGGCCGTCGCGCCCGAAGTGCTTGTGCAGCAGGTAGACCATGGCCCACAGGTGGCGGCCTTCCTCCACGTTGACCTGGAACAGGTTGCGCAGGTCGTACATGGACGGGGCGGTCAGGCCCAGGTGGCGCTGCTGCTCGACCGAGGCGGGCTCGGTGTCGCCCTGGGTGACGATGATGCGGCGCAGGTTGGCGCGGTGCTCGCCGGGCACGTCCTGCCAGGCCTTCTCGCCCAGGTGGTCGCCGAAGTGGATCGTGCGCTCGGCCTCGGCCGGGTTCAGGAAGATGCCCCAGCGGTAGTCGCGCATCTTCACGTGCCCGAACTGGGCCCAGCCCTGGGGGTCCACGCTGATGGCGGTGCGCAGGTAGACGTCGTAGTCGGTCGATCCCTCGGGGCCCACGTCGCCCCACCAGTTCAGGAAGTTGGGCTGCCAGCTCTCCAGCGCGCGCTGCAGGGTGCGGTCTTCGCCGAGGTTGACGTTGTTGGGGATCTTCTCGCTGTAGTTGATGGCGCTCATGCTCTGTCTCCTGGGTGGGCGATTGGGGGCGGGGGTCACACGCGGTTGAAGTCGAAGCCGGCCTTCTGGCCCGTGCCGTAGAGCTTCAGGGCGCCCTTGTCGCCCACGGCATTGGGGCGGTTGAAGATCCAGTTCTGCCAGGCCGACAGGCGCCCGAAGATGCGCGTGGCCATGTTCTCGCGGCTGGCGAAGCGCAGATTGGCCTCCAGGCCCGTGAGCGCGTCGGGCGACATGGCGGCGCGCTCTTCCAGGGCGATGCGGATCTCGTCGTCCCAGTCGATGTCGTCGGGCGCGGCCGTGACCAGGCCCAGGGCCAGGGCCTGGTCGCCGTCCAGCGCCCGGCCCACGGCGGCGCGCGCGGCCTCCAGCGGCGCGCTTTCCTCGTAGAAGCGCCGCTGCAGGCGCGACTGGTCGTTGACCAGGGGCAGCAGGCCGAAGTTGAAGGCGTCCAGCTGGATGCGCGGCGCGCGTTCGGCATCGTCGGGCAGCACCAGCATGTAGGCGCGGTCGGCCGCGAAGGCCAGCTCGGCCAGCAGGCCCGCGAAGCAGGAGCCGGGCTCGATCAGCGCGAACAGCGTGCGCGAGGACACATCCAGGCGCGCGAAGCTGCGGCGCAGCAGGCCCAGGGTCTCGCGCGCCAGCCAGTGGTCCTGGTGGGCCAGCAGCGCCTCGCCCGCGGCCAGCACGGCGGCGGCCTCGCCCTCGGTCCTGAGCAGCCAGGTGCCCACGTCCAGCTCGTTGGTGCGCAGGTGCAGGATGGCATCGTCCAGCTCGCGGCCCATGGCCAGCGGCCACCAGGCATCGCCGGCCTGCACGATGGCCTCGATGGTGGCGGGCTGCCCACCCTGCGGAGCCCTCACGGTCAGCGTGGCCGTGCGCCGCGCGCGGTCGATCTGCACGCTGACATGGCGGTAGTGCAGGGCATCGGGCGTGGCCTCGCGTTCCAGGCGCGTGAGCCTGATGCCCTGCGCGCTGGCGGGGCGGGCGCTGCCTTCGGCCAGGCGCCGGGCGCGCTCGGCCACCACGGCCTCGAACTGCGCGGGCTTGGCGATGGCGTCCACCAGGCGCCAGTCCACGGCGCGCTGGCCGCGCACGCCTTCGACGCTGGTGCAGAAGATGTCGGCCAGGTCATGGCGCACATGGCGCTTGTCGGTCACGCGCGTCAGGCCGCCCGTGCCGGGCAGCACGCCCAGCAGCGGCACCTCGGGCAGGGACACGGCCGAGGAGCGGTCGTCGATCAGCACGATGTCGTCGCAGGCCAGGGCCAGCTCGTAGCCGCCGCCCGCGCAGGCGCCGTTGACGGCGGCCAGGAACTTCAGGCCCGAGTGGCGCGAGCTGTCCTCGATGCCGTTGCGCGTCTCGTTCGTGAACTTGCAGAAGTTCACCTTCCAGGCGTGGCTGGAGACGCCCAGCATGAAGATGTTGGCGCCCGAGCAGAAGATGCGGTCCTTGCCGCTGGTGACGATGACGCTGCGCACCTGCGGATGCTCGAAGCGGATGCGGTTGAGCGCGTCATGCAGCTCGATGTCCACCCCCAGGTCGTAGCTGTTGAGCTTGAGCTTGTAGCCGGGGCGGATGCCGCCGTCCTCGGCGATGTCCAGCCGCAGGCGGGCGATGGCGCCTTCGACGGTGAACGACCAGTGGCGGTACTGGGCGGGCTCGGTGCGGTAATCGACAGGGGGGCTGGACGGGTGCATGGGCTGCCTCTTGGATGAAAGATAGTGCAGCAACCGATGCGCTGCAGGCACAATTATGCAGATATCATCCAAAAATGCACGCCGCAACACGCAAGATAGTGCGTGTTTTGAGGAAATACAGGGTAAATACCAGGAGGTCCGGTGAAAAAAATCCAGGCTGCCGGCCTGGATGCAGGGGGAGGGGGCAGGGAGCCGTCAGCGCGCCGGGAGGAACAGGGCCTTCAACTGCGCAAAGCTCTGCTCCAGCGCCTGCCCGCTGGTGTCCACCACATGGTCGGCCTTGGCATAGAAGCCGGAGCGGCCTTCGAGGATGCTGCGCAGGTCGTCCATGGCCTCGGGGTTGGCGGCCATGGGGCGGGTGTCGCCCTGGGCGATGACGCGGCCCATGTGCTCCTCGGGCCGGGCCTTGAGCCAGACCGTGGTGCAGTGCGCCAGCAGCTCGTTGAAGGTCGCCGGGTCCGAGACGATGCCGCCCGGCGTGGCGATGACCACGTCGCTGTAGATCTGCACGGCCTCCTCCAGCGCGCGGCGCTCGTAGCGGCGGTAGGCGTTGGCGCCGTACAGGTCGTGGATGGCGCGCACGCTGCAGCCCGCGACGCGCTCGATTTCCTGGTTGAGTTCGAGGAAGGGCACGCCCAGATGCTCGGCCAGCATGCGCCCCAGCGTGGACTTGCCCGCGCCGCGCAGGCCGATCAGGGCGATGCGCGTCTGGCGCTGGCGGTCGCTGGGCGCCGTGCCCAGCAGCTCGCCGGCGGCCAGGCGCACGCGGCGCAGGTCGTCCTCGCCGCGGCCTTCGAGCAGCTCGCGGATCAGCAGCCATTCGGCGCTGGTGGTGGTCACGTCGCCCAGCAGCTCGGCCATGGAGCATTGCAGGGCCTGTGCAATATGGTGCAGCACCAGCACCGAGACATTGCCCGTGCCGTACTCCAGGTTGGCCAGGTGGCGCTCGGACACCTCGGCCGTCGCGGCCAGCCCGCGCCGCGTCAGGCCCCGGCGCGCGCGCAGGCTGCGAACGCGTTCGCCCAGCGCCTGCAGCACCGGGTTCCTGGGGGCTTCGGAGAGGGAATCCGCCGCTGCGGCGGAACGGTCTGCCGTCTCGAACTGGTCCATGGACTTTCCTTGAAGAGGGCGTGAATGATAGAGCGTGTGATGCATGGCGCGCGCTCCAGACTCGGGGTTAACACCATTCATGCAATATAGTGCTTGACGCTGGATTGTGTTCTAACTATCTTTGCCGTGCACGCACAATATTGCATGTTGTGCGGAGGACTACAAGCCGGGTCTTTTGCCCGGCGTCAAAGGAGACGCACGATGGAACACGGTCCAGGCACTTTCCTCTGGCGGGCCCGCCGATGATCGACTTCACCCGGCCCTTCAATTTCGCCGAGCACCTGTTCGCGCTCAACCGCGCCCGGCCCGGCAAGATCGCCTACATCGACGACCACGGCACGCTCAGCTATGGCCAGCTGGAGCAGCAGGCGCGGCGCCTGGCCAGCGGCCTGCGGGCGGCGGGCATCCACCGCGAGGAGCGCGTGCTGCTGCTCATGCACGACCGCCACGAATGGGCCGTGTCCTTCCTGGGCGCGCTGTACGCGGGCGTGGTGCCCGTGGCCGTGAACACCCTGCTCACGGCCGAGGACTACGCCTACATGCTGGAGCACAGCCGGGCCCAGGCCGTGCTGACCTGCGATGCGCTGCTGCCCCTCCTGCGCCAGGCGATGGAGCGTGCACGCCACGAGGTGCGCCATGTCTGGGTGGCTGGCGAGGAGGGCGCGGCGGCAGGCCTGGAGTCCATGCAGCCCCTGGCGCCCTGGCTCGCGGCCCAGGCGCCGCTGGATGCGCCGGCCGCCACGCTGGGCGACGACCCGGGCTTCTGGCTGTACTCCTCGGGCTCCACGGGCAAGCCCAAGGGGGCGGTGCACACGCATGCCAATCCCTACTGGACGGCCGAACTCTATGGGACGCCCGTGCTGGGCCTGGGCGAGGACGACATCTGCTTTTCGGCCGCCAAGCTCTATTTCGCCTACGGCCTGGGCAACGGCCTGAGCTTTCCGCTGAGCGTGGGCGCCACCGTGGTGCTGATGGCCGAGCGGCCCACGCCCGAGGCCGTCTTCGCGCGCTGGGTGCAGCACCGGCCCACGGTGTTCTTCGGCGCGCCCACGGGCTTTGCGGGCATGCTGGCCTCGCCCCTGCTGCCGGCGCGCGATCAGGTCCGCCTGCGCATGTGCTCGTCGGCCGGCGAGGCCCTGCCGGCCGAGATCGCCCAGCGCTTCAAGGCGCATTTCGGCGCCGACATCGTGGACGGCATCGGCTCCACCGAGATGCTGCACATCTTCCTGTCCAACCGGCCCGGCGACATCCGCTACGGCAGCACCGGCAAGCCCGTGGACGGCTACCGCGTGGAGCTGCGCGGCGAGGACGGCCAGCCCGTGGCCGATGGCGAGGTCGGCGACCTGTTCATCCAGGGCCCCAGCGCCGCCCTCATGTACTGGGGCAACCGCGACAAGACGCGCGAGACCTTCCAGGGCGGCTGGCTCAAGAGCGGCGACAAGTACGTGCGCGACGCCGAGGGCTACTACACCTATGCCGGGCGCAGCGACGACATGCTCAAGGTCAGCGGCATCTATGTCTCGCCCTTCGAGGTCGAGGCCACGCTGATGCAGCACCCGGCCGTGCTGGAGGCCGCCGTCATCGGCAAGACCGATGCCGACGGCCTGACCAAGACCAAGTCCTTCGTGGTGCTCAAGGAGGGCCACAGCGCCACCGAGGCCGAGCTCAAGGCCTTCGTCAAGGAACGCCTGGCCGCCTACAAGTACCCGCGCTTCATCGAGTTCGTGGACGAACTGCCGAAAACGGCCACAGGAAAGATCCAGCGTTTCCGCCTCAGGGAACGCGAGGCGAACGTGGGCTGAACGGCCCATGCAGACCCCCCAAAAAAGCAAGACCCATCCATTCCAAGGAGACAAGCATGCACACCGGTTTCACACCCTGGGCCGTCCTGGCCCTGGCCGCTTCGATGAGCAGCGGCGCGTTCGCGCAGGACAGGATCAAGGTCGGCTTCATGCTGCCCTACAGCGGCACCTATACGGCGCTGGGCGTGGCCATAGAGAACGGTTTCCGCCAGTTCGTGAACGAGCAGGGCGGCAGGCTGGGCGGGCGCGAGATCGAGTTCTTCAAGGTCGATGACGAGTCCGACCCGGCCAAGGCCACGGACAACGTCAACCGCCTGATCAAGCGCGACAAGGTCGATGTGATCGTGGGCACGGTGCACTCGGGCGTGGCCATGGCCATGGCGCGCGCGGCCAAGGAAAGCGGCACCGTGCTCATCGTGCCCAATGCGGGCGCCGACGCGGTCACGGGCGCCATGTGCGCGCCCAACATCTTCCGCTCGTCCTTCTCCAACTGGCAGTCCTCCTACCCCATGGGCGTGGTGGCGGCCAGGCAGGAGGGCAGGAAGACCGCCATGACCATCACCTGGAAGTACGCGGCCGGCGAGGAGATGACCAATGCCTTCAAGGAAGGCTTCGAGAAGGAGGGCGGCAAGGTCAGCAGGCAGCTCACCGTGCCTTTCCCCAACGTGGAGTTCCAGGCCCTGCTCACCGAGATCGCGGCCGCCAGGCCCGATGCGGTGTTCGCCTTCTTCGCGGGCGCAGGGGCCGTGAAGTTCGTCAAGGACTACCACGCGGCCGGCCTGCACAAGACCATCCCGCTGTACGGCCCGGGCTTTCTGACCGACGGCACGCTGGATGCCCAGGGCGAGGCCGCCCAGGGCCTGCTGACCACGCTGCACTACGCCGACGAGCTGGGCACGGAGCGCGACAGGCGCTTTCGCAGCGCCTATGCCCAGGCCTACAAGATGATGCCGGACGTCTATGCCGTGCAGGGCTACGACGCCGCCCAGATGCTGGGCGTGGGCCTGAAGGCGGCGGGCGGCGACATCGCGAAGAAGGCCGAGTTCCGCCAGGCCATCGAAAAGGCCACCATCCCCAGCCCGCGCGGCGACTTCACGATCAGCAAGTCGCACAACCCCGTGCAGGACGTGTACCTGCGCAAGGTCGTGGGCAAGGAGAACCAGCGCGTGGGCGTGGCCCTCAAGGCCCTGGGCGACCCCGGCCGCGGCTGCCGCATGTGACGCAGGCGCACGGACAACGCCATGGACCTCGCGACCTTTCTCGTGCAGTGCCTGAACGCCATCCAGTACGGGCTGCTGCTGTTCCTGCTGGCCTCGGGGCTGACGCTGATCTTCGGCATCATGGGCGTGATCAACCTCGCCCATGGCAGCTTCTACATGATCGGCGCCTACATGGCCTTCGCGCTGGCGCCGCTGCTGGGCCAGCACTTCATCGCCATGCTGCTGGCGGGCGTGGCGCTGACCGTGGTGCTGGGCTATGTGCTGGAGTGGGCCTTCTTCAGCTACCTCTACGAGCGCGAGCACCTGCAGCAGGTGCTGATGACCTTCGGCCTGATCCTGGTGTTCGAGGAGCTGCGCTCCATCCTGGTGGGCAACGACGTGCATGGCGTGCCCCTGCCCGCATGGCTGTCGGGCAGCTTCGAGCTGGGGGCTCTGATGAGCTATCCGTGGTACCGGCTGTTCGCCTCGGGCGTGTGCCTGCTGGTGGCGCTGGCGCTGTACTGGGTGGTCAACCGCACGCGCCTGGGCATGATGGTGCGCGCCGGGGCCAGCAACCGCGACATGGTGCGCGGCCTGGGCATCGATGTGAAGCGCCTGTACCGCATCGTCTTCGCCATCGGCGTGGCCCTGGCGGCGCTGGCCGGCATGATCGCCGCGCCCATGAGCTCGGTCTACCCGGGCATGGGCGCCAGCGTGCTCATCATCTGCTTCGTGGTGGTGGTCATCGGCGGCATCGGCTCGATCACGGGGGCGCTGCTGGCCTCGCTGCTGGTGGGCTTCGTCGATACCTTCGGCAAGCTGTTCTTCCAGGAGCTGAGCGGCATGAGCGTCTACCTGCTGATGGCGCTGGTGCTGGTGTGGCGGCCCCAGGGGCTGATGGGGCAAAGGAGCTGAGCATGGCGGTATCCCATCTTTCCCCGGCCGCCCTGGCCGCCGATGAGCGGCCCCTGCTGCCGCCGCCATCGGCCAGCACCTGGCGCGCCTGCGCCGTGCCGCTGGCCTGCGCGCTGCTGCTGGCGCTGGCCGGCCCCTGGTGGTCGGACTATCTGTCGGGCCTGGTGGTCAAGACCATGATCCTGGCCCTGTTCGCGCTGAGCCTGCAGCTGCTGGTGGGCGGCACTGGCCTGGTGAGCCTGGGCCATGCGGCCTTCATGGGCCTGGGCGCCTACGCGGCCGTGCTGGCGGCGGGCAGGGACGCCGGCCTGCCGGCCATGCTGGGCTGGGCCCTGCTGGCCTCGGGCGGCTATGCGCTGGCGGTGGGCCTGCTGAGCCTGCGCACGCGCGGCATCTACTTCATCATGGTGACGCTGGCCTTCGCGCAGCTGGCCTACTTCGTGTTCCACGACTCGGACATCGGCGGCGGCAGCGACGGCCTGTACCTGATGGCGCGGCCCGCCTGGGGGCCCATCGACATGGAAAGCCCGCAGGTGCGCTACTACGTGGTGCTGGCCGCGCTGGCGCTGGCCTATGCCTTCCTGGCGCGGCTGCGGCAGTCGCGCTTCGGCGCGGCGCTGGCGGGCATCCGCGTCAACGAGCAGCGCATGCGCGCGGCCGGCTTCACCACCTACGGCTACAAGCTCGCGGCCTTCGTGCTGGCCGGCATGCTGGCGGGCGTGGCGGGCTTTCTGCTGGCCGTGCGCGATGCCGTGGTCAACCCCGAGCTGCTGTCCTGGCACCACTCGGGCGAGGTGCTGCTGATGGTCATCCTCGGCGGCCTGGGCTCGCTGCGCGGCGCCGTGGTCGGCACCGTGGCCTTCGTCGCGCTCAAGGAGATCGTCTCCACGCATGCCATCGTCGGCCCCCTGGCCGACCACTGGCAGCTGAGCCTGGGCCTGGCCATCATCGTGCTGGTGGCCCTGCTGCCCCAGGGCCTGATGGGCCTGGGCCGGCGCAAGGGCAAGGGAACCGGCAAGGCAACCGGCAAGGAGGTGGCCCATGGCTGAATCCCTGATGCGCGTGCGCGGCCTGACGCGGCGCTTCGGCGGGCTCACGGCCGTGGGCGGCGTGGACATGGACCTGCACGAAGGCGAGGTGCATGCCGTGATCGGCACCAATGGCGCAGGCAAGTCCACCCTGGTCAACATGCTCTCGGGCGAGCTGGCCGCCAGCGAGGGGCGCATCGAGCTGGCGGGCCGCGACGTGACGCGCATGCCCCAGCCGCTGCGCGCCCGCGCGGGCGTGGGCCGCAGCTACCAGCGCACCACCGTCTTTCCCGAGTTCTCGGCGCTGGAGAACTGCCGCCTCGCGGCCCAGGCGCAGATGGCGCACCGGCCCTGGCAGCTGTGGCCGCTGTGGCAGGCCTCCGCGCGCTGCGCCGCCAGCCTGCGCCAGGCCCATGCGGCGCTGGAGCGCGCGGGCCTGCAGGCGCATGCGCTGAGCGTGGCCGGCACGCTCAGCCATGGCGCCCAGCGCCAGCTCGAAGTCGCCATGTGCCTGGCCACGGGGCCGCGCGTGCTGCTGCTGGACGAGCCGCTGGCCGGCATGGGCGCCGAGGAGACCGAGCGCATGCTGGCCCTGCTGCAGCAGCTCAAGCGCGGCCATGCGGTGCTGCTGGTCGAGCACGACATGGACGCCGTGTTCCGCATCGCCGACCGCATCACCGTGATGGTCAACGGCCGCGTGGTGGCCACGGGCACGCCCGCGCAGATCCGCACCGATCCCGTGGTCCGCACGGCCTACCTGGGAGAAGAGCATGAGTGAGCCCATGTTCGCCATCGAAGGCCTGCACACCTGCTACGGCGACAGCCACATCCTGCAGGGCGTGGACCTGGAACTGCGTGCGGGCCAGGCCGTGGGCCTGCTGGGGCGCAACGGCATGGGCAAGACCACGCTGATCCGCACGCTCATGGGCTATGTGCCGGCGCGCGCGGGCCGGCTGCGCGCCGACGGGCGCGACTGCACGGGCGCTCCGCCCGAGCGCATGGCGCGGCTGGGCATAGGCTACGTGCCCGAGGGGCGCGGCATCTTCCCCAACCTCAGCGTGCGCGAGAACCTGGTCATGGCCGCCCGCCCCGGCCTGCAGGGCGAGCGCCACTGGACGCTGGAGCGCGTGCTGGACACCTTCCCGCGCCTGGCCGAGCGCCTGGGCAACGGCGGCGACCAGCTGTCGGGCGGCGAGCAGCAGATGCTGTCCATCGGCCGCGCGCTGATGACCCACCCGCGCCTGCTGATCCTGGACGAGGCCACCGAGGGCCTGGCGCCCCTGGTGGTGGCCGAGATCTGGCGCGTGATCGCCGCCATCCGCGCCACCGGCATCTCCACCCTGATCGTGGACCGCGACTACCGCAAGGTGCTGGCCCACACCGACCGCGCCGTGGTCATGGAAAAGGGCCGGCTGGCGCTGCAGGCCGATTCGCGGGACCTGCTGGCGCAGCCGGAGCGCCTGTCGGCGTTGCTGGGGGTTTGAGATGGCGGGGGGCGGAGGACTTCCAGGCGGCATCAGAAGATGCCGCATTGCTGGAATTCCGCTCGCAGCCTTGTCACGACAGGGGCCAGTTCCAGCACTGCAAGCCGGTTCTTCTTCAGGAAGGCGGCCCACTGCGCCTGCTTGGCCGCATCGTTGCAGAAGGCATCGCTCAAGCCGGCAGGCAGGCTAGCGGGCAGCGCGAGCTGACGGCGTTCAAATGTCGCAGCCGTGGCACGCCGCAGTTCGGCAGCGTCCAGCGTGCCTTCGGTCATCAACACCCAGAGATCGAAGTAGTCCTTCATCCGGGTATTGGTCATGCCCAGCAGGCATATGGCGTGGAATTTTTCGGCCACCACGGTGTACTTGGGGTAGCTGCGCAGCTGCGGTGCGGGCAGGCCGTCGAGCAGCACGGGGTAGCGGATGGTCTGTGGTGACGGCGTCACGGCATCGCCGAAGCCGATGTCCACCTGCAGCGCGATGCGTGCACCGTCCAGCGTGGCGCGCAGGTCCACCCGTACCCCGCCATAGCCGGCTTCCTTGCGGATGGCGCAGCCGCGGACCGACGCGGCATCGAAGGCGATGCCATCGTCCACGGCAATCCGGCAGATATCGCTGAACGCGCGCACCGCCGATGCGACATCGTCCGGGCCAAACCCCAGCAGATCGGCATCGCGGGTCGGCCGGTGCGGCTGCTCGTACCAGACGGCAAACAGCAGCGCGCCCTTGAGCAGATAGCTGTCCGCATGGGGCGAGATGGACAGGCGGTACAGCAGGCGTTCCAGGCCGTAATGGGTGAGCGTGAGGTTGAAGTCCTGCCTGCGGGCGTCCGCGCAGTGCTTCAAGCGCGCACGGATCGAGGCTGCGATATCGCGGCTCATGCGGCGATGCTTTCCAGGTAGGGGCGCATCACGTTGCCCACGCGGTCGATGGCGGCGTAATGCCAGAGCGCATCGGCCGTCAGCTTGCGTTGCGCCCATCCGTCGCGCAGCGCTTCCAGCGCCACATCCAGGCCGATCTTGTTGCGGTACTTGAAGCAGTCGGCCACGGTCTTCGATGCGTTGAAAACGGAGACGCTCACGCCGTCGATCTGCAGCGTATCCACGCCTTCGGACAGCGCTGTGCCGGACATGCGGATGGCGCGCAATGCGGGCTGGTCAAGCCGGGGCGTGGGCGAGTGATGGGGGATGGCCATCCACACCTCAAAGGGTGCCTGCGTTCCTATGCCGTGGACCCGCAGCGCGGACAGCAGGCAGACCACGCCCTGCGGCACGCGCAGGGCCACTTCCGCCAGCGAGCGGTGCTCGCTGAGCGGCCGGCCCGGCAGGCTGTAGATACCGCGTGCGACACGCTCAAGCTGGCCGGCTGCGACCAGCCGGCTCAGCGCCATGGTCGGCAAGCCGTGCGCGGCAAGGTCGCGTGCGCGCAGCAGCGGCCGTTGTTCGGCCAGGGCCAGAACGGCTTGTTCGAGCGCGGAGCCAGGAGCGGGCATGCCGGGGTCTGTTGTATTGATTAGGCAATTATCAATAACTGAAGAAGAAATACAACAGAAAACAGCCACGTGGCCGATAGCGCGAGGGTTCTCTGTCCATCAAGCGGTCAAGGCTGGGCCGCCACCGGCGCCTGCGCCGCGAGCTTCGCATTCTGCGCATGCGTGGGCGGCAGCAGCGCCATGGTCAGGCTGCAGGTGCAGGTCAGGCGGCCGGACTCGTCGTGCAGTTCGATGGCCCAGACATGGGTGGTCTGGCCCAGGTGCACGGGGCGGGCCGTGCCCGTGACCCAGCCCTGGCGCGCGGCGCGCACATGGTTGGCCGAGACGTTCAGGCCCACGCTGCGCCAGCCGTCGGGGATGGAGCAGGCCGCGGCCACCGAGCCCAGGGTCTCGGCCAGCACCACGTTCACGCCGCCGTGCAGGATGCCGTAGGGCTGGCAGGTGCGCTGGTCCACGTGCACGCGGCCGCGCAGGAAGTCGTCACCGATCTCGGTGAATTCGATGCCCAGGTGGGCGACGGCGGTGTTGGCGCTCAGCGAGGTGATGTCTTCGAGGGTGAAGCTGCGCTTCCAGATCGGCATGGATAGGTCCTGTGGGTGCAACGAAGAAGACGGCCCGAAAGCCGCGTTCCTGCATGCTACGCCAGTCCAGGCCGCCGTGCCGATGGCGGCCTGTAGCCCAGGAGACTGCGCGCTTCAGGCGCGCATGTCGCCGGTTTCGACAAAGCGCTGGTGCCAGCTCAGCGCCTCGCCCAGGATGTGCGGCGTGTGCAGCGCGCCCTGGCGCTGGGCGCGGTCGAAGTAGTCCTGCAGCTGGGCGCGGAAGTCGGGGTGGGCGCAGCGGTCGATGATGACCTGGGCGCGCTTGCGCGGCGACAGGCCGCGCAGGTCGGCCAGGCCTTGCTCGGTGACGATGATCTGCGTGTCGTGCTCGGTGTGGTCCACGTGCGAGCACATGGGCACGATGCAACTGATCCTGCCGCCCTTGGCCACCGAGGGCGTGACGAAGAAGGACAGGTAGCCGTTGCGCGCGAAGTCGCCCGAGCCGCCGATGCCGTTCATCATCCCCGTGCCCATGACGTGGGTGGAGTTGATGTTGCCGTAGATGTCGGCCTCGATCATGGAGTTCATGGCGATCACGCCCAGGCGGCGCACCAGCTCGGGGTGGTTGCTGATCTCCTGGGGGCGCAGGATGATGCGCTCGCGGTAGAAGTCGATGTTCTTCTCGAAGTCCTGGTAGGCGCTGCCGGACAGCGAGATCGCGGTGGCCGAGGCCTTGCTCATCTTGCCCGCGCGCAGCAGGTCCAGCATGCCGTCCTGCAGCACCTCGGTGAAGCCCAGCAGGTTCTCGAACGGCCCCGTCAGCAGGCCGGCCAGCACGGCGTTGGCCACGTTGCCCACGCCCGACTGGATGGGCAGCATCTCCTTGGGCAGGCGGCCCATCTTCATCTCGTGCGCGAGGAAGTCGATGATGGAGGCGGCGATCAGGTTGGAGTTGGCGTCCGGCTGGGCGAAGACGTTGTCGCGGTCGCCCTTGTGGGTCTCGACCACGGCGACCACCTTGGCCGGGTCCACGCGCAGATAGGGCTCGCCGATGCGGTCGTCGGCATGGGTCAGGGCGATGGGCACGCGGCGTGGCGGAATGGCCGTGCCGTAGTAGATGTCGTGCATGCCTTCCATCTGGATGGGCGGCTTGGTGTTGACCTCCAGGATCACCTTGTCGGCGATCTCCAGCCAGGTCTTGTTGTTGCCCACGGCGGTGGAGGGGATGAGGCGGCCGTCCTCGGTCACGCCCAGCACCTCGACCACGGCCACGCTCATGGGGCCCAGGAAGCCGAACCACGCGTGCTGGGCCACGTGGGACAGGTGCATGTCGATGAAGTCGATCTCGCCGGCATTGATCCTGGCGCGGCAGGTCGGGTCGGTGTTGAAGGGCAGGCGCTGGCCCAGTGCGCCGGCCTCGGCCAGGGCGCCGTCCATCTCGGCCGCCGTGGAGGCACCGGTCCAGACGTTGATCTTGTAGGGGCGGCCGGCCGCATGTTCGTTCTTGGCGTGCCGGGCGATGGCCTGGGGCAGGGCCTTGGGATAGCCCGCGCCCGTGAACCCGCTCATGCCGACGTTGACGCCGTGGGGGATCAGGGCGGCGGCCTGCTCGGCCGTCATGGTGCGCGAAAGGAATTCGGGGAAACGTACGCGGTCTGCGAGGGACATCTATGGCTCCGGCTGACGGCTCGCGCCAGCCGGCAGGGTGCCGCAGCGCTGGCAGGCGAGCCTCAAAAAAACCGCCCCATGCAAGAACGCAAGGGCGGTATATCTCCGGAAACCGATGGTAGCAGCGCCGGCAGCGGACCTCGGGTTTCCCCGTAAAGGCCCTGCCGCGCAGTCAATGGCTCAAGGTGTGTTTGCTTGCGCTCACATTCAATGAATGAGTTGCTGGTCATCCCTTGCGTGGTCGAGCAGCGCGTACAGGATGATGGCGCCGAAGGTGGCGGTCCCGATGCCGCCCAGCGCGAAGTCGCCGAACTTGAGCGTGAAGTCGCCCGTGCCCAGGATCAGGGTGATGGCCGCCACGATCAGGTTCTTGTTCTGCGAGAAGTCCACGCGGTTGTCCACCCAGATCTTGGCGCCGGCCACGGCGATCAGGCCGAAGACCACGATGGACACGCCGCCCATCACGGGCAGCGGGATCGCCTGGATCAGCGCGCCGAACTTGGGCGAGAAGCCCAGCAGCACGGCCAGCACGGCGGCCACGAAGAACACGGCCGTCGAGTAGATGCGCGTGGCGGCCATCACGCCGATGTTCTCGGCATAGGTGGTCACGCCGGTGCCGCCGGCCGCGCCGCTGACCATGGTGGCCACGCCGTCGCCGATGAAGGCCCGGCCCATGTACTGGTCCAGGTTCTTGCCGGTCATGGCGGTCACGGCCTTGATGTGGCCCAGGTTCTCGGCCACCAGGATGATGACCACGGGCACGATGAGCACCATGGCCGGGCCGCTGAACACCGGCGCGTGGAACTGGGGCAGGCCGAACCAGGCGGCGTTGGCGACACCCGACAGGTCCACGGGCTTGCCCATGCCCAGCACGTTGGTGAACAGGCCGTACAGCAGGCTGGCCGCGATCAGGCCCACCAGGATCAGCAGGCGCTGCACCATGCCGCGCGTGAACACGGCCACCAGGCCCACGCAGACGAAGGTCAGGGCCTGCATCCAGGATTCGAAGTTGCTGGCCGCCATGTTCTTGACGGGAATCGCCGCCAGGTTCAGCCCGATCACGGCCACCACGGCGCCCGTGACCACGGGCGGCATGAAGCGCTCGATCCAGCGCGTGCCCACCAGCTGCACGATGAAGCCGATCAGCGCATAGACCGCGCCGCAGGCGATGATGCCGCCCAGCGCCACGCCGATGTTGCCGTTGGCGCCCTTGCCGCCATAGGCCGTGGCGGCGATCACCACGCCGATGAACGCAAAGGACGAGCCCAGGTAGCTGGGCACCTTGCCGCCCGTGATCAGGAAGAAGATCAGCGTGCCGATGCCGCTCATCAGCACGGCCACGTTGGGATCGAAGCCCATGAGGATGGGCGCCAGCACGGTGGAGCCGAACATGGCGATCACGTGCTGTATGCCCATCAGGCCGGTCTGGGGCCAGGGCAGGCGCTCATCGGGGCCGATCACGCCTCCCCGTTGCAGCTGGTCGGCGGATTTCTCCGTCCATTGGAAAAGGCCCATGTGGCATCGCTCCTTGTAAAAAATTGGCGCGATATTAGAGGCATTTGTTTTCCGGCAGGCAGGGTGGGCCGGAAATTTTTTCCCAGTGTTTGTGCGGAGATACGCGGGCCGGGGCGGCGCACTTTGTCGCCCAGGTGCCAACCTAATGGCTTTCCCGTCTGGGCTCGCGGCCGGTGCGCGCGTACCGTGGCCGGTCATGAGCCACACCCCTGCCTTCATCCCCCAGATCCGCCTGTACCAGGACTGGCTGCGCGAGCGCCATGGCCTGCAGTTCGACAGCTACGACGCGCTGTGGCGCTGGTCGGTGACCGACCTGGATGCCTTCTGGCAAAGCGTCTGGGACTACAACGGCCTGCAGTCGCCCACGCCGCACAGCGCCGTGCTGGCGCGCAACACCATGCCCGGCGCCCAGTGGTTTCCGGGCGCCCAGGTCAACTACACGCGCCGGGTGCTGCGCCATGTGGATGCCGCCCATGCGGCCGGCATGCCCGCCGTGATCAGCCGCAACGAGGCCGGCCGCCACCGCGAGCTGTCCTGGCCCGAGCTGCGCCGCCAGGTCGCGGCCCTGGCCCTGCACCTGAAGCAGCAGGGTGTGGGCCGGGGCGACCGCGTGGCCGCCTACCTGCCCAACATCCCCGAGGCCATGGTCGCCCTGCTGGCCACGGCCAGCCTGGGCGCCGTCTGGAGCATCTGCGCGCCCGACATGGGCACCAATGCCGTGCTGGACCGCTTCCGCCAGATCGCGCCCAAGGCGCTGATCGCCGTGGACGGCGTGCGCTACGCGGGCCGCGACATGGACCGCAGGGCCGTGCTGGCCGAGCTGCGCGCCGGGCTGCCCAGCGTGGAACATGTGGTGCTGGTGCCCAACCTGGACCTGGATGCGAGGCTGGACGATGCCGCCGACTACGGCCAGGTCACGGCCCGCGACAACGCGGCCACGGCGGCCTTCGAGCCCGAATGGCTGCCCTTCGACCACCCGCTGTGGATCGTCTACTCCAGCGGCACCACCGGCCTGCCCAAGCCCATCGTCCACGGCCATGGCGGCATGGTGCTGGTGGCGCTGCAGCTCAAGGCCCTGCACAACGACGTGGGCTGCAGCTACCACCCCAACAGCTGGGGCGAGCGCTACCACTGGTACAGCTCCACGGGCTGGGTGATGTGGAATGCCCAGGTCTCGGGCCTGCTGGGCGGCACCACCTGCGTGATCTTCGACGGCAGCCCCGGCGGCAGCAAGGAGCAGCCCGACTGGGGCGTGCTGTGGCGCTTCGCGGCCGAGACCGGCGTGACCAGCTTCGGCTCGGGCGCGGCCTTCTACGCGAACTGCATGAAGGCCGGCCTGGACCTGGCGCAGTGCGGGGACCTGTCGCGCATCCGCAGCCTGGGCACCACGGGCTCGCCGCTGTCGCCCGAGGTGCAAAGCTGGGGCACGGCGCAGTTCGCGCGCATGAGGCGTCCCGATATGAGCACCGCCGGGCCGCCCCAAGGTGCGAAGGCCCCCTTGGGGGGCAGCGAGCCACACGCAGTGGGCGAGCGTGGGGGCGATGCCATCTGGTGGAACAACATCTCGGGCGGCACCGACTTCGCGGGCGCCTTCATCGGCGGCCACCGCGAGCTGCCGCAGCAGCCCGGCATCATGCAGTGCCGCCAGCTGGGCGCGGCCGTCGAGGCCTGGAACGAGCAGGGCCAGCCCGTCATCGACGAGGTGGGCGAACTGGTCTGCACCCAGCCCATTCCCTCCATGCCCCTGTACCTGTGGGGCGACACGGACGGCAAGCGCTACCTGTCCAGCTACTTCGACATGTATCCGCCCGGCCATGGCCGCCAGCCCGGTGGCGGCGACGGCCCGGCGTCCATGGGCCCGGTCTGGCGCCATGGCGACTGGATCCGCATCCTGCCCGGGGGCGGCTGCATCATCTACGGCCGCAGCGACGCCACCATCAACCGCCACGGCCTGCGCATGGGCACCAGCGAGATCTACAGCGCCGTCGAGGCCCTGCCCGAGGTGCTGGACTCCCTGGTCGTGGACCTCGAATACCTGGGCCGCGAAAGCTACATGCCGCTGTTCGTGGTGCTGCGCCCCGGCGTGGAGCTGGACGACGCCCTGCGCGCGCGCCTGCAGGCCGCCATCCGCCAGGCGCTGTCGCCGCGCTTCGTGCCTGACGAGATCGTGCAGGTGGCCGAGATTCCGCGCACGCTCAGCGGCAAGAAGCAGGAGCTGCCCATCAAGAAGCTGCTGCTGGGCCAGCCGCTGGACAAGGTGGTCAACAAGGAGGCCATGGCCAACCCCGGATGCCTGGACTGGTACGTGGGCTTCGCCGCGCGCCATGCGCAGCGGCAGGCCGCAGTCTCCGGGGCTGTCTGATATTCAACCGATATCAGTGGCTCGGTTTTTAATATTGGACTGCGACAAACCGGCTGCCTAGAGTGGGTTCCAACCATGGAGCCCTGCAATGAGTGTGCTTGATTCGCTTGTCCCGACCCGCATCCCCGCCGAGGACGAGGTCCTGCGCGCCGAGGTGCGCGCCTTCCTGGCCGATGCCATCCGCCACCTGCCGCCCCATGTGCGTGCGCGCTCCTGGGGCGGCTACAGCGCCGCGCTGAGCCGCCAGCTGGGCGAAAAGGGCTGGATCGGCGTCACCCTGCCGCGCGAGTACGGCGGCGGCGGGCGCAGCGCCTTCACGCGCTATGTGCTGGTCGAGGAGTACCTGGCCTGCGGCGCGCCCGTGGGCTCGCACTGGATCGCCGACCGCCAGAGCGGCCCGCTGATCCTCAAGTACGGCACCGAGGCGCAAAAACGCTTCTACCTGCCGCGCATCTGCCGGGGCGAGGCGTTCTTTTGCATCGGCATGAGCGAGCCCGGCGCGGGCTCGGACCTGGCCAGCGTGAGGACGCGCGCCGTGCCCCGGGGCGAAGGGGGTGGCCAGGGCTTCGTGCTCAACGGCCAGAAGATCTGGACCACCAACGCCCACCACTGCCACTACATGATCGCCCTGGTGCGCACCTCGGGCGAGGCGGCCGACCGGCACCAGGGCCTGTCCCAGGTCATCGTGGACCTGTCGCTGCCGGGCGTCACCGTGCGGCCCATCACCGACCTCTCGGGCGACAGCCATTTCTGCGAAGTCTTCTTCGACAACGTGCAATTGCCGCCCGACGCCCTGATCGGCCAGGAAGGCCAGGGCTGGGAGCAGGTCACGGCCGAGCTGGCCTTCGAGCGCAGCGGTCCCGAGCGGCTGTTCTCCAGCATCGTGCTGTTCGACGAATGGCTGGCCTGGCTGCGCGCGACGGGCGATCGCAGCGAGAGCGCGATGCGCCTGGCCGGCCGCGTGTTCACCGAGCTGGCGCCGCTGCGCGCCATGTCGGTGGCCGTGCAGGACAGGCTGGTGCGCGGCCAAAGCCCCATCGTCGAGGCGGCCCTGGTCAAGGAGCTGGGTACCACGCTGGAGCAGCTGATCCCGGCCGCCATCGCCGACGACCTGTTCGCGCGCGAGGCATCCGAGCTTCCGCTGGAGCTGCTGCGCACGCTGAACTACGTGACCGAGGTCGCGCCCTCGTACTCGCTGCGTGGTGGCACGCGCGACATCCTGCGCGGAATGATTGCCCGTGGCCTGGGCCTGCGGTGAAGGACAGAGACATGCAAGAACACGACGATTTGTTGGCCGACGCCGCGCGCCAGCTGCTGCAGGGCGAGTGCACGCCTGCGCGGGTGCGCGCCATCGAGGCCGGGGGCTCGCCCCGGGCGCTGTGGGAAGCGCTGGAGCAGGCCGGCTTTGCCGATGCCCTGGTGCCCGAGGCGGCGGGCGGGGCCGGGCTGGCGCTGGCGCAGCTGTTCGATGTGTGGTCGCTGTGCGGCGCGCAGGCCCTGCCCGTGCCGCTGGCCGAGACCATGGTGGCGCGGGCCTTGCTGGCCGGCGCCGGCGTCGCGCATCCCGCAGGCTCGATCACGCTGGCCGAGGGGCGCCTGCAGGCCGATGGCGGGCTGCACTGCACGCCCGTGCGCCTGGGCGCCGTGGCGGACAGCGTGCTCGTGCAGCACGCCCGGGGCTGGAGCCTGCTGCCCGTGGCCCAGGCGCGGCCGGAGAAGGCAGCCTTCTGCCTGGATGCGAACCTGTGCTGGCCGGCCGCCCAGGTCCGCGAGCTGGAGATGGATCTTCCCCAGGGGCTGGACCTGCGCACGCTGCAGGCCTGCCTGGCGGCCGCCCAGCTCGCGGGCGCGCTCATGGAGGTGTTCCAGCGCACGCTGCAGTACGCCAACGAACGCCAGCAGTTCGGCCGTCCCATCGGCAAGTTCCAGGCCATTCAGCACCAGCTGGCGGTGATGAGCGAGCAGGTGTTCGCCGCGCGCATGGCCGCGCGCCTGGGCTGCGCGGGGCAGGGCATCTTCCCCGACCGCCTGCGCGTGGCCGTGGCCAAGGCCCGCTGCAGCCAGGCCGCGCTGGCCGTGGCCGAAGGGGCGCATGCCATCCACGGCGCCATCGGCTTCACCGAGGAATGCGACCTGCAGCTGCTCACGCGCCGCCTGCATGCCTGGCGCCAGGCGGCGGGCACCGAGTCGTACTGGCATGGCGTGGCGGGTGCCGCGCTGGTCCATGGCCATGCCGGCAGCACCCTGGACCTGATCCGCTCCACCACCGACATCACCGCATAAGACTTCCAGAAGGAACTCCCCATGCCTTTTCTGACGCAGGAGCGCGACGGCGCCATCCTCACCCTCACCATGGACCAGCCCGAGACGCGCAACGCGCTCACGGGCAACACCGCCGTCGATGAATTCGTGCAGGTCTGCGACGAGATCCGGCGCGACACCTCGGTCAAGGCCGTGATCCTCACGGGGGCCGGCCCCATCTTCAGCTCGGGCGGCAATGTCAAGGACATGCAGCGCTTCTTCGACGACGCGCTCACGCCCGACGCCATCCGCGAGGAATACCGCCAGGGCATACAGCGCATTCCGCGCGCCCTGACCCGGCTGGACGTGCCCGTGATCTGCGCCGTCAACGGCCCGGCCATCGGCGCGGGTCTGGACCTGGCCTGCATGTGCGACATCCGCATCGCCAGCGAGACGGCCACCTTCGCCGAAAGCTTCGTGCGCGTGGGCATCGTGCCCGGCGACGGCGGCGCCTGGCTGCTGCCGCGCGCCGTGGGCCGCGCCAAGGCCGCCGAGATGGCCTTCACGGGCGAGGCCATCGACGCCCGCGAGGCCCTGGCCTGCGGCCTGGTCAGCCGCGTCGTGCCCGCGGACCAGCTGCTGCCCACGGCGCGCGCGCTGGCGCAGAAGATCGCCGCCAACCCGGGCGCCGTCATGCGCATGACCAAGCGCCTGCTGCGCGAGGGCGAGCACAGCTCGCTGGAGTCGCTGCTGGAGCTGTCGGCCGGCTACCAGGCCCTGGCCCACAAGACCGCCGACCACCGCGAAGCGGTGATGGCCTTCGTGGAGAAACGCAAGCCCCGGTTCCAGTGAGCGCAGCCGCCGCCCACGCGCAAAAGGGCTTGACGGGACACAAATGGACACGTCCGGGCGCCGGGCGCGCCGCGGGAGTGGGCGCCCATGGACCGCGCACACAGTACACTTTGCGCGTCGAGAGGCATCTCTCCCATCCACTGCAATCCCAGTCCCATGGCCGTTGACACGACGAGTACTGCCCGCCCCAGCTTCGACCTCAAGAGTGCGCAGCTGCCCGTGCTGGCCGTGACGCTGCGGGACACCGATGTGCGTGTGCTCGTGGCCGACCTGGCCCAGCGCCTGGCCGACGACCCCGATTTCTTCGACAACGATCCCGTGCTGATCGACCTGGCCCATGTGCGCGAGGCCGGGGAGGCCATCGACTTCCCCGTGCTCGTCGAGGCGCTGCGCTTTCACCACACCGTGCCCGTGGCGGTGCGCGGCGGCAGCCCTGCCCAGATGGAGGCGGCCCGCGCGGCGGGCCTGGCCCCCGCGCCCGAGGCCGCGCCCGTGCGGCAGGCCGCACCGGAGATCCAGGAGGTGGTGCGCGAAGTCGAGGTGGTGCGCGAGGTGCCCGCGCCCCCGGCCGACGCGCTCATCGTCGACAAGCCGCTGCGCTCGGGCCAGCGCGTGTATGCGCGGGGCACCGATCTCGTGGTGCTGGCCATGGTCAGCTACGGGGCCGAAGTCATCGCCGACGGCAACGTCCATGTCTATGCGCCGCTGCGCGGCCGGGCCATCGCGGGTGCGCGCGGCAACACCGAGGCGCGCATCTTCAGCACCTGCATGGAACCGCAGCTGCTGTCGATTGCCGGCATCTATCGCACAATCGAGACCGATCTGCCTTCGGATGTGGCGGCCAGGCCGGCCAAGGTGAGGCTGGACGGAGAAAAAATAGTCATCGAGCCGGTGTGATGCACACACCGGCTCCCCAGTGCCCAACAATCTTCAAGGAACCGTGAAAACATGGCCAAAATCGTCGTCGTGACCTCCGGCAAGGGTGGCGTGGGCAAGACCACCACCAGCGCCAGCTTCGCCTCGGGCCTCGCACTGCGCGGACACAAGACCGCCGTCATCGACTTCGACGTCGGCCTGCGCAACCTGGACCTGATCATGGGCTGCGAGCGCCGCGTGGTCTACGACCTGATCAATGTCATCCAGGGCGAGGCCAACCTGAACCAGGCCCTGATCAAGGACAAGCAGTGCGACAACCTGTTCGTGCTGGCCGCCTCCCAGACCCGCGACAAGGATGCGCTGACGCAGGACGGCGTCAAGAAGATCCTGGACGACCTTGCCGCCATGGACTTCGAGTACATCGTCTGCGACTCGCCGGCCGGCATCGAAAGCGGTGCGCTGATCGCCATGCACTTCGCCGACGAGGCCCTGGTGGTGACCAACCCCGAGGTGTCCTCGGTGCGCGACTCCGACCGCATCCTGGGCATGCTCAGCTCCAAGACCGCGCGCGCCGTGGCCGGCGGCGAGCCCATCAAGGAGCACCTGCTGATCACGCGCTACAACCCGCACCGCGTGCAGGACGGCCAGATGCTGTCGCTGGAGGACATCCAGGACATCCTGCGCATCCCGCTGATCGGCGTGGTGCCCGAGTCCGAGACCGTGCTGCAGGCCTCCAACCAGGGCATTCCCGCCGTGCACATGCAGGGCTCGGACGTGGCCGAGGCCTACCTGGACGTGGTGGCGCGCTTCCTGGGCGAGGAAAAGCCCATGCGCTTCACCGAGGCGCAGAAGGCCGGCTTCTTCAAGCGCATCTTCGGCGGGAGGTAAGCGGCCATGTCCATGCTCTCTTTCCTGCTCGGAGAAAAGAAGAAGACGGCCTCGGTGGCCAAGGAGCGCCTGCAGATCATCCTCGCGCGCGAGCGCGTGGGCGGCAGCGGCGGCGGGCCCGACTACCTGCCGGCGCTGCAAAAGGAGCTGATGGCGGTGATCTCCAAGTACGTGGACATCGACGTCAACGACATCAAGGTGCACCTGGAGCGCCAGGAAAACCTGGAAGTGCTCGAAGTCAAGATCGAACTGCCCGACGCCACGCGCTGAGCGCCGCCACGGCCCGGGGCCGTGGCTTCATGCGGCCTTGAACGGGTTGCAGAGGGTCAGGCTGCCGATGGCCTGGCCATGGTTCATGTCCTCGCTGTACAGCGTGGTGCAGCCTGAGGCGGTGGCTGCAGCCACGATGCATGCGTCATAGAAGGACAGCCCGTTGCGCGGCGCAATCTGCCGCGCCAGATCATGGATGTCCTCGGTCAAGGGCACGACACGGCAAAAGCTCCGTACCAGTGCCAGAAATTGCTCCACATCGTTCCAGCCCATGTGCAGCTTGCGTATGCAGACATGGGTCACCTCGTTGAGCACCTGCACGCTGATGACAGGCCCGGTCTTCAGCAGTGCCTCGGCGCTGCCGGCTTTTGCACTCTCTGCAGACAGCAGATAGAGCACGACATTGCTGTCGAGAAAAGATGCGCCCGCCCGGGCCTCAATCTCTTGCATTGGCCTCGTCCCGGTTGAAACGGAAGCCGGCGGGCAGCCTGCCCCGGAAGGCGCGCAGGCTTTCGAGGCGTTCCTCGTCACTTGGTGCCTTGCGCACCGCGAAGCTGCGCGAGCCCTCCACGGTGATCTCGATATCGTCGCCCTCACGCAGTTCCAGCGCCTGCACGACGGCGGCCGGCAGCCGGACGGCCAGGCTGTTGCCCCATTTGGAGACTTGCATGTTCAGACCCTCTGGATATACGAAAATTTATTGTATATCTAGCAGTTGAATCGACGCCATCGCGCCGCAGGCTCTGCCTCAGCCCAGGCCGCCCGTGTGCATGCGGCCTGCGTGGTAGAGCAGGGGCGTGTGGCCGGCCTGGTGGCTGCATTGCTCGACCTCGCCGATGAAGATCACATGGTCGCCCTCTTCATGGCGGCTGCGGTTGCGGCATTCGAAGACGGCGGCGGCGCCGGCCAGCAGCGGAACGCCCAGCGCCGAGCTGCGCCAATCGGCGTGGGCGAAGCGGTCCACGCCCTTGCGCGCGAACAGCTCGGCCAGCGGCTTCTGATCGGCCGACAGCACGTGGATGGCGTAGTGCGCGCAGTGCTGGAACACCGGCAGCGAGGCCGCCGACAGCGCCATGCTCCACAGCACCAGCGGGGGCGTGAGCGAGACGGAGTTGAACGAGCTGACCGTGACGCCCACCGGATGGCCCTGCGGGCTGCGCGCGGTGACGATGGTGACGCCGGTGGCGAACTGGCCCAGCGCATCGCGGAACTCGCGCGACGAGAACGGGGCCTGGGGGGCCAGGGCAGCAGGGGGCAGAGCGGAATTCACGGATGGAAAAAGCGGCGCAGCGGCAGGCCGCTGTGACAGGGGAAAGGGCGCCCGCGACGCGGGCGGCAACCGCCGATTATGGGCGCTGCCGCGCCGGCCGCACGGCGATGGGGACATTGCAGGGGTGGTCTTTGCCACGCACCGGGGTCACAGCGGCATTGCCATCTGCGCGGGCTGCGCGTTCTCGCGCAGCCACTGGCTCAGGCGGGCGCGCGGGCAGCGCTGCAGCTGCATCAGCAGTGCATGCCCGGGCCAGGCCAGGGCGTGGCGCAGGCACAGGTCCTGCTGCATGCGGGCCAGCAGGGCCGCGGCCATCTCGGCATCGGCCAGCGCCCGGTGGGCACGCTCGGCCACGGGCAGGCCCAGGTGGGCCGTGAGCCGGCCCAGGCTGTGGCTGGGCGCCTCGGGGTAGATGCGGCGCGACAGCAGCACGGTGCAGGCAAAGGGCTGGGGCGCGGCCTCTCCGGCCAGGGCCAGCTCGGACTGCCAGAACTTGCTGTCGAAGGCCGCGTTGTGCGCCACCATGGGCGCATCGCCCACGAAGCGCGCGGCCTCGCGCATCACGTCCTCGGCCGGCGGCGCAGCCGCGACCATGGCATTGGTGATGCCGGTCAGCCGCGTGATGAAGGGCGGGATCCAGGCGCCCGTGCGCATCAGGCTCTGGAAGCGGTCCACGACCTGGCCGCCCTCGATCAGCACGATGGCCACTTCGGTGGCGCGTGCGCCCTGGGCGGGGGCCATGCCCGTGGTCTCGAAGTCGATGACGGCGATCGGTGGCGGCATGGGGCGATTGTGCCGCCGCGGCCCTGACCGTCGCGCCGGGGCGGCTATTCCTCGATGTCGCTGCCGTCGGCCACGCCCAGGCGCTGCACGACCAGGCCCAGCAGGGCGTAGAGCTGCTCGACCTCGGCGGGGCCCACGAGCTGCTCGATCTCGGCATAGGTCCCGGACGAATGCGGCGCGATCTCGGCCACGATGGCGTGGCCCGCCGCCGTCAGCTCGAATTCGGCGCCGCGCAGGTCGCTGGCATGGCGCGAGCGCTCGATCAGCGCGCGGCCCTCCAGTGTCTTGAGCAGGCGCGAGAGGCTGGGCATGCTGATGTAGGTGGCCTGGGACAGCTCCATGGGCCGCAGCTTCTGCGCCGCCGAGGCCATGGCGCGCAGCACGCGCCACTGCTGCTCGGTCAGGCCATGGGCGCGCAGCATGGGGCGGAAACGCAGCATGACCGACTCGCGCGCGCGCAGCAGGGCCATGGGCAGGGACCGCGAGAAGTCGCGCAGGGGCAGGCAGGCGGAGTGGGGCGTTGTCTGGGGCATGTTCGGCAGCGTCTGTCGGCTGGATTCTATGCAGCGCGCCGCGCGGGGCAGGCGTGCGCGCCGCTCCCGCTCAGTAGGTCTGGCCTTGCGGTGCCGGCGCGGCGGCCTGCCGGAAGCGCGCCGCCAGGGCGCTGGTGGCCTGCACGAGCAGGTTGGTGTCCAGGCCCACGGCCGTGAAGGTGCAGCCCAGCTCCAGGTACTTGCGCGCCAGCGCCTCGTTGGGCGTGAGGATGCCCGGCGCCTTGCCCGCGCGGCGGATGCGCGCGATGGCGTCGGCGATGGCCTCCTGCACCTCGGGATGGCCGGGATTGCCGATGTGGCCCATGGAGGCCGACAGGTCGGCCGGGCCGATGAAGACGCCGTCCACGCCCTCGGTGGCGGCGATGGCGTCCAGGTTCGCCAGCGCCTGGCGCGTCTCCACCTGCACCAGCACGCAGACCTGGGCGTTGGCTTCGTGGGCGTAGCTGGCGCGCCGGCCCCAGGCCGAGGCGCGCGCGCCGCCCATGCCGCGGATGCCGCCCTGGCCGTCGGCCTGCGGATAGCGCGCGGCGCGCACGATGCGCGCGGCCTGCTCGGCCGTGTCCACCATGGGCACGAGCAGGGTCTGCACGCCGAGGTCCAGGTACTGCTTGATCAGCATCTCGCCGATCTCGCCATGGCCCATGGGCACGCGCGCGATGGCATGGCTGCCGGGGTAGGCCGCGAGGGCCTGCAGCTGGGCCAGCAGGGTGCGCGTGTCGTTGGGCGAATGCTCGCCATCGATCAGCAGCCAGTCGAAGCCGGCGCCGGCGCAGATTTCCGCCGAATAGGGGTCTGCCAGGCCCAGCCACAGGCCGATCTGGGGTTGGTCTGCCGCAATGGCGGCCTTGAAGCGGTTCACGGGTGTCTGCATGGGGTGATTGTCCTTGCTCGGCAGTCCAGGCGCAGGCGCCTAGACAAAACGCAATTGCAGGCGGCCCAGCGGGCCGTAGTCGGCATCGAACCGATCGCCGGCCCGGGCGGCCACGGGACGCGTGAACGAGCCGGCCAGCACGGTCTGGCCGGCCTCCAGGCCCTCGCCCCAGGGCGCGAGCTTGTGGGCCAGCCAGGCCACGCCGATGGCGGGGTGGCCCTGCACGCCGGCGGCCAGGCCGGTTTCCTCGACCACGCCGTTGCAGCGCAGTATGGCGCCGCACCAGGGCAGGTCAAGCGCCTGGGGGTCAGCGCGGCCGGCGCCGAGGACGATGCCGGCATTGGCCGCGTTGTCGCTGATGGTGTCCTGGACCTTGCGCATGGCCTTGGTGTGGCGGTCGAACTGCTCGATGCGCGCGTCGATGATCTCGATGGCCGGGGTGACATAGTCGGTGGCGGCCAGTACGTCGTCCAGCGTGATCTCCTTGCCGCCCTCAAGGCCCGGACCGCGCAAGGGGGCCTTGAGCACGAAGGCCAGCTCCACCTCCACGCGCGGGGCGATGAAGTTCGCCGCCGGGATGTCCAGCACCTGGCCGGGCGTGCAGCGGTAGAGCATGCTGTCGAGCAGGGTGCCGTAGTCGGGCTCGTCGATCTGGCTCGATATCTGCATGGCGCGCGAGGTCAGGCCGATCTTGTGGCCGATCACCTGGCGGCCGGCCTCGACCTGCATGCGCACCCATTCGCGCGAGACGCGGTAGCCGTCCTCCACGGTCATGCCCGGGAAGCGTTTGGAGAAATGCTCGACCTGCACGCGCGTCTTTTCGCTGTGGTCGAGTTCCTGGGCCAGTTGTGTCAACAGTTCTTGGGAAAACATTTCAGGGCTTTGCGAACAGAGGGTGGAGGGTGCTGTGCTTGCCGTCATACACCTGGCCCGGGCTTTCATCGACCTGCACGGTCAGGCCCAGGTGGCGCTGGGCGAACAGCGGCTGCAGGTGGTGGCGCGCGCATGCCAGCAGGGCGTCGCCGGCCTGCTGCTGCACGGCGGCCGAGCGGCCGCGCCCCATGCGCAGGTTGATGTAGATGAAGCCGTAGTCGCCATCGCCGCCGGCCGCGCGGCCCGCCGCCCCGCCATCGGCCACGGCGCTGTGCGGCGCAGGGTAGGCGAACACGCGCGTGCCGCCCGTGGGAAAGACCTGGGCGCCGTCCTCGGCGCGCACGGTGAGCATGGTGTCGGCCAGGGCGCGGCACAGCGCCGACATGTCGGTCAGCGCGTCCAGGCGGGCCGTGTAGAGGATGACCACATGCGGCATTCAGGCCACCTCCATGGTGGCGGCCGTGCAGCTCACGGCGAAGATGGGGATGGGCTGGCAGTACAGCACCCGGCCCGCGCCGCGCGCGGCGGCGGCCACGGCGATGAAGCTGCGGATCTCGAAGCCGCCCTGGCCGCCGTCGCGGTAGGTCTCGGCATCGGTATACGACAGCAGGGCCTGCTTGTCGTTGCGGCACCAGCGGTCCATGAACTGCCGGTCCCACTCCCAGTTGACCTTGCCCGAGTCCGGCGTGGCCGGCCAGTGCGAGATGCCGCCCGTGCCCACGATGGCGATGCGCTCGGGCGCCTTGTCGCAGGCGCGGCGCAGGGCCTCGCCGAAGGCCCAGGCGCGGTGCAGCGGCGTCAGCGGCGGCCCCTGGCAGTTGATGTTGACGGGGATGATGTCCTTGTCATAGGCCGGCGTCAGGAAGTGCAGCGGCACCATGATGCCGTGGTCGAACTTCCACTCCTCGGCAAAGGCCACGTCCACGGTCTGCATGACCTCGGTGATCAGGCGCCGCGACAGCTCGGCATTGCCGGGGATGCGGTGGCGCTCTATGCCCAGCCAGGCCGGGTCCTCGATGGGCCCCTCGTACTGGTCGGCCATGCCGATGGCATAGGCCGGCATGTTGTTCATGAAGAAGTTGGCGAAGTGCTCGGCCGCGATGACGATGACGGCATCGGGCCGCGCGGCTTCGAGCCGGGCGCCCATGTCGCGGAAGGCGGCATGGAAGGCATTCTTCGTGGCCGGGTCGGCCAGGTGGGCGCGGCCCGTGATGCCGGGCGCGTGGCTGCAAACGCCCGCAAAAACCAAACTCATTTCAACTCTCCATGTGTCTTGGATGCCGTCCGCACACGATGAAACTGGCGCTGCCGAAGTCAGGGACACCGAGCAAGGGCCGCCCCGCAGCGAGGGTGTCGTCCCCCTCCCTCGCGAAGCGAGTAGAGAGGGGGAGGCGGCGCAGCCGCTCAGGGGGTGTTTCCATTTCAAACTCCTGCGATCTTTTCGTTCATGCCCGTCGTCATCGCATAGACCCCTGCGCGCACCGGCCCGTGCTTTTGCACGCCATCGCGCATGGCCTGGATGTAGTCGGCCCAGGGCATGCCCAGCAGCGGCGCGAAGTGCATCAGCAACTGGCCGTTGCAGCCCAGCACGTAGAGCTTGCCGATGTCGCCGTGGAACAGGGCCTCGTACTCCTCGGCATCGAGCGCGTACTCGGCCAGCAGCGCCGCGCGGTCTTCGCGGAAGCGCCGCTGCACCTCGGGCTCGCGGTTGAGCTGGAAGAGGAATTTCTGCATGGTGTACAGGCTCATGGCGTCTCCCTGGACGATGGCGATGCGGCTTCAGCCCAGCGTGATGTTGGCGCGGCGGATGATGGCTTCGTACTTGGCGATTTCGCTCTGGACAAAGGCCGCGAACTGCTGTGCCGATCCGGCCTGCGAGACGATGCCGCCGCGCGCGAAGGCATCGACCACGGCGGGTTCGGCCAGGGCCTTGACCACGGCCGCGTTGAGGCGCTGCACCAGCGCATCGGGCGTGGCGCCCGGTGCCAGCAGGCCCTGCCAGGAGTTGGATTCCAGCGCCACGCCCTGTTCGGCCAGCGTGGGCACCTGGGGCGCGAACTGCGAACGCTGGCGCGTGGCCATGCCCAGGGCCACGAGCTTGCCGCTTTGCACATGGCCGCGGAATTCGGGCCAGTTGCCGAACATCACGTCCACCTGGCCGCCCAGCAGGTCGGCCAGCGCCGGGCCCTGGCCCTTGTAGGGGATGTGGACCATGTCCACGCCCATCTGCTGGCACAGCAGCGCACCCGACAGGTGGGCCGAGGTACCGTTGCCGAACGAGGCATAGCTGAGCTCGCCGGGCTTGGCCTGGGCGCGGCTGCGCAGGTCCGCCAGCGTCTTCAGGCCGCTGCCCGGGTGGGTGGCCAGCACATGCTCGGACAGGCCCATGAGGGCCACGGGCCGCAGGTCGCGCATGGTGTCGTAGGGCAGGTTCTTCACCAGCGTCCTGTTGGCCGTGAAGCTGTTGGCCACGCACACCAGGGTGTAGCCGTCGGCCGGCTGCTTGGACACATAGTCCACGCCGATCACGGTGCCCGCGCCGGGCTTGTTCTCGACGATGACGGGCTGGCCCAGCGACTTGCCGAGTTCCGTGCCCACCAGGCGCGCCACCAGGTCGGTGGTGCCGCCCGGCGTGAAGGGCACGATGATGCGCAGCGGCTTGGCGGGCCAGGTCGCGGAGGACGTGCCGGACTGGGCCTGGGCCAGTCCCGTGAACGCCAGTGCGCCGGCAGCGGCGGATTGCAGGAAATGGCGGCGTTGCATGTCTTGTCTCCTCGGTCTTGTGTTTTGGATGCAGGCCTCAGACGCCCCAGCGCGGAATATGGTGCGAGCCCAGCGAGACGGCCACGTTCTTGGGCTCGCAGAAGACCTCGTAGCTCCAGGTGCCGCCCTCGCGGCCCGTGCCCGAGGCCTTGGTGCCGCCGAAGGGCTGGCGCAGGTCGCGCACGTTCTGGCTGTTGACGAAGCACATGCCGGCCTCGATGGCGGCGGCCACGCGGTGGGCGCGGCCCACGCTCTCGGTCCAGACGTAGCTGGACAGGCCGTACGGGATGTCGTTGGCCAGGCGCACGGCCTCGGCCTCGTCGCCGAACGGGATGATGCAGGCCACGGGGCCGAAGATCTCGTCCTGTGCGATCTGCATGCGGTTGTCCACGTCGGCGAAGACCGTGGGCAGCACGTAGTTGCCCTGGCGCACGCGCTCGGGCAGGCTGGGCGCGTCCAGGCCGCCGCACAGCATGCTGGCGCCTTCCTTCTGTCCCAGCTCGATGTAGTGGCGCACCTTGGCCAGGTGATTGGCGCTGATCATGGGGCCGACGATGGTCTTCTCATCCAGCGGATCGCCCACGGTGATCTTTCTTGCGCGCTCCACGAAGCGGTCCACGAACTTCGCGTAGATGCCCTTTTGCACCAGGATGCGGCTGCCGGCCGTGCAGCGCTCGCCGTTGTTGGAGAAGATCATGAACACGGCCGCATCCAGCGCGCGCTCGAAGTCGGCGTCGTCGAAAACCACGAAGGGGCTCTTGCCGCCCAGCTCCATGCTGAACTTCTTGAGGCCCGCGGCCTGCACGATGCGGTTGCCGGTCTGGGTCGATCCCGTGAACGAGACGGCGCGCACGTCGCGGTGGCGCACCAGGGGCTCGCCCGCGTCCTTGCCGTAGCCGTGCACCAGGTTGAGCACGCCGGGCGGAATGCCCGCCTCCAGCGCCAGCTCGCCCAGGCGCGCGGCCGTCATGGGCGACAGCTCGCTCATCTTGAGCACGGCCGTGTTGCCGAAGGCCAGGCAGGGCGCCACCTTCCAGGTGGCCGTCATGAAGGGCACGTTCCAGGGCGAGATCAGCGCGCACACGCCCACGGGGTGGAACAGGGTGTAGTTCAGGTGCGTGGGCGTGGGATAGGTGTGGCCGTCCACGCGCGTGCACATCTCGGCAAAGTAGTAGAAGTTGTCGGCCGCGCGCGGGACCAGCTGCTTGCCGGTCTGGGCGATGACCTGGCCGCAGTCATTGGTCTCGGTCTGCGCGATCTCGGGCACATGGCGGGCGATCAGGTCGCCCAGCTTGCGCACGAGCTTGGCGCGTTCGGTGGCGGGCGTGTTGGCCCACTTGGGGAAGGCGTTCTTCGCGGCGGCAACGGCGGCCTCCACCTCGGCCTCACTGCCTGCGGCGACCTCGGCCAGCACCTCCTGGGTGGCGGGGTTGACGGTCTCGAAATAGTCCTTGCCGGCGACGGCCTTGCCGTCGATCAGGTGGTCAATGCGCATGGGAATTCCTTGGCGTGTGCGGTGGGGTTCAGGAGGCGGCCGGCGCGTCGCCGACGATGGTGTTGACCAGGCGGCCCAGGCCTTCGATCTCGGTGACGATCTCGTCGCCCACGCGGGAGTCGGCCACGCCGTCGGGCGTGCCGGTGAGGATGAGGTCGCCGGGGTTCAGCGTCATGAAGCCCGACAGGTGGGCGATCAGCGAGGGGATGTCGTGCACCATGTCGCGCGTGCTGCCGTCCTGCCTGAGTTCGCCGTTGACCCAGCTGCGCAGGCGCAGGTCCATGGGGTCGGGCACGTCGGCCGCATCGACGAACCACGGGCCCACGGGCGTGGCGCCGTCGCGGTTCTTCACGCGCAGGTTGGGCCGGTAGAAGTTCTCCAGGTAGTCGCGGATCGCATAGTCGTTGGCCGTGCAGTAGCCGGCGACCACGGCGTAGGCGTCCTCGCGCCGCACGTTGCGGCAGGTCTGGCCGATGACCACGCCCAGCTCGCATTCGAAGTGCATGTAGGCCACGTCAGCGGGCCGCCAGGTGCGGCCCCGGTGGCCGTTCAGCGTGTTCGGGCCCTTGAGGAAGACCAGCGGCTCCTCGGGCGCCTTGTGGAAGGCGATTTCCCTGGCATGGTCGGCATAGTTCAGGCCCAGCGCGAACACCGTGCCGAACTGCAGCGGCGGCAGCCATTGCACGGCGGTCTCGGCGAGCAGGCGGCCGTCGGGCAGGCGCACTGCGCCGTCCGGGCCTTCGGTGACCTTCAGGGCCTGTCCTTCGAAGAGGATGCGTCCGTGCTTCATGCCGCAGCTCCTTGTTCCACCACCAGCGAATGCCTGAGCCGGCCCAGGCCCGGCACCTCGATGCAGACCCGGTCGCCGGGCCGCGCCAGCGGCGCGCCTTCGCCGGGGCCCAGCAGCAGCACGTCGCCGGGCGACAGCGTCATGAATTCGGTCACATCGGCCAGCAGCCTTGCGGGCGAGCGCACCAGGTCCGCAAAACCGCGCTGCCAGGCCTGTTCACCGTTGATGGACACCGTGAGTTCTGCCGCCTGCGCATCGAAGCCTGCGCCGCGCACCAGCGTGCCCAGCGGGCAGAAACCGTCGCGGCAGCGCTGGCGGATGGCGGGGCGGTAGTAGTTCTCGTGGGGCAGGGTGAGGTCGCTGGCGAGGATCCAGCCGGCCACGTGGTCCATGGCCGCTTCTTCGCGGACGCGCGTGGCGCTGCGGGCCATCACCAGGCCGATGGTGGCTTCGACACGGACCTCGCCGGGGGCGGCCGGCACGGCCACGGCCGCACCCTCGCGCGCCCAGGTGTTGCGCGGCTTGATGTAGAGCACGGGCGCACGCGGCGCCGCCTTGTAGGGCGCGCTGTCGAACTGCGGCGACAGGCGCTGCACGGTGGCGCGGTCGTTGAGCAGCGTGCCGTAGACGGTGCCCAGCGGCAGTCCGTCGTCCAGGAGGAAGGGCTGAATCTGCATGGCTTGTATTTAGTTAACGAGGTAATTATTTAGATGACAACAACCTCCGTCAACGCCATGGGTGCAGGGTTTTCCCAAGGACGGGCAAAAAAAACGGCCCCCTTTCGGGAGCCGTTCTGGCCGTGCGGTGCCTGCGCTTTGCTTTTTCGGGTTGTGGGCGCCGGGGTGCCGGCCTGTGCCTGTTCAGCGGATCAGCAGCACGGGAATCTGGCTGCCCGCCAGCACCTGGGTGCTGACCGATCCCATGACCAGGCGGCCCAGCGCGCCATGGCCGTGCGTGCCCATGACCAGCAGGTCGAACTTGCCCTCTTCGGCCGCCTTGATGATGGAGTCGGCGATGGGCCCGACCTTGGCAATGCGCGTGGCCTGCACGCCATGCCCGGCCAGGTAGCTGCACACGGGGTCGAGCACCTTGGTCGATTCCTCGGCGTAGTACTCGTCGACCACGTCCTTGCCCAGGGCGGCGCGCGCACGCGCCGGCAGCTGGGGCTGGACGGTGATGGCGCTGTAGCTGTGCGCCGAACCCAGGATCTCGGGATGCGAGGTCAGATAGGCCAGCATCTTCTGGGTGTAGGGACTGCCGTCGACGGCGAGCAGGATGTTCATGAGGGTCCTCCTTTGGTATGGCTCTAGGCTAAGCCCAAGTCCGGGCGGATGGCTTGACGCAAGTCAAGTGCGTGCCGCGGCAGCGGCCGGCCGCTGCGGCAGGTCGATGGTAGACCGTGGCGCAAAGCCCTTTTGCTCCCCCTTGAACGCATAGCCGAGCGGATTGGCCACCACGCGGCAGCGCCAGGCGCTGCCGTCCCCGCGCAGGCCCTCGGCCACATAGTCGCTGGGCGCATGCAAGTGGCCGTGCAGCCACAGATCGGCAAAGGGCAGCAGATCGTCGAGCACGTTGCAAAAGCCCGCCGTGCCCGGCACCAGGCCATAGCGCGGATCGGCGCTGCGCAGGCTGGGCGCGAAATGCGTGACGGCCACCGTGGGCCCGTCGAAGGGCTGCGCCAGCGCCTGGCGCAGCCATTGCTGGCAGACCAGCGACTGCGCGCGCATGGGCTCGGCCAGGAAAGGCTCGCCGCCGCGCGTGCCGCCGGTCTTTTGCAGGTAGAAGTTGGCCGCGCGGAAGGCCTTCTCGCGCAGCTTGAGCAGCCGGGCCAGGTCGGTCACGCCTTCGTGCATGGACATGGCGTCATAGTCGCTCCACAGCGTGGTGCCCACGAAGCGCACGCCGTCGAGCACGGCGGTCTCGCGCTCGAGCCAGACCATGCCCATGCGCTCGCAGGTGGCACGCAGCCGCGCGTGGGCGGCATCGAAGTCCTGCAGGTCGTACTCGTGGTTGCCGGGCACGAAGACCACGGGGCAGGGCCAGCCCGCGTACTGGGGCAGGGGGGAGAAGCGCTCCAGGCCGAAGTTGTCGCCGTCCAGCAGGCTGCCGGCCTGGTAGGAGCCGATGTCGCCGGCCAGCACCAGCACGTCGGCCTGCGGCGCCGGCTCGGCGGTGAAATCGGGATGGGCTTCTAGGTGCAGGTCGGACAGCAACTGGATCTTCATGCGTCCGAGTGTAGGACCTTCAGGTGTGGGGGAAGGTGGCCTCGGCCGAGCGCGTGAGCGTGCGCAGCAGCCACTCGTAGGCCAGCGGGTGCGGCCCGCGGCGGCGCCACAGCGCATCCACGTGCACGGGCTGGACGTCGAAGGGCAGCTCGCGCAGCACCAGCCGGTCGGCCATGCCCGTGACCGGCACGAAGTGGCGCGGCAGGATGGTCAGCAGGTTGGAGTTCATGACCACGCGCCCGGCCGTGAAGAACTGGTTGACCGTCAGCACCACCTGGCGCGTGCGGCCCAGCGAGGCCAGTGCCTCGTCGATGAAGCCGAAGGAGCGGCCCGAAAAGCTCACCAGCATGTGGCGCGCCGCGCAGTAGTTGTCCAGCGTCAGCGGCACCTCGGCCAGCGGATGGCCCTGGCGCATCACGCACAGGTATTCGCCCTCATACAGGCGCCGGCTGTCGAAGGCCACCAGCGCGCCGGACTGGGCGCGCGCCGTCAGGTCGGCCAGCACGGCGGGGAAATAGCCCACGGCCATGTCGGCCTCGCCGGCTTCCAGCAGGGCACGCGGGTCGCGCGTGGTCAGGGGCAGCACGCGGATGCCGATGCCGGGCGCCTCGCGCTCGAGCAGGCTGAACATGGGCGGTATCAGCGTGGCCGCCGTGGCGTCGGCCATGGCCAGCACGAAGGTGGTGGTCGCCGTGGAGGGATGGAATTCGCCGGGGGTCAGCGTCTCCTGCAGCTGCTGCAGCGCCTCGCGGATCACGGGCCACAGCGCCAGCGCGCGCGGCGTGGGCTCCACGCCCTGGCCCTGGCGCACCAGCAGTTCGTCACCCAGCGCCTCGCGCAGGCGGCGCAGCGCGTTGCTCACGGCCGGCTGGGTGATGGACAGCTTGTGCGCGGCACGGGTCAGGCTGCGCTCGGCCATCACCTCGTCAAAGACGCGCAGCAGGTTCAGGTCCAGTGTGCGGAAGTTCAGGGCGGACATGGCGGCAGGCGCTGAGTCATCACTGGCGTGAATGCTACAGATTCAAGATATAAATTTGAAGCTCTCTAGGGTAAACCCTATAGTTACCCCTAGTCGCCCGCCACGCCGCCAAAAGCGGCCATTTAACTGGGTTTATCTGCCATGAGCAACTTCATTTACAACTCCTACTGTGTCGAGCACCCTGGTGTGGTGCATGTCTATCAAGCCGCCGATGAGCGCAAGACCGCCGTCAAGCGTTTCTCCGGCAGGCGTGGCGCCAGCGCCCTGCTGCTGGCGGCCCTGGTCGCCGCCCTGATGGTGGTGGTCAACGAAGTGGCCCACAACTGGACCGATGGCCACATGCTGGGCGCCTGGGTGGTGCTCTGGGTCGCCGCCTTCATGGGCCTGGCCCTGTTCTCGGCCCCGGCCCGCCGCGCTGCCATGATGGTCCGCGCCGGCTACCGCGCCTGGAAGGAAAGCCGCCAGCAGGCCGCCGCCGACGAGCGCATCTGGAATGCCGCCCTGCAGGACGCCCGCCTGATGGCCGACCTGGCCCGCGCCATGGATCGTCAAGGCAACTGATCTCTGCCTGGGGCGCCTTTCGGCGCTCCTCCAAAAAAGCCGCTGCCCACAAGGCGCGGCTTTTTTGTTGTCTGGGAGGCGTCGTTGAAACGCCACAAAAAAAGCCTCGCAGTGCGAGGCTTTTCTATGGGTCGAGAGCTATTCAGTGATTCTGGCGCTGCCCAAAGCAAGGGGCACCGAGGAAGGGCCGCCCCGCACCGAGGGTGCCGTCCCCCTCCCTTGCGAAGCAAGTAGAGAGGGGGAAGCGGCGAAGCCGCTCAGGGGGAGCTTTATGTCCCCAGACGCTTTTCCAGTTCCGCCTTGGTGGCCAGCAGCTCCTGGGGCAGCTTGTGGGCCAGCTTGTCGAAGTGCTCGGTGTGCAGCTGCATTTCCTCGGCCCAGGCGGCCTTGTCGATGCTGGTGACGTTGGCGAACTGCTCGGCCGTGAAGTCCAGGCCGTTCCAGTTGATCTCGGCGTACCGGGGGGCGATGCCGAAGGCGGTCTGCTCGCCCTGGGCCCGGCCTTCGATGCGGTCGATCATCCACTTGAGCACGCGCATGTTCTCGCCGTAGCCGGGCCAGACGAACTTGCCTTCGGCATTCTTGCGGAACCAGTTGGTGGTGAAGATGCGGGGCAGGACGGCGCCCTGGCCCTGGACCTTGGCGCCCAGTGTCAGCCAGTGCTGGAAGTAGTCGCTCATGTTGTAGCCGGCGAACGGCAGCATGGCGAAGGGGTCGCGGCGCACCACGCCCTGGGCGCCGAAGGCGGCGGCCGTGGTCTCGGAGCCCATGGTCGCGGCCATGTACACGCCCTCGACCCAGTCGCGGGCCTCGGTCACCAGGGGCACGGTGGTCGAGCGGCGGCCACCGAAGATGATGGCGTCGATCTTCACGCCCTTGGGATCGTCCCAGGCTTCGTCCAGTGCCGGGTTGTTGGTGGCGGCCACGGTGAAGCGGGCGTTGGGGTGGGCGGCCTTGGCACCGGTCTCGCGGGCGATCTGGGGGGTCCAGTCCTTGCCTTGCCAGTCGATCAGGTGATCGGGCAGCTTGCCGGTGTCCTTTTCCATGCCTTCCCACCACACGTCGCCATCATCGGTCAGCGCGACGTTCGTGAAGATCACGTTCTTGTCGAGGCTGGCCATGCAGTTGGGGTTGGTGTGGTAGTTCGTGCCCGGGGCCACGCCGAAGTAGCCGGCCTCGGGGTTGATGGCGCGCAGCGAGCCGTCGGCCTGGGGCTTGATCCAGGCGATGTCGTCGCCGATGGTGGTGACCTTCCAGCCTTCGAAGGCCTTGGGCGGCACCAGCATGGAGAAGTTGGTCTTGCCGCAGGCGCTGGGGAAGGCCGCAGCCACGTGGTACTTCTTGCCTTCGGGGTTGGTCACGCCCAGGATCAGCATGTGCTCGGCCAGCCAGCCCTGGTCGCGGCCCATGGTGGAGGCGATGCGCAGCGCGAAGCACTTCTTGCCCAGCAGCGCGTTGCCGCCGTAGCCCGAGCCATAGCTCCAGATCTCGCGCGTCTCGGGGTAGTGGACGATGTACTTGGTCTTGTTGCAGGGCCAGCTGGTCTGGTCCTTCTCGCCGGCCGCCAGGGGGGCGCCCACGGTGTGCACGCAGGGCACGAAGTCGCCATCGGTGCCGATCACGTCGTACACGGCGCGGCCCATGCGGGTCATGATCTTCATGTTCACGGCCACATAGGCGCTGTCGGACAGCTCCACGCCCACGTGGGCGATGGGCGAGCCCAGCGGGCCCATGGAGAACGGCACGACGTACATGGTGCGGCCGGCCATGCAGCCGTCGAACAGGGGCTGCAGCGTGGCGCGCATCTCGTTCGGGGCCATCCAGTTGTTGGTGGGGCCCGCGTCTTCCTTGTTGGCCGAGCAGATGTAGGTGCGGTCCTCGACGCGCGCCACGTCCGACGGGTCGGACCAGGCCAGGTAGCTGCCGGGGCGCTTGGCGGGGTTGAGCTTCTTGAAGGTGCCGGCGTCCACGAGCTGCTGGCACAGCTGCTCGTATTCCTCCTGGGAGCCGTCGCACCAGTGGATCCTGGCGGGCTTGCACAGGGCAGCCATCTCGGCGACCCAGGCGATCAGGCGGCTGTTCTTGACGTAGGCAGGGGCCTGGATGTTCAGGCCTTGCATGACGGGTGCGTTCATCGCGGAGCTTCCTTCAATTGAAAAAACCAGTTTTTCAAAGGGAGCGCGCCGTGCCTGCGCGCCAGCTTTGAGAAACAGGCTTTTGGGCAGACGGCGCGCGAAGGAAGCTCTTCTCGGGGCGATGGGGTGGCGCTGGCGGAGGCTGGCGGCGCACCGGCTGGGGATTCGATTCTAGGGAGCGGTCACGAATTTGTCAGCAAACGAATGGCAAAAAGTATGCATTCTATGCATCATCGTATGCATTTCGCACGGCTCAAATGCCTGTTGAACAGGCAAGCAAAAAGCCCCGCAAGGCGGGGCTTCGAAGGGGGCGCAGGGAGCCGGTTCAGGCCATGCTGACCGCGATGAAGGCCAGCAGGAACATCATCACGGCACCGGCCAGGGGCAGGATGACGGGGATGTAGGGCACGACGGCCTCCGCGGCGTCGTCGGTGGCCGTGGATTCGGTGGCGTGGCTCGCTGCGGGATCATGCGACATGCGGTGCGCTCCTGGCTGCAATGGGATGTGGGCCATTGTAGGCAGCGTGCGCGGCGGGCGCGTCTGGGGAAAGCCATGACGCGCCGGCGCTCACGCCGCGGTGACCTGCATGCCTTCGGCCTGCAGGGCGGCGATCA
>JBHIXF010000038.1:0-55373 GCA_041984925.1 Comamonas sp.
GGCATCCGCGAACTGCTGGCACAGCGCGCGGCGGCGCCGGCCGCTGCGGCACCGGCGCCCGGCGCGGACATGTCCGCGCTGGTGCAGATGCTGCAGCCGTTGCTGTCACAGTCCCTGGCGCCCGTGGTCGAGCACCTGGAGCAGGCGCGGCGCCAGCAGCTGGGCCTGCACCGGGTGCTGATGCAGGTGGCCACGCGCATGCAGGAACAGATCGACGCGCAGCGCGCGGGCCGCGCCGTGCCGGCGGCGGGGGCCATCCGCTCCGACGAGATCGACAAGGCCTTCGAGCGCATGCAGCGCGGCGATGCCCCGCCCGCGCAGTAGGGCTACTTCAGGAAGTCCGGCTGGCCGAACCGCTGCTTCAGGAAGCGGCCGTTGGCCAGCAGCGCCTGCGCATCGCTGGCCGCCACCTGGGCCACCACCTGCTGCATCTGCGCCTGCAGCAGCGCAAGCTGCTCGGTCAAGAGCTGCCGGGGCGTCTTGCCATCCTGCACGGGCTGGGTGATGCGGAAGACGGGCGGCAGGGCCGCATAGTGCTGCAGCGTGGCGGGCAGGTAGTTCAGCACGGTCTCGCGCACCGTGAACAGGCCCTCGTCCAGGCCCGGGCCGGGCTGGGCCAGCGCGGGCAGCACCTCGTGCACGGCGCTGCGCACGCCCTCCAGATGGCGCTGCATCTCGGCCGACAGCAGGGGACGCGCGGTCTCGACCAGCTCGTCCATGCGCTCGCGGATGTCCTGCGCGCTCCAGTGCTTTTGCAGCGTCCCCTCGAAGCCGGCCTGCGCCGGCCGCAGCGCCCAGCCCAGCAGCAGGCCCGCGCCATACAGGCCGGCCGTGATCCAGCCCCAGCCCGCGCCAATGGCGCCCGTGAACAGCAAAGCCGGGCCGGCCAGTGCCAGCGCGAGGCCCGCCAGATTGCCATTGCCGTAAAAGAACAGCTGAATGCGCCGCAGCACGCTCACGCCCACACCTTCATGCCGACACCTCTTGCGCGGCCGCGCTCACTGGTAGCCCCGGATTTCCTTGAACACCAGCGCCAGCGCGGTCTGGCGCGCATCGAAGGCACGCCCACCGGTCAGTTGCGCCAGCGCCTGCATCTCGCCCGAGCGCGCCTCGCCGAAGATGATGGGAAACACGCGCACCAGCGGCGTGCCCTGCTGCTCGCGCTCGAAGGCGGCAAAGTCGCGGCCCGCGTTGTTGGCGCCATCGGTCAGCAGCACGATGCTGACGAAGCGCTCCGGGTCGCTGCGCATTTCCTCGCGCGCCAATTGCTGGGCCAGCGTCAGCGCATCGTAGATGGCGGTGCCGCCGATGACCGACAGCTGCTCGGCATAGGCGCGCACCTGCGCCTGGCCAGCCTGCGGGTTGCCGGCCGCGAACTGCACGCGCGTGGGCTGGCCGACCTCGGTGGAGAACGGGATCAGCACCACACGCTCTCGCGCCTGGAACGCCGCATAGCGCTGGCTGGCCGCCGAGGCATCGGCGCCGGACAGGATCTTCAGCGCCTCCTTCATCTGCGCCATCCGCCGGCCGGCCATGGAGCCGCTCACGTCCAGCACGAAGATGCTGGTCGCGGGGCGGCGCAGCTCGCTCTGGTAGGCCGAGAGCACGGCATCGATCACCTCCAGGCGGTTCGGAAAGCTCAGTTCCGCCACGGATGCCGCAGGCAGGTCCGGGCTGGCCTGGACCTCGGGGCTGGACGGGCGCAGCCGCGCCTGGCGCAGCGGCTCGCCCTGGAAGGTGGCCGCCTTGAACTGCGCCACCAGCCTGTCGTAGTCGCCGCGCCGGCCGGCGTTGAGCAGCATCAGCGGATAGTCGGCGGAAATCACGCCATCCCGGGGATAGACCAGGACCAGCCGGTCGGCCTCGGCCAGCTTCTCGTTCAGGCGCAGGATCACGGCCTCGTAATTGACCAGGGCATCGACGGCGCCCGGCTCGCGCGCGAAGGCCTCGGCCAGCCAGCCCGAGCTGCCCGCCGTGAGCTTGTGCCCCGACAGGAAATCCTTGAGCACCCTGGCCTGGACCTCGCCGGCTGCGAGATCCTCGGTCTTGCCGGCCGCAGCGGAAGCCACGGCGAACAGCGCGCTCATGCCGGTGTTGGAACTGGCCGGGTTGGTCATGCCATAGCGCAGCCGGCCCTGGGCAGCGGCACGCGCGATGTCGGCCCAGGTGGGCGCGGCCTTGTCCCAGCCCAGCCTTTGCAGCACGGGCTTCTTGACGCCCAGGGCCACGCGCGAATAGAACAGCTTCTCTCGCGCCAGCGGCCTGGCGGCCAGCGCCAGCGCGGGGTAGGCGCCATTGGGCGGAAGAATGGCATCGTAGGACTCGCCCGCATTGATGCGCTCGACCATGTCCAGCGTGCCCGCATAGCTCAGCTTCAGGGGCACGCCCGCCTGCCGCGCCGCCTGCTCCAGCGCCGGCGCCACGTCCTTGAGTTCGGAGCCGGCCAGCACCGTGAAGGCGCCATCCCCGGCCTGTGCGGCAGGCGGCGCCGCTGCATCGGGGGCCTTGCCGCAGCCGGCCAGCGCCAGCGCCAGGCACAGCAGGGCCGCCAGGCGCTGCAGCATGCTCACAGCTGCACCTCGCCGGCAGGTGCGCGCAGCGCCTCGCGCACCTCCTCGCGGCGGGTCTTTTCGAGGTAGGCGCGGGACTTGTCCACTTCCTGCGACAGCGTGTCCACCGTGGCCTGCATGGAGGCCAGCGCCTTGACCTTGAAGTCGGCCATGGCGTCCATGGTCTGGTAGATGTTGCCGAAGGCCTGCTGCAGCCGGGCGATGTCGATGGTGCTGCCGGCCGCCTGCTGGTGGATCTGGCCGCTTTGCTCGCGCAGCAGCTCGCTGGTGCCCGCGATCAGGTTGCCCGTGGTGGTGTTCAGCGCCGTGATCTGGTCCAGCACCAGCTTCTGGTTGGCCAGCGCCTGCGCCACGATGACGGCGGTGCGCAGCGCGGACACGGTCGTGGTGGTCGCACGGTCCACGCCCTTGGCCAGTTCGAGGTTGTTCTTGCGCACCAGGTCCAGCGCCAGATAGCCCTGCACATTCACCGCCATCTGCGTGAGCAGGTCGGTGACCTTCTGGCGCGCGTAGAACAGCATGTCCTCGCGCACCACGCGGGCCTTCTCGGGGTCGCTGGCATCGAGCTGCGCGGCCTTGGCCTCCAGTGCCGCGTCGAGCTTGCGGCCGATGTGGATGTATTTCTCCAGCCGCTCCATCAGGCCCCAGAGATTGGCCTTTTCCTGCTCGATGGCGGCGTTGTCGCGCAGCAGTTCGTCCTTGCCGCGCCTGAGGCTGTCGATGATGGCGTTCAGGTGGCTCTGGCTGGACTGGAACTTGTCGAAATAGTCCGCCATGCGGTTGCCCATGGGGATCAGGCCCAGCAGCTTGCGCGGCTTGAACAGATCCTCCTGGCGCGACGGGTCCAGCGCCTCCACCTGGCGGCGCAGATCGATCAGGCCCTGGCCGATCTGGCTGCCCTGGTCGAACAGGCCGTTGCTCAGCGTCTTGACCGGGCGCTCCAGCATGCGGTTGGAGACGGCGGCCGCGGCCTCCACCTCCTTGCTGCCCATGCCGTGGATGCGTTCGACCGCGCTCCTGAACTCGGGCGACTGGCTGTCGTGCGCCGTGATGTCGTCGATGAACTGCGCGACCTGGGCATCGAGCTGCTGCACGTCCTCGGCCTTCAGCCGCACCTTGCCACTGGCCGATTCGAGGGGCACGGGCAGGGCCGGCGCGGGCGGCTCCAGCACGAAATCCTGGTCCTGCGGGGACACGGCCACGGTGGCGGCCTGCGGTGGGTTGCTCATTGCTTGCTCCTGGAACGGTCCGTCATTTGAAGCGCTGCTCCATGTCCACGATCATTCGCTCCAGCCATTCCTGGCTGGGCGGCTCGATCACGTCCACCAGCTGCACGGGAGCCTGCACACCCTGCGCGGCCCAGCGCTCGGGCCCGTGGGTGTCGCCGCCCGTGCGAAAGCCGTACTCCTGCGCCAGCGCGCGCAGCTCGGGGTCGGATTCGAGCAGCTGGCCCACGCGGTCGCCCGCAGGGGTGTAGGGCACCAGCACATGCTTGGAATACAGCGTGGGCTGCGGGTACAGCATCACCATCTCGCTGTTCCTGCGCTGCGGATGCCTGAGCAGGAACTCCACCAGCTGCGACTCGTAGGCCACCAGCAGCGGCGCCTTGCCCATGCCCAGGGCCAGATAGTCCTCGAAGGGGCCGGCGGACGAGCTTTCCTGGAAGCCCTGGCGCAGGAACAGCGGCGCCAGCTGCGGCAGCACGCGGGCCACTTCGTCCGCGCTTTGCACCACCTGCTGGCCATTGAGCACGTAGCTGGCCAGCGCCAGGTACATGGCCGCGCTGTTGGAGCTGCGCACGTCGGTGCTCGCGGGCAGCACCGCCTTGCCGGTGGCGAAGGCCGACGAGGCCTTGAGGTCGCGCCAGCGCGTGCCCTTTGCGGCCATGGCCAGCAGCGCCTGAAGATCGGCCACGTAGTAGAAGTCGCCCTGCTTGCGCGCAATGCCGTTGGCCACCAGGATGTCGGCGATGGGCCGCCAGCTCGCCAGCACGATGGGCGTGTAGAACGGCGTGTAGACATTGGCCGCCTTGGCCGCCGCCTTGAGCTGCGCCGCCGCCGGCGCGCCCGAAGGGAAACCGAAATCGTAGAGCTTGGGGTCGTAGCCGTTGGCGATGCTGCGCGAGCCGGCCTTTTGCACCGTCACCGTCACGCCATGCCGGGCCAGCACCCCGCGCACGCGCTCATCCTGGAAGAAGGCCTCCTTCTCCGAGCCGATCAGCCCGCGCGCCGTCACGGCCTGCTGCTGTGCCAGCTGTGCCTGCCGGTCCTGCACCAGCGCCGTGCGCGAATACCAGATGCCGCCGCCCACGGCAGCCAAGAGCAGCGCCGCCAGCCCTGCCGCCAATGCACGGCGCGCGTTCACCGCGGCGCTCCGCAGTAGATGACAGTCACGGGAATTTCGGTCATGAACGCGCAGGCCGTTGTCATGTCTTGTTCAAAAAAACGTCTTATACGGAAGTTTTGTGACACAAAGACGACAGGCCGGCCCGGCGCGCCGCTCCGGATGCCTCATGGGCAGGCACCGGAAATCAGGGCGCGGACAAAGGCGCCGGTCCGTGGGCCCGGGCAGGCGCAAATTCCACCGGCATGGCCAATACCTGCGCCACGGCCTTTCCAATCTCTGCATGGATATAGCAGAGTCGCATGATGCGGAACAGCCGCATTGCACTGCAACATGAATAGAATGAAATGGAAAGACCGGTCTTATTTGCATGCAAATCATTGATCTGCATCAACAAATACGGATCGATAGGAGTGGGCCGATTCAAGGGCTTCGTATATTCAATGGCTCCACGCCTTCATGGCGCAAGCGCCATGGATTCACCAAGCAATATGCCATACCGTGGCCCACGGCCTTCTCACAGCATGCATTGGGAGCATAGATATGACGGCATTGGCGGGAAAAAAGGGATTGGTCATCGGCATTGCCAATCGCGACAGCATTGCCTGGGCCTGTGCCCAGGCCATGCATGCGGCGGGCGCCGAGATCGGCGCCACATGGCAGAACGACAAGGCCCGTCCCCATGTGGAGCCGCTGCTCGACGAGATCGGCGCGGAACTGAGGTTGCCGCTGGACGTGGGCGACGACGGCCAGATGCGCGCGCTGTTCGATGCGGCCGCCACGCGCTGGGGCCGGCTGGACTTCGTGCTGCACGCGGTGGCCTTCGCGCCGCGCCAGGACCTGCAGGGCCGCGTGGCCGACAGCTCCCGCGAGGGCTTCGCGCTGGCCATGGACATCTCCTGCCACTCCTTCATCCGCATGGCGCGCCTGGCCGAGCCGCTGATGCGCGAGGGCGGCAGCCTGATGACGCTGAGCTACCTGGGCGCCAGCGAGGTCATGCCGCAGTACGGAATCATGGGGCCGGTCAAGGCCGCGCTGGAGTCGGCCACGCGCTATCTGGCGGCGGAACTGGGCCCCTCGCGCATCCGCGTCAACGCCCTCTCGCCGGGGCCGATCGCCACGCGCGCGGCCTCGGGCATCGCGGCCTTCGACGCGCTGGTGGCCGACAGCATGCGCCGCTCGCCCATCGCCGGTGCGCTGCGCCCCGATGACGTGGGCCCGCTGTGCGCCTTCCTCGCCTCGGACGGGGCGCGCGCCATCACGGGCTGCACGCTCTACGTCGATGGCGGCCACCACATCCTCAACTAGCGGCCCCTCCCCGGCATGCCGCATGCGAGCCAGATGACCACAGACCTGTCCCGAACCGCCACGGCCTCGCCCGTGCCGCCGCTGCTGGCCGCGCTGGGCGCCGCGCTGCTGGCCGGATGCACTTCCATGGCGCCCGTCCAGGAGCCCGCCTCCCTGCCCGTGCCCCAGGCCTGGCCCGCGCACCTGCAGGCCGGCGCGCAAGGCGCCGCGGCCGCCAGCCTGGCCTGGCGCGACTACTTCACCGACCCGGTGCTGCGCCAGTTGATCGCCACCGCGCTGGAGCACAACCGCGACCTGCGCGTGGCCGCGCTGCGCGCCGAGGAGGCGCGCGCGGCCTTCCAGATCCAGCGCTCCGAGCAGTTCCCTGCCGTCGGCCTGGGCGGCCAGGGCGCGCGGGCGCGCGTGCCCGGCGATCTGAACCTGTCGGGCCGCTCCGTGGTCAGCGGCGAGTACCGCGCCGAAGTGGGCTTCAGCAGCTGGGAGCTGGACCTGTGGGGCCGCGTGCGCAGCCTCAAGGAAGCAGCCCTGCAGGCCTGGCTGGCCAGCGATGCGGGCCGCCATGCCGTGCAGACCGCGCTGATCGCCCAGGTCGCCGACGGCTACCTGGGCCTGCGCGAGCTGGACGAGCGCGTGGCCATCGCGCGCGAGACGCTGGACACGCGCCAGGAGTCCTTTCGCATCTTCAGCCGCCGCGAGGCCGTGGGCGCCAGCTCGCGCCTGCAGCTGACCCAGGTACAGACCCTGCTGACCCAGGCCCAGGCCCTGCTGGCCCAGCTGGAGCTGGCGCGTGCCCGGCAACTGCATGCCCTGGCGCAGCTGGTCGGCGCGCACCCCGGCCCGCTGCCCGCCGCCGCGCCCTTCGACGATGCGCTGGTGCTGGCCGAGCTGCGGCCCGGCCTGCCCTCGGAACTGCTGATGGCGCGGCCCGACATCGCCGCGGCCGAACACCAGCTGCGCGCGGCCCGCGCCCAGATCGGCGCGGCCCGTGCGGCCTTCTTCCCGCGCATCGCGCTCACGGCCCGCTGGGGCACGGCCAGCGCCGAGCTCGACGGCCTGTTCGAGGGCGGCAGCCGCGCCTGGGCCTTCGTGCCCACCATCTCCCTGCCTCTCTTCGACGGCGGCCGCCGCCGCGCCAACCTGGAGCTCGCGGAGATCCGCCGGGACATCGCCGTGGCGCAGTACGAGAAGACCATCCAGACGGCCTTTCGCGAGGTGGCCGACGGCCTGTCCGCGCGCCGCTGGCTGTCCGAGCAGATCACCGTGCAGCGCACCGCCGTCCAGGCCCAGGCCGAGCGCGCACGGCTGGCCCAGCTGCGCTACGACAACGGCTCGGCCGCCTACCTGGAGGTGCTGGACGCCCAGCGCGACCTGCTGTCCGCGCGCCAGCAGCTGGTGCAGGCGCGCCGCGCGCTGCTGTCCAGCCAGGTGGGCCTGTATGCCGCCCTGGGCGGCGGCGGCGCGGAACCTGCCGCGCTGCCCGCCACCCGGCCCGCCACGCCTGCCGATCCCCCCCATTCCTGAAGCCTGCGGACCCGCCCATGGACAAGAACACCCCTCTGAAGAACAAGATCGTGCCGGTCGCCGCCGCGGCGGTTCTGGCCCTCGTGGCATGGTGGGCCTGGAAGACCTTCACGCCCCAGGGCCCGGGCGAAGGCTTTGTCGGCAGCAACGGCCGCGTCGAGGCCACCGAGATCGACATCTCCACCAAACTGCCCGGCCGCGTGCAGGAGATCCTGGTGCGCGAGGGCGACTTCGTGCAGGCCGGCCAGCCCGTGGCGCGCATGCAGATCGACACCCTGCGCGCCCAGCGCCAGGAAGCCGAAGCCATGCGCCAGCAGGCCGAGCACGGCGTGGCCGCGGCCGAGGCCCAGGTGACGCTGCGCCGCAGCGACCTGGCCGCCGCCCAGGCCCTGATCGTGCAGCGCGAAACCGAGCTGGATGCGGCGCAGCGGCGCCTCAGGCGCTCGGAGACGCTGGCGCGCGAGGGCGCCTCCTCCGTGCAGGAACTCGATGACGACCGCGCCCGCGTGCGCGGCAGCGAGGCCGCGCTGGCGGCCACGCGCGCCCAGGCCGCCGCCGCCCAGGCCGCCGTGAAGGCCGCCGAGGCCCAGGTGGTGGGCGTGCGCTCCCAGGTGCAGGCTGCCACGGCCACGGTGGCGCGCGTGCAGGCCGACATCGACGACGGCGTGCTCAAGGCCCCGCGCGACGGCCGCGTGCAGCTGCGCGTGGCCCAGCCCGGCGAAGTGCTGGGCGCGGGCGGGCGCGTGCTCAACCTGCTGGACCTGTCCGATGTCTACATGACCTTCTTCGTACCCGAGGCCGCGGCCGGGCGCATCGCCCTGGGCAGCGAGGTGCGCCTGGTGCTGGATGCCGCGCCCGAATACGTGATCCCGGCGCGCGTGTCCTTCGTCGCCAGCCAGGCCCAGTTCACGCCCAAGACCGTGGAGACCGCCAGCGAGCGCCAGAAGCTGATGTTCCGCGTGCGCGCCCAGATCCCGCCCGACCTGCTGCGCCGCCACCTGGAGCAGGTCAAGACCGGCGTGCCCGGCATGGCCTGGCTGCGCACCGACGCCAGCCGTGAATGGCCGGCCAGCCTGGCCATCAGGCTGCCCGCACCGCCTGCGCAATGACGGAGAGCACGGCGCCCCCTGCCGGCGGCTGTGTCGTGCGCCTGAAGGGCGTGCGCCAGCGCTACGGCCAGGTCCAGGCCCTGGCGGGCATCGACCTGGACATTCCCGAAGGCCGCATGGTCGGCCTGATCGGGCCGGACGGCGTGGGCAAGTCCAGCCTCATGGCGCTGATCTCCGGGGCGCGCAAGATCCAGGAAGGCCGCGTCGAGGTGCTGGGCGGCGACATGGCCCGGCGCCGCCACCGCGAGGCCGTGTGCCCGCGCGTGGCCTACATGCCCCAGGGCCTGGGGCGCAACCTCTACCCCACGCTGTCGGTCGAGGAGAACCTGCAGTTCTTCGCACGCCTGTTCGGCCACGACGCGGCCGAGCGGCGCCGGCGCATCGACGACCTCACGCAGGCCACGGGCCTGCGCAAATTCCTGGCCCGCCCGGCCGGCAAGCTGTCGGGCGGCATGAAGCAGAAGCTGGGCCTGTGCTGCGCCCTGATCCACGACCCGGACCTGCTCATCCTGGACGAGCCGACCACGGGCGTGGACCCGCTGGCCCGCGCGCAGTTCTGGGACCTGATCGCGCGCATCCGCCGCCAGCGCCCCGGCATGAGCGTGCTGGTGGCCACGGCCTACATGGACGAGGCCCAGCGCTTCGACTGGCTGGTGGCCATGGACGAGGGCCGCGTGCTGGCCACGGGCACGCCGGCCGAGCTGCTGCAGCGCACGGGCAGCCGTTCGCTGGAGGAAGCCTTCATCGCCCTGCTGCCCGAGGACAAGAAACGCGGCCATGCGCCCGTCACCATCGCCCCCCTGCCGCCGGGCGGCGAGGACGACATCGCCATCGAGGCCAGGGACCTGACCATGCGCTTCGGCGACTTCGTCGCCGTGGACCATGTGTCCCTGCGCATCCGCCGTGGCGAGATCTTCGGCTTCCTGGGCTCCAACGGCTGCGGCAAGAGCACGACCATGAAGATGCTCACGGGCCTGCTGCCGGCCAGCGAGGGCCAGGCCTGGCTGTTCGGCCAGCCCGTCGATCCGCGCGACATAGCCACGCGCCGCCGCGTGGGCTACATGACGCAGGCCTTTTCGCTGTATGGCGAACTGACCGTGCACCAGAACCTGGTGCTGCATGCGCGGCTGTTCAGCGTGCCCGAGCCGGACATCCCGGCGCGCGTGGCCGAGATGCTGGAGCGCTTCGGCCTGCAGGCCGTGCGCGACAGCCTGCCGGCCGCCCTGCCGCTGGGCATGCGCCAGCGCCTGTCGCTGGCCGTGGCCATGGTGCACAAGCCCGAGCTGCTCATCCTGGACGAGCCGACCTCGGGCGTGGACCCCGTGGCGCGCGACGGGTTCTGGCGCCTGCTGGTGGAGCTGTCGCGGCGCGACCGCGTGACCATCTTCATCTCCACCCACTTCATGAACGAGGCCGAGCGCTGCGACCGCATGTCCATGATGCATGCCGGCAAGGTGCTGGACAGCGATGCGCCCGCGCGCCTGGTGGCCAAGCGCGGCGCCGCCACGCTGGAAGAGGCCTTCATCGGCTACCTGGTCGAGGCCGGCGGTGGAGAGGCCCCGTCCGAGGAGTCCGCCGCCGCCGCGCCGGCCCCGGCCCCGGCCGCCGCGCATCCCGCGCGCCGGCGCCGCTTCAGCGCCCGGCGCATGCTCAGCTATGTCTGGCGCGAGGCGCTGGAGCTGCAGCGCGACCCCGTGCGCGCCACGCTGGCCCTGGTGGGTTCGCTGATCCTGATGTTCGTGATGGGCTACGGCATCAGCCTGGACGTGGAGGACCTGCGCTTTGCCGTGCTGGACCGGGACCAGACCACGATCAGCCGCAGCTATGCGATGAGCCTGTCGGGCTCGCGCTACTTCATCGAGCAGCCGCCCATCGCCGACTACGGCGAGCTGGACCGGCGCATGCGCAGCGGCGAACTGGCCCTGGCCATCGAGATCCCGCCGGGCTTCGCGCGCGACGTGCTGCGCGGCGGCTCGGCGCAGGTGGGGGCCTGGTTCGACGGCACCATGCCCACGCGCGCGGAGACCGTGCGCGGCTACCTGCAGGGCATCCACCAGCACTGGCTGACCGAGCAGGCGCGCGAACGCCTGGGCGCGGCGCCGGCCGGCCTCATCGACATCCAGACGCGCTTTCGCTACAACCCCGACGTGCGCAGCCTGCCGGCCATGGTGCCGGCCGTCATGCCGCTGCTGCTGCTGCTCTTGCCCGCCATGCTGACGGCCCTGGCCGTGGTGCGCGAGAAGGAAAGCGGCTCCATCACCAACCTCTACGTCACGCCGGTCACGCGCACCGAATTCCTGCTGGGCAAGCAGCTGCCCTATGTGGCGCTGGCCATGCTGAACTTCGTGCTGATGTGCCTGCTGGCCGTCACCCTGTTCGGCGTGCCGGTCACGGGCAGCTTTGCCACGCTGGCCCTGGCGGCCCTGATCTTCAGCGGCGCCTCCACCGGCTTCGGCCTGCTGGCCTCCACGCTGACGCGCAGCCAGATCGCCTCGATGTTCCTGGTGCTGATCGGCACGCTGATCCCCACCACGCAGTTCGCGGGCCTGGTCGATCCCGTCTCCTCGCTGGAGGGCGCGGGCCGCCTCATCGGCGAGGCCTACCCGGCCAGCCACATGATCGCCATCAGCCGCGGCGTGTTCAGCAAGGCGCTGGGATTGCGGGAGCTGGCCGGCTCGTTCGGGCCGCTGCTGCTGTCCGTGCCGGTGATCCTGGGCCTGGCCATTGCACTGACCAGGAAGCAGGAGAGCTGACATGCGCACCCGCCTTTTCTCCAACATCTACCGGCTCGGCGTCAAGGAGCTGTGGAGCCTTTGGCGCGATCCGGTGCTGCTGGTGCTCATCGCCTACGTGTTCACCGTGTCCATCTACACGGCGGCCACGGCCATGCCCGAGAGCCTGCACAACGCGCCCATCGCCATCGTGGACGAGGACGGCTCGCCGCTGTCCCAGCGCATCGCGGCGGCCTTCTATCCGCCGCAGTTCGCGCCGCCGGCCATGATAGACCGCACCCAGATGGACCCGGGCATGGACTCGGGCACCTATACCTTCGTGCTCGACATCCCGCCCAACTTCCAGCGCGACGTGCTGGCGGGCCGTGCGCCCGAGCTGCAGCTGAACGTGGACGCCACGCGCATGAGCCAGGCCTTCACGGGCAACAGCTACGTGCAGCAGATCGTCTCCGGCGAGGTCAGCGAGTTCGTGCGGCGCTTTCGCGGCGCCACCGCCCTGCCCGTGGACCTGGCGGTGCGCGCGCGCTTCAACCCCGCGCTTGACAAGATCTGGTTCGGCGGGCTGATGCAGATCATCAACAACGTGACCATGCTGTCCATCATCCTCACGGGCGCGGCCCTGATCCGCGAGCGCGAGCACGGCACGGTGGAGCACCTGCTGGTCATGCCGGTGACACCGACCGAGATCATGCTGGCCAAGATATGGTCCATGGGACTGGTCGTGCTGGTCACCGCCTTCGCCTCGCTCAACCTCGTGGTGCGCGGCGCCCTGGGCGTTCCCATCGAAGGCTCGCTGCCGCTGTTCCTGGCCGGGGCCGCGCTGTGCCTTTTCGCCACGACGTCGCTGGGGATCTTCCTTGCCACGCTGGCCCGCAACATGCCACAGTTCGGCATGCTGCTGGTGCTCGTGCTGCTGCCGCTGCAGCTGCTGTCGGGCGCCATGACGCCGCGCGAGAGCATGCCGGAGCTGGTGCAGAACATCATGCTGGCCGCGCCGACCACGCACTTCGTGGAGCTGTCGCAGGCCATCCTCTACCGCGGGGCGGGCCTGGACGTGGTCTGGAAGCCCTTCCTCGCGCTGGCCGCGATCGGCTCCGTGCTGTTCGCGCTCACGCTCACGCGCTTTCGCAAGACCATCGGCCAGATGGCCTGATTTCGTCCCGCCACCCAGGCATCTTTCCACCTCAACCAGCAAGGAGTTTCACATGAGCGCACAGACCATTCCCCTCCATCTGCTCAAGGCCCAGCTCGAATTGCAGCTGCACCTGGGCCGGCTGCTGCAGGAAAGCGGCCAACAGTGGCTGGAGCATGCGGCGCGCAGCGGCCCTGAGCGCATCGCCGAGACCGGCAGCGAGATCGAAGGCGTGCAGCAGACCAGCAACTGGCAGGAGCTGGCCACGCTGCCGGCCCAGGCCTTCTGGCGCCAGACCCATCTGCGCATGGGCCATGCCCAGGCGCTGGCGCAGACCGCCGTGGCCAGCCAGATGGCCCTGGCCCAGGGCGTCCAGCAGGCCGTGCAGGACTGGCAACGGCAGGTCGCCGGCGCCCTGGGCGGCACACAGGGTGCCGCCGACACCACCGTGCCCTGGAGCGACCTGCTCGCACGCTGGACGGCGGCCGCGCAGTCCATGGTCCTGCCCGGCCAGGCCGCGCAGGCGCCTGCGCAGGCCGCCGAAAAGGACGGCCGGGACGCGGCCCCGGCCGACCAGTAGACCGCTGCGGGGACCGCACCCCGCACCGGCCGATGCGCGCCCGCACCAGGACCGCGCCGGCCGTCCGTTGCAATGAAACAAAGGCATGCGATGCCCGGGAAGGAAGAAGACCAGATGAACGAGGAACCCAAGAGCCGCGGCGCGGCGCAGATGCAGCCCCCCTGGGACGACCTGCTGAAGCTGCCGCAGGCGGCCGTGGAGTACGCCGCCGATGCCTGGCAGCGCAGCCTGCTGTATGCCGACATCCGGCGCCAGCGCGGCAACCAGTACCGCGAACACCTGGCCGAGGACATTCCCAACGTGCTGAGCTTCAAGGCCGAGATCGTGCTGTCGGGGCTGGAGCTGCCGCGCCCGGTCAACTACGGCCTGGCGCGCATCGCGCCCATGGAGGGCACCACCGTCGATCCGGCCAAGCGGCCCTTCGTCGTCGTCGACCCCCGGGCCGGCCATGGCCCGGGCATCGGCGGCTTCAAGCCCGACAGCGAGATCGGCGCGGCCCTGAAGGCCGGCCATCCCTGCTATTTCGTGGGCTTTCTGCCCGACCCCGTCCCCGGCCAGACCGTCGAGGACGTGATGCGCGCCGAGGCCGAGTTCCTGCGCAAGGTCGCCGAGCTGCACCCCGAAAGCCGGGGCAAGCCCGCCGTCATCGGCAACTGCCAGGCCGGCTGGCAGATCCTCATGACCGCCGCCGTCTGGCCCGAGCTGTTCGGGCCCATCATCGTGGCCGGCGCGCCGCTGTCCTACTGGGCCGGCGACAACCCCATGCGCTATGGCGGCGGCCTGATGGGCGGCAGCTGGGTGACGGCGCTGACCAGCGACCTGGGCGCGGGCCGCTTCGACGGCGCCTGGCTGGTGCAGAACTTCGAGAACCTCAACCCCGCCAACACGCTGTGGGAAAAGCAGTACCAGGTCTACGCCGAGGTGGACACCGAGGGACCGCGCTACCTGGGCTTCGAGAAGTACTGGGGCGGCCACGTCTTCCTCGAAGGCCGCGAGATGCAGTACATCGTGGACAACCTGTTCATCGGCAACCGCCTGGCCACGGCCGAGCTGACGACCTCGGACGGCGTGCGCATCGACCTGCGCAACATCCGCTCGCCCATCGTGGTGTTCTGCTCGCATGGCGACAACATCACGCCGCCGGGCCAGGCGCTGGGCTGGATCAACGACCTGTACCGCAGCGACGAGGACATCGCCGCCCACGACCAGACCATCGTCTTCGCCACGCATGACAGCATCGGCCATCTGGGCATCTTCGTCTCGGGCGCCGTGGGCCGCAAGGAACACCGCGAGTTCGCCGCGCACATCGACATCATCGACCTGCTGCCCGCCGGCATCTACCGCGCCGAGATCGCAGACCACCCGGCCGGCGTGCCGCCGCAGGAGCTGACCGACGATGCCTACCTGATGAAGATCCGGCGCAGCGATCTGGCCGAAGTGCGCGGCATCGTCAAGCCGGATCTCGAAAGCGAACGCCATTTCGCCGCCGCCGCGCGCATCTCCGAGATCAACCTGGCGCTGTACCGCAACACCTGGCAGCCCTGGGTGCAGGCACTGTCCACGCCGTTGTCGGCGCGCTGGCTGCAGGCCATGCACCCGCTGCGCGTGGGCTATGAATGCTGGTCGGACTCCCATCCGCTGGCGCCCGCCGTGGCCCAGGCCGCCGAACAGGCGCGCGAGAACCGCAGGCCCGTGGCAGCCGACAACCCCTTCCTGCAGGCGCAGCAGGCCATCTCCAAGGCCATCGTCCAGTCGCTGGACAGCTACCGCGACCAGCGCGACGCCATGCAGGCCCGGCTGTTCCACGCCATCTACGGCTCGCCCCTGGTCCAGGCGCTGGCCGGCCAGAGCCGCCAGGACGGCGGGCCGCCGCGCCCCCACCCCGGCGAGTCGCCCGAGCACTGCCAGTACATGCGCCATGAGCTGGCGCGACTGCATGAAAGCGTGGCCCAGGGCGGCCTGTACGAGGCCGTCATCCGCGCCCTGTTCCACGTGCTGCGGGCGCGCGGCGAGGCCGACGAACGCCACTTCCGCCATGCCTGGCGGCTGCTGCAGGACCACCTGGGCGGCGTGCCGCCCGACATGGCGCAGTTCCGCCGCATCGTGCGCCGCCAGGCGCTGCTGATGCAGCGCGAGCCCGAGGCCGCCGTGGCCGCCATCGCCCAACTGCTGGCCAACGCCCCGCCCGCCGACATCCGCTGGGGCATGGCAACGGTGCAGGCCCTGGCCCTGCAGGGCGGCACCCTCAGCGAAGCCGAGCAGCAGCGCCTGCAGCAGGCCCTGGCCCATTTCGACAAGGCCCTGGAGGCGGCCGCCCCCCCTGCGGCCAGCGTGCCAGAGCGCGCACCCGTACCCGCACCCGTACCAGCACCCGTGCCCGAAGTGGCGGCGGTGGCGGCCACGGCGCCGCCCACCGCCCGGCCCGCCAAGCCCGCCGCCCCGGCCGGCCGCGCACCGCACAGCAGCCGAAAGAAACGATGAATTCCATACCCGCTTCCGATGCGGCCCTGCCGCCCGAAGACCTGGCGCTGGTGCGCAACCACAGCTTCGACGAGCTGTGCGTGGGCGACAGCGCCAGCCTGGAGCGCACGCTGAGCACGCAGGACCTGCGGCTGTTCGCGGCCCTGTCCGGCGCGGCCGTGGCCGAAGGCGCCGAAGCCGGCGCAAGTGCCGATGGTGACGACACCGCCCTGATCGCCCATGGCATGTGGGCCGGCATGCTGCTGGCCTCGGTGCTGGGCACGCGGCTGCCGGGCCCCGGCACCACGCTGGCGGGCCAGACGCTGCGCTTTCTCGCGCCGCTGGCGGCCGGCGACCGGCTCACGGTGCGCGTGCAGGTGCTGGACAAGCAGGCCGAGCAGCGCCAGGTCACGCTGGCCGTGGCCTGCACCAACCAGCATGGCACCGCCGTGATCGAAGGCCAGGCGAGCGTGCATGCACCCGCGCGCCACATCGAGCGCCAGCGCACCAGCCTGCCCGAGATCCGCCTGGAAGCCGGCGGGCGCGACGGGCTGCAGCGGCTGCTGGCCCATGTGGCCGGCCTGCCGCCCATCCGCGTGGCCGTGGTCCACCCCTGCGACGAGCCCAGCCTCTCGGCCGCGCTGGACGCGCGCCGCGAAGGCCTGATCGACCCCGTGCTGGTGGCGCCGCGCGCGCGGCTGCTGGCCGTGGCCGCCGAGCACGGCCTGGACCTGGGCGGGCTGCGCATCGAGGACGTGCCGCACAGCCACGCCGCGGCCACGCGCGGCGCCGAGCTGGCCGCCTCGGGCGATGTGGAAGCCCTCATGAAGGGCAGCCTGCACACCGACGAGCTCATGGCCGAGGTCGTGTCCTCGGCCTCGGGCCTGCGCACCAAGCGCCGCGTCAGCCACTGCTTCGTGCTGCAGACGCCGCACTACCCCCGGCCCTTCATCGTCACCGATGCGGCCATCAACCTCGCGCCCGACCTGCCGCAAAAGGCCGACATCGTGCGCAATGCCATCGCCCTGGCCCACGCCATCGGCGTGCCCGAGCCCAAGGTCGCCATCCTGGCCGCCGTGGAGACCGTCAGCCCCCACATGCCGGCCACGCTGGATGCGGCCGCGCTGTGCAAGATGGCCGACCGCGGCCAGATCGCGGGCGGCGTGCTCGACGGCCCGCTGGCCTTCGACAACGCCGTGTCCATGGCGGCGGCGCGCACCAAGGGCATCGATTCGCCGGTCGCCGGCCAGGCCGACATCCTGGTCGTGCCCGACCTGGAAAGCGGCAACATGCTGGCCAAGCAGCTCATGTACATGGGCGAGGCGGCCAGCGCCGGCATCGTCATGGGCGCCAAGGTGCCCGTCATCCTGACCAGCCGCGCGGACAGCCGCGCCTCGCGCATCGCCTCCTGCGCCATCGCCCTGCTGCTGGCCCACCGCTACCGGAACACCCCGCCATGAACCCGAACCCCTCTGCCGCCCGCGACCTGGTCGTGGTGCTCAACTGCGGCTCCTCCAGCATCAAGTTCGCCGTCTTCGACGCCGCGCAGGCGCCGCTGCCGCGCAAGCCGCTGTGGAACGGCAAGGTCCAGGGCATCGGCGGGCCGTCGCCCGACTTCGGCGAGACCGGCGTGCCGCCCTTCGCCGTGGCGCTGGATGCCGCCCACCCCTACCGCGCCGCGCTGGAGTTGATCCGCGAACGCATCCAGGCGCGCATCGCGCACCTGGCGGGCGCCCGCGTGGCGGCGGTCGCCCACCGCGTGGTGCATGGCGGCAGCCGCTATTTCGAGCCCGTGCGCGTGGATGCCGGCGTGCTGGCCGATCTCAAGGCCTTCATCCCGCTGGCGCCGCTGCACCAGCCCTTCGCGCTGGAGGCCATCGAGATCCTGCTGCGCGAGCGCCCCGACATCGTGCAGGTGGCCTGCTTCGACACGGCCTTCCACCACACGCTGCCCAAGGTCGAGCAGTTGCTGCCGCTGCCGCACGCGGCCTGGGAGCGCGGGCTGCGCCGCTACGGCTTCCACGGCCTGTCCTACGAATACATGGCCACGGCCCTGCCCGAGCGCCATGGCGGGCTGGCGCGCGGGCGCACCATCGTCGCCCACCTGGGCAGCGGCGCCAGCCTGTGCGCCATGCAGGCGCTGCAAAGCGTGGCCACGACCATGGGCTTTTCGGCGCTGGACGGCCTGATGATGGGCACGCGCACCGGCGCGCTGGACCCCGGCGCCGTGATCTACCTGATGGAGATCGAAAAGCTCAGCCTGTCGGAAGTGGGCCGCATCCTGTACCACGAGTCCGGTTTGCTGGGCGTCTCGGGCAGCTCGTCCGAGCCGCGCGTGCTGCTGCCGCTGGAGGCCGGCGACGATGCGCAGGCCGAACGCGCGCGCGACGCGCTGGCGCTGTACGTGCGGCGCATCGTGCGCGAGATCGGCGCCCTGGTCGCCGTGCTGGGCGGCCTGGACCTGCTGGTGTTCACGGCCGGCGTGGGCGAGCACAGCGCCGAGATGCGCCGGCGCATCTGCGAGGCCCTGGGCTTCCTGGGCCTGCGGCTGGACGACGCGGCCAATGCGCGCGACGCCGCCGTGATCTCGTCGGCCGCCAGCGCCGTCACCATCGGCGTGGAGCCGACCAACGAGGAATGGGTGGCCGCGCGCCACGCGCTGCGCTGGCTGCCGGCCGCAGCGGCGGCCTGAAATCAGGCCCCGGAGCCGCCCTCGCGCAGCCGCGCGAACTCGCGGTGCTCGTAGGCGATGCATTCCTCCATGAGGTGGCGGTAGACCGACTCCATCATGTCGCTCTGGCCGCCCTCGGCGGCCGCGCGCTCGCGCACGCGGGCCACGATGGCCTCGATGCGGCCCTCGTCGCGCACCTGGGAGGCGTCGGCCTTGATGCGCGCGGCCTGGCACATGTAGCCCATGCGCGTGACCAGCAGCGGCACCAGCACATCGTCCAGCGCATCGACGTTGCGGCGCACGTCCCGCATGTCCGTGCAGTGCTGCACCAGGTCGATGGCGCGCCGGGTGTTGTCCGTGCTCATTCCAGTCCTTCCTCCACCAGCTCGGCCGCGCGCATCAGCGCACGCGCCTTGTGCTCGGTTTCCTTCCACTCCATCTCCGGCACCGAGTCGGCGACCACGCCGGCGGCCGCCTGCACGTAGAGCATGCCGTCCTTGATCACGCCCGTGCGGATGGCAATGGCCATATCCATGTCGCCCGCAAAGCTCAGGTAGCCGCAGGCGCCGCCGTAGATGCCGCGCTTGGTGGGCTCCAGCTGGTCGATGATCTCCATGGCATGCACCTTGGGCGCGCCCGTCAGCGTGCCGGCCGGGAAGGTGGCCTTGAACACGTCCATGCTGTCCATGCCCTCGCGCAGGATGCCCTCGACATTGCTGACGATGTGCATGACATGGCTGTAGCGCTCCACCGCGAAGGCCTCGGTGACCTTGACGCTGCCGGTGCGGGCGATGCGGCCGATGTCGTTGCGCGCCAGGTCGATCAGCATCACGTGCTCGGCGCGCTCCTTGGGGTCGGCCACCAGTTCCTTCTCCGTGGCCTTGTCGGCCTCGGGCGTGGCGCCGCGCGGGCGCGTTCCGGCCAGCGGGCGGATGGTGACCTTGCAGCCCTCGTCCGTGTTCTCCTGGCGCACCAGGATCTCGGGGCTGGCGCCCACCACGTGGAAATCGCCCAGGTGGTAGTAGTACATGTAGGGGCTGGGGTTGAGCGAGCGCAGCGCGCGGTACAGGCTCAGGGGGCTGGCCGTGTAGCGCTTGTGGATGCGCTGGCCCACCTGCACCTGCATGAAGTCGCCCGCGGCGATCAGCTCCTTGGCCTTTTCCACGGCCGCCAGGTAATCCTCCTTGGCGAAGCTGCGCTGCGCCGGATGGCTCTCGCCCGCCTTGATCTGCGGCGCGCTGACCGAGTAGCGCAGCTGCTCCTTCAACTGGCGCAGCCGCTTCTTGGCGCGCGTATAGGCCTCGGCCTCGCCGGGGTTGGCGTAGACGATCAGGTACAGCTTGCCCGACAGGTTGTCGATCACCGCGACTTCCTCGCACTGCAGCAGCAGGATGTCGGGGCAGTTCAGCGTGTCGGGCGGGCAGGAATCCTCGAGCTTCTTCTCGATGTAGCGCACGGCGTCATAGCCGAAGTAGCCGGCCAGGCCGCCGCAAAAGCGCGGCAGGCCCGGGCGCAGCGCCACCTTGAAGCGCTTCTGGTAGGCCGCGATGAAGTCCAGCGGATTGCCGGTGGCGGTTTCCACCACCTGGCCGTCGGTCACCACCTCGGTGCGCGCCGCCGCGCCGAAGCCGCTGGCGCGCAGCAGCGTGCGGGCGGGCAGGCCGATGAAGCTGTAGCGCCCGAAGCGCTCGCCGCCGACGACGGACTCCAGCAGAAAGCTGTGCTTGCCATCGCCACCGGCATGGGCCAGCTTGAGGTACAGCGACAGCGGGGTTTCAAGGTCCGCGAAGGCCTCGACCATCAGGGGGATGCGGTTGTAGCCCTGGGCGGCAAGGCTCTTGAATTCGAGTTCGGTGATCACGGGAAGGACTCCGGCTGGCGTGGCGCTGGCAGGCCTGGTGCGGGCTGCCTGGGGGATTGCGCCGATTCATTCAATTGGCCCGTGGGGCCTCGGGTGCACGCCGGGTCGCGCCCCGCATGCGTTCAGCGATTCATGTGGACAGGCTTGCGCCAGGGCCAGGCTCCCCGGTCTGCGCAACCTGCAATGAACATGCGATGAATGAACATGGTGGGCAAGTGTAGCGCAGTCGAAGCGGCCCGTGAAAACCCCGTGGCCGCCCGCACGCGGACGCCACAACATGTCGCCCGGACGTAACAAACCGCAACCGGGCCACACGCTCCCGGCAGGAGACACCATGACCGCCTTGCCCCGCTGGATGAAGACAGCCGCCCTGGCCGTGGCCCTTGCGCTGCCGCCGGCCGCACCGGCCCAGGAGCCTGCGCGCACCGTCGCGGGCGTGGCCTATCCCGCGCAGGCCGGCGTGGGCGGACAGACGCTGCAGCTCAATGGCGCGGGCATCCGCTACAAGGCCATCTTCAAGGTCTACACGGCGGGGCTGTACCTGGAAAAGCCGGCCGCCAGCCTGCAGGAGATCGCCGCCCTGCCCGGCCCCAAGCGCGTGAGCGTGACCATGCTGCGCGAGATCGATTCGGCCGAGCTGGGCAAGCTGTTCGCGCGCGGCATCGAGGACAACATGGAGCGCGCGCGCTTCTCGCGCCTGGTGCCCGGCGTGCTGCGCATGAGCGAGATCTTCACCCGGCACAAGAAGCTGCTGCCCGGCGAGAACTTCTCGGTGGACTGGGTGCCGGGCCAGGGCGCCCAGGTCTTCGTCAAGGGCCAGGCGCAGGGCGCGCCCTTCCAGGAGCCCGAGTTCTTCCTGGCCCTGCTGGGCATCTGGCTGGGCCCGCACCCGGCCGACGATCAGCTCAAGAAGGCCTTGCTGGGCGGCTGAGCCGGCGCGGGCGGCCGACCGTCGAAGCGCACCCGTATTTCCAGCCCCACGGCACCGGGCCGGGCCGTGAGCGTCCAGCCATGGGCGCGGGCGATCTCCAGGCAGATCGGCAGGCCCAGGCCCGCGCCCAGATCGCGCCGCTCGCTGCTGCGCCAAAAGCGCTCGAAGATGCGGCCCAGGTCCTCGGCCGCGACGCCCCGGCCCTGGTCCGCCACGCAAAAGCCATCGCCCGACGCCCGCACCGTGACCGTGCCCCCCTGCGGGCTGTGCTGCACGGCGTTCTCGATCAGGTTCTTGAGCAGCACGAAGAGCGCGCCCCTGTCGGCATGCCAGGCGTGGGCGCCGTCCTGTACTTCGCAGTCGATCCGGACGCCGCATTTTTCCGAGGCCCGGGCCATGAAGTCGCAGACCTCGCCAAGGATGGCTTGCGGCGCAATCTCCTCCAAGCGGTAGCGCTGGTGCTCGCAGACCTCGGCCAGGTGCAGCAGCTGCTGCACCTGGCGGGCCATGTGGTCCACGTCCTTGAGCAGCTCGGGGCTGCGCCGCTCCTCGGGTTCGAGCTCGATCTGCACGCGCATCAGCGCCAGCGGCGTCTTGAGTTCGTGCGCGGCCATGGACAGGAATTCCTGCTGGTTGCGGAACCCGGCCTGCAGGCGGTCCAGCACATGGTTGAAAGCCTCGACCAGGGGAGCGAACTCCCGGGGCAGGTCCTCGGCCTTCAGGCGCGTGTCCAGGGTCTGCGGAGTGATGCGCTGCGCATCCTGCGCGGCCACGCCCAGGGGCCGCAGCATGCGCTGCAGCGTGCGGTGGGTGGAGGCCAGGAACACCACCAGGAAGACCACGCCGATGGCCACCATGCCGCGCCACAGCGCCGGCAGGCCCACCGATTCGCGCAGCCAGTCCACCATGCGGTCGCTGACGGCCACCTGCACATGCCAGAGCGTGCCGTCATGGAGCAGCGATGCGGTGCCGGCGCGCATGACCACGCCGCCGCGCTCGTAGGCAAAGGCCTTGAGCTGCGGGTCAAAGCCCTGGCCGTTCTGCGTCAGCGGCTGCATCTCGCCGTTGGGGGCGAACACCACGCGGCCTTCGGCGTCGGTGATCCTCAGCTGCATTTCCTCGCCGAGGCTGGTCAGCATCCAGCTCTTGAGCTCGCGCTCGCTGAAGCCCAGGGGCACGCCGTCCGCGCCGAAGCGCACCCATTCGGCGACCTTCTCGGCCGCATGCCCCATGCCGCGCTGCAGCGCATAGCTGTCGAAGGGCTTGGCCATGAGAATGGCCAGCGCGCCGACCAGCAGCGCGCTGAACACCATGCTCAACCCATAGACGGCCAGCAGCCGCGAGCGCAGGCTACCGGGCCAGCACAGATTCGCGAAGCGCATAGCCCTGCCCCCGGATGTTGACGATCTCCAGACGGGAGCCGGCGGCCGCCAGCTTGCGCCGCAGCCGGTGCAGCGCCACATCGAGCGCATTGGGCGTGACCACGCCGGACATGCCCCAGGCCGCGGCCTCCAGCGCCGGGCGCCGCACCGTGGCCCCCGCCTTGCGCACCAGGCTGAGCATGATCTGCAGCTCCGCCGGCGGCAAGGCGATGGTGGCACCCGCGCACTGCATGCAGGCCTGCTGCGGGATGATGCTGATGTCGCCCAGCGCCGGGGCCAGCTCCCGCACCTGGGCCGGCCGGCGCAGCAGCGCGCGCACGCGGGCGATCAGTTCCTCCATGGGAAAGGGCTTGGTCAGGTAGTCGTCGGCACCGGCCTCCAGCCCACCGACGCGGTCGCTGAGCGCATCGCGGGCCGTGAGCATGAGGCAGGGCGTGAAGCGGCCTGCGGCGCGCAGCCGCTGCACCAGCTCCAGGCCATCGCCATCGGGCAGGCCGCGGTCGATGACGATGGCGACGTAGTCGATTTCCTGCAGCGCCAGCCAGGCCGGAGCGATCTCGTGGAAGACATCGGTCTCGATGCCCGAATGGGCCAGCGAGCGGGCGACCAGCGCAGCCAGCCGCGCATGGTCCTCAATTAACGCGATGCGGTTCATGGTTTGCGCCGTTGCCGCACAGGGACAGCAGATGCTCCATGACCCCGGCGATGCGCTGCGGCTCCATGGGCTCCACCAGCACGTGGATGATCCACAGATCCTCGACCATGGCCCGGCACGGCAGGGCGATGTCCTCGGGCACCAGGTCGTCCGCGCAGGCGGCATCCACGAAGTCGAACCAGATGTTCTGGAATCTCGCCCGCGTCAGCAGCTGCGCGGCCGTCTTCTGGCCGCGCCGGCGCGTCAGCGCATGCGCGCACACGCAGCGCACGTAGGCGCGCAGATGCCGCGCGGGCCCGGGAGGCTCCCCGGCCAGCACCTGCAGCAGCTCCTCGCGGAACTGCAGGATCACCCGCTCGAAAATCGCCTCCAGCCGCGCCGCGCGGCGCAGGCTGCAGTCCTGGAAGCGCGCGCCCAGGGAATACGCCTGACCCGCCGCCTTGATGCCTATCACGTCCTGGTAGATGGAGCCTTGCATTGCGATTGCACGTTCTTGCACGTTCTGTCGTTTCAACCGCCCTCGGGCCGGCCTGGACCCTTGGGGAAAACGGCCATGCTCCACGAAAGCGACTTACTGGCGACTTACCGGCCACAGGATGCCGCGGGAAAATAGGGAAATACGGCGCCGGCCGGTCCCCTCCATATCGGGTCAAGCCTCCTCCTTCCAGCCCGATACATGGCGAACGATGGCCCACTGCGCCAGCCACAGGGCGAAATAGCCCAAGGTTTCCACCAGTTCTTCAAGCACGACGACCCGGCAATCGAACCAGCGCGCAAGGAATATGAAGCCATGCCCTTCCGCATTGGTTGAAATCACCATCGCCACGATGAACAGCGCCAGGCTGAATACCGGTATTGCATGCTCGCGCACCATGCGCTTGAGAACCCTGTTCCAGAGGCCATGGCGCACGAGCCAATAGCAGCACAGCAGCATGCCGCCGACCGCCCACTTGACGGCGGGCTTGTACCACAGGACCTGGGAGCTGATCACCGGCCCCCACTTGCCTGCGCCGGTGCTGGGCAGGAAGGCGGCCCCCCAGGCCAGCTCCCGCCCCAGGAAGGCCAGCCAGAACAGGGCCGCGCTCCACCACAGCGGTGCCGCGACGGCCCCTTTCTGGCGGCATGCCGCGACCACGGCGGCGACCACGCCCAGCAGCAGGGTCACGGCCTGTATGTTCTCCAGCAGGCCATTTTCCCAGCCCACGCTCTGCGGCAATACAAAGGTCAGCGGAAAACTCAGCAGCAGCCCTGCCAATATCGCAATATTCCATAGCCGCAGCCAGTGAACGTCATGTTTTCCGGAAGAAGGCATTTGACACAGGGCGGCTGGCGCTTTCTCTGGCTATATGGTTCTTGCAAGCAAGCAATATCCGGGACATTCACATCCGGGAATTTGAAAATGGCGGGCGGAGGGGCCGTCCCACCGTTTTCATTACAACAGGCTTGCAGCCAGATTGCATTACTGTGGCAAATTTGCCCTGCCGGCCCGCCGCCAGGCCACATGGTCGCGGCCGGGTGCGGGCGGGCCTTCAGGCCCAGCGGATCGCGCGGACCTGCTGCGCGGGCTGCACCAGGTCGCGGTAGTAGCCGGGCAGCGCGAACAGGGCCGGATGCACCTCGGCGTTGTAGTAGCGCAGTTCGGGCAGCCGGCGCTCGGCCAGGCGCTGGCGCAACTGGGCAGGTGTCGGCGCCATGGCATCCAGCGTGTCCGAGGCCACGGCCAGGCCCCAGTAGGCGCCATACAGGGGGATGTAGAGGCCGTAGCAGCGCACGATGGCGAAGCGCTGGCGCAGGCTGGCCACCAGGCCGGCGACCTGGGCGCCATGGAACACGGGGCTGCCCAGGTGCAGCACCAGGGCACCGCCGGGCGCCAGCACGCGCTTCATGCGGGCCAGCGCGGCATCGGAGTACAGGGCGCTGGCGGGCGAGTCGGGGTCGGTGAGGTCCATCAGCGCCAGGTCGAAGCGCTCCTCGGTGCGCTCGACCATGGCCATGCCGTCACCGATGCGCAACTGCAGGCGCGGGTCGTCGAAGACGCCCCGGTGCACCTGCTGCAGGTGGGTGCGCGCGGCCTGGACCACGGCCTCGTCCAGCTCGGCCACCACCACCTGCTCCATGGTCGGATGCTTGAGCAGCTCCTCGGCCGCGCCGCCATCGCCGCCGCCCAGGATCAGCGCGCGGCGCGGCGCCGGATGGGCCATGGCGGCCGGGTGCACCAGGGCCTCGTGGTAGAAAAACTCCTCGCCTTCGGAGGTCATGAAGCGGCCGTCCAGGCGCAGCACCTTGCCGAACTGGGGCGTATGCAGCAGCTCCATCTCCTGGTAGGGGGTGCGCAGCGTCTCGCGGCGCGTGGCCCGCCAGCCAAAGCGCGCATGGGCCGTCAGCGCCTCCAGGGCCCAGTCGCCTTCCTCGCCGGCCGCGGCCTCCCCAGCGCCGGGGCCGATGTCGCCGCGCATCAGCTGCTGGCGCACCACGCGGCCCGGCGCATAGGCGGCAATCACGCCTTCCATCAGCGCACGCGCCTTGCCCGAGTTGTCGGCCGAGAAGTTGCAGACGTAGACATCGACGGTGACGCAGCCGGTCTCGGGCCAGGTATGTATGGCCAGGTGCGATTCGGCCAGCAGCACGGTGCCGGTGACGCCCCCGGGCTGGCCCTGGTAGTCCGGGAACTTGACCCATCGGTCCTCCACCAGGGTCAGGCCGGCCATTTCGGTCTGTGCGCGGCACAGGGCGGCGATGGCATCGGCATCGAGCATGTGGGGCCCGTCGCCCTTGCATTGGTAGAGATCGGCGGTCAGGTGCAGTCCGTGCATTTCGTGTGCTTCCTCCTTGTCGGTGGCCGGATCGCGGCCAGGATGGCAAAACAGACGACTCTAGCAAAAATGCAAAACGCACTGCCAAAGTGCGTCAAGCACCGTCAACACACGGCTTTTGCACGGCAACCCTGCAGACGCCGCTGCCGTCAGGCCAGTTCGGTCAGCGCATCGACGAAGCCGTCGGCATCGACCTCGCGCACGGGCCGGCCATGGTTGTAGCCATAGCTGACCAGCACCACGGGACAGCCGGCGGCGCGCGCTGCCTGGGCGTCGTTGCTGGAGTCGCCGACCATCAGCGTGCGCGCGGGCCGCGTGCCCAGCGCCTCGCAGGTCTTGAGCAGGGGCAGCGGATCGGGCTTCTTGCGCTCGAAGGAGTCACCGCCGAAGACCTGCTCGAACAGCGGCGCCAGCCCTTTTTGCTCCAGCAGCGGCCGCGCGAAGGACAGCGGCTTGTTGGTCAGGCAGGCCAGGCGCAGGCCCCGGGCGCGAAGCGCCTGCAGGCCCTGGAGCACGCCGGGATAGACATCGGCGAACTGGCCGTTGAGCTGCAGGTAGTGGTGTTCGTAGCGCTGCCAGGCCCGGTCATAGGCGGCATCCACATCGGCCGCCCCCACATGGGCCAGCACCGAGCGGATCAGGTGCTCGGAGCCCTTGCCCACCATGTTCTCGATGGCCTGCGGCGCAATGGCCGGCAGCGCGAGATCGGCCAGCATGCGGTTGAGGGCCTCGGCGAAGTCGCCCAGGGTGTTGACCATGGTGCCGTCGAGATCGACGATGGCGGCGTCCAGCTGGGCGTGGTTCAACGGAATGAAGTTGGCAATCATGAAGAGCGTGTCGAAATTCGAGGGAAAGGAAGCCACCCAGGGCGCATGAAAGCGGCGGATGGAGTGCGCAGTGCCGACATGCTGCCAGACCGGCGGCTTCGCGCTCGTCGCCAGGCTGCTTCACCCCGGGGCGAGCTGGCCGCCGACATTAGCACCACACTGCCGCGCGAGGGACCATCGTTCGGCCAGCGGGCATGCAGCCGCCCTGGGGGCACGGCCCACGGCAGCCGGGCAAGTCGTCCGAGACCGCCCGGGCCTACAGGAGAATGTCCGCAGTGGGGTACTTCCAGAAGTCCCGCAGCAGGTAGCTGATCGGCATGTTCAGATTCATGGCGTTGGGCGGAATCGCCTGCATGAACCACTTCTCGTAGATCGGGTTGATCTCGCGGCTGGTGATGATCCGCTTCATCTCTTCATCGACCAGTTTCTTGAACGCGGTATCGGCCTTCGGCAGCATGATCGCCAGGGGCTCGGTGGTCAGGAACTTGCCCACCACCTTCAAGGCCCGCGGATCGGGCCGTGCAGCGGCCAGCCCGTTGAGAAGCACGTCATCCATCAGGAACGCATCGGCTTCGCCCTTCTCCACCATCTCCAGGGCCTTGGCGTGATCGGGTGCCTCCAAAATGGTGATGCCCATGAGGCGCTGCCGGTTGGCCTGCATGGCCACGGCCATCGGGCTGGTGCCCTTGGTCGAAACCAGCTTCTTGCCCTTGAGGTCCTCCATCCCGTTGACGGTGCTCTCGGCCTTCACGAGCAGCCGGGCGCCGGTGATGAAATGGGGAACCGTGAACGCCACGGACTGGCGCCGCTGCGCGTTGTTCGTGGTCGAGCCGCACTCCATGTCGGCCTTGCCCTGCTCGATCATGGCCATGCGATTGGCGGGCGTGACCATCACGAACTCCACCTTCATGTCCTTCTTGCCCGTCTGCCTGCGCACCGCGTCGGCCAGCCGCAGGCACAGATCCAGCGCGTAACCGACGGGCTTGCCGCTGCGGGAGTCGATGTAGGAAAAGGGGATGGACGATTCCCGGTGTGCGATCACCAGCGCGCCACCGGCACTGACCTTCTCCAGCACACCGGCCGTCGATACGCTGCCCAGGGCCCACAGGCCCAACGCAATTCCCCACTGGCGAACGATCATCTGAATCCTCGGATCGGCAGAGCCGGGCGGCGCCCGGCGGTGTAGTGGCAAGTTATATACGCATTGTTACGAGATGTGCAAACCCGAATCACCCCGGTACCGAGAGGCTTGCCCTGGGGCCGGTGCGCCGGACGGCCCATGGAGGCCGGCAGCGGGTCGGCGGCAAGCTCAGTGCCTGCGCTGGCGGCGAGGCTGCTGCGGGGTGCGCGCCGCCTCGCCATGCAGCCAGGCCAGAAAGGCCGCCACGGCGGGCTTTGCGGCGTTGCGCGGCGGATAGACGGCGAAATGCGCCTTGACCCGCACGGCCTTGTCCATGCCGAAGGGGGCGAGCAGCTTGCCGTCGCGGATATGCCCGCCCGCATTCATGGCGCTTTCCAGGGCCACGCCCAGGCCCTGGGTGGCCGCGTCCAGCGACATCTGGGCGCGGTCGAAGCGCACGGCATAGCGCTCAGGGGCGCGCAACGGACTGAAGGCGCCGAACCAGTCCGACCACTGGACGATGCTGACATTGCTCTGGATCAGCGGCACCTCCAGCAGCTGCTCGATGCGCCGCAGTCCGTGCTCACGGACGAATGAAGGGCTGGCCAGCGGCACGATGCGCTCCTCGAACAGCGGCTCCACCTCCAGATCGGGCCAGCGCGGTATGCCGTAGCGGATGTCGATGTCGGCCTGGCCCAGCGCGAAGTCGCTGTGCGAATGCGCGGCCGACAGGTTCAGCGAGATGTCGGGGCAGGCCTTGGCGAAGGCCCGCAGCCGGGGCATGAGCCAGAGGCTGGCGATGCTGGGCGCGCTGTGCACGTACAGGCTGTTGCCCACGCTGTGGCGCAGGTCCTCGGTGGCCGAGACGATGGCTGCCAGCGCCCCGCAGACACGCTCCAGGTAGGCCTGCCCCGCGCGGCTCAGGCGCACGCCCTGGGCGCTGCGCTCGAACAGGCGCACACCGAGCTGGGCCTCCAGCTTGGCCACCTGGTGGCTGATGGCCGAGGCCGTCAGGTGCAGCTCGGACGCGGCCAGCGCGAAGCTGCGCCGGCGCGCCACGGCCTCGAAGGCCAGCAGGTGCGCGCTGGGAGGAATGGATGCCATGGCAAGACTCCGGGAGACCCCGTAGGTGAGCTGAAGATCCGTCATCTTAGGCTGATGAAACATCGTTTGTCTTCATGCCCGACCGCGCCGAAGATGGCCCTACCAACAACCATTCAGCGGAGACAGGCACATGCTGCTCAAGGACAAGGTCGCCATCATCACCGGCGGCGCAGGCATCAACGGACTCGGCTTCGCGACCGCGCGCCAGATGGCGGCGCAGGGCGCGCGCGTGGCCATCCTGGACCTGGAGCGCGCCGATCCGGCCGCTGCGGCGGCGCGCCTGGGCGGGGGGCACCTGGGGCTGGTGGCGGACGTGACGGACAAGGCCGCGTGCGAGGCCGCTGCGGCGGCCGTGCTGCGCGCCTTCGGCCGCATCGATGCGCTGGTCAACAACGCGGGCATCACCCAGCCGGTCAAGACGCTGGAGATCAGCGGCGCCGACTACGACCGCATCCTGGACGTGAGCCTGCGCGGCACGCTGTACATGTCGCAGGCGGCGCTGCCTGCCATGCGCGCACAGCGCAGCGGCGCCATCGTCTGCATCTCCTCGGTGTCGGCGCAGCGCGGCGGCGGCATCTTCGGCGGGCCGCACTACTCGGCCGCCAAGGCCGGCGTGCTGGGCCTGGCGCGCGCCATGGCGCGCGAGTTCGGCGCCGAGGGCATACGCATCAACTGCGTGACGCCGGGCCTGATCGAGACCGACATCACCCAGGGCCGGCTCAGTCCCGAGCGCAAGCACGACATCGCGCAGACCATCCCCCTGGCGCGCCTGGGCCGGGCCGAGGACGTGGCCGGCGCCTGTGTGTTCCTGGCCAGCGACCTGGCCGCCTACTGCACGGGCATCACGCTCGATGTCAACGGGGGGATGCTCATCCACTGAGTCCGGCACCGCCCGCCTGGCCATGGCGTGCATGGCCGCACAACACAAGGAGACAAGACCATGCAACGCAAGCTTTTCCACCGCGCGGCCCTGGCCGCATGCGCCCTGCTGCTGCCGGCCCTGGCCGCTGCCCAGGCCGTCAGGCTGACGCTGGGCCACGGCGCCGCGCCCGACAACCCGCGCCACCTTGCGGCACTGAAGTTCGCCGAACTGGCCAAGGCCCGCAGCGCGGGCCGCATCGAAGTGCAGGTGGCGCCCTCGGCCCAGCTGGGCGACGACGCGGCCATGGTCACCGCGCTGCGCACCGGGGCGCTGGACCTGTCGGCCAACTCCCAGGGGGCCGTGGCCGCTGCCGTGCCCGAGTACGCGGCCTACGGCATGCCCTTTCTGTTCGCCACCCCGGCGCAGGCCTTCGCGCTGCTGGACGGCCCGCTGGGCCGCGAGCTGGCCGAGCGCTCGGCCGCCAAGGGCATGGTGGTGCTGGGCTACTGGGACAACGGCATCCGCCACATGACCAGCAGCAAACGGCCGATCCGCAGCGTGGACGACCTCAAGGGCCTGAAGATGCGCACGCCGCCCGATGCGGTGCTGGTGGACATCATGCAGGCCCTGGGCGCCGAGGCCCAGCAGATCAAGTTCGCCGAGCTGTACGTGGCGCTGCAGCAGGGTGTGGTCGACGGGCAGGAGAACCCGCTGGCCAACTTCCACGCCAGCAAGCTCTACGAGGTGCAGAAGCACCTGACGCTGACCGGGCACATGTTCCAGATGACGCCGCTCCTCATCGGCAAGCGCAGCTGGGACCGGCTGCAGCCGGCGGACCGCGAGGCGCTCGCCGCGGCCGCCCGGGAAGCGACGGCCTACCAGCGCCAGCTGGCGCAAGAGGCCGACGACCGGCTGCTGCAGGACATCCGGGCCAAGGGCGTGGAAGTCCACACCATCGACGCCAAGGCCTTCGCACGGGCCACGGCCAAGGTGCAGGACAAATGGCTGGCCGGGCCCACCGGCCCCTATCTGGCCAAGGTCGTCAAGGCCGCAGGCGCGCAGTGACGCGCGACGGGAGCCCTCCATGAACCTCATCGAACGCCTTGTCGCGGGGCTGTGCCGCATCGTGCTGTGGGCCAGTACCCTGGTGATCTTCCTGATCCTGGTGTGCAACACGGCGCTGCGCTATGCCAGCGGCGCCAGCCTGCAATGGGCCAACGAAGTGCCCGAGCTGCTGTTTCCCTGGCTGGTCATGTCCGGCGTGGTGCTGGCCGCCGTGCACGGCGCCCACATCACCACCAGCTTCCTGGTCGATGCGCTGCCGCCGCGCGTGCGGCGCGCCACGGCCGTGGCGGGCTGGCTGGCCGTGGCAGGCCTGCATGCCGCGCTGGCCTGGTCCACGCTGGGCATGCTGGAGATCGTGCATGACGAGCGCAGCCAGATCCTGGGCGTTCCCGGCTCGCTGACCTATGGCTGCGTGATGGTGGGCATGGCCTTGCTGGCCCTGCTGGCGCTGCAGTCCGCATGGCGGGCCGTGGGTGCGGCAGCGCCGCGCGCAGCCGCCGCGCCGACCGATCCGGGCCGGCCCGTGGCCAGCCCGCACTGGTGAGGCGGAGGGCGCACGATGTCTGTCATCCTGCTTCTCGTCTTCATGGCCGGCGCCGTGATCGCCATGCCCATCGCCCACGCGCTGCTGCTGGGCGCCATGGCCGCAGCGGCCAGTTCGGACCGCGTGCCGCTGGATCTGCTGGTGCAGCAGATGGTGGCCCAGGTCCAGAGCTTTCCGCTGATCGCCATCCCCTTTTTCATGCTCACGGGCTCGCTGATGATGGGCGGGCGGCTGGGCGAGGCGCTGGTGGGCGTGCTGTCGGCGCTGATCGGGCGCTTTCACGGCGGGCCGGCCCAGGTGGGGGTGATGTCGTCCACGCTGTTCGGCGGGGTCTCGGGCTCGGCCGTGGCCGATGCCTCGGCCATCGGCTCGCTGATGATTCCCTGGCACAGGCGCCTGGGCTATCCGCCCGCGTTCTCGGCCGCGACCCTGGCGGCGGCGGCCACCATCGACATCCTGATCCCGCCGTCCATCCCCATGATCCTGTTCGCGCTCAGCGCCAATGCGTCCATCGCGGCGCTGTTCGTGGCGGGCATCCTGCCGGGGCTGGTGATGTGCGCGGGCTTCATGGGCGTGTGCTGGTGGGTGGGGCGCAGGCGCGGCTTCCCGCGCGACACCACGCCCTTCGCGTGGCCCGCGTTCCGCCGCCACCTGCTGCACGCCAGCCCCGCGCTGCTGCTGCCGGTGCTGATCATCGTCCTGCTGCGCCTGGGCATCGCCACGCCCACCGAGGTCGCCGTGCTGTCCACGCTGTACGCAGGCCTGGTGTCGGCCGGGGTCTACCGCGACCTGGGCTGGCGCCGCCTCAACGATGCCGTCACCCATGCGGGCCTGGCCACGGGCGTGGTGCTGCTGGTGATCATGGCGTCCTCGGCCATCGGCTGGCTGCTGACCTTCGACCAGATGCCCAACGGCATCGTGCAGTGGGTGCAGACCCATGTGCACTCCGCATGGATGGTGATCGTGCTGATGAATCTGCTGATGCTGTTCATCGGCATGTTCATCGACCTGCCGGCCGCCGTGCTGCTGCTGACGCCGGTCTTCGTGCCGCTGGCCCGCAGCATCGGCATGGACATGACCCAGCTGGGAATCATGATGGTCGTCAACCTCGCCCTGGGCCTGTACACGCCGCCCGTGGGCACCACGCTGTTCATCACCAGCTCGCTGGCCCGGGTCAGGGTGGGCCAGACCGTGCGCGAGCTGGTCCCCTTCTACCTGGTGGCGCTGGCCGTGCTGGCGCTGGTGTCCTATGTGCCGGCCAGCATCCTGCGCTGAGCCGGCGCCATCCCCCCATCCGTTCCCCAAGGAGACAACGCATGACCGAAACACAGCAGCAGCGCCTGGACCGGCTTTCCGGCTGCGCCTACCGCATCCGCCGCCGCGCGCTGCAAATGGGCGAAGTGCAGGGCCAGGGCTACATCGGCCAGGCCCTGGGCTGGGCCGACGTGCTGGCCGTGGCCTACGGCCACGCGCTGCGCCTGCGCCCCGCCGAGCCCGAATGGGAGGACCGCGACCGTTTCCTGCTGTCGCACGGCCACTACGCCATCGCGTTCTACGCCGCCCTGGCCGAGGCCGGCATCCTGCCCGAGGACGAACTGCAGACCTACGGCAGCGACGACAGCCGCCTGCCCATGTCGGGCATGGCCAGCTACACGCCGGGCATGGAGATCTCGGGCGGCTCGCTGGGCCAGGGCCTGCCGATTGCCGTGGGCATGGCGCTGGCCCTGCGCCACAAGGGCAGCGGGGCCTTCGTCTACAACTCCATGTCCGATGGCGAGCTGGACGAGGGCTCGACCTGGGAGGCCGCGCTGTCGGCCTCGCACCATGGCCTGGACCGGCTGATCTGCCTGGTGGACGTGAACAACCAGCAGGCCGACGGGCCCTCCACCCGCATGCTGGGCTTCGAGCCGCTGGCCGACAAATGGGCCGCCTTCGGCTGGCATGTGCAGCGCGTGGACGGCAACGACCTGGGCCAGGTGCTGCAGGCCTTCGACACGGCGCGCGCACTGGCCGAAGCCCGCCCGCGCGCCATCCTCCTCGACACGCTGATGGGCAAGGGCGTGCCCTTCCTGGAGCAGCGCGAGAAGAACCACTTCATCCGCGTCGATCCGCCCGAATGGCAGCAGGCCATCGCCCTCCTCGACGCCTCGCAGAACCTGGAGCACGCCCTGCCATGAACACGCCCGACACCCCTGCCAAGCCCCGCCTGACCACCTCCGCCATGATCGCCTCCATCGCCGCCGAGGGGCAGCGCGTGCGGGCCGCCCCCTTCGGCAAGGCCCTGGTGGAGCTGGCCGCCCGCCGCCCCGACGTGGTCGGCATGACGGCGGACCTGGCCAAATACACCGACCTGCACCTGTTCGCCCAGGCCCATCCCGAACGCTTCTTCCAGATGGGCATGGCCGAGCAGCTGCTCATGGCCGCCGCCGGGGGCATGGCCAAGGAGGGGCTCACGCCCTTCGCCACGACCTATGCCGTGTTCGGCACGCGCCGCGCCTATGACTTCATCCACCAGGTGATCGCCGAGGAGAGGCTGGACGTCAAGATCTGCTGCGCCCTGCCGGGCCTGACCACGGGCTACGGCCCCAGCCACCAGGCCACGGACGACCTGGCCATGATGCGCGCCGTGCCCGGGCTGACCATCGTCGACCCCTGCGATGCGCTGGACATCGCCCAGGCCGTGCCCCAGATCGCGGCCCACAAGGGCCCCGTCTACATGCGCCTGCTGCGCGGCAACGTGCCCCTGGTGCTGGACGAATACGACTACCGCTTCGAGCTGGGCAAGGCGAAGATGCTGCGCGAAGGCCGCGACGTGCTCATCATCAGCAGCGGTTTCATGACCATGCGCGCGCTGGAGGCGGCGCAGGCCCTGGCCGCCGACAGGCTGGGCGTGGCGGTGCTGCACTGCCCGACCATCAAGCCGCTGGACGTGGCCGCCATCACCGAGGCCGTCTCCAGCCAGCCGCGCCTGGTGGTCGTGGCCGAGAACCATTCGGTGGTCGGCGGCCTGGGCGAGGCCGTGGCCGGCGCCCTGCTGCAGCAGGGCGTGCGGCCCGCAGGGTTCCGGCTGGCGGGCCTGCCCGACGCCTTCCTCGACGCCGGCGCCCTGCCCACGCTGCACGCGCGCTACGGCATCAGCCGCGAGACGCTGGCGGCGCGCATCCGGGGCTGGCTGCAGTGAGGCACGGTATGCGACAGCCTCAGCGCAGCTCCAGCACATAGCCCTGGCCGCGCACGGTGTGCAGCAGCTTGGCGGCGAAAGGGTCGTCAAGCTTGCTCCTGAGCCTGCGCACGGCCACATCGACCATGTTGGAGGGCGCATCCGAGGGCAGCTTCCATATCTGCTCGACCAGATCCGTGCGAGGCACGATATCGCCCTGGCGCTGCAGCAGCAGCATCAGCAGCATGAACTCCTGGCGCGTCAGGTCCAGACGCAGGCCGGCGCGCTCGGCGCGCTTTCTCGACAGGTCCAGCACCAGGTCGCCGACGGCAAGCCGCTGGGCGGCCCGGTGCGGCCGCCGGGCATCGCGCATGCGCAGGCTTGCCCGCGCCAGGAATTCGGGCAGCCTCACCGGTTTGACAAGGTAGTCGTCGGCGCCATTGCGCAGAAAGAACACCTGGTCCTCCACGCTGTCGCTGCGCGTGACGACGATGACCGGCGGCGCGTTCGCCAGGGTCCGCAGACCGGCCAGGAAGGCACGGCCATCCATGCCGGGCAGGTCGATCTCCAGGACCACCAGGCTGTACTCCTGGTGCATGGCCATCGCATGCGCCTCCAGGCCGTTGTGCGCCACATCCACGTTGAAGCCGTCGCGTGACAGCCCCTGCCGCAGATACTCGGCCGCAGAAGGATTGCCATCCACAATCAAGACCTTCATGCTTGTTCCTCGCGACGATTGAGGCAGGCCTGCGCCGTCAGCTGAGCACCTGCTGCAGGATGTCGCGCTGGCGCTTGGCCCACTTCGTGCCCACCCTGAGGGCCTCGCGCTCATGGGAAGAGGCGGAAGCGAAGAACACTCTTTCCGGCAGCTGCAGGCGCTGCAGCAGGCGCCGCATCTGCAAGGTGCGCACGCGCAGCGAGCCCTCCATCGCAAGGGACTGCTGGCGCTCGTCGGCGAACATGGTGGCCGCCATCTGCAGGCACTCCTGGGCCTGCTGCGTGACGGCAGGCACGGCACGCGGCTCGGCCAGGCGCGCCTTCGCCAGGAAAGGATTGCGCCCCACGACCATGCCCCAGGGCCGCATGGCGGACGATGGGTTCACCGACAAGGCCTCCAGCTTGGTCAGCCCGAAGGACCGCGCCAGGCGCAGGCGCATGGCCAGCAGCGGCGCCGAATCCTGGACCTCGTTGATGGCGGCCAGGGCCTCCTCGTCGCTGCCGTGCACGGGCAGGACCAGCGAGCGCAGCAGCAGCTTGGCCAGCGTGTCCCCCTTGGCCGCCGCCGCATGCAGCAGGCCCATGCCCTGCTCCATTTTCTCGATGCGGATCGCATCCCTGAGCACCAGCGCGCCGAGCCGGCGCTCCGCTTCGGCGATGCCCTGGCCCGCCGCCTTTTCAAGGCAAAAGCGTGCCAGCGTGGGATTCGCCACCGAGCTGCGGTAATCCGAGCAGATGCGGAACAGGTGCAGCCAGGCGGCGGCGAGCCCGCCGTCGGCGGCCCGCAGCAGCAAGGCTGCAGCCTTGCGCAGGTTCTGTGCATTGACCAGCCGCTCGGGAGCCAGGTGCGCGCAATGCATTCCCGCAAGCGCCCGCCCCAGGGTATGGCAGGCATGCAGATCGCCGCCGCCGGCACAGCGGTCCAGGGCGGCCTCGATCCAGCCCACCCTCAGCCGGCCCAGGCCATGGCCGCAGACCTCGGCCTGGCGCACGACATCGGCGATCAGCTGCTGCAGCACCGCATCGGGGGCGATATGGGGCAGATCTGCCAGCGTCTCGAGCATCAGCACCGCCCTCAGCGACTGGCCCTGCGCCAGCGCCGAGCGGGCTTCATGCGCCACCACGTCGGCCACGTCCGAAGGCGTGATCGCGCGCAGCGCCTGCAAGGCCTGCAGCAGGCTGCCTGGCGAACGGCTTTCGGGGCCGCTGCCGAGTTCGCGGGCCAGCGGACTGGTGCAGCGCTCCAGCAAGGCCGTGCCCTTTTCGAGTTCGCCGCGGATCAGATGCCATGCGGCCAGCTTGAGGCGGCCCACGTCTTCGTGCTGCGCCGCGACCTCCAGCACCTCCAGCAGGCCATGCGCCAGCAGTTCGCGCAGCTCCAGATGGCTGGCCATGCTGACCGCCGCCGCCCTGCCGGCCTGCGGCATGGCGGCCTGCAGATAGCCGATGCCCATCGGTATGTTCTTCGGCACCCCTGGCGCCCCCGCCAGATACGCCACGCCCAGCTTCAGCCGGGCCTCGGCGTCCCCCTTCTTCGCGAGCAATCGCAGCCTGACATCTTCGCGCCGCATGCCTCCCTCCCCTTCCTGAACGTTTCGGCACCCTCCATTCCCAGCTTTCTCGATCAAGATGGCTCGGTATTTATGGGAAGGAATAACATTTCGATACTATCGGAATGCAACCGCCTTTCAACCGTCAGAGAAATGACGTTTGCGCAATATAAAAGAAAGAATAATGCAAGAAATGTTCTTTCCCTCAGTCCGCGCAGAAACTGTTGGCTTGAGGGAACGGTTTTCTTGATTAACCCTTGGCTTTTGCTTGCCATCCTCGGTCCGTTATTGGTCACAACCGGCCGAAGGCAGGCTTGAATTCTAAGATTTCCTCGGATGCCCCTGCTGGCATCGCTTCAATCCAATTCACTTCCCAGCCAAGGACTGAGCATGAAAATCCACCACATACTGGCCGCGGCCACCCTGCCGATCATCTCCATCGGCGCCAGCGCCCAATCCAACGTCACCATGTTTGGCATTCTCGATGTCAACGTCCGCTACGTGAACAACAGCAACCTGCCCAGCAACGTCAGCATGGACAACGCCGGGCTGTCCTCGGGCCGCCTGGGCTTTCGCGGCGTGGAGGACCTGGGCGGCGGCCTCAAGGCAGGCTTCTGGCTGGAGTCGGACCTCTACGCGGACCGCGGCGAGTTCCATGCCAGCGGCAAGTTCTTCCAGCGCCGCTCCACCGTCAGCCTGATGGGCGGCTTCGGTGAAATCCGCCTGGGCCGCGACTTCACGCCCGCAGCGCAGAATCCCGTCAAGTTCGATCCGTTCAACGTGATCGGCCTGGCCAACTCCAACCGCATCAGCCGCCTGCCCGGCGCGCTCTCCAACTACTACCGCAGCGACAACGCCATCCAGTACTTCACGCCCAAGTGGAACGGATTCCAGGCGGAAGCCATGTATGCGCTGGACGAGGACCCCAAGTCCAGCGTCGGCCGCCATATCGCCGGCCGCCTGACCTATGACAACGGGCCGCTGAGCCTGTCGGTGAACATGGGCCGGACGGACGTCAACACGGCCGGGGTCAAGCTCAAGCAGTACGGCGCGGCGGCTTCGTACGACTTCGGCGTGGCCAAGCTGATGGGCTATTTCCAGCGCGAGGACCTGCCCTACGGCACCTACGGCTCCAGCACGCTGGGCGCCGAGGACCGCTGGCAGATCGGCCTGACCGTTCCCGTCGGCAACAACTACATCCGCGCGTCCTATGTGCGCACCGACTCGCGCAAGGGCCCGGCCGCATTCAATGGCAGCGATGCGAACCGCTACGCGATCGGCTATGTGCACAACATGTCCCGCCGCACGGCGCTGTATGGAACCATTGCGCGGATTACCAACAAGGGCGGCGCCAACTTCAGCCTGGCGGGCGGCGCTTCGGGACTGGCCGCTGGCGGCAGTTCCACTGGCGCGGAGTTCGGCATTCGCCATAATTTCTAAATAAAATCCATAAGACTAATCCTAAAATGATGACGAATTTGTAAACGGGATGCCCGCAATTCAACACCATTGACGGGATAGATTCACTGCCATGGATTTCCCAGAATCCATGGCAGTTCCACATGGACTTGCCCACCCTTGAAACAGGAGAGTTCCATGAAAACCCTTTATTCCCTGGGCATCACGGCGATGCTTCTGGCCAGCGTTTCAGCCCATGCCGACCAATTCCGCAACGGCAAATCCTATTACGGATCTCCCGCGCCGGCAGGCGACTACCGCACCATAGACCTGTCGCGCGGCGAGCCCATCAACCTCACCTGCGGGGAAACCGTGAACTTCGCAAGCCAGGGCAAGGTCTTCGCTTGGCGGGTCAGTTCCATACAGCATGCCGGCATCCCTGTTGCGCGCTTCGCGCCCGCAGGCTTCGATGCGCAAGGCCGCACGATCTACATCGCCCCGGGCGAGCACGAGCAGGGCGGCTGACGCAGCGGCCCTGTGCCGCGCATGCATGCAAAGCAAAGGCCCGCTTGCGCGGGCCTTTGTGCGGATCGGGGGCGCTCAGCCGGCCAGTGCGACGCGCATGGCATCGATCACGGCACGGTAGTCGGGCTTGCCGAAGATGGCGCTGCCGGCCACGAAGGTGTCGGCACCCGCATCGGCCACGCGGCGGATGTTGGTTTCCTTGATGCCGCCATCGACCTCCAGGCGGATGTCGCGGCCGCTGGCGTCGATGCGCTTGCGCGCCTGCTCGATCTTGCGCAGCGTGCTGTCGATGAAGCTCTGGCCGCCGAAGCCGGGGTTGACGCTCATCAGCAGGATCAGGTCGATGTCGTCGATCACCCAGTCCAGCACCTCCAGCGAAGCCGCGGGGTTGAACACCAGGCCGGGCTTGGCGCCCTGCGCGCGGATATTCTGGATGCTGCGGTGCACATGGGTGGAGGCGTCGGGGTGGAAGCTGATGTAGTCGGCGCCTGCCTTGGCGAAGGCCGTGGCCAGTTCGTCCACCGGAGAGACCATCAGGTGCACGTCGATCGGCACGGGCTGGCCGTCCGGGGTCTTCGCATGGGGCTTCAAAGCCTCACAGATCATGGGGCCGAACGTGAGGTTGGGCACGTAGTGGTTGTCCATCACGTCGAAATGGATCCAGTCGGCGCCTGCGGCGATCACGTTCTTGACCTCCTCGCCCAGGCGGGCGAAGTCGGCGGACAGGATGGAAGGGGCGATGCGGTAGGTGGGGCTCATGGGGGGCGATTGTCGCAGTTACGCTTACCATTGGCACATGCCCATGAATGAGTTCCAGGTCCAGGTGCGCCCCGCGTTTCTGCCCGAGCAGTCTGCTCCCGCGGCGGGGGTGTACGCCTTTTCCTACACGATCACCATCACCAATACCGGCCAGGTGCCAGGGCAGCTGATCGCGCGCCATTGGGTCATCACCAATGAGCTCGGCCATGCCGAGGAAGTCAAGGGCCTGGGCGTGGTCGGACGCCAGCCGCTGCTGCAGCCCGGCGAGTCCTTCGAGTACACCAGCGGCTGCCAGCTGCGCACGCCCAACGGCAGCATGCAGGGCAGCTATCTGTGCGTGAGCCATGAGGGCGAGGTCTTCGAGTGCGCGATTCCCCGCTTTCAGCTTCGCTCGGGCGCCGACAGCGGCAGCTTTCCCGATCCTGACAGCCGCGTGCTGCACTGAAGGCCGCACACGGCAGGGCCCGGCGCTGCCGCCATACTCTGCCGTCTGCGTTGCGCGCACTCCCCTCCATGAAGCGAAAAACCCAAGACCTGCCCGGCCTGCTGGCCGCCCTCGACCCTGAGGCGGACCTGGCCCACCGCCACCTGTGGCTGATCCATCTGCTCGAATGGGTGCGTGCGCCCAAGCCGTCGGTGGAAGGCGCCGTGCAGCGCATGCAGCTGCTCGTGGAGGCTTTCGAGGCCGATGCCTCGGCGCGCCATCGCCTGCAGGCCTGGTGGCTGCGCTTCACCGACACCGTGGACATCACGGCGCTGCTGGCCGATTTCGGCTTCGCGCCGCGCACCAACATGTTCAGCGAGCTGTCCGAGCGCGTGCGCTACAAGCTGCTGCCGAGCACGCCCGAGACGGTCGATGCCTCGGAGCTGTTCATGCTGGCCCTGCCCGACGAGTTCGACGCGCGCTGGATCCATGCGCTCGACTCATCGCTGCTGCAGCGCATTGCCGCGCTGCTGCTGCCAGGCGAGGAGGACATGCAGCACCAGGGCAGCAGCTTCTGGCAGCACAGCCTGCTGGGCGCCATCACCTACTGCGCGGGCCAGATCCTGTCCACGGGGTTCTCGCCCGAGCTGCGGCTGCGCATGGACGAGCAGGCGCGCGACGAGCAGCCTTTCCATGCCCTGATCCACGATGTGGAGAGCCTGCGCGTGGAAGTGCTGCACGCCCTGCGCACCAACGACCGGCGCGATGCGGCGGAGGCACGGCTGCGCGAGCGCCTGGACGCCTGCCGCGCGGCCGTGGCCTCGGTCTACACGCATTTCGAGTCCGAGGGCATTTCGGTGGGGCTGGTGTTCCGGCTGCGCCAGCTGCGCGCGCGCATCCTGCGCGTGCGGCGGCTGCTGGACTGCCTGCTGGCCGACAACCGCGCTGCCGAGACCGCCTATCTGCTGGCCAACCTCGTGTCGGTGGGGCTGGAGCGGCGCAGCCTGCGCGCGCTGCTGGCGACCAACACCTCGCTGCTGGCCGCCAAGGTGGCCGAGCGCAGCGCCGAGACCGGCGAGCACTACATCACGCGCACCGGCAAGGAATACCGCTCCATGTTCGCCAAGGCGGCCGGCGGCGGCTTCGTGATGGCCTTCACCACGCTGCTGAAGTTCGCGCTCTTCGCGCTGGGGCTGTCGGCCTTCTGGGGCGGCCTGGCCGCGGGCATCAACTATTCCATCAGCTTCGTGCTGATCCAGATGCTGCATTTCACGGTGGCCACCAAGCAGCCGGCGATGACGGCGCCGGCCATGGCCGCCAAGCTCAAGGACCTGCGCGCCAGCGAGGCCATCGAGGAGTTCGTGGACGAGGTGGCCCGCCTCGTGCGCTCCCAGGTGGCGGCGGTGCTGGGCAATGTGCTGGTGGTCTTTCCCATGGTGCTGCTGCTGTCGCTGGGCTACGCGCAGCTGTTCGGGCATACGCCGATCGACGGGCCGCACGCCATCGCCGTGCTCGACTCGCTGAGCCTGCTGGGCCTGTCGCCGCTGTTCGCGGCCTTCACGGGCGTGCTGCTGTTCGCCAGCAGCCTGATCGCGGGCTGGGCCGAGAACTGGTTCGTGCTGCGCCGCCTGGATTCGGTGATCCGCTACAACCCGGGCATCACGCGCTGGCTGGGCGCGGGGCGCGCCGACCGCTGGGCGCACTTCTGGCGCTCGAACATCTCGGGCTTTGCCGCCAATGTCTCGCTGGGCATGATGCTGGGCCTGGTGCCGGCCTTCGCCGCCTTCTTCGGCCTGGGGCTGGAGGTGCGCCACGTGACGCTGTCGGCAGGACAGATCGGCGCGGCCAGCGCGACGCTGGGCTGGGAGCTGCTGCATTCCCACATGTTCTGGTGGGCTGTCGCCCTACTTCCCGTCAATGGTGCCTTGAACGTCACTGTCAGCTTTTATCTGGCATTCCGCGTCGCGCTGAGGGCACACAATGTCAGCGGAGTTGACCGCTCGCGCATCTATTCGGCCATTCGGCGCAGGCTGCGCACAGCACCGCTGAGTTTCTTCCGCCCCTGATCCCCCTGCGGAACCGGCGTGCTGGCACGCCTGCCCAGCCTCCTGGCCCGGCTGGCGCGCTGGCGGAACGCCCTCGGAGTGCCCCGGTGCCGTGCACCTGGGGTGCGGACGCGCGCCGCCCCCCCGGCAGCGCCCTGCAGGACTTCGACACAGAGCCTCCGGCTCGCGATAAAGGACTTCGCTTATGAGTGACATGCTGAGCTTTTGGGAACCCTGGCTGCGCCCCTCCGCGGGCCTGGCCACCGTGCAATGGTCGCTGCTGCTGGCCATGGCGACCATGGTGGGCTATGCCTGCCAGCGCCATGCGGGCCTGCCCAAGGTGGTGGGCTACTCGCTGGTCGGCGGCATCGCAGGCCTGATCGGCTTCGGCGCCAATACCGCCTGGCCGCTGCAGGGCACGGGACTGTTCCTGCTGGAGCTGGGCGTGGCCATCGTGCTGTTCGAATGCGGCGGCCGCATCACGCTGCGCTGGTTCCGCCACAACCCCATGGTGCTGGTGCAAAGCGTCGCCGAATCGGCGCTGACCTATGCGCTGGTCTGGCTGATGCTGGGCTGGCTGGGCGTGGCGCCCGAGGTGGCGGGCCCGCTGTCGCTGGTGGCCATGGCGGCCTCGCCGCTGGTGCTGACGCGCGTGGTCGCCGACATGCGCGCGGCCGGCGCCGTGACGGACCGCGGCATGGTGCTGGCCACGCTGTCCACGCTGTATGCGCTGGCCCTGGGCAGTGCCAAGGCGGGCATGCTGACCCAGCCCCGCAGCGGCGTGCTGGCCTCGGTCACGCCCGTGCTCGTGGTGCTGGGCGTGTCCGTGGCCGTGGCCCTGGTGCTGGCGCTGCTGATGCGGCTGGCGCTGCGCTTCATGAGCCCGGCCAGTGAGAACACCTCCATCCTGATCCTGGCCCTGATCTCGACCAGCGTGCCCGTGGCCTCGTACCTGGGCGGCTCGGCGCCGCTGGCCGCCCTGCTGGGGGGCCTGCTGCTCAAGCAGTTCAACCCCCGCCCCTGGGCCTGGCCGCGCCAGCTGGGCACGGCGGCGTCGCTGCTGACCATGCTGATGTTCGTGCTGGTCGCCACCGTGGCAGCGCAGTCCGACTGGAGCGCCGCCGTGGCCGGCGTCGTGGGCGCGGTGATTCTTGCGCGCCTGGTCGCCAAGACCCTGGGCGTGGCCATCGGCAACGTCGGCACGGGCGCCAACTGGCGCCAGGCCTTCTGGGTGGGCTGCGCCATGGCGCCCATGTCCTCGGTGGCCCTGCTGCTGGCCTCGCAGTTCGTGGCGGCGGCGCCCGGCCTGGGCGCGCACATCGCGGGCGTGGCCCTGCCCACCATCTTGGTGATGGAGGTGCTGGGCGCGGCCCTGGCCACCGTGGCCATCTACCGCTCCGGCGAAAGCTCCCGCCCCTGGAAGCCGCTGAGCCGTTCGCATACCGCAGGAGATGAACGTGAGTCTTGAAGTCTTCAACTCGTCCGAACCGCTGACGCTGGGCGTGGAGCTGGAGCTGCAGCTGGTCAACACCCACGACTATGACCTGGCGCCCTACGCCGAGGACATGCTGCGCCTGATGCACAAGAACACGCTGCCCGGCAGCGTGGTGCCCGAGATGACGAACAGCATGATCGAGGTCTCGACCAGCGTCTGCCATTCGGCCTCCGAGGTGCTGGGCCAGCTCAGCCAGATCCGCGATGCGCTGGTGCGCAGCGCCGACAAGCTCAACATCGCCGTGGTCGGCGGCGGCACCCATCCGTTCCAACAATGGCATGAGCGGCGCATCTACGACAAGCCACGATTCCAGGAGCTGTCGCAGCTGTACGGCTACCTGTCCAAGCAGTTCACCATCTTCGGCCAGCACGTGCACATCGGCTGCCCCGACGCCGACGCGGCCCTGCTGATGCTGCACCGCATGTCGCGCTACATCCCGCACTTCATCGCGCTGTCGGCATCGAGCCCCTATGTGCAGGGCCAGGACACGGCCTTCGACTCGGCGCGGCTGAACTCGGTGTTCGCCTTCCCGCTGTCGGGCCGCGCGCCCTGCGTGCTGCATTGGGAAGAGTTCGAGAAGTACTTCGACAAGATGACGCGCACGGGCGTGGTCAGGAGCATGAAGGACTTCTACTGGGACATCCGCCCCAAGCCCGAGTTCGGCACCATCGAGATCCGCGTCTTCGACACGCCGCTGACCATCGAGCGCGCGGCCGCCCTGTCGGGCTATGTGCAGGCGCTGGCGGCCTGGTTCCTGGACAGCCAGCCGTTCACTCCCGTCGAAGACGACTACCTGGTCTACACCTACAACCGCTTCCAGGCCTGCCGCTTCGGGCTGGAGGCCGTCTACGTGGACCCGGCCTCCGGCGAGCACATGCCGCTGGCCGAGCACATCCTCAAGACCATGGATGCCGTGGCCGACCATGCCGCGCGCCACGGCGCCGCGCCGGCCCTGCACCTGCTGCGCAGCGACGTGACCGCCGGCAGCAACGATGCCCGCTGGCTGCGCGAGCGCCAGCGCCAGGAGCAGCTGCTGGCCGAGGTCAGCCGCCAGGCCGGCATGCGCTTTCGCGGCCAGGCGGTCTGACGCCCTGGCTCAGGGCAGGATGGCAGTGGCGCGCGCAGCCGCGATCTGGGCATCGGCGTCACGCTGCAGCAGCAGGCGCTGGCGCACCAGATCCTGCGCCGCGGCCGTGACGGCAGCCACATAGCCGGCCTGGTCGCCATACAGCTCCTGCAGCGAAGGCCGTCCGTCCCCGGCCGCCAGCCGCGCGGCACGCGTCTTGTGGAAGGGGATGAAGCTGCCCGTGAGGTTGGACAGATCGACGATGCCCGGCGTGGCCACATAGTTGAACTCGATGCTCGTGCCCAGCGGTGCACGCGCCTGCACGCTGCGGATGCCTGCGCGCGTCAGCCCGGTCTGCGGGTCCACCTGCGGCACGAGGATGGCGTAGTCCCTGCCCGTGGCGCGCGGAGGCAGCAGCGTGGCGATGCCGGACTCGTCCTGCGGCAGGTACTGCGGCCCGAAGTCGAGCAGCGCAAAGCCGTTGTGGCGCCCCAGGTAATTGAAGGCCGGGATGGGTGTCTGCACACCGCCCACGCTCCAGGTCAGCCCCTGCATGGCGGGGAAGGCCAGCCGCTCGGGCCGCACCAGCGTGCCGTCGGCCACCTTGGGCACCTGGCTGGCCGGCGGCTCCGTGCCGCGCACCACCCAGTCCTCCAGCGCAATGAACAGCGCGCGGAATGTGTCGTTGAAGTGCACGGCGGTGCCGGCCGGATAGACGTTGCGCGCGGGCGCATAGGTAATGCTGGCCGTGCCGCCTGCGCCGCCATGCTGGGTGCTGGCGTAGTAGTAGATGCGCGCGTTGGCGGGCTGGGCGATGTCGCGCAGGCCGTTGGCATCGGTCAGCACGGGCGAGCCCTGCAGCTGCCAGAACTCCGTGCCCGACAGGCCCAGGAAGAATTTGGGGCAGGTGCTGCTGGCCTCGCAGCGCTTCATCACGCCGCCCTGGCGGCCGCTGACCTCGTCCGCATAGTCTTTGTCCAGGCCGCGCGGCGCCGTCTGGCCGAAGGCCGTGTGGTCGGTGCGCAGGCCGCCGCCGCCGCCCGGCACGGCAAAGCGCGTGTTGACGTTGGTCTGGCGCGCGGCCACATGGGCATAGATGCCGTCGAAGACCTTGCCGCCATCCAGCGCCTGGTTGAAGCCCAGGTGCAGGAAGGTCTTCATGGCATTGCCCGACTGCGAGGTGCCCTGGCCGATGGCGTGGGTGATGCGCCCGGCCAGCGGATTGGCCTTGCCGTCGGCATCGGCGGCCCTGGCGCGAAAGAAGCTCACCGTGTCGCGCAGGGCCGCCAGGCCCACGCCCATGACCTTGGGGTCCTTGGCCACGTACACCAGTTCATAGAGGTACTGCGGGTCGAAGCCGCCCCTGAGGCAGACGCTGGTGGCGCTGGGCGTGCCGGGGAAGGGGTTGGCCGCAGCGTCGCAACTGGCGAATTTCCAGTCGCCCGCGGGCACCGGCTGGCGTGCATCGGTTTCATTGATGCGGCGCGTCAGCGAATAGCCGGCCTGCGTGTTGTCCAGACTGGCGGGTTCATAGGGGATCATGGTGCCGTTGAACACGCCGCCAGGCAGGGACATGGACGGCACGGCCGCCGTGGGCACCAGTTCGGTGCGGTAGCTGCCCGTGATGCTGCTGCCGTCCTTGTTGCGCGCCACGGGCACGGTCACCGTCAGGCGCGCTGGCGAAGACTTGGGCACGTCACCCTGCCAGGCCGAGTACAGCAGCACATAGCCGCGCTCCAGATAGACCGCGTCACCGGGCGTGGCCGCAGGATCGGGCATGGTCAGGATGTTGCCGCGGTTGGGCGCGTCGTAGCGCAGCACGCCGCTGGCCTTGGACATGTCCTTGGGCTTGAGCATGACGAAGTCGGTGCTGTACTCCACCATGCCGCGCGCATTGACGGGGGCCAGCGACAGGTCCTGGATCACGGCGTTCCTGGGGTCGCGCGGATCGAGTTCGCCCCGCAGCACGCCCGTCACTTTCTCATAGGCGCCGACGCTGCCATAGCTGCCGGCGAAATCCTCGGTGGCGCTGATGCTCAGCTGCATGCGCGGCGCCTGCGCACCGGGCGGGGAGTCGCTGCCGCCGCAGGCAGCCAGCAGGCCGCTGGCTGCCAGCGCAAGCGCCAGCGGGTGGGGGGTTCTGATGTGCATGTTGTCTCCTTTTTCGTCATGGCACGGGCAAGGCTGCGCCCCGGCCGCCGTGCATTGCGGCCGCCTGGGGCGGCAAGGGATGGGACCGGGAAAGGGGCCTACTCGGGCTGGATGCCGGCGGCCTTGATGACCTGGCCCCATTTCTGGGTTTCAGCGGCCTGGAACGCGGCCAGTTCCTGGGGCGTGGCGGTCCATGCTTCGGAGCCGGACATGTCGAAGAAGGACTTGGCGCCCGCGCTGTGCACGGCGTCGGACAGCAGGCGGTTGAGCCTGGCCACCACGGCCTCGGGCGTGCCGGCCGGCGCGTAGGCGGCGAACCAGTAGCCCATGTCGTAGCCCTTGACGCCAGCCTCCTGCAGCGTCGGCACCTCGGGCAGCTGCGGGCTGCGCTTGGTGGTCGAATAGCCCAGCGCGCGCAGCTTGCCCGACTTGACCTGGGGCACGCCGGTCGAGGTGTCGGTGATCATCAGGTCGATCTGGCCGCCCAGCAGGTCGGTGATGGCCAGCGGATTGCTTTTGTAGGGCACGTGCATCAGGTCCACGCCGGCCAGCTGCTTGAGCATTTCGCCAGCCACGCGGCTGGACGAGCTGCCGCTGCCGAAGGACAGCTTGCCGGGCTGCTGCTTCGCGGCCGCCAGCAGCTCGCCCACGTTCCTGTAGGGCGCATCGGCACGCACCACCAGCACCTGGCCGCCCTTGCCCAGGCCGGCCACGGGCGCGAAGTCCTTGACCGCGTCATAGGGCAGCTTCCTGTACAGATGCTGGTTGGCCGCGTGCGTGGTGTTGGTGGTGATCAGCACCGTATAGCCGTCGGCCGCCGAGCGCGCCACCTGCTGGGCCGCGATCATGCCGCTGGCACCGCCCTTGTTCTCGACCACCACGGCCTGCTTGGTCGCCGTGGCCACGGCCTGGCCCAGCGCCCGGGCCAGCTGGTCGGTGGCGCTGCCGGCCGCGAACGGCACGACGAAGGTGATGGGCTTGGACGGATAGTCCTGCGCCAGGGCTGGCGCGGCGGCGGCAGCGAGCGAGCAGGCGGCCAGCGCCAGCAGATGGCGGCGGGGAAGGTTGCGGGAAAACTTGCGGGGAAGGGTCATGTCTGTCTCCTGTGTTGTGGTGAATGTTTCTTGCAATGGCCCGGCCTATCCGGGCGCCAGCTGCGCCAGCAGATCGGCGGGCACCTCGACCGGCATCTGCAGCAGCCAGTACGACAGGGCCTTGCCGTGGCTGTCGAGGTTGAGCGCGTCGTTGACGCCGCCGTCCAGCACCTCGTCCAGCACCCAGTTCATGGCCTGCAGGCGCTCCAGCACGAAGCGCTGCACGCGCGCCGGGCGCCGCGCCGCGAAGTGCGCGGCCACGCGCTGCTCGGTGACCTGTTCCACCAGCACCGGCCAGCAGGCGGCGTTCCAGGCGATCAGGCTGATGTTGGAGCGGTTGCCCTTGTCGCCCGTGCGGCCGTGGGCCAGGCGAAACAAGGGCACGGTGTGTGTTGCTGGCGTGTTCATGCGGCGTCCTCCTGTGCCCAGCTCCAGCCCGTGGCGATGCGGTCCTGCGGCAGCAGGCAGGACACCGTGCCCAGCCGTGCGCGCAGCGCGGTGCGCACGCCGCCGCCGCCTGCCGGACCGCAGGTGTACAGGGCGTTGACCTCGCGCGGCAGGCGCTGCGCCTGGGCCTGCGTGGGGCGCAGCCAGGCCGCGCGCAGGCGCACGTCCTGCGGCGGCGCGGCGGCCGCGGGCTGCGCATCGCGCCAGCGGCCCGCATCGTCGCCCAGCACGCTGGCCACGCCGATCCAGTCCAGGCGCAGGTCGCCGGCGGACGCACCGCCCAGGCGCTCGCGCAGCACCTCGCCGGCCAGCCGCGCGCGCTCCAGCGCGCGCGGGCCGGCATAGGAAATCTCGCCCTCGGCCAGCCAGCCCGAGGCATGGCAGACGTTGACCTTGTAGCAGCCGTTGTGCGCATGGCCGCGCACGCCGCTCAGGCGCACGGCATCGGGCCCCACCTGGCGCACCTCGGCCTCGGTCAGGTCGGCCACCACGTCGGGCGTCAGGTAGGCGGCCGGGTCGTGCACCTCGTACAGCAGCTGCTCCTTGACCGTGCGCTCGCTGACCAGGCCGCCCGTGCCCTCGGGCTTGGTGATGGTGCAGTCGCCCGAGGCTTCGATGATGGCGATCGGGTAGCCCAGCCGCGCCAGGCCCTGCACATCCTTGAAACCCGGATCGGCGAAATAGCCGCCCGTGACCTGGGCGCCGCATTCCAGCAGATGCCCGGCCATGGTGGCGCGTGCCAGCCGGTCCCAGTCGTCCCAGGCCCAGCCGAAGTGGGCCATGGCCGGCCCCAGCGTCAGCGAGGGGTCGGACACGCGCCCGGCCACCACGATCTCGGCGCCGGCCTGCAGCGCATCGGCAATCGCCCGCGCGCCGATGTAGGCGTTGGCGCTGACCAGCGACTCCTCGGGGAAATCCGCTCCCAGCGCGGCCCGCAGCGCCTCGCGGTGTGCCGGGCCGCTCACATCGTCGCCCTGCACCACGGCGATGCGCGGGGCGCGCAGGCCCAGGCGCCGCGCCAGCCGCCGTATGCAGCGCGCCGCGCCCTGCGGGTTGGCGGCGCCGAAATTGCTGACGATGCGGATGCCATGCGCCAGGCAGTCGGCCAGCACCGGCTCCAGCAGGTCTTCGAGCAGCGGCTCGTAGCCGGCGTCGGGCTGGTCGCGCCGCGCCAGCTGGGCCAGGGCCAGCGTGCGCTCGGCCAGGGTCTCGAAGATCAGGCAGGCGGGCTGGCCGCTGGCCGCCAGCGCGCGCACCACGGGCGCGGCCGCATCGGTGCGGTCGCCCGAGAAGCCGGCCGCGCAGCCGACCCACAGCGGGGGTTTTTCCAAGTTATCCATGCATGCCAATGTAGGCAGGCCCTGCTAATCTGTGAAATCGATTGTTCGGATCGACTTATCCAAAAACCCGATGAATATCTCCTCCCGCCAGCTCGATGGCTTCATCGCCCTGGCCCAGCTGTGCAGCTTCACGCTGGCCGCGCAGCGCTGCCATCTGTCGCAGCCGGCCTTCAGCGCCCTGATCAAGGGTCTGGAGGACAACGTGGGCGTGCGCCTGTTCGACCGCAGCACGCGCCATGTGGCGCTCACGCAGGAAGGCGCGCAATTCCTCGACGCCGCGCAGCGCATCCGCGCCGACCTGGGCGATGCCGTGCAGGGCCTGCGCGAGGCGGCGGCCCTGCAGCGCGGGCGCGTGTCCATCGCCCTGCTGCCCTCGCTGGCGGCCGCCTGGCTGCCGCCCGTGCTGGCGCTGTTCCACGCGCGCCATCCGGCCATCCACCTGCAGGTGTCGGACCTGCTGTCCGAATCCTGCATCGCCCAGGTGGCCTCGGGCCAGGCCGACCTGGCGCTGGCCGCCATCCGCGCCGATACCGAGGATCTGCAGGCCGAATGGTTCTGCGCCGACCAGCTGTACCTGGTATGCCGCGAAGACCACGCGCTGGCCCGCCTGCCCGCGCCGCGCATGGCCGACCTGCAGGCCCAGCCCTTCATCCAGCTGGCGCGCCACAGCAGCGTGCGCCAGTACCTCGAATCCCAGGCCGCCGCGCCGGCGCTCGACACCTTGCTGGAGGTCGAGCACCTGGCCACGGTGATGGGCATGGTGCGCGCGGGCCTGGGCATCAGCGTGGTGCCGGCCCTGGCGCTGTTCCACTTCGTTCAGCCCGGCTTGGTGACCCGGCCTCTGGCCGACGCCGTCCGCCAGCGCGACCTGTACCTGGTCAGGCGGCGCCACCGCAGCCTTTCGCCGGCCGCCCAGGCCTTCCATGCGCTGGCGCTGGAGCACCGGCCCGGCCGCGGCGAGGCAGTGCCGCCGCCACAGGCCGGACAATAGCCCGATCGCCAACCGCCACAGAAAGCCGCCACCGTGGGTGAATTCGACCTGATCCGCCGCTTCTTCCAGCGTCCCGTGCGCCATGCCGTGCTGGGCGTGGGCGATGACTGCGCCCTGCTCGCGCCCGCGCCGGGCATGCAGCTGGCCATCTCCAGCGACATGCTGGTCGAGGGCCGGCATTTCTTCGCCGATGTGGCGCCGCGCCTGCTCGGCCACAAGGCGCTGGCCGTGAACCTCTCGGACCTGGCCGCCAGCGGCGCCCGCCCGCTGGCCTTCACGCTGGCCCTGTCCCTGCCGCGCGCCGATGCGGCCTGGACCGAGGCGTTCGCCGGCGGCCTGCTGGCCCTGGCCGATGCCCATGGCTGCGAGCTGGTCGGCGGCGACACCACGCAAGGGCCCCTGAACATCTGCATCACCGTCTTCGGCGAGGTGCCGCCCGGCCAGGCCCTGCTGCGCAGCGGCGCACGCGCGGGCGACGACATCTGGGTCAGCGGCAGCCTGGGCGACGCGCGCTTGGCGCTCGAAGCCCTGCTGGGCCACGCCACGCTGCCCCCCGGCGTGCTGGCCGCCGCCCGCCAGCGCCTGGAGGCGCCCACGCCGCGCGTGGCCCTGGGACAGGCGCTGCGCGGCATCGCCAGCAGCGCCCTGGACCTGAGCGACGGCCTGCTGGGCGACCTGGGCCACATCCTGGAGCAGTCCCGCGTCGGCGCCTGCGTGGACACGCGCCTGGCCACGCCGCTGCTGGAGGCGGGCCATCTCATGCCCCTGCCCGACGCACTGCTGCACCAATGCACGCTGTCCGGCGGCGACGATTACGAGCTGTGCTTCACGGCCCCGGCCAGCCGGCGCGAAGCCGTCGAAGCCGCAGGCCGCGCCAGCGCCACGCGCGTCACGCGCATCGGCCGCATCGAGGCCGAGCCGGGCCTGCGCCTGATCGGCCAGGATGGCGAAGCGCTTTCGCCACAATGGCCCTCGTTCGACCACTTTGCCGCAACCTAGCTTTTCCCAAAGGATCTGCCCATGGCCCAACGCCTGCCCCTGTTCGCCCTGACTGCCGCCTGCGCCGCCCTGGCCGGCCCCATGGCACATGCCCAGACCCCGGCCCAGGAGGCCGCCGTGGCCCGCGCGCCGATTGCGCGGGTCACCCTGTATCCGGGCGTCGCCTCGGTGGAGCGCACGGCGCGCATCACGGCCGCCACGCGCCAGCTGGTGTTCGAATGCCTGCCCGACTCCATCGACACGCAAAGCCTGCAGGTCAGCGCCGATGCCGGTGTGCGCGTGGGCGACTACAAGGTCCAGCTGCAGCCGCGCGAGCTGGCCTCCAAGGCCTGCGCCAGCCCGCTGGAACAGCAGATCCGGACGCTCGAAGACCAACTGGCCGCGCTGGAGGCCGACGAGGCCGCCGCCAAGCTGGTCGGCGACTATCTGCAAGGCCTGGCCAGGCCGGGCGGCGATGACGCCAAGCCCACGGCCCTGCCTTCCGCCGGCCAGCTGGGCACGGCCACCGAGGCGCTGCGCGCCACCAGCCGCGGCAACACGCTGCGCGCCCACCAGATCCTGCGCCAGAAGCAGACGCTGCAGGAGCAGCTCAAGCCCCTGCAGCTCGAACGCGACCGCACGGGCGCCGGCAATGCGCAGGTGATGAAGGTCACCGTGCAGCTGGCCAGCCCCACCGAAGCCAATGTGCAACTGACCTACCAGGTGCGCGGCCCGAGCTGGCAGCCCACCTACCGCGCCCGGCTGGACCCGGCCAAGGGCACGGTCGCCATCGAACGCCTGGCCCTGGTGGCCCAGAACAGCGGCGAGGACTGGAGCCAGGTCCAGCTGCTGCTGTCCACGGGCCAGCCCGCACGCAACACGCAGGGCCGGCTGCCCAATCCCTGGACGCTGGATGTGGAGCGGCCCCGCCCCATGGCCGCCATGGCCCCCCCGCCCGCACCGGCACCGGCCGCCCCTGCAGCGATGATGCTGGAGCGCGCCCGCAAGCCCGGGGCGAACGGCGAGGCCGCCGAACTGCCGGTGCTCGATGTCTCCAGCATCAACACCGCCTACGCCACGCAGTTCGCCGTGCCCTACCGCATCAGCGTGCCGTCCAGCAGCGAGCACGTGACGCTGGCCCTGGGCGCGCAGAACCTGCCTGCCACCCTGCTCACGCGCACGGCGCCCGCGGTCGAGGAAGCCGCCTACCTCGTGGCCCAGCTCACCGTGCCGGCCGGCGTCTGGCCTGCCGGCCCTGTGGCCCTGTTCCGCGACGGCGCCTTCGTCGGCCAGGGCCGGCTGGACTTCGGCAATGCCGCCGCGCTGGCGCAAGGCCTGTCCTTCGGGCGCGACGACCAGGTGCTCGTGCGCAGCCTGCCGACCGATTCGGCCACCGGCAGCAGCGGCCTGCTGGGCACCAGCACCGAGCGCCAGGTCACGCGCCGCTTCCAGGTGGACAACCGCCATGACCGCGCCATCGAGCTGCAGGTCGTGGACGCAGCCCCCGTCTCGCTCAACCAGCAGATCCGCGTGCAGTCCCAGTACAGTCCGCAGCCGGCCACCACGCGCTGGAACGAACTCAACGGCATGGTCGCCTGGCAGCAGACGCTGGCCGCAGGCGCCAGCGCCAGCTTCGAGGCCCGCCACCAGATCCGCCACCCGCAGGACGTGCAGGTCGAAGAACGCCAGTGAAACCGGCCAGGGGCGGCGCTTATGATCACGGCATGAGTGACGCCCCCATGCGGCCGGAGTTCTCCGGCACCCCTGAACCGACGATGGGCCTATCCCGGGGCAAGCCGCCGCCGGCAGGCATGGCACGCCCCACGCTGGAATTCATGATGGCCCACCCGGCCCACTTCATCGCCATGGGACTGGGCTCCGGGCTGGGACGCATCGCCCCCGGCACCGTGGGCACGCTGTGGGCCTGGCTGTCCTACCTGCTGCTGCAGCACTGGTTCACGCCGCAGCAGATCGGCCTGCTGATCGCGGGCAGCATCCCCCTGGGCTGGTGGGCCTGCACGGTTACGGCACGCCACATGCGCGTGGCCGACCCCGGCAATCTGGTCTGGGACGAGATCGTGGCCTTCTGGCTGGTGCTGTGGCTGGTCATGCCCACGGGCTTCTGGGGCCAGTGCATCGCCTTCGCCCTGTTCCGTTTCTTCGACGCGGCCAAGCCCCAGCCCGTGAAATGGGCCGACCGCCTGTTCAAGGGATTCGGCTGGCGCGGCGGCTGGGGGATCATGTTCGATGACCTGGTGGCCGCTTTCTGCACACTGCTGGTCATCGCGGGCTGGCGGCATTTCTTGGGTTGAGCGGAGCGTCAGCGCAAGCACTCCATCCCTGGCGCTGAAGACGTGCCGCAAGAAAGGGCGCCCCCAGTCTCAAAGACGCCCGGGCAGGTAGCTTACGAATCCTGTCCACTGGCCAGCCTGGCCTGCTCCCTGACCCATTCCCGGCTCTTGCCTCGCACACACCAATCAGGGTTCTTCACCCAATCCGTGAAATATATGGTGGGATGGCCTTCGAGAATATTGCAGCGGGTGTAGCCCAGCTTGGGCATGGCATAGTACTGAATTGGAGTAATGATAAAAATGCAAAAAATCATTATTGCAATCGCAACAAAAACAGAAATATTCAAGATATGTTCAGCGATTTTCAACGTACTTTTTTTGCAGGGTATTGCTCCCAGAAAAAGCGCCGTCAAAGCTATGCCAAACATAATTGGGGCATATACAATAACAGGAGCACCAGGTATAATTTTCACTACAGAATCCAGTTCAACCAATGACTCAATTGATTCATACAATGTGTGTTTAATACACCAAACACAAGAAATTATCAGGGAAATTATCAGCGGCGCCCCCCATATGAGAGATTTTCTAATTTCTTTTGGACTTTTCATTTTATATTCTCTCAGCAAGTTCTATTAATTTTGCAAAGCAGTCCCGGGCTATCGGCTGCAACACATATTTGCATACCTCTATCTTCTTCCATTTTTTCTTTTATCCCTTCCCAATCACTACCAGAATTGATTCGATAAATTCCTTGGGGTGTACCTTCTGTAGCCAGCCTCAATGCATTAATCACATTTGACTTAATATTCCAATTTTTATCAAAATCGTTCAATATAAAACCAGAAACAAATACAGCTACGGCCATAACGGCTAAAGGTACGATAGCGATAGATGTGGCGCTAGCGATCACGGTACCAGCCACCAGCCCCACCATCGTCGCCAACCCCGCTTTCACCGCCTCAACCCCAATCCCTCCCACCAGGTCATGCATGGTTTTCTGGTCATTGAAAATGAAATCCAGCGTTTCAACGGCAACGGAAACGACCAGACCCAGAATGAACCCGCCTTTGGCCGCGCCTTGCATTCCCCGTATGCCCAAACCCATCTGGATCATGCGGGGGTGGGACGCCAGAAAGCGCGTACCCTGCAGCAGGTTGTTGCGAAAGCCAGGGTAGCCTTTGATGATGATGTAGGTGCCCTTGGGTCCCCGCTTGACAAAAGAGCTGGCGCCAGAAATGCGCAGGGCCGCCAGCGTTTTGGCGATCAGGTATATGTCATTGGCCGCCAGGCCCGCAGGCACCGTCCAGGGTTTGCTGGTGTTGGGGCTGACAACATCGGTCCAGTATTTG
>JBHIXF010000039.1:0-55217 GCA_041984925.1 Comamonas sp.
ATGACGCCCCTGCCCGGCAACCAGCCGCTGGTGGACGCCATCCAGACCCATGCCGAAGCCGTCTTCGGCGAAAAGCCCCCGGCCGTGGGCACGCCGCTGTACACCGACGTGCGCCTGTACGTGGAGCGCGGCATCCCCGGCGTGATCTACGGCGCCGGCCCGCGCACCGTGCTGGAATCCCACGCCAAGCGCGCCGACGAGCGCCTGGTGCTGGAAGACCTGCGCCGCGCGACCAAGGTCGTGGCGCGCATGCTCTGCGACCTGACGGCCTGAGCCCCCTTCGGGCCGCATACGGAAAAAGGCAAGGTGCCCGCGCACCTTGCCTTTTCCTTTTTGCGGCCGCCGCTTTCAGAAGCTGTAGCGCGCCGACAGGATGAAGCCGTCCTGGTAGCCCGCGTAGCCGAGCTTGTGGGAGGCATAGCGGTAGCGCACGCCCAGCGTCACGCCGGGGCGCACGGACCAGTCCAGGCCCAGGGCCCCGTTCTGTCCCGTGCGGCTGCCCAGCAGCACCTTGCCGTCGCGCGACATGCGCAGATAGGCGGCCTGGCGGTTCAGCTCGATCTCGTGCCAGTTGCTCAGGGCAAAGGACTCGCCCCCGAGCTTGAAGCGGTAGCTGGCCGACCAGCCCAGCATCTGGCCATTGCCGTGCGAGCCGGCCCCGGTCTTGCTTTCCTGGTGCAGGCCGAAGAAGGGCTTGACCCACCAGCCCGCGCCGGCCAGCGTGGTGCTCAGGCCCAGCACGCGGTTCTGGTCGTAGAACTGATTGTCGTTGATGCTGTAGACCTGGGCGCGCAGGTGGATGGGCAGGCCGCCGGCCTGCGCCAGCCGGATGTTGGCGATCACCTTGGCCACATAGCGGCGGTCCCGCGCGGGGTTGGCTTCGGCCACGTTGTTCAGCGGGTTCTCGATGTCCAGGTAGCCGTAGACATCGCCCCAGGCCCCGCCCATGCCGCCTTGCAGCTCCACATAGTTGAAATTGCGCTTGCGGCCTATGGGCCCCGGCGCGGTGCGCTCCTTGGTGCGCTGGGTCCAGCCGAAGGCATTGAAGCTGACATCCTTGAACGCATAGGAGTCGTCCTGTGCGAACACCGGAAAGGCGCAGGGCATGGCCAGGGCGCACAGCAGGCGGGCATGGGGGGTCATGGGATCACCTCGTCATGGAAAAGGGCGGGAGGCAGCGGCAGGCCGGCCTCATTCGATGTCGACATAGCTTTCGGGCCGGTAGCGCGGCGTGCACAGCGCCAGGAAGACCAGGTCCTGCGGGCCGCTGTTGGTGATGCGCTGGCGGCAGCGCGGCGGGATGATGGCCACGTCGTGGGGCAGCAGCCTGCGCGGCGCCAGGTCGCCGATCTCGACCACGCCTTCGCCGGACAGGATGACGTAGCGCTCGGCCGAGCCGGTCACGAGGTGCCAGCGCGTGGTCACGCCGGGCTCCACGCGCACCAGGGCGATGGACAGGTCCTCGTCGTCGGGAGAATTCGACAGCTCGGTGATGAAACAAAGCTCGGCAGTGAAGCGTTCGGGCGTGGCGCCCCGGGTACGCAGGGAGGGCTTCATGGCGGTATGCATTGGAGGGTGGAGGAAAAAAGGCGCAGGCATGCCCGCTGCCCGGCACGGGCAGCAAGGGCACGAGGTTGCCGGGGTGGAATGCGCCCGGGCTCAGCGCGGCTTGATGCCCGGGTTGAAGGCGTTGGTCGCCATGTCGGAGACGGGCACGGTGCGCGGAATCTGCCCCTGCTCCAGATAGAAGGACATCAGGTCCTCCCAGGGCCTGGCGTCCATCCACAGCAGGCCGTGGGCCCGGGTCTCGGCGCTTTGGCTCAGCGGCGTCTGGATCTTCAGCCGCCAGGCCAGCTTGTCGGCACGCTCGATCTGCTGCGGGTAGGCATCGACCAGCCGCACCGTCTCCTGCGGATGCTCGATGGTGAACTGCAGGCCCCGGGCCACGGCCCGCATGACCTTGCGCACCAGCTCGGGCCGCTCGCGCACCAGCGCGCCGCTGGTGAAGAGCACGTCGCCGAAGTGGCGCACGCCGAACTCGGAAAAGCGCACCGCCTTCCAGACCTTTCCCCGGGCGGCAGGGAAACCGTCGGGCCGGGAGGTCTCGGCCTCGATCTGGTAGGTCTGGTTGGGCAGCAGGGCCCCGAAGAAGTCGACCTTGCCCACCAGCAAGGGCTCGGGCGTGGCCAGCACCAGGTCGACCTTGACCTTGGACAGGTCGATGCCGCTGCGCTTGGCCAGCGCCTTGAGATAGATCTCGTCGGGCGCCTGGATGCCCACGCGCCGGCCTTCGAAATCCTTGGGCGTGGGCTCGGGGTCGCCGGGCTTGCGCAGGGTCAGGTAGGCATAGGGGAACTCCTGCAGCAGCGCGCCCACCGCCACCACGTCCACGGGCGAAGGCGCCAGCCGCGCGGACAGGATGGCCGACGAGTTGGCGATGCCGAACTGGGCCTGGCCCGCGCCGACGGCCGGGACAGGGTTCTTGGCGGGGCCGCCATCGATCAGCGCCAGCTTGAGCCCTTCCTGCGCGAAGTAGCCCTTGGCATCGGCCACCATCAGGGCGGCATATTGCCCGTTGCGCAGCCAGGACAGGGCCACGCGGACCTGTTCGGGGGCCTGCTGGGCCTGCACGGAAACGCTGCCTGCCAGCCCCAGGCACAGGGCGGCGATGGCGCGAAAAAACACGGAGGCAGTCATGGTGGACTCCTTGGAATGGGTCGGTGGAATGGGGGAAACCGTGGTGCGCGGCCATGGCCGGCGCAGGCGCAGCGGGTACAGGTGCAGCGGGTGCAGGTGCAGCGGGTACAGGTGCGGCGGCTCAATGCCCGTCCTGGCGCATGCGCTCGCTCCAGTTGATGCGCCGGCCCATGACCTGGACCAGCACGAAGATCAGGTACGACAGCAGGGCCGCCAGCAGCGCCACCGCATACACCTGGTCGCCACGGTACTGGGCCATGCCGCGGTTGATGACGAAGCCCAGGCCCTCGGTGGAGACCATCCACTCGGCCACCACCGCCACGATGATGCTGCCCGAGCCCGTGATCTCCTGCGCGGCCAGCACGTAGGGCAGCGAATACGGCAGGCGCACCTTGAGGAACACCTTCCAGGCCGGCACGTCGAGGATGCGCATGCGGTCCAGCACCACGGAATCCACCGCCTGCAGGCCCCGCATGGTGTTGACCAGCACGGGGAAAAAGCCCGCGACCGCGACGATGGCCACGCGGGTCCAGAGCCCGTCGCCCACGGCCAGCACCAGCACCGAGGCCAGGGCCACATAGGGAATGTTGCGTAAGGTGATGGCCGCCGGCATGAGCAGCGGATTGGCCAGCGGCACGGCCACGAACAGCACGGCCAGCCCGATGCCGGCCACGTTGGCCAGCAAGAAGCCCCAGGCCGCCGCCTGCAGGGTCACCAGCAGGTGGTGGGTGACGAACGATGTCTCCTGCGTCAGCACGGCGAAGACCTGGGCGGGGCGGGGAATCACGAACTGCGGCAGGTCGGACAGGGCGATCGCCAGATACCAGAGCCCGAAGATGGACACCAGCGGAAAGGCCAGGCGCGCCCCCCGGCGCAGCCAGGCAAGCCAGGCCCTGGCGCCTTCGCCCGGCAAGCGCTGGCTGTCCGGCGATGGCACGGCCGGTGAATGGGGTTTCGTATTCATGCGGCCCTCCGGTCGCCGCCGAACAGCAGGCCGCGCACGCGGTCGGTGATTTCCACGAACTCGCGGCTGGTGCGAAAGGCCGCCGTGCGCGGACGCGGCTCGCCGACTTCGATGTCGGCCACGATGCGGCCCGGCGAGGCCGAGAACACCAGCACGCGGTTGGACAGCAGCACGGCCTCGTCGACATGGTGGGTCACGAACAGCACGGTCTTGGGGCGCCTGGCCAGCGCGGCCCCCAGCCACATGCCCAATTCCTCGCGCTTCATCTCGTCCAGCGCCGAGAACGGCTCGTCCATCAGCAGCACGTCGGGGTCATGGGCGATGGCCGAGGCGAAGTTGACGCGCTGCAGCATGCCCCCTGACAGGCGGTGCGGCCACTGCCGCTCATGGCCGGCCAGGCCGAAGTCGCGCAGCAGCGCGTCCGCCGCCAGCCCGGCCCTGCCCGTCACCTGCTGCGTGAACTGCACATCCTCGATGGCGCGCTTCCACGGCAGCACGGCAGGCCGCTGGGACACCAGGCCCAGCCTGCGCTGGCGCCGCATCGTGGACGGGGGCAGCCCCGCGACCAGGATGCTGCCGCTGCTGGGCTGGTCCAGGTCCGCCACCAGGCGCAGCAAGGTGGTCTTGCCGCAGCCGGAAGGACCGACCAGGGCGACGAACTGCCCCGCCCCTATGCGCAGGTTGACGGTATCGAGCGCCCGCACGCGGCCATAGCTGCGGGTCACGCTGTTCAGATGGATATCGGCCGACATGCAAAGACCTCCTGCCTCGTCACGGATACGGCGCGGGACGCGCCATGGCACACCGCCGGCCTGTGCCAGGCGGTGCGCGCAGGCCCGGGCCTAGCGGCCCTGGAAATGGTGGGCCAGCGCATCGAAGCCGCCCTGGAAGACGCCGCCACCGATCAGCGCGCAAAGCGCCTGCTCCTGCTCGGCGGGGCAGTCGAAATCCGCCGTCCATTGCGCGAAGGTCCGGTCGCCGTCCGTGACGGGCATCAGCCGCAGGGTGGCGACATAGCGGCTGACGCCCATGGGGCTTTCCAGGATGGCGTAGGTGCACGAGAAATCATGGTCGGACAGCGCCAGCAGCTGTTCGCGGATCAGGCCGCCGTCGCGGGTGTGAAAGTGCCGGATGCAGCCGATCCGGTCCGAGGGCCCGCCGCCCTCGATCCGGCTGTCGGCGATGCCGGGGTGCCACTGGGGCAGCGCGTTGAAGTCGCGGATCCGCGACCAGACCTGCGCGACGGGGGCGTTGATCACGCTGGATGCGAGAACATGTGCCATGGAAGTCTCCTGGAGGATGGAATGGACAAGGCAATGCAGGGAGGGCCGCCCTGCGCGGCGGCGGCTGATGCGGGGGCCGGCCCTCAGCCGGCCGCCGGCTGGCCGTGCAGCCGCAGGCGCGTGAAGCGGCGGGCGTTGTCGGTCAGGGCCTGCTCGGCGGGCAGGCGCTCCATGGAGCTGGCGCCGTAGAAGCCGTGCACGGCCGGGCAGCGGGAAAAAATCCACTGCGCATCGTCGGGCGTGGCGATGGGGCCGCCGTGGCACAGCACCAGCACCTCGGGGTTGACGGTGAGCGCCGCCTCGGCGCAGTCGTTGATGAGGCGCGCACAGTCGTCCAGCGAGCGCACGGTGCCGGCGCCTATGCGCCCGCCCGACGTCAGGCCCATGTGGCAGACCACGATGTCCGCCCCCGCGCCGGCCATGTCCCGCGCCTGCTGCGCGTCGAACACGTAGGGCGTGGTCAGCAGGCCCATGGAACGGGCATGCGCCACCAGCTCGACCTCCAGCCCGTAGCCCATGCCGGTTTCCTCCAGGTTGGCGCGGAAGTTGCCGTCGATCAGCCCCACCGTGGGAAAGTTCTGTATGCCGGAGAACCCCAGTTCGGCCAGGTGCCGCAGGAACGGGCCGGTCATCATGAAGGGATCGGTGCCGTTGACCCCCGCCAGCACCGGCGTGTGCCGCACGACAGGAAGCACTTCGCTGGCCATCTGGCACACGATGTCATTGGCATTGCCGTAGGCCAGCAGGCCTGCCAGCGAGCCGCGCCCCGCCATGCGGTAGCGCCCGGAGTTGTAGATCACGATCAGATCGACGCCGCCGTCCTCCTCGCATCGGGCGGACAGGCCGGTGCCCGCGCCCGCGCCGATCAGCGGCTGGCCCCGGGCCAGCCGGTCGCGGAATCGCCGCAACAGCTCCAGTCTGTGGATTCTCGCCATGGTGTCACTCCTCGGTGGTGGGGCGGTCGGCGCCGCCGACTTCGGTCCAGGCCTGCACCAGGGCCTGGGCAAACGCGGGGTCATTGATGTGGTGGGGCAGGCGCAGCAGTTGCCGGCCGGGCCCCGGGCGGAAATGGCGCTCCAGGCAGTCGAACAGCGCGCGATCGGCCTCGGGGTCATGGAAGGCGCCTGCGGGCTGGTCCAGCGCCGAGACCCCGCCCTCCGGAAGCAGCAGGCGCACGGGGCCCTGCATGGCATTGAGCTTGCGCGCCAGAAACTCCCCGATGGCCACGCACTCCCGGGCCGTGGTGCGCATCAGCGTGACGCTGGGGTTGTGCTCATGGAACAGGCGCCCGGCGAACCGGGACGGCACGGTATCCGGTGCACCGAAATTCACCATGTCCAGCGCCCCGACCGAGCCCACCCACGGCAGGCGGCGGCGCGCAAAGGCATCGAGCCGGCCCGGCCCCGCGGACAGCACGCCGCCCACGATCTCGTCGGCGATCTCCGTGGTCGAGACATCGATCACGCCCGCCAGCAGGCCGGATTCGGCCAGCTTTTCCATGCTCTGGCCGCCCGTGCCGGTGGCATGGAAGACCAGGCAGTCGAATTGCGGCTCCAGCGCCGAGGCCACGGCCTGCACGCAGGGCGTGGTGACCCCGAACATGGACAGGCCGATGGCCGGCTTGCCCTGCGGCGCCACGGGCAGGTCCGCCCCCACCATGCCGGCCATCGCGCCGGCCGCGTTGGCCAGAACCCGTTCGCTGATGCGGTTCAGCCCCTGCACATCGGTCACGGAATACATCATGCAGATGTCGCTGGCGCCCACGTAGCCGCGCACGTCGCCGCTGGCCATGGTGCTGACCAGGAGCTTGGGACAGCCCACCGGCAGCGCGCGCATGGCCGGCGCCACCAGGGCCGTGCCGCCCGAGCCGCCGGCGGACAGCAGTCCGCCCAGGTCGTCCCTGGTGAGCACGAAGCGCTCGAACGCCAGGGACATGGCGGCCACGGCGCGGCCACGGTCACCGCAGAAGACGGCGGCTTCGCCGCCCGGATGGTGGGCAGCGACCTGCTGCGGCGCGATGTCGGCGCTGCCCACACCACTGCCCGTGCCAGTGCCCGCGCCGCCGCCCGTCGACAGATCGACCGTGACCACGCGCACGCCCAGGCGCTGCAGGCACTGGCGCATGTGCAGGAGCTCCCGCCCCTTGGTATCGAAGGTTCCGGCCAAGTAGGCGGCCTTTGCCGGCGCATTGGTCGCCGCTGCAATGCCTGTGCGAGTCATGGAAATTGCCTCCTCTGCGTCTGTTCGCCGCCATGCGGCTGGCGTTTGTGCCACTGGAGCGGCGCGGCCCCAGGGGCTGCGGCGCCATCGAGATGACTGTCTTTTTTTGAGATTCGAGTATCGCGTTAGGAAAATTCTATGAAAAATGCGATCCTGATGGCCATTTTTTAAAACCCATCACGCCCGCATTTACCCTGACATGCCATCCCAACGCAGCAAGCCATCCCGTCCCGCATCCCCGCCCACCGGCGGAGTGAGGGCCTCCACCCACAAGCTCCTGCTGGATACGGCCATGGAACTCATCCAGCGCCAGGGCCACATTCCGGCGGTGGCCGAGACGGCGGCGGCTTGCGGCATATCGCGCGCCACCGCCTACCGCTACTTTCCGAGCCGCAGCGCCCTGGTGACGGCCGTCATCGAGGCCTCGCTCGGCCCGGTGCGCGAACTGGCGCCCGACAGGCTGGACGGACGCGAGCGCGTCACCGCGCTCTTCAAGCGCACGTTTCCACGGTTCAAGGAATTCGAGCCCCAGCTGCGTGCCGCCGCGCAGCTGGCCCTGGAACAGTGGGCGCTGGAGCAGGCCGGCCTGCTGCAGGAGGAGCCTTACCGGCGCGGCAGCCGCATCCGCATCCTCGAACATGCGCTGCAGCCCTTCGAGGCGAGCATGCCCAGGGCGGTGCGCGAACGGCTGCACCGGGCCCTGTCCATCATCTACGGCATCGAGCCCTACGTGATCCTCAAGGACATCTGGGGCGCCAGCAACCGCCAGGTGGAAAGCACGGCGCTGTGGATTGCCCAGGCGCTGGTGGACGCCGCCATGCGCGAGGCGCAGGCAATGGCAGGCGACGCGCCGGACGAGCAAGAGGACGGCGCAATAGGACCGCGCAACAGGACCACGAAATAGTCCGGAGCACCGGGCCGGACCACCGGGCTGCGCGGCGGACAGCCCGCACCGCCGCAGGGCATGGCGCCGTGCTGCCGCACGCCTGGCGCCCGCGCAACGCCCCAGATGCGGGCATGCCGGCACTGTCCGGGTGCCGCCGCAGCCCGCCCGCGCTGGCACCCATCTTGCAATGCACCACGGCGCTCCCGCCCCGGCAGAGCGGCCGCACCGCAACGGGTTCGGCCACACGCCGCAACAGGGTTTACCGGGAGGAGAAATCCCCCCTGATCTGTATACACTTTTTGTATGGATGTTGGCCTTACTCCCTGCAAGGCCTTCACCCGTTCCAATAAATCCGCAAGGAGACAACACCCCATGCAATCTTCCGTTCATCCCGTCGATGAGATGCTGCCCGCGGGCAAGCTCACGGCGCTGGGCCTGCAGCACGTGCTCGTGATGTATGCCGGCGCCGTGGCCGTGCCGCTGATCGTCGGCCGCGCGCTCAACCTGCCGCCCGAGCAGGTGGCCCACCTGATCTCGGCCGACCTGTTTTGCTGCGGCCTGATCACGCTGATCCAGGCCATGGGCGCCACCCAGTGGTTCGGCATCAAGCTGCCCGTGATGATGGGCGTGACCTTCGCCAGCGTGGCGCCCATGGTCTCGATGGCGCAGACCACGGGCGGCTCGGCGGGGGCCGGGCTGATCTTCGGCTCGGTGATCGGGGCGGGGGTGGTGTCCATCCTCATCGCGCCGCTGATCAGCCGCATGCTGCGCTTTTTCCCGCCCGTGGTGACCGGCACCATCATCGCCGTCATCGGCATCAGCCTGATGCGCGTGGGCATCAACTGGATCTTCGGCAACCCCGTGGGCCCGACGGCGCCCAGCGTGCCCAACCCCGAACACCTGAAGTGGCTGGCCGACGCCCAGGCCGCCGCCGGCGCGCCGGGCTCCTCGCTGCCGCCCGTGCCCAAGGGCTTCGCGGTCGTGCCCACCATGCCCAATCCCAAGTACGCGGACCTGACCGGCGTGGGCATCTCGGCCATCGTGCTGCTGTCCATCCTGCTGATCGCGCGCTTTGCCAAGGGCTTCCTGGCCAACGTCTCGGTGCTGATGGGCATCCTGATCGGCGGCGTGCTGTCCGTGGCCATGGGCCTGATGGACTTCAGCAAGGTGGCCAAGGCCGAGTGGTTCACGCTGGTGCTGCCCTTCGAGATCGCCGCCCCCGTGTTCGACCCCATCCTCATCCTCACCATGAGCCTGGTGATGGTGGTGGTGATGATCGAATCCACCGGCATGTTCCTGGCGCTGGGCGACATGACCCGCCGCGAGATCAGCCAGGACGAGCTCACGCGCGGCCTGCGCACCGACGGCCTGGGCACGCTGATCGGCGGCATCTTCAACACCTTCCCCTACACCAGCTTCTCGCAGAACGTGGGCCTGGTCGCCGTCACCGGCGTCAAGAGCCGCTGGGTCTGCGTGGCCGGCGGCGTGATCCTGATCATCCTGGGCGTGCTGCCCAAGATGGGCGCCCTGGTCGAATCCCTGCCCACCGTGGTGCTGGGCGGCGCGGGCCTGGTGATGTTCGGCATGGTGGCCGCCACCGGCATCCGCATCCTGAGCAATGTGGATTTCCAGACCAACCGCAACAACGCCATGATCGTCGCCGTCTCCATCGGCGTGGGCATGATTCCGCTGGTGGCCCCGAATTTCCGCCAATGGATGCCCCACGGCATTCATCCACTGATTGAATCCGGTATCCTGCTGGCCTCGATTACCGCCGTGGCATTGAATATTTTCTTCAACGGAGCCAGCAGCGACACCTCTGCTGCCATCCGCGCCGCGCGCCAGGCCGATGCCCATTGATGACACGTAGCCCGCCCAGAGCGGGCACGCCCAACAGCCGCCCGGCCTACCTGCCGGGCAGTCCGCCCCCTGCCACCCAAAGGTGCCAGGGGGCTCGTTGTCGAAATCCCTGAGGCAAAACTGTCCTGACCCTCATAGGCTGTAGCTATCCGGTAAGCTCCGAGAGCATTTGCAGAGAAATCCTGTATGACACAAAACCTGTCCACCGCCGAACAAGCCCTGCGCGACGCAGCACGCGAATACCACCGCAGCCCCAACAAGGGCAAGATCTCCGTCACGCCCACCAAGCCCCTGTCCAACCAGCGCGACCTGTCGCTGGCCTACTCGCCCGGCGTGGCCTATCCCTGCCTGGACATCCAGGCCGACCCCTCCCTGGCCGCCGAATTCACGGCACGCGGCAACCTGGTCGGCGTGATCACCAATGGCACGGCCGTGCTCGGCCTGGGCGACATCGGCCCGCTGGCCGGCAAGCCCGTCATGGAAGGCAAGGGCTGCCTGTTCAAGAAGTTCGCCGGCGTCGACGTGTTCGACATCGAGCTGGCCGAGCGCGATCCGGACAAGCTGATCGAGATCATCGCCTCGCTCGAACCCACGCTGGGCGGCATCAACCTCGAGGACATCAAGGCGCCCGAGTGCTTCTACATCGAGCAGGAGCTGTCCAAGCGCATGAACATCCCCGTGTTCCATGACGACCAGCACGGCACGGCCATCATCTCCTCGGCCGCCCTGCTCAACGGCCTGGAGCTGGTGGGCAAGCAGATCGGCGCCGTCAAGGTCGCCGTCTCCGGCGCCGGCGCGGCCGCCATCGCCTGCGTGAACGTGATGGTGGGCCTGGGCGTCAAGCGCGAGAACGTCTACATGTGCGACTCCAAGGGCGTGATCTACGAAGGCCGCCCCGGTGGCCTGGACGCCTCCAAGGCCCAGTACGCGCAAAAGACGGATGCCCGCACGCTGGCGGATGCCGTCAATGGCGCCGACGTCTTCCTGGGCTGCTCGGCTCCCGGCGTGCTCACTGCCGACATGGTCAAGACCATGGCCGACAAGCCCATCATCCTGGCCCTGGCCAACCCCGAGCCCGAGATCCGCCCCGAGCTGGCCAAGGCCGTGCGCCCGGACTGCATCATGGCCACCGGCCGTTCGGACTACCCCAACCAGGTCAACAACGTCCTGTGCTTCCCCTACATCTTCCGCGGCGCGCTGGACTGCGGCGCCACCAAGATCACCGAAGCCATGAAGCTGGCCTGCGTGCGCGAGATCGCCGCGCTGGCCAAGCAGGATGTCAGCGATGAGGTCGCCGCCGCCTACCAGGGCAAGGAACTGAAGTTCGGCTCCGACTACCTGATCCCCACCCCCTTCGACACCCGCCTGATCCTGCGCATCGCGCCGGCCGTGGCCAAGGCCGCCGAGGAATCCGGCGTGGCCACCCGCCCCATCGCCGACTACGACGCCTACCGCGAGAGCCTGACGCGCTTCGTCTACCAGACCAGCATGTTCATGCGCCCCGTGTTCGCCGCCGCCAAGGCCAACCAGCAGCGCGTGGCCTATGCCGAGGGCGAGGACGAGCGCGTGCTGCGCGCCGCCCAGGTCGCCGTCGATGACGGCCTGGCCAAGCCCATCCTGATCGGCCGCCCCGCCGTGATCGAGGCGCGCATCGCCAAGGCCGGCCTGCGCCTGGTGCTGGGCAAGGACGTGGAGATCTGCAACCCCGAGGACGACCCGCGCTTTCGCCAGTACTGGGAGACCTACCACCGCCTGATGGGCCGCAACGGCGTCACGCCCGAGACCGCCAAGGCCGCCGTGCGCCGCTCCAACACGCTGATCGCCGCGCTCATGGTCCACCTGGGCGATGCCGACGCCATGCTCTGCGGCCTGGTCGGCAAGTTCGACAGCCACCTGGCCCACGTGCGCGACGTGCTCGGCCTCAAGCAAGGCGCGGGCGAGTTCGCCACCGTCAACGCCGTGATGCTGGACAGCGGCACGCTGTTCATCGCCGACACCTACATCAACGAGGCCCCCAACGCCACCGAGCTGGCCGACATCGCCCGCCTGGCGGCCGAGGAAGTGGCGCGCTTCGGCCTGCCGCCCAAGGTGGCCTTCCTGTCGCACAGCAACTACGGCTCCTCCAGCCGCCCCTCGGCGCTGAAGATGCGTGCCGCGCGCGACCTGTTCGCCGCCGCCAACCCCGATGTCGAATGCGACGGTGAAATGCACGGCGACTCCGCCCTGTCCGAAGCCATCCGCGACCGCGCCCTGCTCGAGTCCTCGCTGCACGGCGAAGCCAACGTGCTGATCTGCCCCAACCTGGACGCCGCGAACATCCTGTTCAACGTGCTCAAGACCACGGGCGGCCACGGCACGACCATCGGCCCCATCCTGCTGGGCGGCGCCGCCGCGGCTCACGTGCTGACCCCCTCGGCCACCGTGCGCCGCGTGGTCAACATGACGGCCCTGGCAGCAGCCCAGGCCATCGCGGCACGCGGCTGACCGGCTCCGAAGGCAAGGCAGCCTTTCCCGGGCGCCTTGCCAAGGCCGGCTAGAATACGCAGCTTCGGAGACTTGGGTGAGCGGTTTAAACCAGCAGTCTTGAAAACTGCCGACGGGCAACCGTCCGTGAGTTCGAATCTCACAGTCTCCGCCAGATGATTCCCGCTTGATTGAAAAGAAATTTTCAAAGGATCAAGAACCCCAAAGCCCTGGACGCAACTTTGCGCCAGGGCTTTTTTGTCGCCCGCCCCAAGACAGCAAGCCCCCTCGGCGGCCGCGGCCCTTGTGCAGCAAGGCAAGCGCGGGGCGTCCCTTTTTGCTTGCGCAACTGCAGGGGGCGGTAGATGCCCCCTGCCCGCCGCCGCGTAAGCAATCTCCCGCGGCCAGATTCATCCAAATAATTGATGTTTAAACATCAAAAAATATTGATTGTTTTAATAGCTCCTCATTCTTACTCTGCCTTCATTCGAACCAACCAGTGCAATGCGAATGACAGACATGCCAGAGTATGCGGACTACATCATCGTGGGCTCGGGCCCGGCGGGCTCGGTGATCGCCAGGCGCCTGAGCGAACAGACCTGCGCGAGCATCTGCGTCATTGAGGCAGGCTGCGAGGACAAGGACTTCTTCATCCGGCTGCCGGTCGGCTTCGTCAAGACGCTCTATGGCGGCAAGATCACCTGGAACTTCCAGACCGAACCCTGCCAAGCGACGCTGAACCGGAGGATCGCCATGCCGCAGGGGCGGGTCGTCGGCGGCTCCAGCTCTGTCAACGGGCTGGTGTATTCCCGGGGCCAGCGCGAAGATTTCGACGACTGGGAAAGGATGGGAAACACCGGCTGGGGCTATGCCGATGTGCTTGCCTATTTCAAGCGCTCCGAGCGCCGGCTCGGCCCGTGCGATGCGGAGTTCCGCGGCACGCAGGGCGAGCTGCCGATCACCGACCCCGATTGGTCCTCACCACTGTGCGACGCGTTCATCAGGGGATGCGAGGAGTTCGGCATTCCCGGCAACCCTGACTACAACGGGCGCGACCAGTTGGGGGCGGGCTACTTCCAGCGCTACATCCACAAGAATTGGCGCGTCAATTGCGCGGATGCCTTTTTGCGCCCAGCCATGCGGACGGGGCGGGTTCGGTTGAAGACGGACTCGGTGGTTTCAGAGGTTCTGTTTGAAGGATGCCGCGCCATCGGCGTGAAGTACCTCCGGCAGGGCCGGCATCACACGGTGTATGCCAACAACGAGGTGATCCTCAGCGCGGGCGCGGTCAACTCCCCAAAGATTCTGCAGCTGTCCGGCATCGGCGATCCGGACCTGCTGCGCATGCATGGCATCGAGGTGAAGCGCAGCCTGCCGGGCGTGGGAGCGAATTTCCGCGACCACTACACGGTGCGCAGCATTGCACGTGCACAAGGCGCCACGACGCTCAATGAGCTGTCCCGCGGATGGCGCCTGGGCAAGGAGGTGCTGCGCTGGTGGGCTGGCAAGCCCAGCATTCTGGCGCTCAGTCCTTCGCTGGTGCACGTGTTCTGGCGCACCCGATTCAGCCCTGCACGCGGCGACATCCAGATCCTTTTCACTCCGGCCAGCTACAAGGAAGGCAGCAACTACGTGCTCGACGAGCTTCCCGGCATGAGCACGGGCGCGCGCCAGCAGCGCCCCGAAAGCTCCGGCCACGTACGCATCCGGTCCAGGGATCCGCTGGCGGCTCCGCTGCTGCAGCCCAACTTCCTCAGCCATGAGCTGGACCGGCGCACGCTGGTCGAGGCGCTCAAGCTGGCCCGCGGCCTCATGTCCTCCACCGCGATGGCGCCCTATCTCGCGAAGGAGCTCCAGCCAGGAAAGGACGTGCAGACCGACGACGAATGGCTGGACTATGCCCGGCAGAAAGGTACGACGGGCTACCACATGGTCGGCACCTGCAAGATGGGTCCGCGCGCCGACCCGATGGCAGTGGTCGATCCATCGCTGCAAGTCCATGGCTGTGAAAACCTGCGCGTTGCGGATGCTTCCGTCATGCCCCAGGTGCCATCGGCCAACACCCTGGCCGCCAGCCTGATGGTCGGAGAGAAAGCCGCCGACATGATTCTGGCGAAGTAACACATCCACGACTGGAGATCCCGCAATGTCCCTATCCCTTCCCGCGCCCCTCGAAACCGTGTCTCCGTTGAGCCTGATCGCAGGCCGGCGCGTGGGCAGTGGCACCACTTTTACGGTCTTCGACCGCTATTCAGGCGAACCGATTGCCGCCATTGACCAGACCTGCCGGGCCCATATTCAGGAGGCGGTCGCCACGGCGCGCAGCCACCTGCACCGGGTGCCTGATGGCTATGAGCGCTCGCGCCTGCTGCGCAAGGCGGCGCAGATCATCCAGGCCCGCAGGCAGCACTTTGTGGAGGTGATGGTGCGCGAGGCGGGATTCACGGTCGCAGAGGCGGGCGCGGAGATCGCCCGGGGTCTGGACACCCTGGAGATTTCCGCAGAAGAAGCCAAGCGCATCTGCGGCGAGATGATCCCGATGGATGGCAACTGCGGCCAGAAGAACCGCATTGCCTTCACCCTGCGCACCCCGGTAGGGGTCGTCTGCGCCATCACGCCGTTCAATGCGCCATTCAACGCCTTGCTGCACAAGGTGGCTCCAGCCATCGCCGCCGGAAACGCCGTGGTGATCAAGCCGTCGGGCTACACCCCGCTGACCGCCAGCCTGGTCTGCGACGTGCTGCTGGAAGCCGGATGGCCCGGCGAGCTGCTGTCGCTGGTGCACGGGGAAGGCGCTGAGGCGGGCGAATGGCTGCTGGATGAGCCGGGCATCGATTTCTACACCTTCACGGGCAGCACAAGGGTAGGCCGGATCATCCAGCAAAAGGCAGGACGCCGGCGCACCCAGCTCGAACTGGGCAGCATCGCCTGCACGGTGGTCTGCGCGGATGCCGACCTCCAGGACGCCCTGCCGCGCATTCTGCGCGCCACGTTCCGCAAGGCCGGCCAGGTCTGCACATCGATCCAGCGCCTGTACGTGGCGCAGAGCAGGATCGAAGAGGTCACCGCCTGGTTGGAGCAAGCCACACGCGCCCTCAAGACCGGCGACCCACGGCTGCCCGATACGGACGTCGGTCCGATGATCGCCGAGAAAGAGGCCATGCGGGCCGAGGCCTGGATTCAGGAAGCCGTCGCCCAGGGCGCACGGGTGGTGGCAGGAGGGCAGCGCAGCAGGTGCGTGCTCGAACCGACGATCCTCACGCAGGTGCGGCCGGGAATGAAGGTGGTGGATCAGGAGATTTTCGCGCCAGTGGTGACGCTGATACCGTTCAACGACCTTGCCGAGGTCATCGAGAGCATCAATGCCACGCCGTACGGCCTGGCCACCGGCGTATTCACCAACGACGTCAATACCGCTTTCCACCTGGCCCGCCATCTGCACGTCGGCGGCCTGCACGTGAATGAGACCTCCAGTTCGCGCAATGACGCAATGCCCTATGGCGGCGTCAAGGACAGCGGCTACGGCTTTGAGGGCCCGAAGTACGCGATCCGCGAGATGACCGACGAAAAGATCGTGACTTTCACGTTGCGCGATCCCGCCTGAGGCACCGGGCGGCGGCGATCAGCCAGCCCCTTCGCAGGCCGGCCCTATCCGCCACGCCGCGGGTGCATCGTCGGATTCAAAAAAAGGAGACAAGACATGAATGCAAAAGAAATCCTGCCTGCGTTGAAGGCGTCATGCCTGTTCGCGGCAGCCATGGTGCAGCCCGGCTGGGCTGCGGCGCAAACCTATCCGGAGCGGCCCATCACGCTCGTCGTGCCCTACACGGCAGGAGGTGCGACGGACGTGCTGGCCAGGATGCTGGCCAAGGGCCTGGCGCAGGAGCTCAGGCAGTCGGTCGTGGTGGAGAACGTCCCCGGAGCCGGTGGAACGATAGGCCAGACGCGCGTCGCGCGAAGTGCCGCCGACGGCTACACCATGCTTTTGGGCAATGTGGGAACACTGGCGGCCAACGCCTCCGTGTACAAAAGCCTGCCCTATGACGCACTGAAGGATTTCACGGCCATAGCGTCCGTCGGCGATGCACCTCAGGTGCTTTCGGTGCGCGCGGATTTCCCTGCCTCCACCCTGGAGGAGTTCGCAGCCCACGCGAAGATCCATGGCGCGAAGATGAATTTCGGCGATGCAGGCATCGGATCGGGCGCCTTTCTGGGGGGCATGCTGCTGAATGCCGGGCTGGGCATCAGCGTGACACCGGTGCATTACCGGGGGGCAGCACAGGCAACGTCGGACGTCATGGCCGGGCAGATCGATTACACCGTGGAAAGCAGCAGCACCGCCGTCAACTCCATTGCCTCGGGAAAGATCAGGGGACTGGTGGTCCTGGGCGCGCAGCGCGTCAGCGTGCTGCCGAACGTTCCTGCGGCCTCCGAGACCTCCTTCAACGCACTGAACTACACCATCTGGAACATGCTGCTGGTGAAGAAAGGCGTACCCTCGTCGGCGGTCTCCACGCTGCATCGCGCGATCAACAAAACGCTGGAGCAGCCGGAGCTCCAGGAGCGCTACCGGCAGATGGGCCTGAGCCTTCCGCCGGCGTCGCAGCGCAATCCGCAGGGGGCTGAAAAACTGCTTGCCGAAGAAACCGCACGCTGGAAAAAACTCCTGAGCGACGCCGGCGTGAAACCGGAGTGAGGCAGGGACAGGCCTGGCGCGGCCCTGCGGGGCCTGCACAGGCAATGCGCGCACGGCGTCTCAGCGAAAAGTGGAAATCGTCTTGGCCAGCGCCACCAGCTTGCGGATGACCGTCTGGCTCTGATCGATGCCCCAGGCGGCGTTGAAGGGGATGGTCGGAAAGGTCGGCGCCCCCTCCACGGCCACAAGTTCACCATGGGCCAGTTCCGATTCGATCAATGGCCGGGTCATCAGCCCGATGCCCGAGCCGCTGCACAGCAGCTGCTTCAAAGTCAGCACATCGCCGCAGACATCGACCTTCACACGAAGATGGCTCTCCTTGAGGAGTCTCATCAAGATGCCATGCATCGGAGACTCCTTGGACAGGGACCAGATGGGCTGCGAGCGCAGCAGCTGCAGCCAGCGATCCGGTGCGGCGACGTCTCCCGCGCCCACCCCCACCAGCGCGGGCGCCCCTACCAGCACCACCTCGACCGCGCCGATGGGCTCCACATGGAACCGGTCCGAGGTCAGGGAAGGCGTCGCCATGAACAGCAGGTCCAGATGGCCGGTCTCCAGCTTGCTCACGCTGAGCGATGTCTGGCCCACCTCGACTTCAAAGCTCAGTTGCGGCATTGCCGCACGCGCCGCCGCAATGAACTGAGGAAACCATGTCTGGCCGACGAGCCCCGCGATGCCGAGCCGGATGAGGCCCGAGGCGTGCGATGCGTTGTCCAGCGTATGGATCACATCATCGATCGCGGCCAGCAGCGGCTTGATCTGCTGGACCAGCTCGCGGCCTTGGGTCGTCAGGTCCATCCTGCGCCCCCGCTTGTGGAACACCGCAAAGCCCAGCCGGTCTTCCAGTTCCCGCATCCGCGCCGACACGGTGGGCTGCGTGGTGTACATATGGTCGGCCGTGGCCTGAAACGTCCCCAACTGAGCGATGTGGCACAAGGTCTGGAGATGCAGGATGCTGATATTCGCCATGGCGCCTGGTCAGGGAGGGTGGTGGAACTGCTTTTGCAGCCGCCATTCTGAAGCGCTTTGCGCCACGCTTTCAGGACATCTGCGGCAGTCGGTACGGCGGCACGCGACGGAATTCGCAGCGACGGCGCCACGGCGCACTGGCTCCTTCAGGAGAAAGGCAGCTCAGCCGCAGTCGGTATCGGTCGCCCCTATTTCGTCCAGCATCACGTACCTGAGTCCCAAACCAAAGGCGCGAAAATCGTTGGCCTCACCTCCCAAATCGCACTGCCTCAATGCCCCCTGCACATGAATGGAAATGACGAGCATACGACTGCGGACAGATTCCGAGCTGAAACGCGCAGTCCAGTGCATTTCTCCATTATTTTCAGAAATACAATCGCACTCAATTCCATTTGCAAATATTATTATTTTGGGCGGGATGGCTTTCTCCGGCACATAGGCATGTCCCACCAACGTGAATGCAAACTCAGAAACAGAACATGTTTCGTCCGGCAGTTTTATTGGAATAACGAGACTTGCATGGGGTTCCGCGCTCCATACGCCCCAGCTTTCGGGCCAGAGCCAGCCGCGTCCGAAAATGGCACATGCCGACCCAGGCGCGCCCACAGTAAAATCCATCCTGCTTCCGGGGGAAAGCACAGGCAGCTCTGGCAGGCCACTGGCTGTCGGCTCCATTCCCCAGCGGTAGCCGAAAATGTGGTTGAGCATATCTTCGGCGAAGGGCGACTTTCGGCTGCGTCCAGGACGCGGCAAGGGCCAGTGCCAGAACCTGCTTCTGGCGCGTGAAAAGTTCATCAGGGCAGTGGTGCTCGCGACATCAAGTTCGACAGCCACCCATGGCGAACAGCCGTCAGGCAGGCACTGTGGATTATTGCGATCATCCTGCATCAGCCGTCTTATATCATTGCACCCCAGATAAGCAGCCTCTTTCAGCGTTCCCGAAGATATCGCGCCGACAAAAGCCAGATTATCTGCGCAGAGCAGGCTGTAGGTATTACTGTTCAAGAGCACAGCATTCGGTATGGCCTCCAGCAAGACATACAGATGGTCAGGATCGGGCTGCGCCGGATGAGATCTGATGGCCAGCAAATCGACCTCTTTTGACCATTGCCGCACTTCATCAACGAAGTCAGCAGGCTTCGCAAGCCGGCCATTGCGAACCATGGCCAGATCAATCGACATCTGACCTACGAAAAGTCCTACGCTTATATCAGGGGAAACAATGGAGGGCTGGCCGCGACGGCCGAAATATGAACGCATTCCCGCGGCAGCGGACCAGAAGTGATCCTCATGAATGCGCATTTTCTCTATTTCACGTCTGATACCCTGGTCATTGGTTCTCATGACCAGATGCAGATCCCGGGCAAAGCGGATCGATCCGATTTCTACGTCGATGAATGATATTCCACGACTATTTAGATAATGCATGGTGGCCGGTGTCAGCCCCCATCCGATGACCAGCGCAGAGGATGGAAGGTCCAGGAATGCGAAATGTTCGGCCGCCTTATTGAAGTCTGCAACGCAGGCGGCCGCCCAGCCGGCAGGACTTAGAGGTAAATCATACGCCTTCATGATATCGGCCACGGGTATGCATCCATCTTGCGACTGTGAACCCAACTCCCTGGTCTTCCACCCCAATCTGGAGGCTGCCGTACCGAAAAAACGACGCAGAAATCTACGATTATGTCCCGAGTATTTCATTCCATTTTCGCTTCCTCTCAGGAAATCATCCATGAATACCAGTTCGTCGATGCATGGCTTATTTTTCAAACCCAACATGCTCACCTCTGCCTGGACTGAAATAGATATTCAAAGATCGTCACCTGACTATTCTCAGGCGATTTCGAAATCCACATTGGAAAAAACATACATGGGGCTTGTTCTATGGAATCCATCGGGAAAACCTTTCAGAGGAGCATGCAATTCCATTTCATAATTATCACCTGGAATCAGCGCCCTGCATACAAATGGGTGCGTATCCTTGACGCAAGAGTGGAACTCATCGTAGAACTCATCATACAACTCGGCAATGATGATTCTTGGCGGAGAATTTTCCAATGTCTTTTTTGCGCCCGCCAAGGCATCGGACTCAGCGCCCTCAATGTCCATCTTCCATACATCAAAATGACCAAAAATTTCCACCAAACTGTCTATGGTCGTCAATTCGACATTTATTTTTTCTATTTTTTCGCCAAATACACTGGGAAATATTTCAATCATTTCCTTTTTTAGGCTGGAACCCTGGTTATGTGCAGTCGACACGAAAAAATCGGACACACCCTGTCTTGATGAAATAGCCGACCTTACAGGAATCAATTTTTCGTTGGCCAGCTTGGTCAATCGATCATACAGATCCGGCAAAGCCTCCACGGCGACCACTTTTCCAGCACCTGCTTCAAGACACTCCAGGGCAGTGAATCCGATATTGGCGCCGGCATCCAGGACAGAATCGCCTGGCTTGATGAATCTGTTGAAGATAAACCAATCGATGTCGGCCTGGGGATGAGGAATATCCATGAGAAGCTTCGCCGCGTAGGCCCTTTCGTGGCGATGCCTCAGGTCGAAGGTTATAGCAGTTCCCGCCACTTCAAATGTCACCTGTCCATTTTTCCGGATTAATTCTTCGGCTTCAGAAATATTTTTCATAAGATGCTATTTAAGATCTGGTGTATAAAATTTTTCTCTACTGAAATCATGCCTTGTACCAGAAACCAATGCCTCCTTTTTTCATGCTGCGCATACTCTGAAGCACTGCCGGATTTTTCGCCCATCTTCCTGAGCGAGACGCTGCGAGTATTGCACATACGTCCCTAAAAAACCGCTGTGCCCGAGCGCAGCAAGGCGAATTTTCAGACGTTGTCGTCCGAGCGACAGATCCATCCGTGGCACCCGCCATTCATGAAAGCACCTGCAGCCCGCGGTGCAGCCAGCGCCGGCAGCTTGTCCAAGCCCCGTTCACCTCTACAAGAAACGGAGACCTTGAGTACAGCATAAGGGCTGGAGTTCATGCGGCCCATCGCAGTCACCTGCACTCCTGCATCGGCTCGCAAACAAAGTTGCGCCCAGCCGCTGGATCGGCGGCATTGTTCATGTTAACCTCGCACTCTCGTGGTTCACCGTCGATTTTGGCACCCACTCTCCAACCCTGAATTCTCGCATATTTCCACGGAATTGAAATGATTGACAAAGAATACGATCACATCATAGGTTTGGGAGGCCACTGCCAGACTGCCTATCAAATAAGAAGATATTTCGGCGTCAGAAAGGCCTATCCTTTCGACTGGTGGGTAACGCCTACGATTGGCTTGGTGGAGCTGGTAGAGACAGAGTTTTCAGACCTCTTCAAAGAAGACAATTTGAAGATCGTTCACGAAAAAACCGGACCGGCGGTGACATGCACGAAATACCATTTGATGCATTATCACGATTTTGACGAAGCAAAAATCAACGGCCATTACTCTCCTTATCTTGTACGGACACAGTGCGCCAAGAACCATTCGAAATTCTCCTATCTGATATCCAGATTCCTGAATCTCAAAGGCAAGATCCTGTTTATCCGTTTTTCCCACGGCTGGACCGAATTCGATGATCGCACATGCATATTCGACGAAGTACTTCTAAAAAGGCTCATCGATGCACTGAACAAAATGCTGCCCAATGCCGAAATCACCTTTCTTTTGCTGAATGATTACAAAAGCGAAACGGGACTCGACACCGAATTAATGCCGCAAGTCTACGCATCTGCGGTCAACAACTACGATTCCAAGGACTGGTTTGGCAGCAATATCGGCTGGGATGAGTTTTTTGAACGCCATCAATTCAAGCTGAAGGCTGATGCGGAGGCCTCCCAGTGAAACGCTAGGATCAGCGCATTCCCGGCCATGCTGACGCATGGCCCGACTTGTGGGTCTTTCATGGCTGGCTAGTGCCCGATCGATTCGCCAAGGCGATGCACCATTTCGAGCACGGCGGCCTGCTTGCCCAAAGGTTCGAAAAAGACCCCGCGTATCTGTGTTCTTGACACCAGCAATCTGACGAACGCCTCCAGCAGCCCCCCATCCGGCTGCTGTGGCTTTTCCCAAAACGCATTCAACCCTGCCTGGTGGGTCAAGCCCGCCACATCGTAGACCGCCTTGCCCAGTACCTGGACCGGTCGACCCAACTGCAAGGCTCTGAGACCCGAGGTACTGTTGACGGTCACCACGCCCCGGGCATCGCGCATCATGTCGTCCAGCGGGCCGCCATTGAGATAATGCACCCGCCCCGCAATGCCAGACTGGCCCGCGCTGCGTTCAATCCAGCGTTTCCAGCGGATCAGACCCGGATCCCAGGGATGCGTCTTGACCAGCAGATCACAGCCGGAAGGCGCGTGTGCGGCGAATGAGGCAAGCACTTCGTCCAGGGCCTCGCCCATGCCTTTGTAAGGTGAGTAGGCTCGGATCTGGAAATCGTGATCAAGCTGCAACGGAAATACAAAAAAGGGCCGACCAGTCTCGCGAAACCGCAGGTACGTATGCTGCGCTTGCCGTGCCGCGCGCGGTTTGCGCAGCAAGGCACAACCCATGGCCGGGAAGTAAACCAGCGCATGCGGGCGTTCGATGGTCTGCTGGTAGAAGGGATACAGCAGTCTGAGCAGCACATTGCCCAGACTGCCAGCCAGATCACCCACCGACATGCGCCAATCGCTGTCCTTGAACACCGGAGTGAAGTCCACCGCCGGCAGGCCGCGGGCCTGCGCCAGAATCACGGCCGGATCGCGTGGCATGGTCGATTCGCCTCCCATGCCCTCAGGCTCCAGGGTGATCCAGTCCGGGCGGAAGTAGCCAAAATCAGTGACCATGACGCGCACACCCAGTTGGCGGGCCAGCGCCACAGCCTCCCTGTGGTACTTGCGCTGCTCGCCCAGCAGAACGATGTCGGTCACGCCCTTGCGTGCAATGAAGTCACTCAGAAAACCCGCCCAGCCCGCGAGACGGCCCCGGAAGTTCGCCGCACGGTGATCGTGCCAGAACAGCCAGTCGGCGAAGCACAGGTTGATGCGCGATGCGCAATGCCCCTGGCGCTGCAGTTCATCGGCCACGGTCCGGAAGAAATCACAGGGCATGCCCTGCAGGAAAAGAAAATGGCGCACAACGATACGACTCAGTGCTTGATGAAGCCCGGCTGCGCGCCAAGCCACTGCAGGCTTGCGCGCATGCTCGATGCATAGTCCACCCGGCCGCCGGGCGCGCCATGCGATCGCAGCTTGTCCACGGCATGCCCGCAGGTACGCCCGAATATCTGAACGATCAGCGGATGCAGCAAAGGCTCTTTGCGCAAACCCAACCATCGATAGGGAGCGCTGGCCACCGAAGCCAGCACCATGGCCGTCTGATAGTCAAGATCGAGCACATATCCCCTGAGGCCGCTGCCCTGGCGGAAATCGCGCAGATAGTCAGCCCAGCACACATCCCAGGAATCGCGCAGGTTGTAGACCTGCGCGTGGGCGTCAGGACTCAGCCCCGCCCACAGCAGGACGTCCAGCAGATTCTGCACATCCACCAGGCCGGCATGGTGCCTGCCGCCGTCGATCGACAACATCGGCCCCGAGCGCAGCGCAGCGCCTATGCGCGAAACGAACGGGCTGCCCGGCCCGACAATGTTGCCGGGCCGCAGCACCACATGGGATAGACCCAGCGCCGGGCACTGCTGCTGGACAAGCAGGTCGCCCTGGCGCTTGCTTTCGCCGTAGTGGTAGGGCACAGGCGCCAGCAACGCATCCTCACTGGCCGGCCCCGCCGGAAAGCCGTAGACATCGAGCGTGGACACATGGACCAGCCGCCTGAATGTCCCGCCCCTTGTCTGCAAGGCATCAAGCAGGACGCGCACACCGTCGACATTGGCGCGCCGGTAGTTTTCCCAAGGTCCCCAGGTCGCAACGTCGGCAGCACAGTGAAATACGTAGGCCGCGCCGCTCAGCATCCGGTACACCGCTGCCCGGTCAAGCAGATCGCCCTGGACCAGCGTGCATTCGTGCGCCAACCTAGCAGTCAGGCGCGAAACATCGCGAGCAAGAACCGTGACTCTCGCCCCCTCATCGAGCAGGCGCGCCGCCAGATGCCGGCCGACAAATCCAGATGCTCCCGTAATCGCCACAGGCGCATCGCGGTAGGTGTCCTGCACTGCTTGCTCGGGCATCATGGATCCTGCCGCGTAGGCGGGGATTTGAAGATCATTTTGTTCTCCAGTCTGGCGGGCTTGTTGAGCAAGGAATAACCGATGCCGAACACCGGATTCAGCATGGGCCAGGGACATCGGATCGCGAAATGGATCGGTTCCAGGCGCGCCCCCACATCCTGCTTGATGGGGTATGTTGTCAAGCCCATCTCCAGCCGCTTCGCCTTCAGCTCTATCGCTGCATCGATCACTGCCTGGACGACGTACAGGTACAGACTATCATTCACCGGCTCCGACCGCCCGAAGTACAGCCAGCGCACCATGTCCCGGTCGTGCAGCAACAAGGCATGGCCAATGAAGACATCGCCGCGGAAGAACCGCAGCACCTTGGCATGGCCGTGGAGCCTTTGGGACAGACCGCGGTAAAAGGCAGGAGTCAGCACCTCGCGCTGAAACTCGTTGGCCTTGGCGTGCACGATCAGCCATTGGCGGCACAACTCGTCGGCCAGGTGCGCGAAATCCTCCATCAGATCGTGGCGCACTCCCAGTTCTGCATTCTTGCGCAGATGGTTGTTGATCTTGCTGCGGTAGTAGCTCTTCAGATCGTCACGGTAGCTCTGGATCGAGTCCCAGCGCAGGTCCAGGTAGGTATTGGGCAGGCCGGGCACGATGTGATAGCCCGCCTTGCGCAAGCACCGGAGCCAGCCCCCCTGCGCCGATTCGAAGTCGCGCAGCACCATGACCAGGGCACGGCTGCGGCGTGCGTAGGACTGCAGCGTGCTGTGCCACACCGGCGCAATGTCCTGCGGCTCGAAGTCGGCATGCAGCACCAGCGGCGGACTGTTCAGGATGATGGGGGTGCCGCACTCCAGCATCTTCAGCTTCAGGAAGTTCGGAAAAATGCGGCGCACCGGCTCCAGCACGCGCCGCAGCCATTGCGGAGCGAAGATGGCCACGTCCGTGGTCACCACATAGAACGTCGTCTGCCCCACGGGCTGGCCGTCCTCGTCCGAGAACAGCACGTGTCGATACTGGAAATCATTGAGCCCGGACTCCTCGATGAGGGTCCAGAACGCATGGGTGAACGTCAGCGAACGTGCATCGAGCAACGCATCCCAGACGGCAGGATCCACGTCGCGGATCGACTCGAACACCTGCGCATGGATCATGCGCCCCTCCTTCTCTTGCCGTCCTGCCACCATGCCAGCAGTTGCAGCACGGGGCGCCACAGGCGCCTCCACCAGGACAGGCCGGTGCCCTCTTTTTCCCGCCATGCGATCAAATCGTCCAATGCTTTCTCTGGCGTGATGCACGCCCCCTCCTCACAGCTGAAATACGTTGGATACAGAATCAGGGCCCCTGCCACCAGCGCATCCAGCGACAGCTGGCGGCCGCGCCGCGCCACGGGCAGCATGTCCTGCGTCAACCCCCAGCCCGCATAGAACGGCTGGCCATGGCACACCACATGGCGACCACGCAGCAAGGCCTCGAACCCTGCCAGGGAAGTCATCACATGCACCTCGTCCACCTGCTCCAGCAGACGGTGCATGGGGACCCGAGCCACCACCTCATCACAGAAATCCGCCGCGCGCGACTCCTGCTCGCCCCACAGGCGCAGCCCCGCCACCACATCGGGATGCGGCTTGTAGACGATGTAGGCCTGCGGATGGGCCTCGCGCACACGCACCAGCAATTCCAGGTTGGTACGCACCACGGGGGAGCCGCAGCGGATGGAGGCATCCGTCTCGACCTGCCCCGGCACAAGAATCACCCTGGACGCGCCTGCGGGCCTGTGCCAGTCACCTGCGCCCACGTTGTACTTGGTCAGGCCCGACTGGACGATATTCCGCCGCAATGCTGCAGCGCGCTGCAGCATGGGAGGGCTCCAATCGGTGCCAGCCAAAATCGCCTCCAGATCCGACGGGCCTGTCGCATCAAAGTACATGCCGCTGCGGTCCACCACCCAAGATACCGGGCGGATCCAGTCGGCCCCCAGGCCCACGGAGCGCAAAAAGCCATCCTCGATTCGAATCACCGCAACCCCTGGCGCGAGTGGCGGCAACGGCGGCATGCCCCAGACCAGCAAAGTGCCTCGCGCAGGAATCTGCCGCGCAGCATTGATGAACACCAGACGCGCATGCGGAAAACACGCACGCAACGTCGCACGCTTGCGCTGCGCGAAACCCAGCGCATGAAGGACAGCCTGCTGCTTCATGCCCTTGCAGCCGGCAGGCAACGCTGCATCAACTCTTGCACCTGCCCGAAATGCGCTTCCCAGGTCGGCGCCTGCCAGCCCTGCATGCGTGCCAGTTGCGCCTGGCGCTGCTTGCTGCCGGGCCGAGCGTACTCCTCGATCGCCTGGATCCAGCCCAGGCCGTCCAGAGGATCGAAGTATTCGGGAATGTCTCCCGCCACTTCGCGAAAGGCAGGCAGATCGCTGGCTAGCACCGGCAAGCCTGCCGCCAGCGCCTCTACCAGCGGCATGCCATAGCCTTCGGCGAACGAGGGAAACAGCAATGCCTGCGCGTGCGCCAGCCAGGTGGCGAGTTCGGCATCACCACAAGCCGGGCGCTCCACGACGAATTCGCGCAGCGCATCGCAGCGATCCAGCAGATCGATCACCTGCTCGCACTCCCAGCCCCTCTGGCCGATGATGACCAGACGCGGGGCGGCCGGACCGAGGCGCCCTGCCAAGTGCCGCCATGCATGCAGCAGCAGCAGATGGTTCTTGCGTGGTTCTATGGTGCCCAGCACCACGAAGTATGGCGCGTCCATCAGCCGGCGGGCCGCTGGCGCCGCCAGTCTGCCAGGTGCAAGCGAGGCTACCACGGTAGGTGGCAACGGCCTGTTCTCAAGGGCGGCATAGGACTTCAACTCATCGGCGGTCGCCATCGAGTTCGCAATCAATCCGCACGCTGTGGCCAGCATGGTCTCCAGACGCTGCCTGTGCCTGCCTGCCTCCCCAGGCCGGCAATACTCGGGATGGGTCATGGGGATCAGGTCATGCAGAAAGTACAGGGGCCGCATGCCAAGCCTCAGCGCCTGGGGCCCATAGTCAGGGTCCTGCAGTCCGCTGTGGCCGATATTCAGCAGCACACTGGCCAGCGCGGGCCCGCGCCAATCCAGCACATAGCTGCAACCCACGAGCCAGCGCAGACGCACACCATCAGGCCGGCCTGTCGCCAGCAAGGCTTCGAACACCAGCCGCGAGCGCCGCTTCGACATGATGATCCACCGCCCGCCAAACCGCACGAGGGCCTGCGCATCGGCAGCAAAGTGCCGCACGTACTCCAAGCTGACACGATCCACCCCCGTCGCAAGCCGGCATTGCAAGGCCCGGTCCAACGCCCTGGTAACGTCTATTACCACGCCTGAATACACAAGACCCCAGCCGTCATTTGGTGAGATTGACCAGATTGGCGGCAGAGAACACCGACGAGGTCACGATGTTCAAGAATTTCTGCAATTCAGCGGCCGGTGCGTTGGCGACATAGACGACGTCCTTGTTGCGGATCGGGAAGCTCTGTGCGACGAGGAAGGATGCGGGACTCTTCAGATCAAGGCGGTAGATGACCGGTGCGCGGCCATCAGGTGTCATGGGCCCTTCGCGCAAGCCGGCATCCAGCGCCTCGGGATCCTCGAAGCGGAATATGAAGACGCCCCGCGTGTCGGCGCGCGAATCCTGCACGCCCCCCGCCCGCGCCAGCGCCTGGGCCAGCGAGATTCCCTGGGCTTCGAAGTTGATTTCCTCGTTCTTTCCCGTGGCGCCCAGCGCCGTGAAGCTCAAAGGCTGGAAATTGACGGTCAGCACATCGCCCGGTGCCAGCAGCAGGTTTTCCGACGGCGTCTGAACGACCCTCTCCAAAGGCATGCTCGCAACCCTGGCACCGCGCGTCAGTTGCACCGTCACCTTGTTCACAGGCTGGCGCACGCCACCAGCTGCGGCAATGGCATCCAGCAGGCGTTCACCCCTGGCAGTCAAGGGCATGCGCTGGCTTTGCGCCACCTCTCCCACCACCGTCACGTTGGACGTGACGTTGCGGATCACGCGCACCATCACCTGAGGCTGGTTCGCCTTGCCTTTCAGTCGCTGAGCGATTTCCGCCTCCACCTGTTGAGGCGACTTGCCAGCCACCGCAATACTGCCGGCAAAGGGGACATTGATCTGCCCTTCGTGAGAAATCATCTGTTCCGGCAAAGTCGTCACACGGGATGTGGCCGCCCCCAGGCGCGGGTCGAGTGCGGAAGAGCCAAAAAGCGCCGCAGGTGGAGCTTCCCAGATGGAAACCTCCAACACATCGCCCGGACCAACGCGATAGCCGAGCGCCTGATTGGCAGGGAAGACTTCTGTGAAGCGGTCGCGCTTTTCCGCGGAGATCAATTGCCGGGCAACCCCTTCAGTGACGTCCACCACCCTGATGGGAGAAGGTGCACTCTCCTGGACGATGATCTCTTCCACGCTGGGCCCGGAAGTGGGTAGCCAGGCAGGGTATGAGGAACACCCGGCAAGCAGCCCAGCCAACGAAGCAGCAGCCAGACCTGTGCAACGCATACGCCCCGCAGCACGGCCGCCGGTTAGCCATTCCTTGATCGGATTCATGCCAAAAACCATTTCAATCTTTCATTCACGTCACAAGAAACTCGGCCAACCGGTCCGACTCAGCGTGTAAATATCCAGGATCTCTCTTAAAAAGACATCCCATCCGCAACGCGTCGAAGATCCGCATCTACCATCATCTGGCAAAGCTCCTCCAACGTCGTCTTGGGGGACCAGCCCAGCTCGCGATGGGCTTTCTCGGGGTTTCCGATCAACAGATCGACTTCCGTGGGACGATAGAATTTTTTATTCACGCGCATCAATATTTTACCGGTTTCGGCATCTTTTCCAATTTCATCTTCATTCCTTCCGCTGAACTCTATATTCCTGCCAACGGCCTTGAAAGCCATTCTTACAAAATCACGAACGGTTTCTGTTCGCTGAGTGGCCAATACAAAACAGTCCGGTTCTTTTGCCTGGAGCATGAGCCACATGCCTTCCACGTAATCCTTGGCGAATCCCCAATCTCGTTTGGCATCCAGATTTCCCAGTTCAATACAGTCAAGCTTGCCCAGATGGATACGCGCCACCGCATCAGTAATTTTTCGAGTCACGAACTCCAAACCGCGCAACGGCGATTCATGATTGAACAGAATTCCACTGGTGGCAAAAATATCATAGTTCTCGCGATAATTTATGGTCATCCAGTGTGCATACAACTTGGCCACGCCGTATGGGCTTCTCGGGTAGAACGGAGTGCTCTCGGTTTGAGGTATCGCTTGAACCTTGCCGAACATCTCGGAAGTGCTGGCCTGGTAGAAGCGAATCTTCGGATTCACTATCCGTATAGCCTCCAATATATTGAGCACGCCCAGCCCCGTTATTTCAGAGGTAGTGATAGGCTGTTCGAAAGAAACTCCGACAAAGCTCTGTGCAGCAAGATTATATACTTCCGTTGCCTCGGTTTTCTGCAACAGTCGAATGATGCACGAAATATCCGTCAGATCAAATTCCACCAATTTGAGATTGGGATGGTTGTTCACCCCAAGTTCCTGTATGCGCCAAAAATTGGTAGATGCCGTACGACGATAGGTTCCATAAACGATGTAGCCCTTGTTCAGCAAAAACTGAGCCAAGTAAGCTCCGTCCTGCCCCGTAATACCCGTAATAATTGCAATAGACATAAATCACCTTTTTAAAATCAAAAATAAATCCATTCTCTCGATCGATGAATCAATCGAAAATTCAATCATTTTCCCGACATAGTTCATCAAGATCTTCCAGATGGAAGGCAAAACGGTTTCATTTACTTGAATTCAACATCTGCGACAAGATTTCCTCGACTGGAATCAGCTCAACCTCATCAACACACAAAGCTTTCAATTTCTCATCGCTACCCAAAAGTGACCAGACTTCATTCTTCCGGACAAATTCTGGCGCCAATTCAACCTTTATTTCATGCGAAGTGATTTCCGAAAGAATATTCAGCAATTCCCGCACCGATGTTCCACGGTTGGCACACAGGTTTACAACCTCTCCATGCGCAGCAGGATTGAAAATCAGCTGAGCAATATACCGACAGCAATTGTCGATATGCAGATAGTCTCTTTTCGGATCCAAATTTCCCAAGCGTATAGTTTCCAGCTTGTTCTTGAAGTGATGCACTATCTTTGGAAAGATGAAATTCATCTTCTGGCCCAATCCGACGATATTGAATGGTCTGACGATAGTGACATCGTGGCTCTTTCCAAAATCAGCCTGCACCAGACATTCTCCAGCGAACTTGCTTATGCCATAGTGGCTGACAGGCTTGGGAGAAAGCGCTTCATGCAAAACGCCTATATCTTGATTTCCGTAAACACCTGCAGTACTGACGTAGATGAACCGAATTCTCTCATTCAGCTCATTCGTAACCTGCAGCAAATTTTCCGTACCCAACACATTCGTCTGGTAGTAATCAAGCACACCACCCTCTGTCACAGAAGAGAGGGCAGCAGTGTGAACGATGATTTCCGGACGAAACTGCAACACTGCACGGCGAATCTCGTCAAGACGCTTTATATCGCATGCCACAGCTCCTGGTGCTTCATCAGCCAACCTGGCGGTGCCACCCACCTCATGGCCACTTTCCCTCAGGTGCCTGGCCAGATTTCTTCCCACGAAACCATTGATCCCGGTAATGAATATCTTAGACATTTAGCTTCTTGCCTTCATATTTAGCCGCATAGGCCTCGAAAACCTGGCGCAACAGATCCTCGGAACAATCCTTCCATGTCTTGGATTTCCACTCACTGCGGATTTTCTTTTCTTTCTCGAGCAATTCTTTAGGATTTTCAAGATAGAAAGAAATTCTGTCCGCCCATGCCATCGTATCCAAAGGGTCAATGTACTCGACCAGATCTCTTCCCACCTCCCTCAATGGTGCAACATCTGAGGTCAGGCAGAACTTTCCATAATTGAGGCTTTCCGGAAGAGTCAAGCTCCATCCTTCATAGAAAGAAGCCAGAAGAGTGAAACAGCAGTTTCTGTACAAAACCTCAAGCTCTTCGTCATTCGGAGACAGGATCAATATCATGTCCTTGACGCGGTCATCGAGCTCAAAAATGCCCCTGAAATCCTCGGTCTTCCAGCCAGGTTTTCCGACGATCACCAACTGCGGTAACTCTTCAAAATCGCGCGCGCGCAAAGTAAGCATTGCTTTGTAAAGCATTTCGTGATTTTTTCTGGGCTCTATCGTGCCCACGGTCATCACGTACTTTCTCGTAACACCCAAGCTTTTGAGGATATTTTTTGACTCTACCGAATCAAGAGCCCTCCCTTGACGCCCTATATCCGAACCAAATTCGATGTAACCGGAGGGAGGATTTTTCCAATCAGAAGCAGAGCGCAATTTCTCTCCATCCATCATGGCCGTTTTTCCACCAAACGAGAGAAAATCGAAATTGTTGTAGACAAACTCCAGAAATGGCAGATATCCTGCACACGTTGTTTCCTCGTGGAGATGGGGAAACAGAACAGGAGTAAAATCGTAAATCAGCTGAGCCTTGAAAAGACCAGGGTAAAACTGAGATATTTCGGTTATTCTTCTATTCCTGGAATGATAGCCCGAAGAAGTGTCAATCGACAGGAAAAGGAAGATTGCCTCTTCAGGAAACTCCTGCATGATGGACGGATGCCCTGGATACACTCCATTATGGAAAGGATTTCTATGCCCAGTTCCAGCCGACTCGATATCTGCCCAGTATTTCTGGAACATTGAGTATTGCGCGGCAAGATCCAGGTCATTCAACAGCCAGAGCAGATAACTTTTGTCGATTTCGAAAAAATTACCTTGATCAAATGCAAAGAAATGCACATTTCCATATATCTTGTAGATATTTCTCGCAAAAGTCAGTTCGGCTCTCACGATGCCGCTAATACCGCCTCGCCAATATAGATAACTGATAGTCAAGTCAATCCATATTTCCACACCATTATCTCGAGGTTCGTTGTTCTCCATATATTCGACAACCCCCTCATAAATGGACTTTGCCGAGTCTTCCCATGAGCATGACGGCCAAAGCCTGGCTATTTTTTCCTCGTATTCTCCAAGTACATCTTTTCTTGAGGCGTAATAGGAAATTTTTTCCGCCCACCCCCTCACGTCCCAGCCATCGACATAGTCGATCAGCTCTTTTCCAATCTCCCGCAATGGGGGATTGTCCGACGCCAGACAGAATTTTCCCTGCCCCAGACTCTCTGGAAGAGTCAGGCTCCAGCCTTCATAGAGACTCGGAAGCACTGTGAAAAGACAGCGCTTGTACAACAAGGCCAATTCTTGATCCGAGGGAACGAGATGTATTATTTTCCCCTGGACCCTAGGATCACGGGACAATGCATCAAGAAGATTGTCGGTGCGCCATATGGGCTTACCGCAAATTACCAGTTGCGGAAGATCCATATCACCTTGACCTAGTGCGTATAAATATGCCCTGTACAAAGTATCATGGTTTTTCCTGGGTTCAATTGAACCCACGGTGAGAATGAAATCTCCATTGATTCCCAGTGTTTCCAGAGTTTTCTGCTCATCACCTCTAACCATTGTCTTTACGATGTCCGTACCAAATTTCACGGGTAACCCTGGACGCATTGGCCAGCCCTCTTGCTGCAGGACTTTCTCTGTATCATTTTTTGCAGTCTGCCCGCCAAACAGAATGAGATCCGCATGCTCGGAAACCCATTTCAGGTAATTGCGAAATCTTTCCTTCGCATCGACAGGGTAAAACCTTCTGGTCTCGTCGTTCAAAAGAATGGTGTCATAGATCAGATAATTGATATAGATATCTTTTACCGTCCTCTTCACCCTGCTGTAGTACTTCTCTTTCTCACTACCCATCCATCCCATGGCAATGATGGCATCACCCTTTGCAAAGGGATGATACAAAGCACGCTCTTCAGGAATGCAAAGATTTACATAGGCAGCCCTTTTTCCGGATTTCTTGTCCTTGGCAAAATGCTTCAAATAGGCTTCACACACATTATCTGCCGCAAAAAGCCAATCCAATTCACTGTGAGGAACTTCAACAAAGCCATTACCCAGCAAAGTGACGAACCTGATGCCAGGATAAAGCCTCTTCAATCCAGCAGCCACTTCCAACTCGGCTCTGATGATTCCAACCACGCCGCCATCCCATTCCAGAGACGTCGTCAGATCAAACCACACCCTGGCATTTTGAGCAGCTTTCTGCTGCAAGGAAAGATTCCTGTCGTATATTTCCTGCGAAACGTAATTAGCTTTCATGCAAACGCGCTCATACCAGGCGCTTTTACTGCCCTCCTTGGCACTGACAAACACCGGCAGATTTCCGGCCACAACGGAAGTACCGTTTCCCCCCCCCCGGCCAGATTTGAAAATCTTCTTGACGGCATACAGATTGAGAAGCCATGTCAGTCCTTTCAAAGGAACGGCTGCTCGTTTGGCTTCGGCAGAGGAGGCGATCTGCGCCAGGACACTCTTGTAGTCACTCCCAGCTTCCAGCCTGCCGAAATAATACGCATAGCCTTCTTCATCAGGTAATCTATTGAGAAGCGTCAAATAAGCAGTACCAATAAACTCCTCAGCACTGCCAGCATTGAGAATTTCAGAAACCGAATTTGCAGGCTTTATTTCTCTCATGATATTCTTTGGCAAAATCATATTTTGAATGACATTTTTAATCAGAGCGATAGAGAAATATCTATTTCCACTATTTTTGAAGACCCGAAATGATCGCCTTCGCCGTGTCATCCCAGGATGACAGATTCATCCTGAAAGTCCCCTTTTGCCCCTGTCGTTGACAAGAAAGCCACTGCCTTATCGCCTCTGCAAGTTCCGTTGCACCTGCGGTTTCGGGAAAATACGATATTCCATCTGAATCGATGGTATGAAAAACATCGATGTTCCTGGCCAGGACCGGTTTGCCATGACCCAGCGCCTCTACAACAGGCAGCCCGAAACCTTCGCCATGCGAAGCAACGATGACTCCATCGCATGCAGAATAAAGCGTCTGAACCTCATCATCCGTCGCAGCGTTGAACCAAAATAATTTTTTCTCGAACAATACATGGTTTCTCAGCGCATGCTGCAATGGCTCGGTTTTCCAGCCAGGCCGCCCCACGATAACCAGTTGCCCTGGGTAGCCTGCATCCCAAAGTTTCTGAAAAGCTTCCAGTACATCGGCATGCCCCTTGCGCGGCTCCAAAGTGCCCACCATAAGAGCCATGGGGTTGTTCTTCATCGACCGGAGCAGAATCTCGAAATTCTCAGAGATGCCACTGCTATGAAGAGCACGGCATATATCCCACCCCATTGGAAGAGTCACCAGCTCGGGCATCAGCTCAGAGGGCAGCCTCAGGTGCCGGGACAGGTAGCATTGCATTTCCTTGGTCACGCTGGGCGAAATGCAGAAAAAACCATCGGCTACTTCGGAAATCACCTGTAGCCAACGGAGGTAGCGTATGACCAGCTTGTCTGAAAACCAGTCAGGCCGTTGCTGGGGAAGCAGGTCATACATGACGAACCACAAACGCACGCCATTTTTTTTCCAATGCAAAAGCTGACGTTTGTTTCTCGGAATACTATCGAGAGAAAAATCCAATCCCAGGAAAACATCACCTCCGCAAGGATCCAAAGACTCTCTTGCCCCTCCATCAATAGGGGAACGAGATTGGATGAGACCGTACTTTCCATTTCCAGCTGCGCAAGGAAGAACCGTCCACCCTGGCGGGGGATTCTCTGAAAGAGATACAGACACAGAGCGCACCAACCTCTGTATGCCGGTGCCCGCATCGTGGCGTGTAATCGCAGACAGATCCAGGAACAATTTCATGTCTTTCGCGACTGCCCCTCTGAAACCAACCCAGCGTCTGCGCTCGGCTTTTACCAACAGGCGCTGCAACCAGGGCGGATTCACCCATCCCTTCATTTTTCGCTCAATGAGTGATAGATTCATCGCATACACTCTCTATAGTAAGAATATGCAATGTCAACGTCATCAAACACCTTCAATTTTCCTCCATGGAGGACCCCCACCTTGTTGCATTGCTCGCGGATGTTGTGGGCCTCATGGGAAACGATCACAAACGCGCGATCTTTTCGCTTGCCAAACAATTCCTCCTGGCATTTTGCGTGGAATCTCGCATCGCCGACAGATATGATTTCATCTATCAAAAAACAATCAAAATCAACAGCCATGGAAATGGCAAATGCCAGACGCGATCGCATACCCGATGAATAGCTCTTCACAGGCTCACGAAAAAATTTCCCGAGCTCTGCGAAATCCTGCACGTACTGGATCTTTTCCTTGTAATCAGTACCATAGACACGGCAGATGAATTTCAGATTATCCAAACCGGTCAAACTGCCCTGGAAAGCTCCGCCAAAAGCCAGAGGCCACGAGATGCTCATTCCCCGCTCAACATGGCCGCTGTCAGGTCTTTCGGCACCTGAAAGAATACGAATAAGTGTGGATTTTCCTGCTCCATTACGACCTAGAATTCCGATTTTTTCTCCCGGCGCGATGCACAGGTTGAGTTTATCCAGAACGACATGCGCACCACTACGGGTGTCATAAGTTTTACATATGTCTGTAAGTCTTATCATTCCGGCAGTACCCTACGACCTGTTTCACGAGCAAGGGCCAAGCCAATCAGGGTAAGCAGCAAATTCACAATCGAAAAATATATGGGATTCTCATGCGTGCGAACCAGATCCCCGAAATACCCATGGCGAATCATCTCCACGCCATGAATCATCGGAACCCATACAATTTTCTCCTGCGCTGCCTTTGGTAGCCAATCCACCATAAAAACAGCCCCCGCAAGAGGAAACATCAGATAACTGATGACATGCCAAGTGCGCTCGAAAGTTTCTGATCGTTCGGAAACTGCACCAACAATCAGTCCAAGGCCGAGAGAAAACCATGCAAGCAACAACCATCCACCTAGGGCAGTTGCTACATCGTAAGGCATCTTCATGAAGCCCAAGCTGCTGAATATCAGCGTCAAAGCGATGATGGAGGCTGTGGCGCCGACCCATTCGAGAATAACTCGCGAGAAAAATATATCAAGCACCTTGACATTTCTGTGGTACATCAATGTCAGGTTAGGCTCAATCGCCTTCGAGCAGCGATTCGCGACATTCCGCCACATCAGCACGGAGGAATAGCCCGTGATGGCAAAGGCAATGATCGGAGTGCTGGACGTCGTATGAAGGTCCGCCATGTACCAGAGGGTAGCCACTCCCAAGGTGAACAGCATCGGTTCCAACATCAGCCACAGCACGCCCAACCCATGGCGGCCATAGCGGGTGATGACTTCGCGCAGCAGCAACGCATGGATCACCCGCAACTGGATTGCAAGTGAACGCGCCAAGGTGTTTTTCTTGGTGGTCAATCCTGGTGCTCCCTGATGCCGGCAATCAGCATCGCAAGCACACCCCATATGATCAAGCCCAGTGCAAAGACAGCGGCGACAGCACGTATACGGCGCGGTTCCATGGCGGAATCAGGCAAACTGGGCTGCGCTATGCGCTCCAGATACAACTGCTGCCGTTGGGCTTCATTGCGAGCTTGTTCAAGGGATGCCAGCGCACTTGCCAGTTGCTTGTCGGCAAACTCCTTTTCCAATGCAAGCCGCTGGAATTCTGCAGCCTTGCTGGCCAAGGAAAGACCACCACCCGTTATCTTTTGACTTTCATTCTGAATCTCGGCCTCCAGAAGTTCGATACGCCTTTTCAGTACGGGTATCTGGGGATTGTCGCGTGCTGCAAGCTGGAGCTGTGAAATCAGGGCTTTGCTGCTGATCAACTCATCCTGCATTTTGGCGATCTGCTGCATGGGAATGGCACTCTGTTTCTCGGGGTCGATGACACCTTTTTTATTTCGATACTCCGCCAATTTCAAGGCAGCCTTTTTGGCCTTTTCTTCCGCTTTGATCACTTCGTTGTTCGAAAAACGAATCATGTCCTGCCGACCGCGTTCGTTGAGCTGATTGACAAGTTCTTCTGCTTTTTTCAGCAACTGGGCATTGATTTGGTGCGCATCTTCTGCAGTAAATGCACGTACACTGAGCGTTCCAATCGATGACGCAGAATCGAGCTGCACGCGCACTACTTTCTGATAGTAGCGATGCATGTTTTCGAAACTGTCATCCCAGTCTGCGCCCGGAAATCTGCCCAGAATGTCGCCTTTGGCAAAAGCTGCGCGCACATTCATATTTTCATCTAGCCCGCGCAGTGCATCGCGCGACAAAATGAAATCCTGCACGCTATAACTGTCATCCTGTGCTCGCGAAAATCCACTGCTCTTGAGAAGAACGCCCAATGGCGAAGCGGTTTGACGCTCAGGACTTCGCACTACGAAACGCGATTCACTGATATATACGTCGGCGGCAACCAGTCCAAAGTAAAAAATCGCCAGGACAGTAGGCAAGACCACGGTAATCAAAAACAGGCGATGTTTTTGCCATGTCTGGCGCATTTTTTTTGTCTTCACTTCAGGCACGACCATATACATCCTCGAAACGCACGATATCGTCTTCTCCCAGGTACTCACCACTTTGCACTTCGATCATCACAAGGGGCAAAATTCCGGGATTGCTGACGCGGTGCTGGTGGCCCGCCTGGATATAGGTGGACTCATTGGCGGCGACCAGGATTTCCCTGTCGCTATTGACGACCTTCGCCATGCCGCTGACCACGATCCAGTGCTCGCTGCGGTGATGGTGCATCTGCAGGCTCAGGCTCTGGCCGGGCTTGACCACGATACGCTTGATCTTGTAGCGCTCGCCTTCTTCCAGCACGGTGTAGTCGCCCCAGGGACGGTGCACCGTGCGGTGCAGACGGTGCAGCTCATGGCCGCTGGTCTTGAGCGCGTTGTAGACATGCTTGACATCCTGTGCCCGGTCATTCAATGCGACGAGCAGGGCATCGGGAGTGTCGACGATGATGAGGTCTTTCACTCCTACCGCCCCCACCATGCGGCTTTCGCTGCGGATGAAGCAGTTCTGGACATCGTGCAGCAACGCCTCGCCTTCGATGCGATTGCCTTGTTCATCGCTCTCGCCCAGGGCTCCCAGGGCAGACCACGAGCCGATGTCGCTCCAACCAATATCGCAAGGCACGACAGCCACTCGGCTGGACTTCTCCATCACGGCATAGTCGATGGAGTCTTCAGGAACTTGGCCGAAAGACCGGGCCTCCAGCTCGCATTGGGAGAAGTTCAGGCCCTGAGCATGGGAAGACTGATTCAAGCAGGCTTGCACCGTCTCCACGATGACCGGGCAATGCGACTGCATTTCCTCGAGCATGGTGGAGGCCTTGAAGCAAAACATGCCCGAGTTCCACAGGAAGCGGCCTGTTTCCAGATACACGACAGCCGTTTCTGCATCAGGCTTCTCCACGAAGCGCAGCACCTTGTGGCCTTCGGCCTCGATGTAGCCGTAACCGGTTTCGGGGGCCGTCGGCCGGATGCCGAATGTCACAAGCGATCCCTGTGCCGCCAGCACGCAGGCTTTTGCGACTGCTTTGTCGAACGCCTCCTGATCCTCGACCAGGTGATCGGCCGCCAAGACGAGAAGTATGGCGTCGGGATTCCGGGCCAGGGCATGCAAAGTCGCGGCCGCCACGGCAGCGGCCGTATTGCGGCCGAAAGGCTCCAGCAAGAATGAGGTCGACAGCTTGGCCGAGTTGACTTCACTGTATTCATCGGCGGTCTTGAAGAAGAACTCGCGGTTGGTGACGGTCAAAATCTCCGCCACGCCAGCCAGCCGCGCGCCCCTTAAAAAAGCCTTTTGCAGCAGACTCTGGCCGTCGGCAAGCCGGATAAATGGCTTGGGATGTGCCTGACGCGAAACCGGCCATAGGCGAGAACCTGCGCCGCCGCACAGCACAACGGGAATCAGGGTGTGTTGAGTCATGGCTTCAATTCCTTGAGGATCTGGATGCTGGATTCCATCTGTGCCTGGCTGTGCTCGCTGCTCAGGAAGAAGCGCAATCTGGCGGCCTTCTCTTCGACGGCTGGGTAGAGAATGGGTTGAACGTTGATGCCGCGCTCGAAGAGTTGGCTGGAGAGCCTCGCGGCCTTGATGGAGCTGCCCGTCATCACCGGCACGATGGAGTGGCCTTGCGACAGACCCACGTTCAGTCCCGCAGCCTTGGCGCATTGTAGGAACTGATGCGTGTTGTCCTTCAAACGCTGCACGCACTGTGGCTGTTGGAGCATGATGCGCAGGCTGGCGAGGGACGCCGCGGCCAGCGAGGGTGCGATGCCCACGCTGTAGACGAAGCCCGGCGCCGCGTACTTGAGGTGCTCCACCAGGGCGCGTTCGCCTGCGATGTAGCCACCGCAACCGGCCAGGGTCTTGGACAGGGTCCCCATCCAGATGTCCACCTCCCGGCCATCGACACCATAGTGCTCATGCAGGCCCCTGCCGGTGGCACCGAGCACGCCCAGCGAGTGCGCCTCGTCCACCATCAGGAAGGCATGGTGGCGCCGCTTGATGTCCACCAGGGCTGGCAGATCGGGGATGTCGCCGTCCATGCTGTAGTGGCCTTCGACGACGATGAGCACGCGTTCGAAGCGGCTGCGGGTTTCGGCCAGGATCCGGTCCAGGGCAGACAGGTCGTTGTGCGCAAAGGGTCTGCGCGTGGCGCCCGACAGCTCGATGCCCTGCAGCACGCTGTTGTGTATGAGGCTGTCGTGCACCACCAGATCCCTGGGGCCGAACAGGTAGCCTATCGTGCTGACGTTGGTGGCATGCCCGCTGACGAAGACGATGCAGTCCTCGACGCCATACAGATCCGCCAGCGCCTGTTCCAGCTCGCGCTGCACAGGCCGCTCACCGGCCACCAGGCGGCTGGCCGATGCCGAGGTGCCGTAGTGGTCTATGGCATCCTTGGCGGCCTGGTTGACCTGCGGGTGGCCTGAAAGGCCCAGATAGTTGTAGCTGGAGAAGTTGACATACTCGCGCCCCGCGATCCGGCTGGTGGCGCCAGCCATCCCTTCATGGACCCGGAAGAAAGGGTTGTCCAGTCCCAGGCGGTCAGCGGCCGCCTTGGGCACCAGCATCTTTTCGTAGCCGGGATGGCGGTCGAAGCGGGTGAAGTCGGGAGAGACATTGGAGCGCGCGCCGGCACGCGACGCAGGTATTGCGGCATGTGGCTCGGGCACGCTGGCCTTGCGGCCCAGGATGCGGTCTATCAGCTGCGCCTTGGCCTGATGGGCAAGAGGAGTCTTGGTCATGAAATCAGCGAGACGCCCGTTTGTGCAAGCTTGCGTGCGTCGTCGGCCACAGCCTGCATTTGTTCGGCAGTCATTTCTTCACTGCCATGTTGTTTCAACGTCGCGCTGACCAGGACTGCCTGGTTTTGCTGCGACATCCGGTCCTGGCCCTCGGCCTGGCCATCGCCCGTCAGTTTCTCGATGATGCGTGCAGTCACGTTGCTGACTGTCGGCGAATCGTTGAGCATCATCACGGGCAGCTGAATGCCGAACCGCTGCTCCAGCCCCATGGCCAGCTCGACGGCCATGAGCGAGTCCATGCCCAGCTCATGCAAGGACGCCTGCGGTTTGATGGTTGCCGCCCCAATGCACAGGATCTGGGCCACTTCCTGTGTGACCAGTTCACACACGATGGCCGCCGACTCTTCGGGAGTCTTTTGCAGCAGCAACGCGCGGATGTCGTGCGTATCGGATACCGTGGGCTGGTCCTCACGCAGCATGTTCAGCAAGTCGAAACGGCCGGCACTGGAAGAGGGCAGCAGCCGAGCAAGCACATTCCAGTCGAAATTGGCGGGCATGGCCAGCGTCTGGCCCGAGGCCAGTGCCTGCCCGAGGTGCTCCAGTGCCTGGGCTGCGCTCATGGGCGGCTTGCCAAGCCGCTGCGCCAGACCGTCCTTGACGGTCTGGTTGCGCAGCAGATAGCCAGCATCGCCAATCGGTCCCCAAGCTAGGCAGGTGGCGGGCAGGCCTGCGCGCTGGCGCAACAGCGCCAGCGCCTCCAGGCCTGCATTGGCGGCCACATAGTTGGCCTGCCCCGGATTGCCGATGGCTGTGGTGATCGAGGAATAGAGGACGAAGTGCTCCAGGGACATGCCTTCGGTGGCTCGGTGCAGGTTCCAGGCACCGGACAGCTTGGCCGCCAACACGCTGGCCATGCTTTGTTCGTCGAGGTTGGCCAGCAGCCGGTCATCGAAGTGCGCAGCCGCATGCAAGACGCCCGTGAGCGCGGGAAGGTGCGCACCCAGAGACTGCATGAGCTGTGCGACGGAGCCAGCATCGGAGACATCGCAAGCCAGGACGAGCACCTTGACGCCCTGCTCGGCCAGGGCATCCACGGCCTGTTGCGCACCAGGCGTCTGCGCGCCGCGGCGGCCCACCAGCGCGAGATGGCCCACGCCCTGTGCCGCCAGCCAGCGCGCCGACTCCAGGCCGAAGCCCGACAGGCCACCGGTGACCAGCCAGCAGCTGCCCTTGGCAAAGCGCCGGGGCGCCGGCGAATCCGCGGCTTTAGCCAAGCCAGGCAACTCGGCCATCGACACGACGAGCTTTCCGATATGGCGCGCCTGCTGCATCACGCGGAAGGCATCGACCACACGCTCGGCGCCGAAGCTGCGGTAGGGCAAGGGTGTCAGCACCTGCTCGTGGAACAGATCCATGACCTCCTTGAACAGGCGCGCGGCCAATTGCGGGCGTCCCGTCAGCAGTTGATCGGCATCGATGCCGAAGTAGCTGACGTTGTTGCGCATGGGACGCAGACCGATGGGTGTGTTCTCAAAGAAGTCGCGCTTGCCCAGCTCGAGGAACCGGCCGAAAGGCTGCAGCACATCCAGGCTGCGGCGCATGGCCTCGCCGGCCAGCGAGTTCAGCACGACATCCACGCCCTGCCCGTTGGTGGCGGCCAGGATGTCTTCGGCAAACGACAGGCTGCGTGAGTCGAAGACATGGTCCGCGCCCAGCAGTTGGACGAAGTCGCGCTTTTCATCGCTGCCTGCCGTCGCATAGATCTGCGCACCCAGGTGGCGCGCAAGCTGGATGGCGGCAATGCCCACGCCACCGGCGGCGCCATGGATCAGCACGCGTTCGCCGGGCTGCAGGTCGGCCAGTTGCTTGAGTGCGTAGTAAACGGTGAAAAAGACCGTGGGCACGGTGGCCGCAGCTTCGAACGACCATTGCGCAGGCATGCGTGCCAGCGCATGGGCGGATGTGACGACATGGCTGGCAAAGCAAGAGGAGCCAAAGCCCATGACGGCATCACCGGGCCGCAGATCCTGCACCCCTGCAGCGACACGGCTGACCACGCCGGAAAATTCCAGGCCCAGACTGGCACCGGCGAAGCCGTTTTCCACGGCCTCGTCCGGCAGCAGGCCCATGAGGTACATGACGTCGCGGAAATTCAGGCCCGTAGCCCGGGTGCGCACTTCGACTTCGCCCTCGCGCAGCGCGCGCTCAGGCTGAGCCAGCCAGACCAGATTGCGAAGTTGCCCCGGCACCTGGAAATCCAGACGCACGCGTTCTTCGCGGGCCCCGGACTGCCGCATGGAGCCGGCCCTGGATGCCGCATCCTGCAGAACAAGGCAATAACGTGCGGACTCACCCAGGACGATCTCGCTGGAGTCGTCTGGCTGCAGCAGTTCGCTTTCCAGGCGGTCCAGCCATGCGCGCCCATCCAGGTCACAGGCCAGTTCGACGAGCCTGCATTCCAGTTGCGGGAATTCGTTCATGACCACCCGGCCGAATCCCCACAGCGCAGCCTGTGCGGGACTGTGCCGGACCTCGGCAGGCAGGCCGGACGCCAGCGCCCCGCCGCGCGTCACAAGCCACAGGCGCGGTATGGCGCTCCCTTTCAGACGGCCCATCGCCTGAATATGTTGCAGCAGCGGTCCGATGGTGCCGGCTGCTCCCTCGGGATGATCCTCCCATCCCAGCAGATGAACGATGTGGCCCCCTCCGTCCATAGCCGATACATCAATGAACGCGCCGATGCGGACTTGCTGGCCACGGGACTTCAGGCGCGCGTCCAGTTGCTGCGCACAGACCATGCTCGCCTCGTCAGCCAGCAGCAGCCAATGCGCGGGCGCGGGCTCGACCGCCGCCGCCAGGTCTCCCGCAGGCCTGCTTGCCAGCAACAGGTAGGCGCCTGCTGCCAGACCCTGCGCTTCGGACTCGGCAAAAACGCCGCAATCCGTGAACCCTGCACCTTCCAGAAGCTGCAGCCAGGTCTGCGGCGGCATCAGGGAGGACAGGGGCTCGGCATCCGCCGTCTCGCCTGCATGCCACCACCCGGGATCGACACCCTCGACGAAATCAGCACTCCAGTCGGCGTGGCGCTCGGCCACGAGGATGAGGCCCCCGGCAGCCAGCATGCCTCGCATGCGTGCCACAACAGCCTGCGGTTCAGCCGTGCGATGCAGGCTATGGCGCAGAACCACCACATCGAAGAGAGCCGGAGAACCGGCCGGGAGCACAAAGCCCAACTCTGCCGGCTCGAACCCTGTCACTGTGACGCTGGGATGCTCGTGGTACTGTGCCGCCTGACGTGCCTGCAAGGAGTTTTCGGCAACGGCCAGCACGTAGTCGAAGCGGTCGGGTGGCAATGCGTCCACGAGCAGTTGCGGCAACTCGCTGGCGCCTGCGGATATCTCCAGCACTCGCAGACGGCGGCACGCTGGCCACTGGCGGGCGATGTGGTCCAGCATGGCCTCCAGCGCGATGCGGACACCGCAATAGGCGGGATCCGTCTGGTGCAGTGCTTCCGCAATCGGTGACAGGCGCAGCTCCTGCATCAGGGGCAGGGCTTGCACCGCGCCGCCAAGCAGGCCTTCCAGTTGCAGGCCCACGCGGCCCAGCATCGACAACTGGGGCAAGCATGAGGGGTTGTCCTGCAAGATGGCGCGCCACAGATCCTGGGCCGCTGGCAGATCGGCGTCGGCGGCCAGCTCCAATGGACCATCTTCGCGCTCCACCAGCAATGCTTCCCTGCGCATCAGCCCGGCAAGCCAACGGCCCTGAGGCGTCCCGAAAACCTGTCTCCAATCCTGCGGGCGCTTGCCTGCGATCTGCCGGCAGGCTTCATAGGCAAAGGACAGTACCAAAGCCTCCGTCAATGGAAGCGTTTGCTTGAACCAGGCATGGCGCTGCGGGGCCAGCTTGGCGAGCGCAGCGCCGGCCTGCGCCATCAGATCCGCCATGGCGGGCAGCCGCGCGACGGCACCATCGATGGGATGCGGCTTGAGCCACGGCGTCACCTGCCATTCAGCGATGTTGTCGTGCACATGCCGCTTCAGGTGCGCAGCACGGAAACGGCAGCCGCGGATGGTAGCCACCAGTTGGCCAGTCTCGTCCAACAGCTCGAAATCCGCCAGAACGGAGCGGGCACTGTACCGGATCAGCCGCGCACGCAACCCTGTTGCGGGCCCCTGCCCGGAGATTTCGACATAGCCCATCTTCACAGGCAGCAGTGCTATGCCCTGGCCCGCTGCAATGCGCTCTGCGAAAAAGTCGATCAGCGTCTGAAAGCAGACATCGAGCAAGGCCGGATGCAGCAGATAGTCCTGCTGTCCCAGGGAGGCCGGCAGTCGCACCTGCGCCTGCAGGCTGGTCTGGGCGACACGTGCCTCGCGCAGGCCCTGAAATGCAGGGCCGTAGTTCAGTCCCAGGGCCGTTGCGAGGCGGTAGTGCGTGGCCTTGTCCAGCAGCACAACAGGCTCGGCAGGCGGCTCGATGCGAGGCAGCGGCGGACGGCCGGCGGCTTCGAGCACCCGACCCGAGGCATGCAATGTCCATTCGTCGCTGCTGAGCCGCTGGCGGCTGCGGATATGAAAACTGCCATCACGCGGATTCAGCGTGAACCGCAGAGTCCGGCCATGTTCGCCATCGAACACCATGGGCGCGACGATATCGAGCTGCTCGACGGCACAGCGCGGCGCGCGCAGCCATTCGCGCGCCGCAGCCAAGGCCATTTCCACATAGGCCGCACCCGGGTAGACGATGGCTCCGCTGATCTGGTGATCCGTCAGCCATGCCAGCGTCTGCGGGTCCAGGACGTTTTCCCATGCAGCCTGCGCGCCTTCCAGGCGCCAGCCCAGCAGTGGATGGACTCGGCGGCGTTCGAACGTCCGGGCGCTTTCGCTGGTAATGGGGTGCCAGTGCCGTTGCCGCTGCCATGGATAGGTCGGCAACGGCACATGCGTGCCGCGCGCGCGGCACGGTGCGGCAGCTGGGGTACCTTCTGCCAGCAGATGCGCACGCAGCGCGGCTTCCTCCAGCCGTTGCCAGCCGTCGTCGCCGCGCCTGAGCGTGGGCAGCACGCGGCCCTTGATTTTGGCTGCTGCCAGCGTATCGGAGATGTAGCGCTGCAAAATGGCATGCGGGCCGACTTCGATGAAGACGCGGCAGCCCAGTTCGGCCGCCTTGCCGATGGCCTGCGCGAACAGTACGGGCTCGCGCACATTGCGCCACCAGTAGCCCGCATCCAGCGCCGCGCCGGACAGCACATCCCCTGTCACTGTCGAGATGAAGGCTGCCGCAGCCGCCTGCCCTGGCACCAGTCCATCCAGCCACTGGCCCAGTTGCCCCTGGATGGGATCCATCTGCCGGCTGTGAAAAGCGTAGTCGAGATCGAGCAGCCGAAAGAACGTGCCTTGCGGCTCCATCGCCTCCTGAATCCGCTGCAAGCCATCCAGGCTGCCCGAGAGCGTGACGCTGGTGGGACTGTTGATGCCGGCGATCTCCACATCCAGTTGCATCGCGGCAATGATGTCCTGTGCCGCCTGCGGCCCCATGCCGAGCGCGGCCATGCGCCCCGCGCCCCTGGTTTGCGCCTGCGCCTTGCTGCGTGCGCAAATTACCTGGATGGCGTGCTCCAGGCTCAGGGCTCCCGCAGCCCAGGCCGCAGCGATTTCGCCCACGCTGTGGCCGGTCGTGGCGCTGGGCCGGACACCAGCCCCTTCAAGTATGCGGGTGACCGCCACCTGTATGGCGAACAGCAGCGGTTGGGCCACGCTGGTGTCGTCCAGCCGTGCCTCGCCTCCGTCGGCGTGCAGCGCCTCGACCAGCGAGAAGCCGGTGTGCGACTGCATGGCTCCATCCAGCTCGGCGATGGCGGCAGCAAACGCCGGTGATTCAGCGAGAAGTGCACGCCCCATGCCCAGCCACTGGGCACCATTGCCGGAGTAGACGAAGGCCACGCCACCGCCCTGCGCAAGCGCTTCTTCGGTATAGACACGCGCTGGCGCATCGCCTTGTGCATAGCGCTGAAGCAGCTCGGCGGCGGCGTGGGCAGAACCGGGATGCAGCGCGAGCCTCATTTCCAGGCGCTCGCGGCCCTGGGCCACGGCACGCGCGATTTCATGCAGTTGGTGGTCCGACTTGCCTTGCAACAGCTGCGCATAGCGCTGTGCCAAGGCGCGCAAGGCCTCCTCCGAACGCGCGGACAGCACTAGTGGCAGAGCTTGCTCCGCATCCTCGCCAACGCCGTGGTCGAGGGCTTGCGACGGAAACTCCTGCAGCAGCACGTGGGCATTGGCGCCGCCGAAGCCAAAGGAGTTGATGCCGGCCACCAGAGGCTTGCCGCCCACCTTGGCGAGAGGCGTGTACTCGGTGACGGTTTGCAGGTTGAGCCGGGCGAAATCGATGCGGGAATTGGGGTTGCGCAGGTGCAACGCTGGCGGCAGCGCCCGATTCTTCAGCGCAAGCATGGCCTTGACGAGCCCGGCCATGCCCGACGCCGACTCGAGGTGGCCCAGATTGGCCTTGACCGAGCCTATGGGCAAGGGGCGGGAGCGAGGGCGGCCATATACCCGCCCGATGGCCTCGGCCTCGATGGGGTCGCCCACCGCCGTGCCCGTGCCATGGGCTTCGACGAAATCAATGTCCTCTGGATTCAGGCCGCTGCGGCGCAGCACCTCGGCCATCAACTCGGCCTGGCCGTCGCTGCTGGGAATGGTGATGCCGGTCTTGCGCGCACCATCGGTGTTGACGCCGCTGGCCAGAATCACGGCCTGGATCGGGTCGCCGTCACGCAGCGCGCTCTCCAGGGGCTTGAGCAACAGCACGGCGCAACCTTCAGAGCGTACATAACCGGCGCCGGCTTCGTCGAAAGGGCGGCAACGCCCATCGGCGGACAGCATGGAGGCCTTGGTGAAACCGACGAAGGGATAGGGATGCAGCAGCAGGTTGACGCCCCCGACCATGGCCATGGACGCCTCGCCCGCGCGCAGACTGTTGCAGGCATGGTGCAAAGCCACCAGCGACGACGAGCATGCGGTATCCACCGCCAGCGAAGGCCCGCGCAAATCGAAGACATAGGACAGGCGATTGGCCGCAATGCTCAGCGTATTGCCGGTCATGGAGTGGGAGCTGATGCCGGCCATATCGTCCAAGCTTCGCACACCATAATCCAGGCTCGAGATGCCGACATAGACGGCGCAATCGGAACCCGCCATGGCCGACGGCACGACCCCCGCGTTCTCCATGGCCTCCCATGAAAGCTCCAGCAGCAGCCGCTGCTGAGGATCCAACCAGGCGGCTTCCCGTGGCGATATGCCGAAGAACCCCGCATCGAATTCATCAATCCGCGACAGGACACCGGCCGAGAAGGTGATGCTTCGCCCCGGCTCAGAGCGCGTGGGGTGCTGCAGTTCATCCGTAGCCCATCGGCCCTGGGGAACCTCGGTGACCAAGTCACGCTTTTCCTTGAGCGCCTGCCAAAATTGCTGGGGATCGTCCAGATCGCCCGGGAAACGGAACGCTGTCCCGATGATGGCGATGGATGTGGCAGGGGGGTATGCTGGCTCGCTAGATTTCATATTATAATTGAAACCAGACTGTCAATAGTTTTCATGAATATACATCATTTTCATCGATGCTCCGACAGTTCAGCAAGCGTGCGATTGTATCGTTGCCGTCACACAGGAAATTCTCTAATCGACAAACATACTGCAGGCCCATGTAAGCATGGATGGGTTAATCGAATGGCGTACTAACCATGATGGATGATATGAAGCTGTTGTCCTACATTCGTGAGAACGCCTACAGATTATTAACAAGCGCATCGCACAAAAAAGTTTGTACTTACTCACAAAATCATGCGCATTGAGGCAGGTTCGCAAACCCGGTTGCTGCCGCTGCGTTGACCATAGAAGGCTCCAAAGGCCTTTTGCATCGCAAGGTTTCACGATTTCGCAGAGCTTGCAGCAAGACTTGGACCAGCATGGTTTTGTGAAATTGTTCAGCAACAGAGGGCTCAGAAGCTCCTTGCCATTACCCTCATGTTGCCAGTCTTTTGCAAATATCGAAAACATGCGACCCTCTCGATGAATCTTTGGATTCAAACGCATTTCTGCCCAAGGTCGAGCCGAAATGAACAGCATCATCAGCCTTTAACTTTTCCTCACAAACAAGAAGCTCCAGGCGTTGCCCGGCCCTCTGGGGCCGCCATTTAAGCAGTGAGAGTGGGATGTCTCAAGTTACCAACAGGCTCCGGTTGTCAGATTTGACTAGCACGACCATGCCTGGGAAAGCTTGCGAGCCAGGTTGCCAGATCGCGCACCCAGCTCAGCCGATAGCAGCTACAACCAAGACACCTGCACACCGCCTTGCCGCGACCAGATTTCTGCTCCATGTTCTCTGGTCCATATGGATAGTTCTGCTGGCCATTTTTCTGATACGTGTGTTCCTGAGCCATTGGAGCCTTCTGGACGGGTCTGCCAGAAACGGTTTTGGAGCCTACCTGCAAGGCACTGCGCACAAGCCTTTTGCCTACCGTTGGCTGGTTCCCTGGACCATCCAGCATCTGGGCGGTTGGCTGCCCGAAAACCTGAAGTCATGGCTGGGCGGCGACATTGCCCAGCTGTTGTACCAAAGCTTTGTTGCACCTTTGCTCGAAAAGTATGGGCCGCTGCTGCCGGGCCTCACAGCAACGGCCAGGGCAGACTGGAACCTGCCGGCTTACCGACTGAATTACACGATCATGGTGGCCCTGCTGTGGATGGCAGCCGCCGCAGCGCTCACACTTATTGGGCGGATCTCGCTGCTGCTTGGCAACACCAGCGCGCAAGCCTGCGTACTGATGCTTGCTTATGCTCTGATATACCCCAGCGTTTTCCTGCATGCAGGCTATTTCTACGACTTTTTCGAGCAAGCCTTCGTGCTGCTGGCGATCTATTGCGTGCTGCGCCAGCGATGGCGGACCTTCGCCGCAGTGCTCGTGATCATGCAGTGCAACCGGGAAACCGCCCTCTTTCTGCCCGTGCTCCTGGCGCCCCTGATCCATGCGCAGATCCACGCCCGCCGCAACAAGATCGAGCCGCTGGCGTGGCTGTCCCTTGCCATGGTGGCCTGCTTTGCGATCTACCAGGCAAGCAAGCTCTTTTTCGCGGGCAACCCCGGCGCGAGCTTCGAATTCCACCTGTTCCAGAACCTGGCCTTCTGGCGCGATCCCGCCACCTGGACGGCCACCTATGACACCTATGCCGTGGGACTCGAACTGCCGCGGCTGCTCTTTCTGATCTATTTCGTGCCGCTGTTCATTTTTTCGCTGAAGGGCCCGCGCAATCCGATGGCATGGTCGGCCTGCCTGTGCGTGGCCGTCATGACCGCTCTTTTCATCGCAGTCGGCTACAGGGACGAGTTCAGGGCAATGGGCATCTGCCTGCCCTTCACGCTGGTCGCCGTGGCTGGCAGGCTGTCGGGCTGGCAGGCGCCGGGCCACGGCACGGCCCGCCGGACGGCCGATGGCCTTTCTTTGCAGGCTGGCGCCCGCAGCGGGATCTACCCCATCACATCTTCGGAAAAGATGCGCCAGTGGCCTCCGGCCGTCTTGCGCCAGTACTGGCGCAGCGGCAGGCCGTCGGCATAGGCCTTGCTGGCGGCCCGCATGTTGACGATGCGGATTTCGCCCTGCTCATCTTTCCAGGAGTAGATGGACACATCCTTGAGCGTCACGCCGGGGCTGTTGAAATAGGATGTCAGGCGCTCCTGGGAACTGCGTGCCCCGGCCGACTGCAGGAAGTCGTCCGTGTAGACGGCGGCCAGCTTGCGGAGATCCGACCCCAGCCAGGCGCTTTTCCAGTCGTCGATCACGCGCACGAACGCATCCGCGGCGCGCTGCTGGGCCTGCGCGCGGGGCGCCACCCACTGCAGCTTGTTGCGGATCAGCACGGGCGTCTGCTTGTCCACGGTCTGCATGAGCAGCGTCAGATCGGGGTTGGCGAGCACCAGGCAGCCATCACTGGCCTCGGGGGCGCGGGAAAACTGGTCGGGCGGAGAGCCATGCAGCCAGATGCCGCTGCCCGAGCGGCCGACGGCCTTGTCCCAGTCATTGGGGAAATTGACCGTGAGTGCGCCCTTGCCATAGAACTCGGGCAGCCGGGGGCCGGGAATGTGGCGGCCCACAAAATAGATGCCCAGCGGTGTGCGCTGGTCGCCCTCCTGCCACTTGTCCGTTCCCAGCTTGCCGACGGAGACATAGAAGTCCCCCACCAGCCGCAGTGCGCCCGCCTCATGCGCGAACAGGTAAAGCCGTGACTTGCTGGCATCGACGGCGATCGCATGCCGCACGGAAGCGCCCAGCATCAGGAACTCGCCAGGAACCGTGCCCTGGGGCGGCGCCGAGCTGTCGGCATGCAGGCGCTGCCGGAGTTCGTCCTGCAAGGAGCGCAGCTGTGCCTGCGAGGGACTCAGCTCCGCGCTGTCCAGGCGCGTGACGGAGCCGACCGACAGGTTGTGCCTGACCAGCACGCCGCTGCGGACCGCAGCACCGGGGCCGGCATTGGCATTGGCATTGGCATTGGCATTGGCATTGGCATTGGCATTGGCATTGGCATTGGCATTGGCATTGGCATTGGCATTGGCATTGGCTGCAGCGTGGCCGCCCGCAGCCGCAGGCGGCGCCGCAGCGAGCACATCGGCGGATCGGCCGGTCTTGAAGCGCAGCAGATCGGCATACACCAGCTGGGCCGCGCGGAAGTTCGGCACCTCGGCCGTCAGGTCTGCCGCCGCCTTCAGCGCGCCGTCCAGATCGCGCTTTTCCACCTGCCTGATGATGGCCAGCAGGCGGGCTTCCGCCTGGCTTTGCGTGGGCACGGCCTTGGCCTGCCCGGAGGCCGCCGAGGCAGCACCCGCCCCGGCACCGGCCACCACCGCCGCCGCAGCAGCGGCCTTGGCAGCGGCTCTCGGCTTTGCGGCAGGCGCCTTTGCCGCTGCCGGCCTGGCGGCCGTCTTGGACGCCGCCGGCTTGCCCTTCGATGGCGGCCTGGCATGGGCCGCGGACACCGCGCACAGCGCGGCGACGAGCGCCATGGCTGCAACCGCCTGGGTTTTCAGACGGAAAAAGCCGGCGTGCCTGCGCGGCGCCGCCAGCTTTCGTTGCATGCCGCCGGGACTCGGCGAAGGAGCCACTCCTTCAGGCATCAGCTCCCGGTTCCTTCGTGGGTGATGAGCCACTGGCCTTTTTCGCGCTGCATGCGCAAGGTCTTGCGGGTGGTGGTCTTGAGCGCGCCGGAGGCGTAGTACTGGCGGAACTGTGCCGTGGCCTTGTCGCCATCCACGCTCACCTTGAGATCACGCACCGTCACGACGATGGCCGCACGTCCGACGATGCGCTGGCGGCGCTGCTCCTTCCACTTGGCAATGCTGCTGCCATCGGCCGGCGAGAAGCGGTCGCTGTAGGCATCCAGATAGCGGTTGATGTCCTGGCCGGCCCAGGCCGTGGCCCAGGCCTTGACGGCGGCCTCCACCTCGTCCGCAGCCGCGGATTTGGCGGGGGCGTCGGCCGACGGCTTGGCCTCGGCCACCGCCGCTGCCTGCCGGGCCTCCTGCGACGCCTTCGCCTTCGCTTCGGCGGCGGCCTTGGCATCGGCTGCCGCCTTGGCATCGGCGGTGGCCTTGGCGTCGGCGGTGGCCTTGGCCTGTGCCGCCTTGGCTTCCGCGGCCTTGGCTTCCGCGGCCTTGGCTTCCGCGGCCTTGGCCTCGGCCGCCTTGACTTCCGCCGCCTTGAACTCGGCCGCCTTGGCTTCCGCAGCCTTGGCCTGCTCGGCCTTGGCGGACGCTGCCGCCGCCACCGCGGCATTGGCCGTGGCCGCGCGATCGTCGCGCGTGCTCTGCGCCACGGTCACCTTGGGCTGACCGCCACCTTGCTTGGGGAAGATCTGGGTGATCAGCGCCAGCTTGGGCTGTATCGCCTGGCGCGAGCCGTCCAGCTGCAAGGCCTTGGCATAGGCCTCGCTGGCCATGCGGGCGTACAGGTCGCCCAGATTCTCATGCGCGGTCGCATAGCTGGGATTGGTGCGAATGGCCTGCTCCAGCACCTCGGAGGCCTTGCGCTCCTGCCCTTCGGCGGCATACAGCACGGCAAGGTTGTTGTAGGGCTCGGGCAGGTTCGGGTATTCGCGGGTCAGCGCCGTGAAGATCTTGATCGCCTGGGCGTTCTGCCGCTGCTCGGCGGCGATCACGCCCTGCAGAAAGCGCATCTGCACATCGGCGGGATTCTGCTTCAGGTAGGCCTCGGCCTGCTTGGCGGCCTGCGCGGCCTTGCCCTGCTCCAGCAGCTTGGCCACTTCGTCGACCTGCTCCTGGGCGGCCTGGGCCGCGACTCCGCAAAGCGCCGCTCCAAGGCTGAGAGCGGCAATGGCAACGGGCCGGGCAAGCCGTGAACATGCCTGCTGGATCGGACGCTGCGGAACTTTGAACGGAATCAGCATATCGGGCGCTCTCGACGCTATGGGGTTGGAAGGCTGGCCTGTTCGCTTGTGCTTCGCGTGCGGGCACGCAGCCAAAAGTTCGCAATTTTATAGGCGAAAGCCAGTTATCCGCATTCATTGCCCGCATTCCGTTGCGCGCCTGGTCAAGCCAAGGCCAAACCCGCGAAATCACGGTCCCAAGGGTAACGGCACATGCGGGCCACGTTACGTAACAGCTGGCGTAACAAGGCTGTCACACTGCCCGCAAACGCAAACAAATACCTTTAAAAATCAACACATTACGAATCGACATCCGCCGTCCCCAGCCATCCGCGGAGCATGGCACGCATGTTGCACCGAAAGGGACAGACAGATTTCCTGGCATCCGCGCCACTGTTTGACCTGTGTCTTCTCAACCCTTTTCTGGAGAGAGCAAATGACTACCCCATCGATGCAGCTCGCTGGCAGCACGCCCCCCAGCGCCATTCCCCCCGCAAGCCAGCCCTCCGGCGTCATGCTTGCGCAGTTGAATACCGCGGCGGACATGCAGCCCCTGGCAGCCACGGCAGGCGCCAGGACCGCGCCGGCGACCCTGTCGCAGGCCAGCCCGGGGGTGCAGATCGTGCGCAACGGCCAGACCCTTGCAGCCCAGGCGGGCAGCGAACTGCAAATCGGCGACAAGGTCATTGTTCCCAAGGAGGGCAGTGCCCAGGCCCTGTTCCAGGGCAGCCAGGGCCAGACCCTGGTGGGCACCTTCGAAGGCGGGACGGAAGCCACCGTGGCCTACCGCAGCGGCAGCGACGGCACCGGCGCCATGGTGCTGGACCTGGCATCGGGCAATGTGCAGGTCGCGCCCGCCAACGCCAGCGATGCCGTGGGCCTGATCGTCGCCAAGGATGCCGCCGCTGCGGCGGGCGGCTCGGTGCTCAGCGACTTTCTGCTGGCCGGGCTGATCGGCGCCGGCGGCATCGCCTTGGTGGCGGCCGCCAACAACGATGACGACTCCACCCCGCCGCGCCCTACCGTGCCGACGGACCCGACCAGTCCCACGAATCCCACGGCACCTACCAACCCGACGAATCCGACCAATCCCACGGAGCCCACCAACCCCACCAACCCGACCAACCCGACCAACCCGACCAATCCGACGAACCCGACGAACCCGACGGGCCCCACCAACCCCACGGAACCGACCAACCCAACCAACCCAACGAATCCCACCAATCCAACGAACCCGACCAATCCAACGAACCCCACCAATCCGACCAATCCCACGGAACCCACCAACCCGACCAACCCGACCAACCCAACGAACCCCACCAATCCGACCAATCCCACGGAACCCACCAACCCGACCAACCCAACGAACCCCACCAATCCGACCAATCCGACCAATCCGACCAATCCGACCAATCCCACGGAGCCTACCAACCCGACCAATCCCACGGAACCCACCAACCCCACCAATCCCACGGAACCGACGCATCCAACCAACCCTACAGAACCCACCAACCCCACCAACCCCACGGACCCGACTGACGGCCATGGCCTGATCACGTCAGTGCAGGATGTGGTGTCCTCACTTTCGGGCGGAACGGTCGCCGGACCCGTGTCGGAATTGATCAATACGCTGGTGCACCCCAACAGCGGCACGCTGTCGGCGGTGACGGGTCTGCTGGAGGATCTGACCCACACCCAGAACGGAACCCTGGGCGTGCTGACCGAACTGGTCGACGGACTCGTCAACGTGGACAACCAGGGCCTGCAGCCGCTGGTCAGCACACTCAACGGCCTGCTGGCGGGTTTGCAAGAACCAGGCTCGGGCGGCGTGGAAGGCGTCGTGGGCAATGTATTGAATGGCCTGCTGGGCTCCGATGGTCCGCTGGCCGGCGTAGGCAATCTGCTGGGGGGGCTTCTGGGCGGGGGATCGACCCCGGCACCAGTGCCCGCCGGCCTGGTCACTACCGCGCAGTCGGTCGTCGAGGCGCTGGTCGGCGGCACCGTGGCGGAGCCCGTGGCACCCCTGCTCAACACCCTGGCGCACCCCGCCGATGGCCTGCTGTCCCCCGTCACCGGCGCGCTTGAAAATCTCACCGCCGTCCATGGCGGGCCGCTGGGCATGGTGACCGAACTGGCGAACGGCCTGACCCAGGTCGACGGCCAGGCGCTGCAGCCCGTGATCGGCACACTCAACCAACTGGTGGCCGGCCTGGGTGGCGGACTGAACGGCGGCCCAGGCGAAGGCGGCCTGGGCGGACTGGTCGGGGAACTGCTGGGTGGCCTGACCCCC
>JBHIXF010000040.1:0-53577 GCA_041984925.1 Comamonas sp.
GAAAAGCTGGCCGAGCGCCTGACCACGCTGCGCCTGTTCACGCGGCCCCAGGCCGACATGCAGGACCGCGCCCAGGCCCTGCAGCCACGGGTGCAGCAGGCGCTGGGCAGCCGCTACGTGGTGGAAACCGCCGAGATGCACAGCCAGATCGGCAGCGGCGCACTGCCCGTGGAGAACCTGCCCAGCTGGGGCCTGCGCATGCATCCCGCCGACGGCCGCCAGGCCGGGCGCCAGCTCACGCGGCTCGAAGCCGGCCTGCGTGCCCTGCCCCGCCCCGTGATCGGCCGCCTGCACGACGATGCGCTGTGGCTGGACCTGCGCTGCCTGGAAGCACACGACGAAGCAGCATTCGTCGAGCAGTTGTCCGCATTGCGCATCGACTGAGGACACTTCAATGATCATCGGTACCGCCGGCCACATCGACCACGGCAAGACCACGCTGGTACGCGCCCTCACGGGCGTGGACACCGACCGGCTCAAGGAGGAGAAGGCGCGCGGCATCTCCATCGAGCTGGGCTATGCCTACACGCCCCTGCCCGACGGCGAGGTGCTGGGCATCATCGACGTGCCCGGCCACGAGAAATTCGTGCACACCATGGCCGCAGGCGCCGTGGGCATAGACCACGCGCTGCTGGTGGTGGCCGCCGACGACGGCGTGATGCCGCAGACGCGCGAGCACCTGGACATCGTGCGCCTGCTGGGCGTGCGCGAGGCCACCGTGGCCCTGACCAAGGCCGACCGCGCATCCCCCGAGCGGCTGCAGCAGGTCACAGCCGACATCGCCGCCCTGCTGGCGCCCACGCCACTGGCGGGAGCACCCGTCTTTCCCACCGCCGCGGCCCTGCCGGACGACGCAGGCGTGGCCCGGCTGCGCGAGCACCTGGTTGCGCGCGCGCAGTCGATTCCCGCACGCCCCAGCGACGGGCTGTTCCGCCTGGCCGTGGACCGCTGCTTCACGCTGCCGGGCCAGGGCACGGTGGTCACCGGCACGGTGTTCGGCGGCCAGGTCAGGGTGGGCGATACGCTGGTGCATTCAGGCACGGGCACCGAGGTGCGCGTGCGCAGCCTGCATGCGCAGAACCAGGCCAGCGAACAAGGCCTGGCGGGCCAGCGCTGCGCGCTGAACCTGGCGGGCATTGCCAAGGAGCAGATCGCACGCGGCGACTGGATCGCGGACGCACGCCTGCTGCAGGCCAGCGACCGCATGGACGTGCAACTGCAATTGCTGGCCGATGCCCCGCCGCTTGCGCAATGGACACCGGTGCATGTGCACATCGGCACCGCGCGCCGCACGGGCCACGTCGCCCTGCTGCAGGACCAGCCGCTGGCCCCCGGCAGCGAGGCGGTGGTGCAGCTCGTTCTGGACGAGGCCGTGCATGCACTGCCCGGTGACCGGCTGATCGTGCGCAACGCACAGGCCAGCCGCACGATCGCGGGCGGCTGCGTCATCGACCCCTACGCGCCGGCGCGCAAGCGCCGCAGCCCTGAGCGCCTGGCCTTCCTGCGGGCACTGCAGGCACTGAGCGCCACGGGCGATGCCACGGCCCTGGTTGCCAGCGCTGCCCACGGCATCAGCGCCACACAGCTCATGCGCCTGACAGGCCGCGCCACGCCGGCACGCACAGGCCATGGCCAGCAATTGCCATTGCCCGATGGCGACAGCCTGCTGTTGAGCGCCGAGCGCTGGCAGCAGTTGCGCGCCCAGGTGCTGGACAGCCTGGCACGCTTTCACGAAAAAAGCCCGGACGAACCCGGCGTCAACGCCGCACGGCTGCGCCGCATCGCGCTGTCGGGCCTGGTCCACGGCACGCATGATGCGCTCTGGAAAGGCCTGCTCGACGCCCTGCTCCAGGACGGCAGCCTGGCGGCCAGCGGCGCCTGGCTGCACCTGCCGGGCCACAGCGTGCAACTGTCGGCCAGCGAGACCACTCTCGCGCAGAAGCTGCTGCCCGCCATCGAAGCCGGACGCTACGACCCGCCCTGGGTGCGCGACCTCGCCCGTGACCACGGAGCCACGGAGGATGCGGTGCGCCAGCTGCTGCGCAAGCTCGCGCGCCAGGGCCGCCTGTTCCAGGTGGTCAAGGACCTGTTCTACGCCGCCAGCCGCATGGACGAGCTCGCCGCCCTGGTGCGTGAACTGGCCCAGGCCACGCCCCGGGGCGAAGTGCAGGCCCATGCCTTCCGCGACGCCACCGGCCTCGGCCGCAAGCGTGCCGTCCAGATCCTCGAATGCTTCGACCGCATCGGCTACACCCGCCGCCTGCGCGACGCCCACCTGCTGCGCCCCGATGTGCAGTGGACAGCCCGCGCAGAGTCCGCCGGTCCCGGGAAAAGCTGACCACTACGCCGCTACAATATCCCGCTTTGCTTCACCACGGCGCCTGCAAAGGGCGCGGCCCAAGGCATGCGGTACACCGAGCAAGGGCCTGCGCCGGCCGCTCGGGGGGAGTCTTTGAGGAAAGCATACGCACCCGGTGGTGCGCCCGGGCTTCAAACCCGGTCAGGGGCGTCAGCCGCTCCTGGGTAGGTTCGACTCCTGCTGCTTTCCGCCACGTTCGCAGGCCGCGCAGGCGCGGCCTCACAGCATGGGCACGATGATGGCCACGCGCCGGTTCTCGGCCGCATCGCCCGGCACCACGGGCATGGAGCTGCCCAGGCCCCTGGCCTCGATGTGGCGGCGCTCCATGCCGGCTTCGACCAGCAGTTCGGCCACGGTTTCGGCGCGCCGCTGCGACAGCCTGAGGTTGTAGGCATCGCTGCCACGGTCATCCGTGTGGCCCTCGACGCGCAGCCGCTCTATGCCCACGCCCCTGAGCGCACGCACCAGGGCCTGCACCTTGGCCTTGGCGTCGTCGCCCACCTGGGCGGAGTCGAACCCGAAGAGCAGCTTGCCCGACATCTGCAGCTCCCAGCCCTGGTCGCCCTGCGTGAACCCCTGGCTGCGCAGCACCTGTTGCTGCTGCTGCGTCAGCCCCTGCTGCGGCGGGGCCTCGGGCGCGGCCTGGCAGCCGCCCAGCAGCACCACGGCCAGCAATGCAGCCGCCAGCCCGGCCCAGCGCTGCCCTCCCATCGATCGCTTCACCATTTCAGCCTCCTGTGACATGTTCAGACTGCCGTGCGGCCTTGGCCTCGTACATGGCCTGGTCCGCGTGGCGCATCAGGTCCTCCAGGCCCAGCCCGTGGACCGGATATACCGCAACGCCCACGCTGACCGAAGGCTTCAGCACCACGCCATCGCTCACGGCCAGCGGCTCGCGCATGGCGGCCTGTATCTTGTCCACGACCAGCAAGGCGTCGCCTGCCCCGGCCACGGGGTAGAGCAAGATGGCGAACTCATCGCCGCCCAGCCGCGCGACCAGGTCCGTCTCCCGCACCTGTTTGCGCAGACGCACGCCCACGGCCTTGAGCAGCACATCGCCCACGGCATGGCCGTGGAGATCGTTGACCTGCTTGAAGCGGTCATTGTCCAGGAACAGCACGGCCAGCTTCTGCCCCTTGCCTGCCGCGTCCGCCAGCGCCTGCTGCAGGCGCTGCTCGAAGTGCAGGCGGTTCGCCAGCCCCGTCAGGCTGTCACGCGATGCCTGGAACTCCAGCGCCGAATTTTGCTGCTGCAGCCGCTCGTGGCGCACCTGCAGCTCCGACAGCAGCGCGTTGAAGTCATCGCCCAGCGCACGCAGCTCGGCGATGCGCGCCGGCGGCACGCGCTGGTCCATGGAGCGGTCATGCCGCACCGCGCGCGCCACGCGCGCCAGCTGCTGCAAAGGCTCGGCGATGTCGGCCAGCATGCGCCGCGACTGCCGCAGGCCCACATAGCCGCTGATGCCCAGGCACAGCGCCAGCACCAGCAGCCCCGCCCCCAGGAAATGCAGCAGTCCCACGCCATCGCTGGACAGCACCACCCGGCCCACGACACGGTCGTCCTGGCGCACCTCCACCGATGCCTGGGGCAGGCCCAGCCCGCTGGCCAGCGCCTCGCCCAGGCCCGCGACCACCGGCGCATGGGCGGTCCAGCGCACGAATGCCCGGCCCTGGGCATCGAAGACTTCGGCGTGCGCCACGCCCTCGCCTTCCAGCAGCTGCTGCAGCACGCGGCGCGCCTCCTCCCGGTCGCCAAAGACCAGCGAAGCCTCGACCGTGTAGGCCAGGGAGCGCGCCACGAGGCCCAGGTTGTTGACCAGGTACAGGCGCAGCGTGGCCAGGCCCACGACCAGCAGCAAGACCCCGGCCAGCACGATGGCCACGGCCGCCATGCGCAGATGGGCGCGCCGGATCACATCGCGCAGCGAAGCGTGGCCCGATTCCATCGACGGCTTCATGGCGCGGGACGCTGGCGCGCCAGTTGCAGCACCTTGGGATTGACGCGCAGGCCGCTGCGCGCCACGGAATCGAGGTTGACCTCGAAGCCGGCGCTCTCGCCCCGGCGCCTGAGGCAGAACATGGCGCCGATGCGGCACAGCTCGGCACGCTCGCTGATGGTCAGCAAAGGCCGGCTGGCGGCCTGCTCCATCAGGCCGCGCCAGACAAGCTCGTCCAACTGGCCGGCGTAGATCCCATCGCACTCGCCCAGCGCCTTGGCATCGCTGGCCGCCAGGCGGCGCACTTCCAGGCGCTGGCTACCCACGGACGGCTCGGCGCCGTGCAGCAGCGGCTCGGCATATTCGGCCGCGCCGACCACGCACAGCCGCAGCACGGGCGCATCCACCGGCCACCGCGTGTAGCCGAGTATGCCGACCACGATGCGCGTCACCGACTGCACATGCTCATCCACCTGGGCCTGGGCACAGGCCGGCCCGGCCGGCAGTGCCAGGGCCATCGCCAACAAGGCAGCCCACGCCCGATGGCACGGGCGCAGGCTGCGCATCCGCGTTGTTTCTGCTGTGCTGCGATGGGCCTGCAAACCTGCTTACCTCCTTGTTCCGGCCGCCGCTGCGATGCAGGGGCGGCGCCTTGTGCCTGAAGCATTTTTTCACATATTGCGGGCCGCCACGGCGCCAGAGGCACTGTGCCGATAATAGGCGGCTTGCGCCGCGCGCCATGCGCTGCGGCCTGCGCATTTTCCACACGGCTCGCCACACCGATATGACCACAGAAACCACCCAAGCTCCCCGACTCACCTCGCTGTCCCATGGTGGCGGCTGCGGCTGCAAGATCGCACCGGGCCTGCTGGCCGAGCTGATCGGCAAAAGCGCGCTGCCCAGGCAGTTCTTTCCGGACCTGCTGGTGGGAACGGAGACCGCCGACGATGCCGCCGTCTACCGCATCAATGACGAGCAGGCCATCGTGGCGACCACCGACTTTTTCATGCCCATCGTCGATGATCCCTACGACTTCGGCCGCATCGCCGCGACCAATGCGCTGTCGGACATCTATGCCATGGGCGGCCAGCCGCTGATGGCCCTGGCCATCGTGGGCATGCCCATCAACGTGCTGCCGCACGACACGATCGCCAAGATCCTGGAAGGGGGCGAGTCGGTCTGCCGCGACGCCGGCATTCCGCTGGCCGGCGGGCATTCCATCGATTCGGTCGAGCCCATATACGGGCTGGTCGGCATCGGCATCGTCCATCCCCGCCAGATGAAGCGCAACGCCGACGCCCGGGCCGGCGACGTGCTGATCCTGGGCAAGCCGCTGGGCGTGGGCATCCTGTCGGCCGCGCTCAAGAAGAACCTGCTCGACCCTGCCGGCTACCGCGCCATGGTGGATGCGACCACGCGGCTGAACCGCCCCGGCACGGCACTGGCCCGGATCGACGGCGTGCATGCGCTGACCGATGTGACGGGCTTCGGCCTGCTGGGCCACAGCCTGGAGCTGGCACGCGGCGCCGGCCTGACCGCGCGCATCGACCACCGCAGCCTGCCGCTGCTGCCCACGGTCCAGGCCTTTGCGGAGCAAGGCGTCGTCACGGGCGCCTCGGGCCGCAACTGGGCCTCGTATGGCGCGCAGGTCACGCTGGCGGCCGGCATCAGCGACGCTGCGCGCGCGCTGCTGACCGATCCCCAGACCTCGGGCGGCCTGCTCGTATCCTGCGCGCCGCAAGTGGCGGACCAGGTGCTGGCGCTGTTCGCCGAGCAGGGCTTCGGCAGCGCCGCCATCGTCGGGCGCATGGAGGCCGGCGAGGCGCGCGTGGTCGTGGACTGAAACGCGGACACGGCATCCCGTTGCCGACGCCGACCCGCAAACTGCATACACTTGCGGGCTTCGCGCCGGCAGCGGCGCCTCTTCCTGCTTCCGATCTCCCATGCAAGCCCTGCTCGACGCCATCGCCCGGATGGAGCCCCCCACCGACGCCCATCGCATCTTCCATGGACGGGGCGGCCTGCATCCGGGCTGCGAGCACCTGGCGCTGGATGCCTTTCCCCCCGTTTTCGTGCTCACCAGCTTCGCGCCGCTGGATGAGGGAGCCCTGTCCGCCATCGGCGACGCACTGGGCCGGCGATGGGCAGACATCGCCCCGGGCCAGCCCCTGAACTGGGTCTACCAGTTGCGCCAGAGCGCCGCCCCGGCCGAAACCCGGCTCATGGCCGGCGAGGTGCCCGACCCGCACGTCGTCACCGAGGCCGGCGCCCGCTACCGCGTGCACGTGCTGCGCGGCCAGAACCATGGCCTGTTCCTGGACATGGCCGAAGGCCGGCGCTGGGTGCGCGAACATGTCGCCGCCCACCCCGAGCACCGCTTCGGCCTCAAGGTGCTCAACCTGTTCGCCTACACCTGCGCCTTCTCGGTGGTGGCGCTGCAGGCCGGCGCCCGGCAGGTCGTGAACATGGACATGGCCCAGGGCGCGCTGGCCACGGGCCAGCACAACCACCGGCTCAACGACCTGTCGGGCGCCAGCTTCCTGGCCCACGACATCTTCAGCAGCTGGGGCAAGATCACGCGCGGCGGGCCCTACCACCTGATCGTGGTGGACCCGCCCAGCTACCAGAAGGGCAGCTTCGTCGCCACCAAGGACTATGCCCGGCTGATGCGCCGCCTGCCCGACCTGCTGCGCCCCGGCGGCCATGTGCTGCTGTGCCTGAATGCGCCCGAGATGGGCACGCAGTTCCTGACATCGCAGATGCAGGAAGTGGCGCCCGAACTGGAGTTCGTCAAGCGCCTGGCCAACCCGGCCGCCTTCGCCGACGTCGATGCCGAGCGCAGCCTCAAGGTGCTGGTCTACAGGGCGCCCGATGTGCCCGATGCGGCCACCTGACCGGCCCTGCCCTTGAGCGTGCTGGCCAGCTGGGCTAAAGCCGTCCCCACTCCCGCAGGCGCCGGTACAGCAGCCCGCGCGAGACGCCCAGCATGCGGGCAGCCTGCGAGATATTGCCCTGGCAGCGGGCCAGGGCCTGCTCGATCAGCTCGCGGCTGGCCTCGCCCAGAGAAGACGGTGCCTCGGACGGTGCCTCGGCTGGCGGCGGCAGGGCCTCGATGGCCGGCAGCGCCTCTTCGGCCGGGGAAGATCCCTCATCCAGCCGCGCCTGCACCCACAGCGTCAGCCCCGTGGGCAGCATCTGCGGGCGCGCCTGGCCGTGGTGGGCCAGCTCCAGCAAGGGGTTCAATCCCAGGCCGAAGACTTCCTCGGCCGACACCCCTTCAGCGGGCCGGCGCGGGCAGTCGAACAACTGTGCGCCCACGCCGTTGAACCAGCGCACCATGCCTGCGCCGTCCACGGCGGCCAGCCCTTCCAGCGGCGTGCCGAACATGCTGCGGCTGGACTGGAAGCGCAGCAGCAGGTGCATGCGGGCGGCGCCCACCAGCAGCCGGTTCTCGATGCAGGTGGCGTACATGTGGGCCATGGCGCCTGCGTCGAAACGGAACGGCCCGGCCTCGCTGCTCAGGTCCAGCATGGCCACGGTGCGCCCGCTGGCATCGCGCACGGGCGCCGCGGCGCAGTGCAGCGAGGCCAGGCAGCGAAAGAAGTGTTCGCCGCCGCGCACATGGCAGACCTCGCCCGTGCGCACGGCCACGCCGGGCGCGCCCGTGCCCACGGCATCCTCGGCGATGTTCACGCCCACGCGCGCGGCCGACAGCAGCAGCGGCCCGTCGCCCGGCGTCGGGCGCGAGGCCATCAGCACCACGCCCTCGCTGCAGGTGAGCATGGCGCGCGCCTGGCTGCCCGCGATCACGGTCTCCAGCTCGGCGATGGGGTCCTTGGCGGCCTCGATCAGCGCGCGGTTGCGCGTGAGCAAGGTGGCCGTGCGGATCTTGCTGACGGGGTCGAAGCTGATCTTCTCGTCGGGGCTGCGGCTGGCGCCCAGGCAGCGCGTCCAGGACTGCAGCACGGGCTCGGACACCAGGCCCGAGGGGCGCTCGCCATGTTCGAAATACCGTTCGCGCGCCAGCGCCACCCGGTCCTGCCGCGTGGCATAGAAGGGGTTGGAGGGCAGTGGAGCGGGAGGCAGCTGTGGCATGACGGTCATCAAGACTGCCGCGATTGTTGTTCCGCCACGGCACAGGACTGCACTAGGGAAAGCACTTGTGTTGGAACGGCTTGCCGCGCTCGCTAACCTCGGGCATCGCCACATGCCTTGTCCGCGCGCCATGAAACGCAAGAAACCTCCCCATTCAGCCCTGGGCACCGCACTGGCCTGCACGCTGCAGGCGCTGCCCGCCCAGGCCGCCGACGCCGCGCAGGACCGCAGCGAGGCCATGCTGGCGCCCGTCGTCATCACGGCCGCGCAGGACGAGGCCGGCACGGCGCCCGATCTGTGGCGGGCCACGGCCGCCATCGACAGCGTGGACGGTGCCCTGTTGCGCGAAGGCCAGATGCAGATCAACCTGTCCGAAGGCCTGGCACGTGTCCCGGGCATCGTGGTGGCCAACCGCCAGAACTTCGCCCAGGACCTGCAGATCTCGGTGCGCGGCTTCGGCGCGCGCTCCACTTTCGGCGTGCGCGGCCTGCGCCTGTACGTGGACGGCATCCCCGCCAGCGCGCCCGACGGCCAGGGCCAGGCCGCCAATTTCACGCTGGGCAATGCGGCGCGCCTGGACGTGGTGCGCGGCCCGGCCGCCGTGCTCTATGGCAACGGCGCGGGCGGCGCCCTGCTGCTGTACACCGAAGACGCAGAGGAGCCCGGCCTGTGGCGCAGCGGCATGGCCGTGGGACCGGACGGGCTGTGGCGCCTGTCCACCCAGCTGCGCGGCACGCTGGGCGGCGATGCCGCGGCCGGCGCCGCTCCCTGGCGCTACGCCATCCACATCGAGCGCTTCGCCACCGATGGCATGCGGCCCCAGTCGGCTGCCGACCGCAGCACGGCCCACATGAAGCTCTCGCGCCAGCAGGGCGACGACCACTGGCTGCTGCAATACCAGGAGCAGCGCCTGAACGCCCAGGACCCGCTGGGCCTCACGCGCGCCGAATTCGATGCCGACCCCGGGCAGACCACGGCCGCCGCGCTGCGCTTTGACACGCGCAAGCGCGTGCAGCAGCGCCAGCTGGGCGCCGCCTGGCAGCACCGCATCGATGCACAGCAAAGGCTGGAACTCATGGCCTACGCGGGCACGCGCTCGGTGCTGCAATACCAGTCGATTCCGGTGGCCACGCAGGCACCGCCCTCGCACTCCGGCGGCGTGATCGACCTGGACCGCGACTACGCAGGCATGAACCTGCGCTGGCGCCGCACGCACGAGGGCGTGGCCGGTGGCACGCTGGACTGGTCGGCGGGCCTGGCCTACGACTGGCAGGGCGAGACGCGGCGCGGCTACGAGAACTTCATCGGCAGCCAGCTCGGCGTGATGGGACGCCTGCGCCGCGACGAGCGCAACCAGGCGCGCTCGGCCGATCCCTATGTGCAGGCCGAATGGCGCACGCAGAGCCTGGGGCTGAGCGCCGGACTGCGCCAGGCGCGCGTGCGCTACCGCTCCGAGGACCATTTCATCGTGCCCGGCAACGGCGACGACAGCGGCGCCATGGCCTGGCGCGGCTGGCTGCCCTCGCTGGGCCTGCGCGTAAACCTGTTGCCCGAGCTGGTGGCCCATGCCTCGGTGGGCCGGGGCATGGAGACCCCCACGCTCAACGAGACCGCCTACCGGCCCGCAGGGCAAAGCGGCCTGAACACCGCCCTGGCGGCCAGCGCCCACAACACGGCAGAGATCGGCCTGCGCGGGCGCCATGGCCAGGCGGGCTGGAACCTCACGCTGTTCGAGACCCACACCCAGCGCGAGCTCACGGTGCTGTCCAACACGGGCGGGCGCGCCACCTACCAGAACGCGGGCCGCACGCTGCGGCGCGGCCTGGAGTTCTCGGGCAACGCGCAATGGGGCCCGCTGACCGCCAGCACCGCGCTGACCCTGCTGCAGGCGCGCTACCGCGACGGCTTCCTGACCTGCGACAGCGCCCCCTGCGCCACGCCCGCGGCCCGGGTCGCGCCCGGCTCGCGCCTGGCGGGCACATCGCCCCGGCGCCTGTGGGGCGAACTGGCCTGGCGCCTGTCGCCCCAATGGAGCTGGACCGTGGACATGCTGCACAGCGGACCCGTGGCCGTGAACGACCGCAACACCGACCGTGCGGCCGGCTACACGGTCTGGGGTTCCAGCCTGCGCTGGTCGCGGCAATGGCAGCAATGGGGCGCCCAGGCCTTTGTGCGGCTGGACAACCTGACGGACCGGCGCTACGCGGGGTCGGTCATCGTCAACGAAGGCAACCAGCGCTACTTCGAGCCGGGTGCCGGCCGGGCCATGTCGGCGGGGGTGGCGGTCAGCCGCTCCTTCTAGAGCGTGTGATGCACTTTGACGAACCCGCAGTTCAGGCCAGAAAGACCCCCAGCACCAGGGCCAGGATGGCGAGAACCGCCACGGCGATCAGCAGATCGGCCAGCGCAACGCCGCGGCGGCTGGCCTGCTCCCTCATGGCGTGACCCGGACCATGTAGGTGTTGTGCTCGCCGGCGGGCGGCCCGCCCCGGCCGCCCTCGCCCGCCCAGGCAATGCGGATGCTGCAGCTGCGGCGGCTGCCGCGCCCGGCGCCCTCGGCAGCAGCCACTGCGCCGCCCAGGCATTCGACGTCCAGCCTGGCCCGGGGCAAGGCCTTCTGCAGGCTGTCGCGCCACATTCCCAGGTCCGAAATGGCGCGGGCCTGCGCCGTGCAGCCGCTGCACTGCCTGGCCGGCGACGGGACGGCCAGATAGACGCAGCCCCGCCTGCCACCCTCGCCGGTGCTGAAGCACGGCGAGATTGCCGCATCGGCCCAGTAGCCGCGGTTGGCGCGCATGGCCCATGCCAGCCGGCTCGCATGCTGGGCGGCCACGCCGTGCAGGTCGGCGTCTCTGGCATGTGCCATGCCCTTGAGCGTCACCAGGGCCGTGCCCAGCATGCCCAGCGCGACGAAGGCGAAGACCAGCAGGATTTCGAACAGCAGGAAAGGCCGTGGACCTGCCATCGGTTTGTGTTTCATGTGAGGAATGGGATAAAGACAAAGGGTTTCGCGCCAATGCCCGGCCTGCGGCGAACAGCCAGGCCGGCAGCCACGCACGGGCACAGGGGGCATCGGGGCATCGGGCAAGACGGGGCCGCATTGGAAATGGCTCCATCCGCAATGGCAGGCAGGCCATGAACGGCATGCCTGCCCTTGCCTTGAGCTTAGGCGCGCGAATGCATTGCATTCATAAGAGGATTCTTAAAGCCGCCGCCATGCCATGCCATGCCGGGCCGGGCATGCGCGGGCGCAGCTGTTCCAGGGCGGAACACACAGCCCCCCGGGTAAGTCCGAATGTTGTGGCGCGCAGGCACTTTTCCTATCGTCTTGTCCCATGGCGCCCGAAGCCTGCCCGCGCCATGCACGCAAGAACAAACCCACAGGAGACGAGACAACATGAACACCCACGTGCTTTCCTCCGCGCTGCTGGCCGCCGGCATGGCGCTGACCCTGCCCGGCTCGGCACTGGCCCAGGCCGGCCCCCAGGCCAAAGGCTCGCCCGAACACATCCGTGCCGTGACGGCGCGCATCGACTCGCAGCGCATCCGCGACAACGCGCGCAGCTCCAAAGACTGGCCCAGCTACGGCATGGACTACAGCGAGACGCGCTTTTCGCGGCTGCGGCAGGTGGACACGGCCAACGTCAAGCGGCTGGGCCTGGTCTGGTCCTACGACCTCGAATCCACGCGCGGCGTGGAGTCCACGCCCGTGGTGGTGGACGGCATCATGTTCGTCACCGCCAGCTGGAGCGTGGTCCATGCGGTGGATGTGCGCACCGGCAAGCGCCTGTGGAGCTACGACCCGGGCGTGGACCGCGCCAACGGCTTCAAGGGCTGCTGCGACGTGGTCAACCGCGGCGTGGCCGTCTACAAGGGCAAGGTCTTCGTGGGCGCCTTCGACGGCCGCCTGGTGGCGCTGGATGCGGCCACGGGCCGCAAGGTCTGGGAGCAGGACACCATCATCGACCGTGCCTTCTCGTACACCATCACGGGCGCGCCGCGTGTCATCAAGGGCAAGGTGGTGATCGGCAACGGCGGCGCCGAATACGGCGTGCGCGGCTATGTCACCGCCTATGACGCCGAGACCGGCGCCCAGCAGTGGCGCTGGTTCACCGTGCCCGGCGACCCGTCCAGGCCTTTCGAGAACGAGGCCATGGAAAAGGCCGCCAAGACCTGGGACCCGGCCGGCAGGTGGTGGGAGGCCGGCGGCGGCGGCACGGCCTGGGACACCATGGCCTACGACCCCGAGCTGAACCTGATGTACATCGGCACGGGCAACGGCTCGCCCTGGGCCCAGTCCAAGCGCAGCCCGGCCGGTGGCGACAACCTGTACCTGGCCAGCATCGTGGCGCTGAACCCCGATACGGGCGAGTACGTCTGGCACTACCAGGAAACGCCGGGCGACAGCTGGGACTTCACCTCCACCCAGCCCATGGTGCTGGCCGACCTGCAGATCGGCGGCAAGCCGCGCAAGGTCATCCTGCATGCGCCCAAGAACGGATTCTTCTTCGTCATCGACCGCACCAACGGCCAGTTCATCTCGGCCAGGAACTTCGTCGATGTCAACTGGGCCAGCGGCTACGACGCCAACGGCCGGCCGATCGAGACGCCGATCGCGCGCAGCGGCGACCGCGCCCGCGACATCATCCCCAGCCCCTTCGGCGCCCACAACTGGCATTCCATGTCCTACAGCCCCGACACCGGCCTGGCCTACCTGCCGGCCCAGCATGTGCCGCTGACCCTGCAGGACAACAAGAACTGGAAGTTCAATGGCGGCTCCCTGCCCGAGCCGCACAGCAACATCGGCTGGAACACGGCCACGCTGGTCAACATGGAGCCGCCCAAGAGCACGCCCTTCGGCCGCCTGATCGCCTGGGACCCGGTGGCGCAGAAGGAGCGCTGGCGCGTGGAGCATGCCTCGCCCTGGAACGGCGGCACGCTGGCCACGGCGGGCAACCTGGTGTTCCAGGGCACGGCCGACGGGCGCTTCGTGGCCTACGACGCGCGCAACGGCAAGAAGCTCTGGGAAAAGCCCACGGGCACGGGCGTGGTGGCCGCGCCCATCACCTATGAGGTCGATGGCCGCCAGTACGTCTCCATCGCCGTGGGCTGGGGCGGCGTCTACGGCCTGGCCGCGCGCCATACCGACCGCAAGGGCCCGGGCACGGTCTACACCTTCGCGCTGGACGGCAAGGCCCAGGCGCCGGCCTTCGTGGCCTACCAGCAGGGCCAGCTGCTGCAGGGCGTGCCCTACGACAAGAGCCTGGTGGCCGAGGGCACGGCCCTGTATGTCAGCAACTGCGCCTTCTGCCACGGCGTGCCCGGCGTGGACCGCGGCGGCAACCTGCCCAACCTCGGCTACATGGACAGGGCCTACATCGAGCACCTGGACAAGTTCATCTTCAAGGGCCCGGCCATGGCGCGCGGCATGCCCGACTTCACGGGCAAGCTGAGCATGGACGACGTCGAGAAGATCAAGGCCTTCATCCAGGGCACGGCCGACGCGGTCCGTCCCAAGTAGGCCGCCCCACCCCCCGCCCTTTCCTCCCAGGCAATCGCCCAGTCCTGCCGCATGCGCGGCAGGCCTGGGATGGCCTTTGCCTGCGATCGGCCATGCGGCCATCGCCTGCGCCCCCGTCCACCACCAAGGAGCCAACCATGAACCTCAGCGACATCCAGCACCAGATCAGCGAACGCGCCAGCGCCTTCCTCCACCGGGGCACGCATGACCTCTTCATCGACGGCCAGTGGGTGGCCGCGCAAAGCGGCCAGCGCCTGTCCACCGTCAACCCCGCCACCGAAGCCGTGATCGCCGAGGTCGCCAGCGCCGGCCCGGCCGACGTGGACCTGGCCGTGCGTGCCGCCCACCGGGCGCTGCACGAAGGCCCCTGGGGCCGCATGCGGCCCATGGAGCGCGAACGGCTGATGCTGCGGCTGGCCGACCTCATGGAGCAGCACGCCCAGGCCCTGGCCGAGGTGGAATCGCTGGACAACGGCAAGTCCGCCGCCATCGCCGGCGCCGTGGACATCGCCATGGCCATCGCCTCCATCCGCTACATGGCGGGCTGGGCCACCAAGATCGAGGGCATGACGCACGAGCATTCCATCCCCTTCGCCCCGGATGCCCGGATGTTCACCTACACCCGGCGCGAACCCGTGGGCGTGGTCGCCGCCGTCGTGCCCTGGAACTTCCCCCTGCTCATGGCCACCTGGAAGCTCGCACCCGCCCTGGCCGCGGGCTGCACCCTGGTGCTCAAGCCCGCCGAGCAGACGCCGCTGACCGCGCTGATGCTGGCCGAGCTGATCCAGGAGGCCGGCTTTCCGCCCGGCGTGTTCAACGTGGTCACGGGCGACGGCCCCGGCACGGGCGCCCCGCTGGTCTCGCACCCGCTGGTCAACAAGGTCAGCTTCACGGGCTCGACCGAGGTAGGCAAGCGCATCGGCCATGCCTGCATGGACAACATGACGCGCATCACGCTGGAGCTGGGCGGCAAGTCCCCGGTCATCGTGCTGGACGACTGCGACCCGGCCACGGCGGCTGCCGGCGCGGCCAATGCCATCTTCTTCAACCACGGCCAGGTCTGCTGCGCGGGCTCGCGCCTGTATGTGCACAAGACAATGTTCGACCGCGTGGTCGCCGACGTGGCCGACCAGGCCGGCAAGCTTACGCTGGGCCACGGCCTGGACCCCCGCGCCCAGATGGGCCCGCTGGTCTCGCAGGAGCAGATGGAGCGCGTGTGCGGCTACATCGACATCGGCCGCAGCCAGGGCGCCGAGGTGCTGGTGGGCGGCGGCCGCGCGGGCCGGCGCGGCTACTTCGTGCAGCCCACGGTGATGACCGGCGTGCAGCACGACCACCGCGTGGCGCGCGAGGAAATCTTCGGCCCCGTGCTCGTGGCCATGCCCTATGACGACCTGGACGAAGTCGCCGCCTGGGCCAACGACACGCCCTACGGCCTGGGCGCCAGCATCTGGTCCAACAACCTGTCCAAGGTCCACCGCCTGATACCCAGGATCCAGTCGGGCACGGTCTGGGTCAACTGCCACAGCACGCTGGACCCGGGCATGCCCTTCGGCGGCTACAAGCAGTCCGGCATGGGCCGCGACATGGGCCGCACGGCGCTGGATGCGTACCTGGAGACCAAGTCGGTGTTCATCAACCTGTGAGTCGGATACGGTGGGCCGCTCCCTGGCCCGCCTGCACCTGGCTTCAGGAGGCCTCCGAATACCCCTTCGGCCATCCCCCCGGCCGGTCGCAGCACTCCTCCCAGCCCCGCCTGCGCGAGGTGTGGCCTATGCCGGGGTTGAAGGTGTTGGTGGGGTCCAGTTCTCGGTAGAAGCCCGCGAGTGCCGGCTTGGCGATGTAGAGGTGGCCCACGTTGTGCTCGGCCGGGTACTCGGCGCGGCGCGCATCCAGCAGGCCCCACATGCGGTGCTCCATGGCCAGCGGGTCCACGCCCTTTTTCACGATGTAGTCCTGGTGGAAGACATGGCAGAAGAAGTGGCCGTAGTAGAGCTTGTGGACGATGTCGCGCTCGACCTCGGCAGGCAGCTGCTCCACCCATTCGCGGTCATTGCGGCGCAGGGCCACGTCCAGGGCCACGATGTCCTCGACCTGGGCGCGGTGCACCTCGCGGTAGCGGATGGCCGCGCCCGCGATGGCGAAGCGGTGCAGGAAGGCCTTGCGGCCCTCCTCGGCGTCGCATTCGAACCAGTCGCCGGTCGCGCTGGCGCCGAAATGCGACTGCAGGAATGCGCGCGTGGCCTCGGCCGTGTCATACGACACGCGCACCAGCAGGTGGTGCTCGTAGCGCTCGCGCCACTGGCGCATGCGCGCCGGCAGGTGGCTGGGCAACAGGTTCGTCAGCGCCTGGATCACGCGGTCGGTCACGCCGCGCAGGCCCAAGCGCTCGAAGAAGCCGTCCACGCGGCTCTTGAGGGCGAAGGCGGCCGGCACCCTGGCCGTGCCGAAGCGGTCGATCAAGAGGAAGGTGTCCTTGCCGTACTTCTCGCCGATGTCGTAGGCCGTGCGGTGGATGTACTCGCCCGCAATCGGCAGGCGCGGCAGCGCGGTCAGCAGGTGGCGGCGCACGGCCGTGAGGTCGTCGGGCGCGTTGCTGCCGATGTAGAAGACGGTGCTGGGCTCCTTGGGAAAGGTGTCCAGCCGCACGGCGAACAGGCACAGCTTGCCGGCCGAGCCCGAGGCCTCGAACAGGCGCGAGGGGTCGGCGTTGAAGCGCGCAGGCGTGTCTTCATCGACGGCGCGCACGGCGTCGGCGTAGCGCGGATCGGAGGCGGCGCGCTGCGGATCGTGGGCGATGTCGGACTCGGTGTAGTCGCCGTTCTGCAGCCGCGTGAGGATTTCCTCGGGCGTGCTGCCCAGGGCGATGCCCAGGTGGTTGACCAGCTCCAGCGAGCCGTCATCGCACACGCGCGCATACAGCGCCAGCTCGGTATAGGCCGGGCCGCGCCGCACCAGGGCGCCGCCCGAGTTGTTGCAGATGCCGCCCAGCACCGAGGCGCCGATGCAGGACGAGCCGATCACCGAATGCGGCTCGCGCCCCAGCGGCGCCAGCGCCTGCTCCAGCCGGTCCAGCGTGGCGCCGGGCAGGCAGACCACCTGGGCGCCACCGCCAATGACCTGCACGCCCGTGATGCGCAAGGTGTTGATGAGCACGATCTCGCGGTCGTAGTCCGCGCCGTCGGGCGTGGAGCCGCCCGTCAGGCCCGTGTTGGCGGCCTGCATGATGACGATGCGCCCGGCCGCCACGGCCGCCTGCACCACCTTCCACTGCTGCAGCAGCGTGGCGGGCCGCACCACCGCCAGCACCGGGCCCTCGCCCGTGCGGTGGCCCTTGCGGAAACGCCGCGTGGCCTGGTCGCCAGTCAGCACATGGGCCGCGCCCACGGCCTCGCGCAGTTGCGCCAGCAGCGTCTCGCGCGGCACCTGGGGGAGCTGGGCCGCGCTCATGCTTCGCGCACCAGCAGGTCGCCGGTGATGTCGCTGACCCGGGCCACGCTGGTCAGGGTCATGGCCACGCGCATTTCCTTTTCCAGCAGCTCCAGCAGGTGCTTGACGCCGGCCTCGCCGGCCGTGGCCAGGGCGTAGATGAAGGCGCGGCCGATCATGGCGCAGTCGGCGCCCAGGGCCAGGGTGCGCACCACGTCCAGGCCGTTGCGTATGCCCGAGTCGGCCAGGATCTTGATCTGGCCCTTGACCGCGTCGGCAATCGCCGGCAGCGCGCGCGCCGAGGACAGCACGCCGTCGAGCTGGCGCCCGCCGTGGTTGGAGACGATGATGCCGTCCGCGCCGAAGCGCACGGCGTCCCTGGCGTCCTCGGGGTCGAGGATGCCCTTGATGACCATGGGGCCCTTCCAGAACGCGCGGATCCACTCCAGGTCCTTCCAAGAGATGGAGGGATCGAAATTGGCGCCCAGCCAGCCGATGTAGTCGGCCAGGCCCGTGGGGCTGCCCCGGTAGGCCGAGATGTTGCCCAGGTCGTGCGGGCGACCCAGCAGCCCCACGTCCCAGGCCCACGCCGGGTGCATGACCGACTGCCAGTAGCGGCGCAGGGCAGCGTTGGGGCCGCTCATGCCCGAGTGCGCATCGCGGTAGCGCGCGCCGGGCACGGGCATGTCCACGGTGAAGACCAGGGTGGAGCAGCCGGCGGCCTGGGCGCGCTCCAGCGCGTTCTGCATGAAGCCCCGGTCCTTGAGCACATAGAGCTGGAACCACATGGGGCGCTTGATCTTGGGCGCCACCTCCTCGATGGGGCAGACCGAGACCGTGGACATGGTGAACGGAATGCCATGCGCATCGGCCGCGCGCGCGGCCTGCACCTCGCCACGGCGGCGGTACATGCCCGTCAGGCCCACGGGCGACAGCGCCACGGGCATGGACAGCTTCTCGCCGAACAGCTCGATGCTGGTGTCGAGCCGGCTCATGTCCTTGAGCACGCGCTGGCGCAGCGCCACCGCGGCCAGGTCATCGACGTTGCGGCGCAGCGTCTGCTCGGCATAGGCGCCGCCGTCGATGTAGTGGAACAGGAAGGGCGGCAGGCGCTTTTGCGCCGCCGCGCGGTAGTCGGAGGTCGAGGAGATGATCATGATGGGTGTCTCATGTCTTTCGTATCAGGTCGGAAGGCGCAAGCAGCGCGGGGGCGGCGTCCAGCGGCAGGCGCATGGAGCGCTCGCGCCGCGCGCGGTCCTCGTCCAGGCGCTGGATGGTGGTGCGCACATGCTCCAGGTGCTCGCCGATGCATTCGCGGGCACGCTGCGGGTCGCCATCGAGGATGGCCTGCATCAGGCTCTGGTGCTGCACCGTCAGCTCCTGCAGGGTCTGGGGGGCGCTCAGGCGGAACATGTCGTGGCGGTTGCGCTCCACCGTGGACAGCACCACGGTGAACAGGCTGTGCATCACCTGCACCAGCACCAGGTTGTGCGAAGCCTCGGCGATGGCCAGGTGGAACTGCGCATCGGCGCGCGCCGCCAGCTCGGCATGGCCGCTTTGCTGGTGCTGGATCATCACGTCGAAGCAGCGCCGGATATGGTCCTTGTCCTGGAGCGTGGCACGCTGGGCGGCCAGCCAGGCCGTGCTGGTCTCCAGCGCATGGCGGGTCTCCAGCACGTCGTAGCGGTAGTGGGAGTCGGACTCCATGAGGCCGGCCAGCGGCCGCATGGCGTCCTTGAGCCAGTCCGCAGGCTCGGCAGCCGGCGCCGGCTCCTGCAGGTAGGTGCCATCACCGCGCCGTGCCGCCAGCACGCCCCGGCTGGTCAGCTTCTGTATGGCCTCGCGCACCGAAGTGCGCGAGACACCCAGCTCGGCCGCCAGTTGCCGTTCCGCGGGCAGCCGCTGTCCGGGCTGCACTCCGCTGGCCTGCACCAGGGCCAGCAATTTCTCGACGACTTGATCGGCAACGCGCATGGGGATTCTCAGAATTGGTTTTCAGTGATTCACGGCGCTATGCGCCAGCCTCAACGCATGAAACCCGCACTGCCCAAGCCAGGGACACCGAGCAAGGGCCGCCCCGCCGCGAGGGTGTCGTCCCCCTCCCCCGCGAAGCGGGTAGAGAGGGGGAAGGCGCGCAGCGACTCAGGGGGTGTTTCATGTCAATGACCCGGGATCATCCACGCAAACACATAGGCTTGCAGCGTGGTGATCACCCCGATGATCACGGCGAAGATCAGGCTGTGCTTGACCGTGAAGCGGAACAGGTCCGACTCGCGCCCCGCCAGGCCCACGGCCGCACAGGCAATGGCGATGGACTGGGGCGAGATCATCTTGCCCGTCACGCCGCCGGTGGTGTTGGCCGCCACCGTGAGCACCTGGGGCAGGCCCAGTTGCTGCGCCGTGGTGGCCTGCAGCGCGGCGAACAGGGCGTTGGCCGAGGTGTCCGAGCCCGTCAGGAACACGCCGATCCAGCCCAGGAAGGGCGAGAAGAACGTGAACGCCTGGCCGGTGTGCGCCAGCGCCAGGGCCAGCGTGGCCGACAGGCCCGAGTAGTTGGCCACGAAGGCGAAGGCCAGCACCATGCCGATGGAGTAGATCGGCACGGCCAGCTCCCTGAAGGTCTCGCCCAGCGTTGCCACGGCCTTGGCCGGCGACAGCCGCGTGAAGGTGATGGTGATCAGCGCCGCGATCAGGATGGCCGTGCCGGTGGCCAGCAGCCAGTTGAAGGTGTAGACCGCGCCGTAGGGCGTGGCGGCGGCCACGACGGGCGGCGCCTTCTCGACCAGGTTGTGCAGGAAAGGCACGGGGATGTTGATCACGGTGGAGGCCAGCGGGCCGCCTGCGGCGAACAGCGCCTTGAAGGGCTTGATGCTCCAGACCGTCACCATGGCCGTGAGGATGATGAAGGGCGACCAGGCCTTGATGACGGCGCCGGCCGTCAGCGCAGTGCCCGCCTTGGCAGGTGCTGCAGCGGCAGCACCGGGCTTGGCGCCTTCGGTATCGAAGCGGAAGATGCGCCTGGGCTGCCAGACCTTGAGGAACAGGGTCAGCGCCACCAGGGAGACGATGGCCGAGGTGATGTCCGGCAGCTCGGGGCCGATGAAGTTGGCCGTGAGGAACTGCACCAGGGCGAAGGAGCCGCCGCCCACCAGCACGGCGGGCCAGGTTTCCTTGACGCCGCGCCAGCCGTCCATGATGGCCATCAGCCAGAACAGCACGAGCACGGTCATGAAGGGCAGCTGGCGGCCGGCCATCTGGCCGATGGCGAATGCATCCACGCCCGAGACCTGCCCCGCCACGATGATGGGAATGCCCATGGCGCCGAAGGCCACGGGCGCGGTATTGGCGATCAGGCACAGGCCGGCCGCGTACAGCGGCTTGAAGCCCAGGCCCACCAGCAGCGCCGCCGTGATGGCCACGGGCGCGCCGAAGCCGGCCGCGCCTTCCAGGAAGGCGCCGAAGCAAAAGCCCACCAGGATGAGCTGCAGCCGCTGGTCGGGCGTGACCGACAGGATGGACGAGCGGATCACGTCGAACTGCCCCGTCTTGACCGAGATCTTGTAGAGGAACACGGCCGCCACGATGATCCAGGCGATGGGCCACAGGCCGTAGAAGAAGCCGTACACGGCCGAGGCCAGCGCCGCGCTCACGGGCATCTTGTAGAACAGCAGCGCCACGCCCAGGGCCAGGGCCACGGTGACGGTGCCGGCCTGGTAGCCCTTGAGCCTGAACTTGGTCAGCGCCAGGAAGAAAAAGATGATGGGGATGAGCGCGATCAGCGCCGAGATCCAGATGTTCCCGGCGGGGTCGTAGTTCTGTTGCCAGATGGTTTGCATGGCCGTGTCTCTGAGTTCGTTGGCAGGGCGCGGCAAGCGCCCTGGTCTGCCACTCCCTTGGCTGCGGCCTTGGCATGCGGCGCGGCCCGGCATGCCGCGGGTCCGTGGCATGGGGGCGCCGGCTGGCTGCAACCGTGGCGGGGAATGTCCGCCGCGCCGGTCCTGTTCCTGCAGCCTCCAAATTGGTATAACCAATTTGGAGACCATGCAGACCAAATCGAGACCATTGCGCGAAGTGGTGCGATTCTCAGAGCTTCATCACGCAAAACACACAGGGTAACTACTTAAAACACTGCAAATAGATCAAAACGCCTGCATATTGGTAAGACCAATTCAGGAACACTCCTCCAACCCCATCAGTTCGCAAAGCACCTGGACGGGGTGGCGCACCGGCGCATCGCCCATCAGCTTGACCTGGCTGCGGCAGGAATAGCCGGTGGCCATGAGGCGGCCGGTCGCAGCGTGCTCCTGCACGCTGGCGGCCCAGCTCGATGCATAGATGCGCTCGGACATGCCGCGATGGCGCGCCTCATGGCCGAAGGTGCCGGACATGCCGCAGCACCCGCTTTGGAGCACCTGCAGCGGCACGCCCAGCCGCGCGAAGACCTGGCGCCAGTCGGCCACGGCGTGCGGCACATTGGTTTTCTCGGTGCAATGCGGCAGCAGGATGCAGGGCGGCGCATCGGCGAGCACCGGCAGGGACTGCCCCTGCAGCGCCGCGGCCAGCCACTCCTGCAGCAGCAGCACCCGGGGGGCATCCTGCGCGCCGGGCACGTCCCGGTACTCGCTGCGGTAGACGAGGGTCATGGCCGGATCGATGCCCACCAGTTCCACATCCAGGGCCGCCAGTGCCTTCAGGCGGTCCGCATTGCGCCGCGCCACGCGGGCGAAGCGGTCCAGGAAGCCGTGCACATGCAGCGGCTTGCCGTTGGGCGCGTAGGGAGCCAGCAGCGGGTGAAAGCCCAGCCGCGACAGCAGGCGGAACGTGTCCAGCACCAGCGCGGCCTCGAAATGCGTGGTGAACGCATCCTGCACGATGACCACGGGGTGTCCGCCACGCTCGCGCACGGCGGCCACGGCACGGGGCGAGGCCATGGCGAACCCGGCCCGGCGCAGCCGCGCGGGCACGTCCACCCCGCTCAGCGACGGGATGCCCACCAGGTTCAGCCGCCGCAGCGCGGCCTGCGCCAGGGCGCTGCCCAGCAGGCCGTTGCTCAGGCGCGGCACGCGGGCCATCCAGGGCAGGGCCGGCTCCAGCGCGCCCAGCAGCCAGTCCTTGGCGGGCCGCAGGTAGCGCGTGTGGTAGTGCGCGAGAAAGCGCGCGCGCAGGTCGGGCACGTCCACCTTGATGGGGCATTGGCCGGCGCAGGACTTGCAGGCCAGGCAGGTGTCCATGGCTTGCTTGACCTCGTGCGAGAAGTCGTACTCGCCGCGCGCCTTGCCGCGGCTGTTGCGCCAGCGCTGCGCCAGCGTGCGCAGCCCCTGCCACGGGCCCTGGCCGGGGTTGCGCTCCAGCGCCGGGCCGTGGCCGGCCAGCGCCATCAGGCGCAGCCATTCGCGCATCAGCCCGGCGCGGCCCTTGGGCGAGAAGCGCCGGTCACGGGTGGCCTTCCACGAGGGGCACATGGCGTCGTCCGGGTCGTAGTTGAAGCAGGCGCCGTTGCCATTGCAGTGCAGCGAGTCCTCGAACACCTGCCGCACCGCGATCGGAATCACGCGGTCATGCCGCCCGCGCGTGGCCACCTCGTCCACGCGCAGCAGGCGGCCGCCTTCGGGCGTGGCGATCTTGCCGGGGTTGAGCTGGTTGTGCGGGTCGAACACCGCCTTGATCTGCTGCAGCCGCGGGTACAGCGCGCCGAAGAAGCGGGGCGCGTACTCCGAGCGCAGGCCTTTGCCATGCTCGCCCCAGAGCACGCCATGGTATTTGTGCGTCAGCGCGGCCACGCCGTCGGTGATGGCGCGGATCAGCGGCTCCTGGGCCGGATCCTTCATATCGATGGCCGGGCGCACGTGCAGGACGCCTGCATCCGCATGGCCGAACATGCCGTAGAACACGCCATGGCTGTCCAGCAGCTGCCGGAACTCGGCGATGTAGTCGGCCAGGTGTTCGGGGGGCACCGCCGTGTCCTCGACGAAGGCAATGGGCCGCCGCTCGCCCTTGAGCCGGCCCAGCAGGCCCACGGAGCGCTTGCGCATGGCCCAGACGGCGTCCACGTCGCGCTGCTGCTGCACCAGGGCATGGCCCAGCACGCGGCCCTCGGCCACGCCCTGGGCGAACAGCGCCATGGCGCGGTCCATGGCGGCCTGCAGAGCGGCCGGGTCGTCGCCCGTGAATTCCACGACGTTCACGCCCTCGAAGGTCTGCGAGGCATCGGGGAAGAAATGCGCAATCGCCGGCCAGGCATTGTCCTCGCGCGCCAGGCGGATGACGGTGGCATCCAGCGCCTCGATGGAGGCGGCCTCCAGCGCCAGCAGCCGGGGCGCGTCGCGCAGCGCGGCGTCGAAGGTGGCGTAGCTGGCCACGATCAGGGCGGCGTGCCGGGGAATGGGCAGCAGCCGGACCTTGGCCTCCACCAGAAAGCCCAGCGTGCCTTCGGAGCCGCACAGGATGCTGTTGAGGTCGAACCGCCCCTTCGCATCGCGGACATGGGCCAGGTCGTAGCCCGTCAGGCAGCGGTTGAGCGGGGGAAACTGCGCCTCGATCAGCGCCGCGTCGCTGCGCTGTATGCCATCGACGGTGCGGTGGATGGCGCCGGCCAGGCCCTCGTGCGCGGCGATACGGGCCAGCGCCTCCTCCTGCAGCGGCGCCGAGGTCCAGACACTGCCGTCCAGCAGCACCGTGGACAGCTCCAGCACATGGTCGCGCGTCTTGCCGTAGCGGCACGAGCCCTGGCCGCTGGCATCGGTGCTGACCATGCCGCCGATGGTCGCCCGGTTGGAGGTGGACAGCTCCGGGGCGAAGAAAAGGCCGTGCGGCTGCACCGCCGCCTCCAGCTGGTCCTTGACCACGCCGGCCTGCACGCGTGCCCAGCCCTCGCCGGCATTGATTTCGAGAATGCGGTTCATGTGCCGCGACAGGTCCACCACCATGCCGTCGCCCAGCGACTGGCCGTTGGTGCCCGTGCCGCCGCCGCGCGGGTAGGCCTTGACGGCCGAGAACTGCGGGTCGGCCAGCAGCCGCGCGATGCGCGACACGTCCTCGGTGCTGCGCGGGAACACCGCGAGCTGGGGCAGCGCCTGGTAGATGGAGTTGTCGGTCGCCAGCACCGTGCGGTGGGCATATGCGTCCTCCACCTCGCCCTCGAAGCCGTGCAGCCGCAGCTTGGCGGCGAAATCGGCATAGAGGCAAGCGGTGGCGGCGACGGCGCTGCGGTCAAGACGGGGGATCATGGGCTTTTGTTCTGCAAGAAATTCAGTTTTTGCAGTCTATTTTTTTCATGCCCTTTGGAAAAACGTATAAATTTCCGATAACCACTGAGTTTTCTGAATGAATCCGCGCACCCTCACCCCTTCGATGTCGCTGCTGCTGGCCTTCGAGTCCTCGGCGCGCCACCAGAGCTACACCAAGGCGGCCGCCGAACTGTCGCTGACCCAGAGCGCCGTCAACCGGCAGGTGCAGACGCTGGAGCAACTGCTGCAGGTCGAGCTGTTCCGGCGCCGTGGCCGGCAGATCGAGCTGACCGATACGGGCCGCATCTACATGCGCGAGGTGGGCGTGGCGCTGGGCCGCATCCGCAACGCCACGCTGCAGGCCATGGCCCAGCGCTCGGGCGGCGGCAGCCTGCAGCTGGCCATGCTGCCCACCTTCGGCGCCAAATGGCTGATGCCGCGCCTGCACGCCTTCTATGCCGAGCACCCCAGCGTGCTGGTGCACCTGCACACGCGCATCGGCGATTTCGACCTGGAGTCGGCCGGCATGGACGCCGTGATCCGCGTCGGCGAAGGCGGCGCGCCCGGGCTGGTGTCCCATCCGCTGCTGCAGGAACAGATGGTCCTGATCGCCAGCCCGGCCCTGCTGGCGCGCCACCCCGTGGCCCTGCCGCGCGACCTGCGCGGCCTGCTGCTGCTGCGCGTGGCCAGCCGCCCCAATGTCTGGCAGGAGTGGTTCGACTCGGCGGGAGAAGCCCCCCAGGGCCAGAGCTTCGGTCCCACGTTCGAGCTCACCTCCCATCTGATCCAGGCCGTGGCCACGGGCATCGGCGTGGGCCTGGTCCCCGACTGCCTGGTCGAGGAAGAGCTGCGCAGCGGCCATCTGGCCTCGCCGATCGCGCGGCGCTTTGCCAGCGGCAAGCACTACTGCTTTGCCTACCCCGCCCACAAGAAGGACTACCCCCCGCTGGCCACCTTCAGGGACTGGCTGCTGGCGGGCCGCTGAGACGCATGTCTGACGCCCTGCCAAGGTATCGCCCGCTGCCTACAATCGCTGCCCAGCGGTCGGCGTACCGCCCTTGCACCTTCGGCGCCCGGCATCCCCGGGCGCCCTATCGAACCGCCGTGCATACGGACACCGCGTCACGGACGGCGGCGGCTGAACCAACGGAGCTCACATGAACCACAACCCCGCCCGCCGCTCGGCGCTGCGCCAGGCACTCGCCTGCGCCTTTGCCACCGCCACCCTGGCCTCCAGCCTGCCCGCGCTGGCCGCCGAGCCCGCCGTGCTGCGCGTGTCGGCCATCCCGGATGAAGCCCCGACCGAGCTGCAGCGCAAGTTCGAGCCGCTGGGCAAGTACCTGTCGGCACAGACCGGCATGAAGGTGGTGTTCACGCCCGTGACCGACTATGCGGCCGTGGTCGAGTCGCTGGCCACGCGCAAGCTGGACCTGGCCTGGCTGGGCGGCTTCACCTATGTGCAGGCCCGCATCCGCACCAACGGCACGGCCATCCCCATCGTGCAGCGCGAGGAGGACGCCCGGTTCACCTCCAAATTCATCACGGCCAACCCCGCCATCAAGACCCTGGCCGACCTCAAGGGCCGGACCTTCGCCTTCGGCGCGCCCTCCTCCACCTCCGGCAGCCTGATGCCGCGCTTTTTCCTGCAGCAGGACGGCATCAACCCCGAGAAGGACTTCAAGACCGTGGCCTTCTCGGGCGCGCATGACGCCACCGTGGCCTTCGTGGCCGCGGGCAAGGCCGAGGCCGGCGTGCTCAACGCCTCGGTCTGGGACAAGCTGGTCGAGAGCAAGAAGGTGGACACCGGCAAGGTCCACGTCTTCGCCACCACGCCGCCCTACTTCGACTACAACTGGACCGTGCGCGGCGATCTGGACCCGGCCCTGGTCAAGAAGCTGACCGACGCCTTCCTGGCGCTGGACCCGGCCAAGCCCGAGCACAAGGCCATCCTGGAGCTGCAGCGCGCCGCGCGCTTCATCCCCACCCGGTCGTCCAACTACGACGGCATCGAGGCAGCCGCCAGGTCGGCCGGCCTGCTCAAGTAGGCACGGGCCGGCGTTTCCATGAGCTTCCAGCTGGATGGCGTGGGCCTGACCCACGCCGGTGGCGGCGTCGCGCTGCGCGGCGTCAGCCTGTCCGCGCGCCAGGGCGAGGCCATCGCGCTGATCGGCCCGTCGGGCGCGGGCAAGACCACGCTGCTGTCCGTCATCGCCACGGCGCTGGCGCCCGGCCAGGGCCGCCTCGGCGTACTGGGCCATGCGGTGCCCGCCTCCACCGAAGGCGCACCCCGATCGCTGCGCGCGCGCATCGGCACGGTGCACCAGGCACCGCCGATACCGCCGCGCCAGCGCGTGGTCACGGCCGTGCTGGCAGGAGCCCTGGGCCGCTGGCCTGCCTGGAAGGCGCTGGCCTCCCTCCTCTACCCGCAGGACATCGCCGGCGCACGCGAGGCGCTGGAGCGCGTGCACCTGGCCGACAAGCTGTTCGCACGCTGCGACCAGCTCTCGGGCGGGCAGCTGCAGCGCGTGGGCATCGCCCGCGTGCTCTACCAGCGGGCCGAACTCATCCTGGCCGACGAACCCGTGGCCGCGCTGGACCCGGCCCTGGCCCTGTCCACCGTGCAACTGCTGGTGCATGAAGCCGCCGCGCGCGGCGCCACCCTGGTGGCCAGCCTGCATGCGGTGGAGCTGGCGCTGTCGTGCTTTCCCCGCATCGTGGGCATACGGGACGGCGCCATCGCCTTCGATCTGCCGGCCGCCGAGGTCACGCAGGAGCGGCTGCAGGCGCTGTACGGCAACGACGATCCCTCGGCCGTGGCCTGGACGCCCTCGCCCGCGGCCTTCCCCGCCCCCCTGTCCGCCTCCGCATGCCGCTGAACCCTGCCCTGCGCGACCCCGCCGCCCCCCGCCGCCTGGGCGCGCTGGTGCTGGCCGCCGCCGTGCTGTGGCCACTGCTGCAGGGCGCGGGCTTCAGCCTGGGGGCCCTGCTCGACCCCGGCAGCCTGCAGGTCATCGGCCGCTTCCTCGCCACCTTCCTGCCACCCGAGACCGGGCGCGACTTCCTCGGCTACCTAGGCCGCGCCACGCTGGAGACCCTGGCCATCGCCACCGCCGGCATGGCACTGGCCTTCGTGCTGGCCGTGCCGCTGGCCTCCCTGGCCACGGGCGCCGCGCGCGAGCGGCGCGCGCTCAACCCCGCCACGCGCGCCCTGCTGACCCTGCTGCGCGGCGTGCCCGAGCTGGTCTGGGCCCTGGTCTTCGTGCGCGTCTTCGGCCTGGGCCCGGCCGCCGGCGTGCTGGCCCTGGGCCTGACCTACGGCGGCATGCTGGCCAAGGTCTATGCGGAGATCCTCGAATCCGTGGACCCCGCACCCGCGCGCGCCCTGGCCCGCTCGGGCGCGCGCCGGCCGCTGGCCATGCTCTACGGCCTGCTGCCGCAGGCCGCGCGCGAGCTGACCTCGTACACCGTCTACCGCTGGGAATGCGCGGTACGCGCCTCGGTGGTCATGGGCTTCGTGGGCGCCGGGGGCCTGGGCCAACTGATGGACCAGGCCATGAAGATGCTCAACGGCGGCGAAGCCTCCAGCATCCTGCTGACCTTCATGGCCCTGGTCTGGGGCGCCGACCTGCTCTCGCACGGCCTGCGCCGCGCGCTGGACACGCCGCCTGCCGCACGCGCCAGCGCCTGGGGCTGGCGCAGCGCCACCGCCTGCACGGCACTGGCGCTGGCCGTGGCCGCCAGCTTCGCGCTGCTGGACATGGACCTGCCCTCGCTGTTCACGGGCGCGGCGGGCCGCTCCATGCTGGAGTTCGCCGGCAGCTTCTTCCCGCCCGACACCAGCGCCGAATGGTTGCGCAAGGTGGCCATCGGCGTGTGGGAGACGCTGGCGATTTCCGTGGTCGGCACCCTGCTGGCCGCCATGCTGGGCCTGCTGCTGGCGCTGCCGCGCTGGCGTGCCCCCTGGAGCCTGGTGCTCAACCTGCTGCGCTCCGTGCCCGAACTGGTCTGGGCCACCCTCACCGCCCTGGCCGTGGGCCTGGGGCCGTTCGCGGGCGCGCTGGCGCTGGCGCTGCACACGGCCGGCGTGCTGGGGCGCCTGTATGCCGAGGCCCTGCAGAACCAGGGCGCCGCTCCCACCCATGCGCTGCGCCTGTCCGGCAGCAGCCGCGCCATGGCCTTCCTCTACGCCACCTTGCCGGGCGCCGCGCCGCAGCTGCTGGCCTACACGCTTTACCGCTGGGAGATGAACATCCGCATGGCCGCCATCCTGGGCTTCGTGGGCGCGGGCGGGCTGGGCCAGCTGCTGTACTTCGAGCTGTCGCTTTTCCACTATGCCCAGGCCAGCACCGTCATCATCGCCATGCTGGCCCTGTCCGTGGCCGTGGACTGGGCCAGCGCTGCGCTGCGCAGGCGCATGGGTTAGGCCGCGGCGCCCCCGCCCTCCACCTCGGCCAGGTAGTCGATCAGCGCGCGCAGCTTCAGCGGCACATGGCGCGTGGGCGCATAGACCGCATGCACCACGCGCGGCGCGTACTTGCCGCACAGCTCCCAGCCGGGCAGCACGGGTACCAGCTGGCCCGCCGCCAGCGCCGCCCGCGCGGCAAAGTCCGCCACCATGCCGATGCCCCGCCCCTGCTGCAGGACATTGATGATGCCCAGGCTGCTGGCGATGGTGATGGGCGTGTCCACCAGCAGCCGCGTCGCGGCGGCGGCAGGCTGCGCGGACCTCGCGGGCCGCAGCTCGACCTCGTTCTGGAACTGGCCGTAGCCCAGGCTGATGAAGGGATGGGCCAGCAGCTGGCCCGGCTCCGTGACCGGCGCATGGCGCTCCAGGTAGGCGGGCGTGGACACCAGCAGATAGCGGATGGTCTTGAGCGGGCGCGCCACCAGCCCTGGCGCGATCTGGCCCGGCACGCTGATGCGCAGGCCCAGGTCCAGGCCCTCGGCCACCAGATCCACCATGCGGTCGGTCATGTCCACCTGTACCTGCACCTCGGGCCAGCGCGCGCAAAAGCCCGGCAGCAGCGGCGACAGCCAGATGTCCCCCAGCACGGCCGGGGCGCTGATCTTCAGCAGCCCGCGCGGCTGCTGGCGCAGCTGGCCGGCCAGCGCCTGCACGGCCTGCGCGTCCTGCACCAGGCGCAGGCAGGCCTGGTGGATCTCGGCGCCCGCCTCGGTCAGCGATAGCGATCGCGTGGTGCGCTGCAGCAGCCGCAGCCCGAAATGCGCCTCCAGCCGCCCCACGCTGCGGCTCACGGCCGAGGTCGTCAGGCCCAGTTGCCGGGCGGCGCCCGCAAAGCTCTGGTGCTCGACCACACGGGCGAAGACCAGCATTTCATCCAGGGGCATGGCGGTATCGGGCAAGACGCTACTCCGGTATTTGTTGCATGGCAGGCAATATTAATTTGAATGAATGATGGATTGTTGAATGATTGCAGGGTCCGCAAGATACGGCCATGCGCTCCATACCGAAGCGCACCCAGGAACCCTCACCATGTCCCACAGCCCCAGCCTCACCTCTGCCACCTCACCCGCACGGCCCCGAACGGACCGGGGCGGCACCTGGCGCATGCTGCTGGCCATGGCGCTGTCGGGCACCATCGGCCTGCTGGTCGTGGAAAGCGCACTGCCGCCGCTGCTGGTCGTGTTCGCCCGCTGCGTGCTGGGCGCGCTGGGCCTGGGCCTGTGGCTGGCCTGGCGGCGTGAATGGGTACGGCCACAGCGCGGCGAATGGCTTTGGCTGGCGGGCGGCGGCATCGCCCTGGTGCTGAACTGGGTGGCGCTGTTCAGCGCCTACCACTACAGCTCCATCGCCGTGGCCACCGTGGTCTACCATGTGCAGCCCTTCATGCTGCTGGCCCTGGCCGCGCTGCAGGGCGAGCGCATCGAGCGGCGCAAGCTGCCCTGGCTGCTGCTGGCCCTGCTGGGCGTGGCGCTGAGCAGCGGCCTGGTCGGCACGGCGGGCCTGGGCACCGCCCACGGCGGCTCAGGCGCCTGGCTGGGCGTGGCCCTGGCCCTGCTGGCCGCCGCACTCTATGCGGGCACCACCGTGGCCACGCGCCGCCTGGGCCACATGCCGTCCGCCCAGATCGCCATGCTGCAGATGCTGGCCGGCGGCCTGCTGCTGAGCCTGTGGGCCCTGCCCCTGCTGCGCGACATCGCCGCCAGCCAGCCCCAACTGCTGTCCGCCCGCGCCGGGGCCATGGTCATGGCCCTGGGCCTGGTTCACACGGCCTTCATGTACACCGTGATGTATGCGGCCTTCCAGCGCCTGGCGGCGGCGGCCATCGCGGCCCTGTCCTTTGTCTATCCGGCCATGGCGCTGCTGGTGGACCTGGCCTGGTTCGAGGCCGTGCCCTCCCTGGCCCAATGGCTGGGCATGGCGTGCATCGTGGTGGCCGTGCTGGCGCACAGGCTGGCAGCAAAAGCCTGAAGCGTCCCCTGCAGAAAAGCGTGGACAATGCGGCCAGTCACCGCAACCTTTGAAATTCTTGAATCCTTTTGGCGAACATGCGCCTCCAGGCAAGGACACAACGCTTCAAAGGTCTGTCCATGCTTTATCTCAAACGAAACCTGCCCCTGTGGGAACGCGCACTGCGCGCAGCCGGCGCCATCGCCTTGCTGGCGGCGGCCTGGTGGACCGGCATCCCGGTCGGCGGCCTTCTGTTCTGGCTGATGGCCGCCAGCGCGGCGACGCTGGCCCTCACGGGCGTGGTCGGGTTCTGCCCCGCATGCGCCATGGTCGGCCGCAAGCCCGTGGATACCGCGCCATGATCCGCGCCGACGCCACCCTGATCGAGGCCGCGCGCCAGGGCGACCAGGACGCCATCGCCCGGCTGCTGTCGGTGTGCCAGCCCGACCTCAAGCGCTTTGCCAGGCGCACCTGCGGCAACGCCCAGGACGCCGAGGACGCCGTGCAACTGGCCCTGTGGCAGCTGTACCGCCGCGTGGGTGCGCTGCGCGCCACCGCAGCCTTCGCCACCTGGCTGTTCCGCATCGTGGAGCGCGAATGCTGGCGCCTGCTGCGCGGCCGTGGCGGCACCGAATCGCTGGATGCGCCCGATGCACCGGCGTTGCACCTCGCCGCTGCGCCCATCCCCCACGACCTGCGCATGGACCTGGCCCGGGCCATGGAGCGCCTGAGCCCGCCCTACCGCGACGTGCTCATCCTGCGCGACGTGCACGAACTCACGGCCCCCGAAACCGCCGCCCGGCTGGGCCTGAGCGTCGAGGCCGTCAAAAGCCGCCTGCACCGCGCACGCGCCATGGTGCGCGAACACCTGCTGGCCAGCGGCTACTGGACCAAGGACGGCCTGCCTCAGGGAGAACGCGATGTTCTGTAGCCGCTCGGTGGCCGAACACCTGCTGCGCGGCGCCGGCGCCTTCGCTTTGCTGCTGGCCGCCCTGCTGATGGACGAATTGCCGCTGCTGGCCAGGCTGGCCGCCTTTGGCGCCGCCGTGCTGCTGATGCGCGGCTGCCCGATGTGCTGGCTGGCGGGGCTTTTCGAGACCTGGGGGCGCAGGCGCCAGGGGAGGCAAGGCTAGACGCAGCGCCCGCCTCCCCGATGGACAGCTTCAAACCAGACGCCGCACCTCCACCTTCACATGCCCGGCCAGCAGGTCCGCGCTGTCGCGGATGGCGCTCAGGGCATGCGCCATCGCCTGCCGGCTGTGGTGCTCCTGCGGTGCATACAGCGCCGCCAGCGCCAATCGGGCCAGGGCAGAAATCTCGGCACAGTTTTCCTGCACGGAACTGCCGATCTCCGTCATGGCCTGCTTCAGTTCGTAGACGCTGGGTGGCGGCGTCTCGGGGATGGTGGTTTCCATGCTTCAGCCCTCCACCGGCACATGGTTGCGGCACTCCAACCGCTGCGCCACGGCCTGCGCCGCCGCCTCGCCCGCCTCGCCACGGCGCAATTCGCCTTCGTCGTCATACCCGCAGCCCACGGCGCGGGCCTCGGTGCCCGCGTAGTCGGCCAGCGCATCGGCATTGTTGCGAATGCTCATCAGGGCGCGCGCCACCACCTCCAGTTGCCGGCAGCCCTGCGGCGTTTCCAGCCATGCCAGGGCCATCTGGGCGATGGAGGCCATTTCGGCGCAGCTCTGCTGCACGAGCAAGTCCACCTCGTTGAGCGCGCTGGACAACTGCTGGGTGCGGTTGTCGTCCGGGGGCGCGGGGCGCTGGATGGGCTTCATGGCTGGGCCCTCCGCTGCTTGCGCATTGACGGCTTGCGGGTGGAAAGAGGTGGCCGCGTGGCTGCTGCCACGGGCTGGCCTGGCGCGCAGAAAGATGGCGTGCAGGCGAAGGCGAGAGAAACGGTGCTCATGGTTCCGTGCTCCTTGCTAAGACTGAAGCCACCAGCCCCGCGTTTTGAAGCACGGAACAGGTGGACGGGATGTTCAAAACACATAGCAAGATGTGCGGACGCCCTTACGGGTAGCCCCATCCCGCCCGAAACCGTAGGGGCGTGGACAGGCATCCACAGCCCGGAATCCAGACGTGACAAGGCCTCGCTATCGGGGAGGCTGCACCGCTTGCTTACAGGTGTTTTGAAGCACCGGCCCCGGGACAGGGGGCTGGTGTGGATGATAGCGCGGGCAAGGTCAGATTTGACGGCCGTGGCGTATGGAACTCAGAATGTGTACACATTGATTCAAAAACTAGGAGTTCGACCATGGAAGCCACAAAGGTAGGAATCCGCGAATTCCGCGCATACCTAGCCCAGTACATCGCGTCCAGCAGCCCTGTTGCTGTGACTCGCAACGGCCAGACCGTCGGATACTTCATCCCCATGCACGGTCAGGCTGAGGCGGATCTGTTGGCGCTGAAAAAAGCTAGCGACTCACTGGATGAGTTGCTGTCCGTGCATAGCGTGGATGGGGAGAACATCGCCTTCGACTGCAAGAAATCCCGTAAGAAAGAACGTTCCGCCGCTAGTACAAAGGGAAAATGAGCAGTACGGTAATCATGCTGGATGACAACAGACGACCCGCGCGCTGCTGAGCAAACGTGTCTATGAACTGATCCAGAGGCACGCTGCCACCGTAAATATTTTTTCCTGTACCGGACCAAACTCCCCCGATCTGCCTCAAGTCGAATATAAAGACTCAAATTTACCTTGACAAGCCTGTCGATTTGCAAAAAATTACATAGGCCAATTGATCTCCTGCAACAGGTTATATAAAGAGCAAGAGAAATAATTGGCTGTTCCACCCATACACACTACATCAAAGAGAGAAAATGCCCTCACTTGTTCCTGAACTTGTCAACATGGCAAGCGATCCAAATGTTTCTTCAGGCGACTTACTCCGTCGAGCATTGGTAGTAGCAAGGCGTCTAGCTGTGCCTGAGCTTGCTGAATGGATTTCTGCCGAACTGGAAGGCTACAAAGGCAAGCCGACTCCCAGCTATCGAAACCTCAACGGACAACCTCAAGTTCTCAATCCATATATAGGCTACCAGCCATTGCATATGTCTACCCCGGAGGAGGCTGAAAAGGTATCCACGGTAAAAATTTGGCAACCCATACCTGAGTTGGAAAAAATGGTATTAGATAATTCTGTTATACGCTTGAGCTACACGCCCGAACTTGAGCAGGATTTGATGAATGGCATGGAAACCCCGTTTACTCCATCACTTGCTTTGTCTAATGCTCATATCCATGGAATCGTTGAGAAGGTTAAAACACGTATTCTTGACTGGGCGCTTGATCTTGAAAAAAAAGGAATCATCGGGGACGGAATGTCCTTCACACTACAGGAGAAGCAATCCGTGCAAGAACAGCACTATCACATCAACAATGTTTCAGGATCACAAATTCAGATCGGATCCATTGGAAACCAGACGCAGACAAACACCACGGGCAATGACCTTGAAGTGTTGAAAGGCCTAGTACAAGCGTTGGCCTCGATTTTTGAGTCTCTTCAAGGGGAAACCGCAGAAGAACTGAAGGCAGATTTGGCAGCACTAAAGGCAATGACAGAATCCCCAAAACCCAAGTGGGAAATTATCAAATCCGCTGTACGTAGCATTAAAAATGTGGCAGAGGGTATGACAGGCAATATCCTCGCAGGACTGGCACAGTCGCACATGATGACTTTGATTAAGTTAGCTGTATCATAAATAGAACATCAAGCCAACCAAACCATATTCACTATTTCAATAATATTTACAGCCAAATGATAGTACTAAACCAAGCAAAAGAACTTGTCCGCGTTGAAACATGGGAAGATATTCAAGGCAGGCCAGGTTTTACAGACAATCTTAATCCAGATGCACATGAGCTAAGTGGCATAATAGGTCAATATGCTTTCTCAGAAAAAATCCATTGCGGCCTGTCCACTTGCCGAACACCTCACTCTCGCGGGTATTTGGTCGTAACTAAAGCAGGCCTAGAAACAAATATGGGCAAGGATTGTGGCAAGAATTATTTTGGCGTCGATTTTCAAACTATGGCGACTCAGTTCGACCGCGATATAAGAGACAAGGAAGCACGCGAACGTCTTTGGAGTTTTTCTTTTCAACTAGATGTGCTTAAAGAACGCATCAAAGATCTTCGCGAAGGGAACCGAGGTGCAGACCGCATTCATAAAATAGTTCAGCAGCTTGTCGATCAAGGGAAGCTCGTCCCATCTATCGTACGCAGGCGAATTAGCTCTATGCTGAAAACCGGATCCATTGATCTAACCATTGATCGCGAACTAACCGAGCAGGAATATGCACTGGAAGAAGCGCGAACTGGACGCTCCATAAAACGCCCCAAAGAAATATCAGAAAAAATCAGCACAGTCCTAGGTTTAGAGGCAATGTATAAAAGCAACAATCTGCGTGAAATATTGATAATTGATCTAGAAGAGAACGTCAAAATCTTTGAATCCCTGGATATAGATGTATTGACATCCAAAGAACTGACGCGATGGTCAAAATGGGCTGGAACTGTTGAGCAACGTCTAGATGTTGCATCTCAAGCACTTGCTGCATCTCATATCCTTTTGCAGCGCAAAAATCTCGAGCCTTTCATGCACTTAATTCAAGACGATGAAGAGAAAGCGAATTTTGAAAAGTATCTTGCCATTCTTCTTTGAGTCTACATCATTTGCAAAAATCACGAAGTAGAGGCTTTAATTTATTTTTCGCAAAAAATTTAATTTTCATCTAAGTAAAAAATAAATTTCGCTTGACTAAGCCCAATATATAAACCCATTAATTAGAATTATTAACTTCGATCAAATAATCAAAAACAATAATCGATCTGAGTATTAAAACACCCCCAACCCCACCCCCGCCGCCATCGCCTCCCCCAACGCCCGGCACTGCTCCAGATCGTCTGCACCGATCCGCTTGGGCGCCAGGATGGCTTCGGTGGTCTGCGCATGCGTGCACACGACAAGCGCCTCCGCCACGGCCTTGAGGCGCCACCCCGTGGCGATGCGCGCGATCTGGCGGGCGGCGTTGCTGCCGTCGCTGCCTGCGCAGATCAGGGCTGCATAGGGCCGGCCATTGATGCGGTCCAGGGCCGGGTAGTAGCAGCGGTCGAAGAAGTCCTTGAGCTGGCCGCTGATGGCGGCCAGGTTCTCGGGGGTGGCGAAGAGGTAGCCATCGGCGGACAGCACATCGTCGGGGCCGGCTGCGCTGGCGTGCAGCAGCCGCACGGCCACGCTGCCTTCGGCCAGCGCGCCGTCGCGCGCGGCCTCGGCCATCTGGCGCGTGCCGCCGGTCATGGAGTGGTAGACGATCAGCAGGGTCTTGCTTGCGCTCATGCCGCAAGCATAGGCCGTCCCGCGCATGACGGTGTCCGCCCGGGACTGTCCCTAGATCTGCACCGCCCGCCCAATGAACTGGATGGGCCCGGTGGGCTTGCCGATCGGCGACCCGCCGGCGGGCTCCAGCGTCAGCTCGAACAGTTGGTTGGCCTGCAGGGGCGGCAGCTGGTCGACCGGCACCTCGATGGTCTCCCCGGGCTTGACCAGCCCCAGCGACACCGGCGCGCTCCAGCCATCGGCCTTGGTCCAGAACTGCAGCGACTTTTCAGCCGGCACGCTGTCCTTGCCCAGCGGCACCAGGCGCAGCCGACCTTCGGCCTGGGCCTGCACCAGCCAGCCGGGCGACTGGCTCTGGGGCGCCGCCAGCACCACGAAATAGCGCGGAGCGGCGGGCGGTGCGGCTTCGCGTGCCACCAGAACCGCCGCCAGGATGGACGCCGCGGCAAAGCCGCTGCCGGCCAGCGCCCGCCAAAGCGCGAGGCTGTCCCAATGCCACCAGCGGCGGCCGGACGCTCGGGCCTGGCCATGGCGGGCCGGCGCAATGCTCGCGGCGATGCGCTGCCACAGGGCGGGCGACGGATCGGCCGGCGGCGCAAGCGCCGCCAGGGGCAGCAGCCGCTGCTCCCACTCCTGCACCGCAGTGCGCAATGCGGCATCGTGCGCCAGGCGGTACTCGACGGCACGGCGCTGCGCAGCATCGAGCGTGCCCAGCACATATTCGCCGGCCAGCGTCTGCAGGTCATCGTTGTCGCCGCTCATTGCATGCACTCCCGCAGCGCACGCAGGCTGCGCTGGATCCAGGCCTTGACGGTGCCAAGGGGCGCCTGCACCCGCAAGGCGATCTCGCTGTGGCTGCAGCCGTCCACGTAGGCGTGCAGCACGCACGCGCGGCGGACGGGGTCGAGGCCATCAAGGCAATGGCCCAGCCGGCCCAGCGTGGCGGCACGGTCCATTTCGTCGTGGCCTTGCTGCCACGCCGCCAGGGCGGCCTTGGCATCATGGAGGGCGGCCGCCGCGTCATCCGGCACAAATTCCCGGGAACCGTCGCGGATCCGGTTGAGGGCGGCATGCCGCACCACGCTGTAGATCCAGCCGCGGCCGGCGCCACGGCCGGCATCGAAGCTGGCCGCGCGGCTCCAGATGGCCACGAAGGCATCGTGCAGCACGTCCTGCGCGGCGGCGCGGTCACGCACGATGCGCAGGGCCACGCCGAGCAGGTAGCGCGATTCGCGTTCATAGATGCGCCTCAGGGCGTCGCGATCACCCTGGGCGCAGGCGCGAAGCGCTGCATCGTGGTCGAAACCGTCGTCGTGGAAGGGGGCGGCAGGCGGCACGAAACAGGGTGGGCAAGAAAGAAGGGGCGGGTCTGCCCGCCAGTGTAGCCGTGCCGCCGCCGAGGCGGATGCCTTATGCCGGCTTCCAGAAGATGTAGTCGGCCTGGTACTTCACCATGGCCTTCTGCCCCTTGGTGGCCTCGGTGCAAGGCTTGTCCGCCGGAGCCACGCCCCCTTGCAGGGCCACGCGCTGGATGTAGCTGACGCCTTGCATCGCGCCGCTGCCCATGGCCGGGTTGGCCTTGACCAGCTGATAGGGCAGATTGCCTGCGCCCGCAGGCGCCACCGCGAGTTGCGTGGCGGTGACCTTGGAGCCATCGTTGGCCTCCCAGGTGGCCGGAGGCCCGTAATAGCGTCCGACCGGCTTGCCGGCGCGGTCCTTGAGCACCGCCTCGGGGCCGACAAACACCCATTCCACCTGGCCGGGGGCGTTGGCCTTGTCGCGGCATTCATAGGTGATGTCTCCGCTGCCCACCGTCTCCCATGCGACCTTGTGGCCGGAAGGCACCTGGATGGGCATGGGCAGGGAAGCCTGGGAGAAACTGCCGCCCTGCGGCTGCATGGATCCGCAGGCAGTGAGCATGGCCAGCGCCGAGACGGCGGCAGCGGTGGAGGCGGTACGGAACGCGGTGCGGGTGGTAGGCATGTGGCTTCTCCGGATCATGGGATTGAGGGGATGTGCAGCGTTTTCATGCGCTGCTGCAGGTACTACCCCCGGGCATGCGTTCTGGATGCAGCCAGCGGAAAAAAAATTCGGCAGCCAGCGGAAAAAAAATTCGGCAGTCGGCGGGCGCTCCGGCGGCCCGGCCCTGCGGGGCAGGAACTGCAGGCATATGCCGGACGATGGCGAAGGACTTGATCGATTGCATCGGGCGTGCAGGGCAGGCAGGGCGGCGTGCAAGGCGCATGGACTGCCCCAGTGAGGGCATGGCCTTGCCCACGGTTTTCCTTGCTCAATGAATGATGAATATCTCCGCGCGCAACCTTTTGTATTTTCAGCGCGATAAAAACCCATTCCATCCATGCGCCGGCATGGATTTTCATTCTCATAGGTAAAAATCCGGTATGGAAAATATTTTCCCATACCAATACACTTCATGGATACTCCAGAAACCGGCCCTCCCCATGAGCTCGTTCGATGATCAGGATATCCGCTTTTCCGACATGAAGGTCATGATGGCTTTGATGCAGGAGCGCACGGTGACGCGCGCGGCGGATCGGCTCGGGGTGACGCAATCCGCACTCAGCTATACGCTGGAACGCATGCGCAAGCGTTTTTCCGACCCCCTGTTCGTGCGGCTCGGAAACCATATGGCCCCGACCGCCTTTGCGGAACGGCTGGCCGTGGCTGCGGAGCGCGTGCTGCAAGTGGTGGACACGGAGCTTGGAAGCCTCAATGCCTTTTCGTCGCTCAGCACCGAGCGCGAATTCCGCATCGGCGTCAATGAAACGGGAGCCATGACCATGGTTCCGAAAATCATCCAGCACCTGGCCATGGCGGCGCCCGGCGCACGGCTTGCCCCTATTCCGGGACATTACAACTCGATTGGCAGCGCACTGGAGAGCGGCGAGATCGATATTGCGGCCGGCCATTTCCCCAATGTCGATGATCGCTTGTTCCAGAAATTGCTGTTCCGGCGCAATTTCGTCTGCATTGCGGCCCGCACCGGCTCCTGCATAGAGGACTCCATCAGCCTCGAAGACTTCAGCAAGCTTCCCAAATTCGTCAGTTCTCCGATGACGGTGAGCTGGCTCAGCGCGCGCATGATGGAATGCGGACTGCAGTCGGTGCCTGCCATATCGGCGCAATATGTCGCGGCCATTCCTTTCGCCGTGGCCGCTTCCAGGAATCTGATCGGCATCATTCCGGAGGAGTTCTACGACATCTTTTCCCCGATCGCCGCCATCAAGCGCGTGGAATTTCCATTGTCCATTCCTTTGGTGGACATCCACATGTACTGGCATGTCAAATTCGCGGCCGATCCCGCCAACTGCTTTTTCCGGGATCTGGTCTATGCCGCCGTGCGCGACGATTGAGCCCGGCCCCGGGCCGCCGATGCGGGTGGCCCGGGGCCGGATTCAGTTCTTCTGGATATGCAATTTCCTGGCCAGCGCTTGCCAGCGCGCCATGTCATCCATGATCAAGGCCTTGGCCTGCGATGGCGAGTCCAGGGAGACGGTCAGGCCCAGGTTGTCCATTTCTGCCTTGACCTCGGGCATGTGCATGACGCTGGCAATGTCCTCATTGAGCTTTCTGACCAGTTCAGGACTCGCTTTCGCGGGCGCCAGGACCATGTACCAGCCGTTGACCGCCTCCAGTCCGCCGATGCCCTGCTCCTTCAAGGTCGGCACGGAGGGCAGCAGCGGGCTGCGGGCAGCGGAAGTCACGGCCAGCACCCGCAGCTTTCCGGCTTCGGCCTGGGCCGCCACCATCTTGGGGACACTGAAGACCATGTCGACCTGCCCGCCGATCACATCGCTCAAGGCCCCGGCAATCCCCGAATAGGGGACATGCTGGATGTCGATGTCCAGATGGGACTTGAGCAGCTCCATGGAAAAGTGCTGTGGCGTGCCGTTGCCGGGACTGGCGTAGTTGAGTTTGCCGGGCTGGCTTCTGGCATAGGCGATCAGCGCCGGCAAGTCCTTGGCCTGCACGCGCGGGTTGACCGCAAGGGCGAGGGCGGCGTCGGCGAGCTTGGTGATGGGAGAAAAGCTGGTGGCAGGGTCGTAGGGCTGGTGTTTGTGGGTGGCGGGCGTGATGGCAAGGGTGTTGGCCGTCAGCAAAAGGGTGTGGCCATCGGGGGCGGCCCTGGCCACCAGGGCGCTGCCGATGATGCCGCTGGCCCCCGGCTTGTTGTCCACCACCACGGGCTGGCCCCACAGCTTTGCGAGCCGGGGCGCCAGCTGGCGGGCCATGAGGTCGCCGCCGCTGCTGGCGCTGAAAGGCACGACCAGGGTCACCGCCCGGCCGGGAAAGCCGGCTGCCGCCTGGGCTTGCACGGCAGCGGGCAGGGACGCGGCGGTGAAAAAAACCGCCAGCAGCATGCCCCGTGCCCCGTGGCCACGGGGGGTGCGGTGCATCATGGCTTGCTCCCCAGGCGGGACATGCGCATGAGTCTGAGCGCATTGCCCAGGTACAGCTTTTCCTGGTCGGCCTCGTCCAGATCCAGCGATTCGATGGAGCGTATGCCCTCCCGGATGAACATGGGCCCGCCTTCGGGATCGAAGGGGCAGTCGGAAGCGAACACCACATGGTCGATGCCGAAGAAGTCCAGGCCGCAGCGCAAGGCGGCGGCGGAACCGCCCAGCACCGTGTCCCCATAGAACATCTTGAAATATTCGATGGGCGGCCTGGACAGCCGCGCGAGCACCTCGGCCTCCTTGCCATCGACGCTGCGGCTGCCCAGCTGCGCCCACAGCGTCTCGGCACGGCCCGCGAAATACGGGATCATGCCGCCGCAGTGGTGGGTGATGAGCTTGAGCTGCGGCAGCTTTTCCATCACGCCGGAAAACACCAGCCGGGACAGCGCCACCGATGTCTCGAAGGGCCAGCCCAGCACCTGCCATATCTCGTATTGGGACTCGGGCTCGCCGGGATAGTCGGGCACGGTGCGGGGCCGGAAGGGATGCATCCATACCGGCAGCTGGTGGCGCTGGGCCATGGCCTCGAAGACCGGGAAGAAGTCCGGATGGTCCAGCGCCCTGCCGTTGACGCTGGTGTTCACCTGGATGCCGCGCGCGCCCAGCGTCTGGATGGCCCTGTCCATTTCCTTCATCGCTTCGGGCACATTGTTCATGGGCAGCGAGGCCACGAATGCCGGGAACTGCTCGGGCCAGCGCTGGCAGATTTCGGCCATGCCGTCGTTGGCGATGCGCGCGAACTGCGGCGATTGCTCCGGCCCGCCCAGCCATTCGGGTCCGGGCGAGGCCAGCGTCAGGACCTGGACCACGTCGGGGAACCTGTCCCTGAGCATGGCGGCGCGCCGCTCCAGGTCCCACAGCATGGGCAGGTTGGACAGCCGCTTGACGATGCCGGCATCCTTGGCATGCGCCTTGACCAGCTCGAAATACCCGGGCGGCAATACGTGGTTGAAGATGTCGATTTTCTTCATGAATGTCTCCTGTCTCCCCTCGATGGCAACCGGCCCTGGCGGCGCACTGCGCCTTGCGGTCACCTGCGCGCAAAGCCGGCGCGGGCTCGTAAAAGTGCCGACCCGCTCTAGCGGGCGTCGTCCATGACGGTGTTGCGCAGCACGCCCAGCCCTTCGATCTCGACTTCGCACACATCGCCGTGCTTCATCCACAGCGGGGGCTTGCGGGCGGCGCCCACTCCCGATGGGGTGCCGGTGATGATGATGTCGCCCGGCTGCAGCTCCATGGCTTCGGAGCAGACGGACACCAGCGTGGCCACGTCGAAGATCATGTCCTGCGTGTTCGCGCTCTGCACCGTCTGTCCATTCAGGCGGCATTCGATGCGCAGGCCCTTGGCCCCCGGCGGCAGCTCGTCGGCCGTGACGAACTCGGGGCCGAACGATCCGCAGCCGTCGAAGTTCTTGCCCAGCGTCCACTGGCTGGTGCGCAGCTGGTAGTCGCGCAGGGAGCCGTCGTTGAAGATCGAATAGCCCGCGACGAATTGCAGCGCCTCCTCCCTGGGAATATGCCGCCCGGCACGGCCGATGACCGCCACCAGCTCGGCCTCGTAGTCGTATTGCGCGGAGACGGCGGGTCGGCGCAGCGCATGGCCATGCCCCACCCAGGACGATGCGAAGCGCGCGAACACGACCGGAAACCTGGGAAGTTCGAGCTGGCTCTCCGAGGCATGGTCCAGGTAGTTCAGGCCGATGGCCAGCGCCTTCGACGGCCGGGCCACGGGCGGCAGGTAGCGGATGCCGTGCAGCGGACGGCGGTGCAGCCCGCTCGCCATCAGCTGGCGGGCGGCTGCCAGGCCCTGCTCGCCCTGCCTCAGCAATTCGTCCAGCGTGGCGGCAAGCCCTGCCGCGCCGAGATCCGCCAGTTCGTCCCCCACGCGCACACCCAGCGCCTCGCGGCCCTGCTCCGTGCTGAATGCGATGAATCTCATGCCGATGTCCTTTCTCTCGGTATTTCGTGGTTGGTGATGATGTCGTCGGGCGGCACCGGACCCCACAGATAGTGGGAATCCTCGGCGGGATGGTCGGCGGCCGGCCAGTCCACGGAATGCGGCACGAAGTCGATGTCGAAGGAATACTCGGCAAAGCTTCCCCAGGGGTCGCGCACGTAGTGGAAGTAGTTGGACCCCAGCACATGCCGGCCCACGCCCCAGCCTTTGCCGTAGCCGGCCAGGCGCATCTGCTCGGCGCCGCAGCCGACCTCGTCCAGGCTGCCCACGTCCCAGCTGCTGTGGTGCAGGCCCGGGCCGGCGGATTTCGCAAACGCGACAAGATGGTGGTCGCTGCCGTGGGGCGTGTGCAGAAAGGCGACGGCATCGCCGGAGCGATCGGACAGGCGCAGGCCGAGGACCTCGATGCAGAAATCCAGCATGCGCGGCACGTCGGCCGTGAAGCACAGCACGTGGGACAGGGCACGCGGCCGCACGGCCGCCGCCTTGCTGCGCGGCGGTGCCGCAGCCTCGCCAGGGGCGCGCCGCCGCTGCGGCACCGGCCGGCATTTCTGGCTTGGCGAGACCTTGCCGGCCACGGCCAGCTGGACCGGTATGCCATCGGGACTGGCAAGCCACAGGCCCGAGCCATCGGAAAGCGGATGCGGTGCGCAGCCCAGGCCACGCTGCGCGATACGGCGGCCGAAGCATTCGGCGTCATGCGCATCGATGCCGAAGCGCAGGTATTGCAGCCGCTTGCGCGGCCCCCCGGCAAAGATCGACGCCCAGGCATGCCCCCTGTGCTCGGGCCCGAAGGTGTGCAGGTCCAGCCGGCCGCCGTGCATGCGCGCATCCAGTCCGAAGGCCTGGTAGAAGCGTTGCGCCTCGGCCAGGTCGGGCACCGAAAACACAAACCGGTCCAGGGAATGGACGGCCGTCACGCCGGCGCGCCGCAGCAGCTTGTTCTGGCTTTCCATGGTGTTGGCCCTCAGGGATCCAGGGGTTCGCGGCCCACGGCACGCAGCAGCGCGGCGCAGCCCCGGGCGGCATCGCTGCCACGCCATGCCACGTGCTGGTCAGGCCGCACCAGGACCAGGTCGGCGCCGTACAGGGCCTGCAGCGACGGCAGCTGCGGAGCGATGGTCTTGAGCGGTATGCCCAGCGCCTGGCCAGCCGCATGGATGTGCCGGGCGGCCGGCAGGGCCTGGCTGCAGGTGGCCACCAGGGTCAGCCCGTCCTTGGCGAGGTGGTCGTACAGGGATGCGCCGCCGGCGCGGCCCGGGCCCAGCCACACATGGGGCAGCCGGCATCCCGGCCGCGCACTGGGCTGGTAGGCCAGGCTGTCCTGCGCCGGCGGCAGATCCACGGCATCCGTGCTGAGCACCGCAGAGCCGGCATAGCTGCTGCCGATGACCACGCCGAGCGAGTCGAATTCGCGGCGCTTGCGCGCAAGAATCCGTTCGCCTACCTGAGCGCGGACCGCATCGCCCTCGGGCCCCTCGGCCTCCATGCCGGCCACCGCAAGCTTCAGCGAAGTGCTGGCGTGGTTGGCGACGGATTCGTCCACGACCCTGCGGTGCACCTGGCGGCGCTCGGTCTCGTAGCTGTCCAGCAGTGCCGGTCCACCCCAGCCCTTGAGCACGGCTGCCAGCTTCCAGCCCAGGTCCATGGCATCGCCGATGCCCATGTTCATGCCATGGCCGCCATAGGGCGGGTGCAGGTGGCAGGCGTCCCCCGCCAGGAACACCCGCCCCTGCCGATAGCGCTGCGCGATGAGCTCATGCGCCGTCCAGACATCCTCGCCCATGATTTCAAGCGCCAGCCGGTGCTGCAGGCCCAGCGCGGCATGGATCAAAGGCAGCGGCTCCACGGCGGCATCGCCCTGGCGCACGCAGCTGAAGGTCCAGACGTCGTCCCGGTCCAGCGGCGCGATCACGGCGGGCGACTCGGGATTGACGATCCAGTACATGACCGCCTTGCCCAGTGCGTGGGCACGGCCCAGCCCGGGCGCGCGGAAGACGGCGTTGTAATGGTGCGCCAGCGGGGAAACCCCCTCCATGCGGATTCCGAGCTGCTCGCGCACCGTGCTGCGCGCCCCGTCCGCGCCGACCAGGAAGCGCGCGTGCACGGTCTCGGCCGCCGCCCCGCCGTGGCGGTGCAGCACGGCGCGCACGCCCTCGCCGGTTTCGCTGAATCCGGCCAGCTCCGTCTGCATGCGGATATCGACCCCGGCAAACTCCAGCGCACGCGAGCGAAGCACCTCTTCCACCTTGTATTGGGGAATCCATTGCGCATGCTCGGCAAAGCGGTCATCGCGCAGCGGCGAACAGTAAAAGGCATTTTCGAAACGCGCCAGCACATGCCCGGCCATGCGTGTGGCAAACACCACGTCCGACGGATAGTCCACCCCAAAAGGAGACGCCCGGGCCAGGCGATCGGCAATGCCCCATCGCCTGAGCAATTCCCGGCTGCGGACATTGATGGTTTTGGCGCGGGGAGCCAGGCCTGCCCGGTCGCTGCGCTCCACCACCATGCAGCGCACTGCCTGCATTCCCAATTCAACGGCCAATGCCAATCCGGCAGGGCCCGCGCCAATGATCAAGACATCTGTTTCCAATTGATGAACCCCGCCACCCGGTTGGAGTACCGAATCTGGCCACCAGTCTATGAACGGCTGCTGCGGCCGGACAGGCGGCAGCGTCCATAGAGGTCATGAACTCGTTCGATGACCGGGCGTGGACACGAGGCTGGAAACAGGCTGCGGCGCCCGCAGGCGGGCGCGCGCCATATGCGCAAAAAAAGGGGGCGTGCCTGCGCCCCCGGGGAGCCGCCCCGGGGTCAGCCGGTCAAGGCACTGCCGGCATCCAGCGCAGGCGGGCGCAGCAGGTCTTCGTTCACCCCCATGACCTGGCTGGCGCGCTCCACGGCCTGCCACAGCGGCGCCGGCATCTGCAGGATGTCCTCTGGCGAAGCGCTGCGGTCGATCCAGGCACTGATCTGCAGGTGCTGCTCGCGCGTCAGCAGGTCGAGGTTCAGCATTTCGTCAATGGTCTTCATCGCGGTTCACTTTCTCGTCGGGTCCGGCCGGCTCAGGCGAATACCTGCTCATACAGCGGCTTGAGCGCCTCGGGCGCGGCGTCAATCACCTGCCACCCGCCATACTGGCATGCATGCTCGCCCCAGATCACCTCGCGGGCCGCCCGGAATGCCGTTTCCTCCAAGGAATCCGGGGCCAGGTTCGCGCGCAGTGCCGCGATGGACGACGCCGCCTTCCTGCGGCCCGACTCGCGGGCCTTCAGCAGCAGTTCCAGGCTTTTCCGGTTCGCGATGCGCTCGGCATAGTCCTTGCGGTGGCGCAGATACTGGATGTTGCCGGCAACCGCCATCAAAAAGGCAATGGCCGGCGCGGTGAAGCCATGCATGTCGATATAGGCCTCCACGAAACGGCCATGCAGCGACTGGTGCTCTCCATCGACCTGCTTCAAGTAGTGCAGCACCAGCGGTGCATGGCGGGCATCGGCGAAGGCCAGGGCAAACACGGCAAAGCTGCCGGGCATGGCACAGTTCTCGGCCTCCAGGTTCTGGTACCAGTGGAACTGGCCGATCGCGGCACGCGCATAGGCCTCGATCAGCGGGTGCAGCGCAGGGTAGGCCGCGGCGCAGGCAAACAACTGGTTCACCCCCTTGCGGGGCAGGCCCCTGGAGGGCAGGTAGGTCTTGGTCGGGCCGCGAAACTCTATCGCGTAGGAGCGGGGAAAGCCGGTCGTCGTCAGCAGCCGCACCAGGTAGTCCAGCACCTGGGCATATGCCTGCTGCCGCTCCTGGCGCACCGAAATGCGCACCACGGCCAGCACATCATTGGCCTTGGCCGTGACAAACTCGCCCTGCATGTGGGCCATTGCCTTGGGCAAGTCCCCGCTGCCGTGGCTTTTGAGGCGCTGCGGCAGATCGCAGCCAAGCTGCGTCACCCAGCCGAAGATTTCATGGGCCCGCACCGAGGCGTAGCTGGGCCCGTGCCTGAGGTCGCACACCGCGACATGGCAGGCAAACCGCAGCACGCCGTCGGGCAGCGGCGGTGCATCGTCCTGCGGCCTGCGCACCCACTGGCTGCCCCATTCCGAACCGGCATTGAAGAAGAAAGGCGCGCACACATGCTTTTCCAGCCAGGTGTGCAGCGTGTAGTCGATCTCATTCCACCCCAGCAAGGCACGCATTTTTTCAGTGAAGTCCTGGGTGCCGTCCGCATCGAACCTGTCGATGGGCTGGCATTCGAGCATGTACTGCAGCAGCGAGGTGCCCAGGATCTTGCGCCCATCGGCCATGAACCCCTTCGGGTAGTCGCCATGCAGGCCCCGGGCACGCGCACTGCCGTCACGGACCTGTTCCAACGCGTGGTCGAACGCCATGCGTGCCAGGGGGTCTTTGAGGGTGTCTTCGAAGATCAGCCAGTCGCGTCCGCTCATTGTGGTCGGTTTCCCTGCGTCATCAGTCGTTGGAAGGCCATCTCGCATCGGCAAGGCCTGGCCTGCACCGGCCCTGCCGGTACGCAAGACAGATCATAGAGGCTGGACGAAAAGGCCCAGCCTGGCGCGCGGCGGACCCGCTGCCTGCCGCCCAACGATCCGGACTTTCTGCAGGATTCTCGCCAGCCCGGAAAGAGTCGTTGACACACCCAGAAGTTTCCGGAAGATAATCGACCCGATTATGTGACAGGCCAAAACTCACTATTACTCACAACCACATGCGAATACTCACTTTTCAGTCGAAGGATTTCCTGAAAATGGGTCACTGCCTGAGACATCGCAACAATCCAGCCCGAAATCCATTCAAACATTCTCTGCAATCAGGAAGCAGCGGAAAGCACCTCGAACAGAGGCCATCCCGGGAATATCGGCAATCAATGAATCCGGCATTCCGCTGAAAAAGCACCCCACGCCATGTCACTCCAGCCACAATCCCTCAACATAAAAATAGACAATCAGCTTGTCGAACATCTTTGGGAAAACTCCTCCAGCCTTGCCATTACCGTTGGACCGGATGGACTGCTTCTCGTTGGTGCTGTTGATGCAAGAACCCCTCATGTAGAGCATTGCATATTCCAGAATGCATTTGCCATAGACTACCGCTCTGGCCAGCTGGCCGTTTCCCACAAGAAGGGCATCACTGTCTACAAAAATTCGTCGGCCCTGGCGCCTCTGCACCCCCACAAGGAAAAATTCTATGATGGATTCTTTGCATCCCTGATAACCTTCCACACCGGCGACAGCCTCATACACGACATATCCATCACGGACAAAGGACTTGTCGTAGCCAATACCCGGTTCTCCACTGTATGCCTTCTGGATGGAAGATACAACATCAACCCCATCTGGTTTCCCGACTTCATCTCAGCGCCCGCCCCCGAAGACCGTTGCCACCTCAACGGATTGGCCATTGAGGGAAATGCACTTCGCTATGCAACCGCTTTTGGCCCCTATGACACTCCTGGGGGATGGCGTGGCATCTCCGACTTCAATGGTCTTCTGATCGATGTGCAGGCGGGGAAAAATCTTCTGACCGGACTGAGCATGCCGCATTCTCCACGCCTGCACGAGGGCAGGCTCTTCGTTTGCGAAAGCGGCCTGGGCGCAGTCCATGAGGTCGACGCTGCAACCGGCCAATTGAGAACCATCGTCCGGCTTCCTGGCCTTACGCGCGGCCTGGCTTTCCAGCAACAGACCATGTTTGTCGGCCTTTCCACCAAGCGCCAATCGAGCAGCCTGCCATCCCTGCCTTTGGTAGACAGTGGATTGCCCTTGATGGCAGGCGTCAGTGCCGTGGATCTGGAGACAGGCCAGCTCAAGGGAACACTGCAGATCCTTGATGCGGGCAGGGAAGTACTGGACGTCAAAGTGCTTCCAGGAATTCGGATCGCAGGCATAGAAGATGTGGCAGACATGGAGTCCTTTCATGCAATCGAGGGCCCCCGATCCGGCCACTGGATCAAAACCATGGCAAAAAAGCCGGTCCACTGATCACACCAGAACACACGAGAGGTAACCCATGACATATTCCCTTCCCCAAGGCATCGCCCCTGTCGAACCTATTGGCACACCGCGATCCCTGATATCCGCCGTCGGCCTTACAAATGAAAAAACGGCCGTTTTGCTGCAAAATTACTCCGTCAAAGGCGTTTATCTAAAAATACTTGACAAACAGGGAATACCCGTTGGCAGTGAAATTGACGTGCGGGCCATGGCGGACAATGAGTATACAGACAACACATGGGGCATGCACGCACTGAGCGATGGAAGCTTCCTTATCCATTACAACCTCTCGTCAGGAACCTTGGGGAATGCCTATTTCTTCATCGTAGACCAGAACGGCCAGGAGATAGTCAATGATGTAAAAATCAATCCAGCCACGATGGCCAACCTGACCCGCGGCATCGACGTCACTGAACTCTCCAACGGGAATATCGCCATTTCATATCAGCGCGGCGATAACAACAGCCGCGCAATGCGAATATTCGACAAGGATGGACATGCCATCACCGGCGAATTGATGATCGCTTCCTCGGTGACCGGCATGATGACTTCGATTGCTTCTAGCTCCCAAGGAAATTACATAGTCACCTATGAATACACTACCAGCGGCATCGGCAAAGTAGATTACAAGGTATTCAGCAATCTGGGGGCCGAACTGAGCAGCGGCTCCCTTTATTCAGCAAGTGGCGACTCCCCATCGCACGAAGTCCTGAGTCTCTCCAACGGAAATTTCCTTGCCATCACATACAAGTACGGAACAGCGAACGCGACGGCTCAAATCATTTCGCCGTCTGGAGCAAAGACTGGCGCCACATTCTCGCTGCCACCGGCTTACATAGGAACGATAGTTTCTGGTGCCGCGTCGGGATCTGATGGCTTCGTCATTACCACGACAAATAATTCCACCACTCAAGCAAGCTGGACTTCCAACTGGGTTGGCACAACCTCCGTCAATCTGAATGAATACGACAACAATGGCACATTGGTGTCCACCAGGCCCAACATCTCCAGTGGCAAATATTATTATGAAAACTATAACAGCTCCACTTGGCAACACGCGTACTCCCCAAGCTTTTATCTCTATTCGGACTACAGCCACGGCGCGGGGCTCATATCGACCACCAATCCCAACCTCCCCACTGCGACCGGTGGAGGCAATGTGGATGGCAGAGCCGCCATTCAACTGCTGACCTTCGCAGCGCAAGGCCCCTCGGTCAGCTCCATCGTCCGCGCAGGCGGGGCCGGCGGCACCGTCCAGCACGACGCAGCCTCCGTCAGCTACACCGTCACCTTCAGCGAAGCCGTCAGCGGCGTCACGACTTCCGCCTTCACCCTGAGCAACACCGGCACCGCCGCCGCCTCCATTGCCTCGGTTTCCGGCTCCGGCACCACCTACACCGTCGTCGTCAACTCGCTGGCTGGTGACGGCACGCTGCGCCTGGACCTCAAGTCCAGCGGCACAGGCATCACCGGCAGCGGCGGCACCGCCATCACCGGCGGCTACACCAGCGGCAATACCTACACGCTCGATCACACGCCCCCGGCTGCCCCCACCTCCCCCGCCTTCGCCCCGGGCGGCGACACCGGCGCCTCCTCTTCCGACGGCATCACCAACCAGACCACGCCCACCTTGACCGGCACCGCCGAAGCCGGCTCCTCCGTCACCCTCTACGACACCGACGGCACCACCGTTCTGGGCACCGCCACCGCCATCGGCGGCAACTGGTCCATCACCTCTTCCGCGCTGTCCCAGGGCGCGCACACGCTCACCGTCAAGGCCCAGGATGCCGCCGGCAATGTCAGCAGCCCTTCTGCGCCGCTGGCCGTCACCATCGACACCACCGCACCCACCGGCTTCGGCCTGGACAAGACCTCCGTGCCCGCCATCTCCACCGGCAGCAATGCCCCCGTGGCCACGCTGCACGCCAGCGATCCGCACAGCATCTCCTACGCCTTCGCCGTCGGCAACGGCACCAACGACGCCGACAACGCCAGCTTCACCATTTCGGGCAATCAGCTCAGCACCGCCAACGCGCTGGCGGCCGGCACCTACAAGCTCTACCTGAAGGCCACGGATGTCGCCGGCAACATCAGCTATCTGGCACAGACCGTCACCGTCACCACCGGGCCCACCGTCACCGACGCCCATGTCTCGATCTCGGGCGCCTCCGGCACCGGCGGCACCTACAAGATCGGCGATACCCTCACCGCCTCCTGGAACAACTCCGCCTCGGGCGACAACAATGCCGACGCCCTGTCCGGCGTCACCTTCGACTTCTCGCAATTCGGCGGCGGCGCGGCCGTCGCCGCATCGCAGAACAATGGCATCTGGACGGCCTCCTACCAGATCACTGCCGGCAGCATCGACGCCAGCGGCCGCAACGTCTCGGTCAGCGCCACCAGCGCCGCCGGCACCACCACCGTGCAGGACAGCACCAATGCCGCCGTGGACAACGTCGCGCCCGCAGTGACGGCGCCCCACATCGCGCTGTCCGGCGCCACGGGCACGGGCGGCGCCTTCAGGATTGGCGACACGATCACTGCCACCTGGAACAACGGCCCTTCCGGCGACGCCAATTCCGACACCCTCGGCGGCGTCACCGTCGACTTCTCCGCGTTCGGCGGCGGCCAGGCGGTGGCGGCCACGCAAACGGCAGGCATCTGGACCGCCACTTATACGCTGGCCTCCGGCTCCCTCGATGCCAGCGGGCTCAATGTGCAGGTCACGGCCACCGACAATGCCGGCAATGCCACCACCACGGCGGGCACGGCCAATGCCACGGCCGACAACGTGGCCCCCACGGTCACGGATGCGCACCTGGCGGTCACCGGCGGCTCGGGCCCCGGCGGGGCCTTCAGGATCGGCGATACCGTCACCGCCACCTGGGACAATTCCGCAGCCGGCGACAGCAATGCAGATGCCATCGCTGGCGTGTCCTTCGATTTTTCTCAGTTCGGGGGATCGAGCGTGGCGGCGACCCACTCCAACGGCCTGTGGACGGCCACCTATGCGATCACCGCAGGGGCTCTGGACAACGCCGTGGCCCGCAACGTGTCCGCTACCGTCACCGACAATGCCGGCAACGTCACGACCTGCGCCGACACCACCAATGCGGTGCTCGACAACCGGGCGCCCGCGCCAGCTTCCGTCTCCTCCAGCACCGCCGATGGCGCCTACAAGCCCGGCTCGGTGATTGCCATCGCGCTCGCCTTCGATGAGGCCGTCACCGTTGCCGGCGGCGTGCCCGTGCTCCAGCTCAACAATGGCGCCAGCGCCACCTATGCCTCGGGCTCGGGCTCCAGCACGCTGATCTTCCACTACACCGTCGCAGCCGGCCAGGACGTTGCCGACCTGGACTTGGCCAGTACGGCCGCGCTGGTGCTCTCGGGCGCCACGCTGCGCGACGCCGCCGGCAACGACGCCGTGCTGACCCTGCCCGCGCCCGGCGCCGCCGGCTCCCTGGGCGCCAACAAGAACATCGCCATCGACACCACCGCACCCGGCGCTCCCGCCATCACCTCGGCCTCGTCCACCAACCAGACCGCGCCCACGCTGACCGGCACCGCCGAGGCCGGCTCCACCATCACCCTGGCCATCGGCGGCGCCACCTACACCACCACCGCCACGGGCGGCACCTGGTCCGTGGACCTGGCCACCGCCACGCCTGCCACGGGCACGCTGGCACTCGACACCAATGGCAGCAACCCGGTCTCGGTCACCGCATCGGATGCCGCCGGCAACCTGTCCTCGGCCACCACCCAGACGCTGGCCATCGACAGCGTGCCGCCGCCCGCCCCGGCCATCACCTCCGCCGCCCTGACCCACAGCACGGACCCCGTGCTCAGCGGCACGGCCGAAGCGGGCGCCACCATCACCCTGACCATCGGCGGCGCCACCTACACCACCACGGCCACCGGCGGCAACTGGTCCGTCGACCTGGCCACGGCCACGCCGGACGCGGGCACGCTGTCGCTCAATCCCAATGGCGACAACCCCGTCTCGGTCACCGCCACCGATGCGGCCGGCAACCCCTCCCAGCCCGGCACTCAGGTGCTGACCATCGACACCACGCCACCGGCCCAGACCTTCTCGGCCATCGCCCTGTCCAGCGACACCGGCAGCAGTTCCACCGACTTCATCACCAAGACCGCCGCACAGTCCATCTCCGCAACCCTCAGCGCTGCGCTGGAGAACGGCGACAAGGTCTATGGCTCGCTGGACAACGGCGCCACCTGGACCGACATCACCGCCAAGGTCTCGGGCACCACGCTGACCTGGGACGGCGTCACCCTGGCCGGCAGCGGCACGCTGCGCCTGAAGGTCACCGACGCCGCCGGCAACGACGGCACTGCCGCCAGCCAGGCCTACACGCTGGACACCACGCCGCCCACCACCACGGCCGCCACCGCCGCCCTGGCCATGGACAGCGGCGCGAGCGCCTCCGACTTCATCACCAACGAAGCCAGCCAGAGCCTGAGCGGCACCCTCAGCGCCGCACTGGCCCCGGGCGAGTCCGTCCAGGTCTCGCTGGACAACGGCACGACCTGGCTCACTGCCTCGGCCGCCCAAGGCGACGCCGGCTGGAGCCTGTCCGGCATCACCCTGGCCGGCTCCGGCACGCTGCAGGTGCGCGTGGCCGATGCCGCGGGCAACACCAGCACGCCCCTGACCCGGGCCTACACGCTGGACACCGCCGCCCCCGTCCTCCGCCCCGCCACCAGCAGCCCCGCCGACAACGCCAACAGCGTGGCCGTGGGCGCCGCCCTGGTGCTCGACTTCGGCGAGCGCATCGGATCGGCCGACGTGGCCA
>JBHIXF010000041.1:0-52112 GCA_041984925.1 Comamonas sp.
GCCGAAGCCCGGGATGAAGCTGCGGTAGTGGTGGGCGGCGCGCTGGCCCAGGTCGTCGATCTGCAGCCACATGCGCCCGCCGTCGATGCGCGGGTGCTGGCCCAGCAGGCCCTGGATTTCGCGGCGCAGGTCCACGCTGCTGACCTTGCAGGGCAGCTGCGTGCAGCAGCACAGCCAGGCGGCGGCTTCGCCGCAATAGGCGAGCCAGGCACGGCCCTCCTGGCTGTCCAGGGCCCGGCAGGCCGTGCGCAGCCAGTGCAGTGCGCTGCGCCAGCGTTCGGCCAGGGGCGCGACGGGCATGCCGCTGCGCTCCTCGCCCTGCCAGCTGGCCTGCATTTCTTCCCAGCGCTGAAGATGCTGTCCCTGCTGCTGCACGGCGGCCTGCAGCGCGGCGATGGCCGACTGGCCGTCGCGGGAGAAGGAAAAGCGCAAGGCCTTTTGCGCGAGCTCGGCCTGCAGGTAGCCGGCCGCGCCCTGGATCAGGCTGTCGGCCTCGGCGCCGCCGTCCGCGCCGGCGCCCACCATCTCGCGCAGCAGGCCGCGCTCCTGGGCATAGGCACGCAGGCGCTCGCCGATGTCGGCCTGCAGCCGCTGCATCTCGTCTTCGCTGCCGAACATCTGCTGCATGGCCTGGGCCTGCTGGGCGCGCAGCGGCCACTGGGCCATGGCGGCGGCCAGCTGCGGCTGCTGGACGTGGCCATGCTCGCTCCAGAACAGCACCGCGAGGGCCCGGGCATCGGGCGCGAAGCGCAGCACGCCGGCGGCGTCGCGCAGCGGCAGCAGGGCCTGCAGGATGAGGGCGGCATCGTGGTCGTGGATGCCGCGCTCGTAGCCTTCGCGGTAGCGCGGCGCGGCGAATTCGCGCAGGGCCTGGGTCAGCGCGGCCTCGTCGGGCAGCAGCTGGGCCAGCCGCGCGTCGCTCCAGCCGTCGCGGCGCTGGCGCGCGGCGAGCACGGCTTCCAGCGCCAGGTATTCGCCACGGTACAGCTGGGGCGATTCGGCGGGCGTGGCGGCGTCCCAGTAGGCCTGCAGCCCGGCCAGTTCCGGGTTGTCGATGGCCTCGAAATATTCCGTGCCGACCAGGTGCAGGAACAGGGCGCCGTCGCGCGGCAGCAGGGTCAGTTCCAGTTCCTGGTTGCCCACGCTGAAGCGGTGGCGGCCCAGGCGGATGATGGAGCCGTCGCCTTCGTACAGTTCGCTGCGGTCCTGCAGCGCGCGGAAGGCCTGGTCGCGCAGGTTCTTGACGCGGCCGTCGATGTCGTCGGCCTTGACCGGGTCGTGCAGCTGCTCGCGCAGGCGCTGGGCCAGTTCCTTGAGCTTGGCGATCAGCGGATCGCCCGCGAAGAAGGCGTGCAGCGCTTCGGCGCTGGCGAGCTTTTCGGTGCGCCGGGGCAGACTTTGCACGATGCGCAGCGCGGCGTCCAGCACGCTCTGGGCCTTGCGCTGGCGCTCGTCCTGCAGCGACTGGCGGCGCGCCTCGAAGCTTTCGAGCACTTCCTCGCGCTTGGCCATGATGTCGGCCAGGAACTGCTCGTGCTCGCCGAAGCGGCTCTCGATCTCTTCGAGCTGCACCAGCAGTCGCGCGAGCTGTTCGTCGCATTTCTCGGGCGTCTGCGCCAGGCCCAGCGCGCTGACGATGCTTTGCGAGAACAGCGCCAGCTGGGCCGCGAACTGGGCCAGGTTCTCGGCGCCGCCCAGGCCGGATTTGCGCTGCTCGGCGCGGGCGCGCACCTGGTTCAGGCGCGCGTAGATGGCCGAGATGCGGTCCACCACCTGGGTGCGCTGCGTGGCGTCGTCGATGGACAGGCTGCCCATGAGCTCGGACAGCATGTCCAGCGCGTCGGCCATCCGGGCCATCTGCGCCAGCGGCTCGTTGATCTGCACCACGGTGGCCGCCGCCTGGGCGGCCTGGTCCAGCGCCTGCAACTGCTCCACGTAGGGCTGCATGGCCGCGTCGGTGGCGATGAAGCCGGCCGTGCGCTGCGAGACTTCGGACTGTGCTTCGTCGACGCCCTGCACCATGGCGTCGATGGCCGCCTGGTCGACATGGCGCAGCTCGCGCGTGGCCATGAGCTGGCCGCGCAGCTGGCCCAGTTCGGTGAGCGCATCGACGTATTCGCCGATGCTTTTCCAGTCCGCCAGGCGCAGCTTGCGCAGGGCCTGCCCATGGCGCTCGGACACTTCGCCCATGGCCTTGGCCGAGGCCTGGCGGATGCTTTCGACCTTTTCGTATTCGTCGATCACCGCGTCGCCCGTGGCGACGATGCCCAGCAGGGTTTCGTGCACCTGCCGCATCTGCGGCGCGCCCAGCCAGTGGTAGCGCTCGAACAGGCGGCGCGCGGCGTCGATCAGGCGCTCGTAGCGCGGCAGCGAGACCTCGGTGGCGGCGATTTCCTTGCGCACGCTGTAGAGGTCGGAGATGCCGCTGACCAGTTCGGCATTGCCGATGCGGCCCAGGAAGCTGTCGCGCTGGGGCTGGCGCGCCGCATAGTCCTCCGAGGCGAAGGGCGTGCGCCAGACCTGCATGGGGTGCACGCGCGAGGCCTCGTTGCTTTCGGCCGCGAAGATGACGATGCGCCCGTCGTCCATGCGGGCATGGCCGTGGCCGATGATGGGCGGCTGCAGCGCGCGCTCGATCAGGTTGTACTTGAACAGCGCCATGCGCCCGCTCTCGGGTTCGTAGAACACGTAGAGCATGTCTTCGCCATTGGGCGAGCGGATGCTGCGCCGGTAGCGCATGCCCTGCATGTTCTGCTCGAACGAGCGGTGCTCGCCGCTTTGCAGGTAGTAGCCGCCGGGGAAGATGATGCCGTGGTCCTGCGGCAGCTGGATGCAGGCCGCGCCGATGGCGTCCATGCGCACGACCTTGCGCGACAGGGTGTTGTAGATCAGGTAGCGCCACTGCTCTTCGCGGTAGGGCTGGATCTTGAGCAGGATCAGGCTGCCGACGGCGGCGTATTCGAAGACGGCGTCGTCCAGCGACTGGTTCTTCTCCTGGACCGGCTCGCGGTAGATGCCCAGGCCGTCGTCGGTGTTGTTCTCGACCTTGATGGTCAGGTCGCCGTTCAGGGTCTCGACGAAGACCTTGTCCAGGATGTTGATGTGCGGATGGCGGCCCTGCACCAGCTGCTCGCGGCCCGCGCGCTGCCACTCGAAGTCATGCGGCGCGGGCAGCTCGATGTCGCGCTCGCCGCGGTTGTCGATGTAGCGGATGGGCTGGCCGTCCACGGGGACCGACCAGCGGAACACGCGCACGTCGGACAGGCGCTCGCCGATCTGGAAGCTCGCCAGCAGCTTGCCGTCGCGCACGGCCAGCTGCATCAGCCGGGTGTTCTTGTAGTAGGCGTACAGCTCCTGGAAGTCCTGCACGAAGCTCTGGATGCCCAGGAAGCTGTCCTTGAGGTCCACGGGCGTGACCTCGTAGCCCTGCTCGCCTTCGTGCAGGCGGTACAGGCCGAACACGTCCTCGACGCGGGTGGACTGCTTCAGGCCCATGAAGACGTTGTAGCCGAACAGCAGGTAGCCGCCGACCTGGGCGATGTCGCGGCCCAGGCAGTTGTTCTCGGTGCGCACGCGCATGCGCCCGACCACTTCCATCTGGCTGCGGCCGAATTCCTCCAGCCGCTCTTCGTTGAGCTGGCGCACCAGCGCCTGCAGCGCCTGGCCCTGGCCCTCCAGGCGCTTGGCCAGCACTTCGTAGGAGCCGCCGCTGGCGACGGCCTGGTCCACGGCGGAGGCCGCGGTGCCGGCCGTGTCGGCGGGCGGGGACGAGGGGGGCGATTGGGACATGGGCGTCACGGGCTTTCGCGTGTCAAGGACGGTTCACGCCCCGCGCGGCCGGCAGGCCGCGCAGGTCGGGATGCGGAAGGAGGGAAGGGCCGCGCGGCCGGGATCCGCGCGCCGGGCGCCTACTCGGCCCTTTGCGCGGGCGGCAGGCCCTTGCCATCGGCCAGTCCGCCCAGCAGCGAGGCGCCGCCCTTGCCGCTGAGGAACTTGGCCAGCAGCTCCTGCACGATGGGGCTCTTGCCCGCCACGCCTTCGACGGCCTTGCCCACGGACAGCGCCTTGGCGAAGTTGTCGAAGAAGGCGCCTTCGCCGCCGACGATGTCGATGTTGGCCTTGCTGAGCGCGGCCGACAGCACCTCGGACTGGTCGCGGGCCACGCTCTTGTTGGCTTCGATGCCGGCCAGCGCCTGCTCGAAGTTCTTCTCCAGCTGCATGCGGAATTCCTCGTGCGCGCGCGCCTGGTCGGACAGCGAGCCCAGGGCCGCGAACTTCTCGGTCAGGCCCTTGGCCTCGGCGAACAGCTTGTCGCGCAGCACGTCGGCTTCGGACAGGCCCACGTCGCGCGTGACGGCGGCCTTGGTCGCGCCGACCTGGGCTTCGCCGCGCGCCTGCGCCATCAGGCGCTCCTCCAGCACCTTGGCATCGGCCAGGCCCTGCTTTTCGTTGGCATCGGCCGTGGCCTCGATGACGCGCGCCTCGGCCATGCCCTTTTCCTGGTGGCCCTTGGCTTCGGCCAGCAGCTTCTCGGCGATGACCTTGGCCTGCGCCATGCCTTCCTTTTCCACGGCGGCGGCCGTGACCTCGCGCACCTTGGCATCGGCCAGGCCGGGCGCGGCGCGCTCGACCTCGATGGCCTCGGCCAGCTTCTTCTTGGCTTCGGCGGTCTTGCTGGCGGCGTCGAGCTCGGCCTGGGCCATGGTGGTGACCTCCACGGCCTTGTGGCGCGAGGAGGCTTCGTCGGCCTCGGCCTTCTTGACCTGGCGCACCATGTCCTCCTCGGCCTGGGCCTGGGCGGTCAGCACGGTGACCTGCTTCATGCGCTCGGCCTCGGAGACCACGCGCACCTCCTTGATGCGCTCCTCTTCCTGGGCCACGGTCTTTTCCACGGCCACGCGCTCGCGCACCACGTTGGCGATGTTGGCCTTCTCGACCTCGATGGCCTTTTCCTTCTCGATGCGCTGCAGCTCCACCTCGCGCTGGCGCGCGACGATCTCCAGCTCCCTGGCGCGCGTGACCTTTTCCACCTCGATCACCACGGCACGCTCGCGGTTTTGCTGGGCGACGGCCACTTCGCGCTGGCGGTTTTCCTCGCGGATGTCGAGCTGCTCCTGCGTCTGGATGCGCGCCTGCTCGGCCTTCAGGCGCTCTTCCTCCTGCACCTTCTGGGTCTCGGCCTGCTCACGTGCCTGGATGGTGGCGATCTCGCGCTTTTGCCGTGCCTCGGCGTCGGACTGCTGGCGCTCCAGCGCCAGCATGGCTTCGCGGGTCTCCACGTTCTTCTTGGTGATGGCCAGGTCGGCGTTGCGCTCGAGCTCGTTGGTGACGATGTTCTGGTTGGCCGTCAGCTCGGTGATCTTGCGGATGCCTTCGGCATCCAGGATGTTGTTGGGGTCCAGCGAGGACTTGGGCGTCTGCTCCAGGTAGTCGATGGCCACGTCCTCGAGCACATAGCCGTTGAGGTCGTTGCCGATCACGTGGATGATCTGGTCGCGGAAATCCTGGCGGTTCTCGAACAGCTTGACGAACTCGATCTGCTTGCCCACGGTCTTGAGCGCCTCGGAGAACTTGGCGTTGAACAGCTCGTTGACGGCCGTCTTGTCCGAGGCCCGGTCCACGCCGATGGCCTTGGCCACCTTGAGCACGTCCTCGGCCGTCTCGTTGACGCGCAGGTAGAAGGCCACGGTGATGTCGGCACGCATGTTGTCGCGGCAGATCAGGCCTTCCTTGCCGCGCCGGTCGATCTCCAGCGTCAGCAGCGAGATCTGCATGAACTCCTTCTTGTGGATCACGGGCAGCACCAGGCCGCCCGTGAACTTGACCTTGGGCTGCGAGGTGGTGTCGTTGATGATCAGCGCCGTGCCCTGCGGGACCTTGATGTAGAACGCCTTGATCAGGGCGAACAGGCCCAGGATGACGAGGAAGACCGTGCCGATCACCACCCCCGCGACGATGTACCACTCCATGTTGTTCACGCTCATGCGAATCTCCCTGTGAATTGCTGTCTGTCGAAGTTCTGTATGAAGGGGCGGGGGCCTAGCGGGGCAGTTCGATGCCGTCGAACTCGGCCTTGCTGACCACGCGCCAGGCGTTCTGCCCGGGCAGCTGCTCGATGAGCACGATCTCGGTGCCCCGTGCCAGAGGGCGCTCGGGAGAGCGCATCTGCACGTTCATGCCGGCGCCGCCGTCCTCCACGCTGCCATAGCCCTGCGTGGCATCGACCACGGCGCTGCGCACCAGGCCGGTGCGGCCCAGCAGCACCTTGGGCTCTTCGGGAGGGGCCAGCCTGCTGACGATGCCGCGCAACGGCCGCAGCACCAGCACCGTGGCGGCGAAGCCCAGCACCAGGGCGGCGGCGGCAACCACGCTGCCGGTCAGCAGGTTGACCAGGGTCCAGCCCTGGGGCATGGGCACGAAATGGCACAGCACATAGGAGGCCAGCCAGGACATCAGGAGCAGCGCGGTCAGGATGACCGTGAGCGGAATGCCGCCCAGTCCCGCCTTGAGCAGCAGCCCCGCCAGCGCGCTGGCCGAATGCTCCACGCCCTGGGCGTTGTCGCTTCCGTCGAACAGGATCCAGTGGTCCAGGGAATCCACCTCGAGCAGGCCGCACAGCGCAATCAGCCAGTACAGCAGCATGAACAGCAGCAGTGCGCCGAAGACGAAGGTCGGAAAGCCCAGCGCATATTGCAAGAATGCCGACATATGTCAGTCCTCCTCCCAGGCCTGGCAGGCGGGTTGGCGGGGGCCGGGCATCAGGCGGTTTTTCCGCCGGCCGCGCGCTGGGCCTTGATGCGCTCCAGCACCGATTGCGCATTGCCTGCCTGGGGCGTGATGCCGGCGGCGCGCAGCTTGGCGTCCAGCGCATCCTCGCTGCTGTCGCGCGCCAGCTCGGCCGCGCTTTCCATGCGCGCACCGCGTTCGGCCTGCTTTTGCTTGATGCGTTCGAGCGAGTCGAGGGCGCTTTGCACGCGTGTCTGCGAGCCGGCGTAGCGGCCTGCCACCGTGGCCTGGGCGCGCTGCACGCTCTCCGTGGCCTTGACGGTGTCGGCCTGCTGCTTCAGGCGCTTGATGTGGGTCTGCGCGGTCTGGATGGCCGTGCGCAGCTGCTCCACGCTTTGCGTGTAGGCCTGCAGCTGGGACTGTTCTTCGTTGCGCTGGGCTTCGAGCACGGCGACCTTGCCGGCCACCTCGAGCGCCAGGGCCTCGTCGCTGGTGTCCAGCGCCTTGACGGCGTAGCCCTCGTACTCGGCGATGCGGTCCTCGGTCTGCTGGAGCTTGCCGGCCGCCAGCTTCTGCTTGGCCATGATCTCGGCCAGGGCCTGCTTGGACTGGTTCAGGTCGTTGTCGGCGTCGCGGATTTCCTGGTCCAGGATGCGCAGCGCCTGGCTGTCGGTCACCGCCTCGCCGGCCTCATGGGCGGCGCCGCGCAGGGCGGTCACCAGCTTGTTCCAGATGGTCATGATGGTCTCCTTGGGCTCAATGTCGTCAACGGACGGCGTATCGGCGCTCAGGCCGGCACCGGCGCGGCCAGGTAGGGCGCCAGCGCTTCGGTGGCCTGGATCACGCTGTCGGCCAGGGTGAGGATCTCGGCGATGATGTCGCCCTCGCTGCTGCAGGCATGCATGGCGGCGAACATCACATAGCCTTCGCCGCCATGGGCCTGGGGCTCCAGCGCCATGGTCGTGAAGGGGAACAGCTTTTGCAGGCGCAGCATCTGCTCGTTGAGCCCGGCGCGGTCGCGCACCTGGTCGGCAGGCCACAGAAAGGCTTCCACCACCAACTGCTCGCCGGACAGCGCCACGTGCACGGGCAGGTCGCCGAATTCCGGCAGGCTGACCAGCAGGCTGGCGTCGGCGCCTTCCAGCACCTCGATGCGCAGCCTGCCGTCCTGCGCCAGCCGCGACTGCTGAAGATCGTTCGCCAGAACGTGGATATCCCGGTATGTGTGCCTGCTGTCGTCCATGCCGCCCTCCTTGGGGTTGAAAACCATCGGATCCGGTAGTGCCCGCGCAATGCGCATCTGCTTTTCCAATTGCTGCAACGCGCTGGCGTACTCTGGAAGAATCCAGACCTCCTTTTTCACCAGCCCCTGCTCACGCAGTCGCTGGCGATGCAGTCGCTGGTAGTGGGCCGATGTCTTTTGTTCCATGGGAAAGACCATAGCAAAGCATTACATGTGATGTCCACATGTAATGCGGAACAATTTGTAAGTGATTGAATGGTTTTCTTTTTTCCTGTTGAAAATCAATGGATTGCATTGATTTCCGGCTCAGGCGCATGCCCGCCCCTGGCTTGTGCGCCATCTGTCGCAGGCGCCATGCCAAGCAATGGCGGCAGGCTGTCGGCCGGCCGCCGCGGCCCACATGGGCCCACTGGGGCCATTGCCTGGCGCGCAGGCATCCAAGGCAATGGCGCAATGGCGGCGCGCCGAGAGGGGCGGGTGCATTGTGGCAGCGATGGGCATTGGACCCGGAGACGCCCGATGGCCGTCCGGGCAGCGCAAAAACGGGCGCGTGGCGCGCAGCGTAGGCAGCGCGGCATGGAGCGTGTAAACTGGCGCTCCAGCAGCAGCGTCGGCCCGCTGGCCCGGCGCGGTGCTGTGATCCCTGTCTTTCGCAGATCCACAGATCACATGACCTTGGTTTCCGATTCCTTTGCAGCAAAGTGGTGGCGCTTCCAGTAGGAAGCGGCATGTCGCTGCGGTTTCGGACCGCACCTTGTCGCCGTACCGGTGGACAAGGTCAGGCCAGATGGCAACCCCGGCACGGCGGCTCCCCCCAACGGAGAATGGCCGATGCACCTCACCCGATTTCCCTCAAGACGCCGCCCTGCCGGCCCCGCTGCCTGCCCTGCGGGCCGGCGATGGCCATGGCCGCGCGCCGCGGCGAGAAGTCCTGCGCGGGATGGAGCGCCGCTCTCCATGCATTCTTTCCTTGAACTTCGGGAGACGGCTCGATGAAGCTCCTCATGATCGACAACTACGACAGCTTCACCTACAACATCGTCCAGTATTTCGGTGAACTGGGCGCCGACGTGACCGTGGTGCGCAACGACGAGGCCACGCTGCAGGAGGTGGATGCGCTGATCGGGCGCGAGAAGATCGAACGCCTCGTGATCTCGCCGGGCCCCTGCTCGCCGGCCGAGGCGGGCATTTCCGTGGCCGCCATCCGGCATTTCGCGGGCCGGCTGCCCATCCTGGGCGTGTGCCTGGGCCATCAGAGCATCGGCGCGGCCTTCGGCGGCGACATCGTGCGCGCCGGCCAGCAGATGCATGGCAAGACCAGCGTCATCACCACGGACCGCAAGGGCGTGTTCGCGGACCTGCCCGCGCAGTTCACGGTCAACCGCTACCACTCGCTGGCCATAGACCGCGCCACGCTGCCCGACTGCCTGCAGGTCACGGCCACCAGCGAGGACGGCGAGATCCAGGGCGTGCGCCACAAGGACCTGGCCATCGAGGGCGTGCAGTTCCACCCCGAGAGCATCCTGACCGAGCATGGCCATGCCATGCTGAAGAACTTCCTGGAACAGAAGGCCTGAACCGGCCGGCAACGAACCGAGACAACGCAATGACCCAGATCACCCCCCAGGAAGCGCTGCAGCGCACCATCGAGCACCGCGAAATCTTCCACGACGAGATGCTGCACCTGATGCGCCTGATCATGCGCGGCGAGCTGTCGCCCGTGATGACGGCGGCCATCGTCACCGGCCTGCGCGTGAAGAAGGAAACCATCGGCGAGATCGCGGCCGCGGCCGAAGTGATGCGCGAGTTCTCCAACAAGGTCCACGTGGACGACAAGCGCCATCTGGTGGACATCGTCGGCACGGGCGGCGACGGCGCCAACACCTTCAACATCTCCACCTGCTCGACCTTCGTGATCGCGGCGGCGGGCGGCAAGGTCAGCAAGCACGGCGGTCGCAGCGTCAGCAGCAAGAGCGGCAGCGCCGATGCCATGGAGGCGCTGGGCGTGAACATCAATCTCAGCCCGGCGCAGATCGCGCGCTGCATTGCCGAGGTCGGCATCGGCTTCATGTTCGCGCCCAACCACCATCCGGCCATGAAGAACGTGGCGCCCGTGCGCAAGGAACTGGGCGTGCGCACCATCTTCAACATCCTGGGTCCGCTGACCAATCCGGCCGGCGCGCCCAACATCCTCATGGGCGTTTTCCACGAAGACCTGGTCGGCATCCAGGTGCGCGCGCTGCAGCGCCTGGGCGCCGAGCATGCCATCGTGGTCTACGGCCGCGACGGCCTGGACGAGATCAGCCTGGGCGCCGGCACGCGGGTGGGCGAGCTCAAGGACGGCGTGGTGCGCGAATACGAGATCCATCCCGAGGACTTCGGACTGCGCATGGTCGGCACGCGCGCCTTCAAGGTGGACAACCCTGCCGAGTCCAAGGCCATGCTGCTGGGCGTGCTGCAGGGCGACCAGGGGCCGGCGCGCGACATCGTGTGCATCAACGCTGGTGCCGCGCTCTATGCCGCCAATGTGGCCGCCAGCCTGGAGGATGGGCTGGCGCGCGCCCAGGCGGCACTGGACAGCGGCGCGGCCCTGGCCAAGCTCGACGAACTCGTGGCCTGCAGCCAGCGGCTGGCCGCCTGAGCCGCACCGGCCCCCCATACCCGAACCCCAAGGAATCCACCGTGTCCGACATCCTCAAGCAAATCTGCGACGTCAAGCTGCAGGAAGTGGCCGCCGCCCAAAAACGCATGTCCTTCGCGGACATGCGCCGCGATGCCGAAAGCCGCGTGCTCACGCGCGACTTCGTGGGCGCGCTGCGCGCCAAGATCGCTGCCGGCCAGGCCGGCGTGATCGCCGAGATCAAGAAGGCCAGCCCCAGCAAGGGCGTGATCCGAGAGGACTTCATCCCCGCCGACATCGCGCAAAGCTATGCCGAGGGCGATGGCAAGGTCAGCGCCGCCTGCCTTTCGGTGCTGACCGACCGCCAGTTCTTCCAGGGCAGCATCGACTATCTCAAGCAGGCGCGCGCCAGCTGCCCGCTGCCCGTGCTGCGCAAGGATTTCATGGTCGATCCCTACCAGATCTACGAGTCGCGCGCCATCGGCGCCGACTGCGTGCTGCTGATCGCCGCCTGCCTGGACGATGCGCAGATGGCCGAGATGGAGCAGATCGCCCACAGCCTGGACATGGCGGTGCTGGTCGAGGTGCACGATGGCGCCGAGCTGGAGCGCGCACTGCGGCTCAAGACGCCACTGGTGGGCATCAACAACCGCAACCTGCGCACTTTCGAGGTCAGCATCCAGGCGACGCTGGATTTGCGCAAGAACGTGCCCGACGACCGCCTGCTGGTCACCGAATCGGGCATTGTTTCGGGCGATGATGTGAGGGCCTTGCGCGACGCGGGCATCCACGCCTTCCTGGTGGGCGAGACCTTCATGCGCGCCAGGGAGCCGGGAGAGGCGCTGGCCAGGCTGTTTGCCTGAGTCCGGCCCCCGACGACTGTTTGCAACCCTGTCCTGTACGCCATGAATGCCTTCGCCGACGCTCCGAGCCAACTGCAATCCGCCGACCCCGCCGACTGGCCCGTGGCGCCGGGCTGGCAGCCGCTGGTGGAGGACTTCTTCGCGGGGGCGACCGGCCAGCAGCTGCTGACCTTCCTGCACCAGCGCCTGCAGGCCGGTGCCGTCATCTTCCCGCCGCTGCCGCTGCGCGCGCTGGAGCTGACGCCGCCCGACGACGTGCGCGTGGTCATCCTGGGCCAGGACCCCTACCACGGCAGGGGACAGGCCGAGGGGCTGTCGTTCTCGGTGGCGCCCGGCGTGCGCCTGCCGCCTTCGCTGCAGAACATCTTCAAGGAGATGCAGCGCGACCTGGGCGTGCCGTTCCCGCCGTTTCCCAACCCCGGCGGCAGCCTGGTCAAATGGGCGAAGAACGGAGTGCTGCTGCTCAACACCTGCCTCACGGTCGAGGAAGGGCAGGCAGCCAGCCATTCGGGCAAGGGCTGGGAGCGCCTGACCGATGCCGTGATCCGCCACGTGGCCGAAGGCGAACGGCCCGTGGTCTTCATGCTCTGGGGCAGCCATGCCCAGTCCAAGCGCGCCTTCATCCCGGGCGACCGGGGGCACCTGGTGCTGACCAGCAACCACCCGTCGCCACTGTCGGCATTGCGCCCGCCCGTGCCTTTCATCGGCAACGGGCATTTCAGCCAGGCGCGCGACTTCCGCGCCCGGCACGGCTACTGAGCGGCGCTCAGACCGTCGTCAGCCCGCCCTCGACATCCTGCACCTTGCGGCGTGCCAGCGCGAGGTTGGAGCGGCTCTTTTCGAGCACCAGGTAGATGAACAGCCCCTCATGGTGGATGGAGGGGCGCAGTATGTGGTACTGCTTTGCCAGCGTGATCAGGATGTCCTCGATGTGGCCATCCAGGCCCAGCGAACTCATGGTCTTGAGCTTGGCGCGCACGACCTCGGTGTTGCCTGCGGCCGCCAGTTCCAGGTCGACGCCGCTGCCATCCTGTCCCAGGATCATGCCGCTGTTGTAGTCCACCAGCGCCGCGCACATGGCGCCGTCGATGCGCATGAGCTCGTCCATGGATTGCTTGATGTTTGCCATTGCTTTCTCCTCTTTGCTTAAAGAAACGGGGGCCGGCCATGCCGGCGGTGATTGCGGATCGCGCTCATGCGCGCTCCAGCACTTGTATGGCCCGGCGCGCGACATAGAGCACCTGCCCGAGGATGGCGTCGCGCGAGGCCACCACGCTCAGGACCAGGGTGAGATGGGGGCGGCGCGCATGCAGCAGCACGATGAAGCCGCCGGCCGCCTCGACCACCACGCTGGAGCAGTCGCCGAGCTGGTTCTCCTGCCCGGCGATCACGCCCAGCGCCGCCATCGAGCTGGCCATGGCCGACAGCCGGGTGGTCACGCCCTGTCCCTGCGAATGGGCGGCGACCTCGTAGCCGTCCTCGGTGCTGACCACGCAGCCGCGCACCCCCTTCACGTGGCGCATCAGCGCCTGTACGGCGGCCTGGGCCGCGGCCTGCAGTTTGGGATCGTCTTTCATGGGGTGCTCGCTCCGGCGATGGCTTCCATCTGCAGGAGCAGAAGTTCGATGAGTTGCGCGACCTGGGCGGCATCGCGCACGTCGGCGGCCACCACGGGACACAGCACGCCGCGCTGGTGCAGGTGCTGCGCGTAGGCGTCGAGATCGGGCTGCGGCTGCACGTCCAGGCGGCCCACGGCGACCACGCAGGGCGTGCGCTCGGGGGCCGAGGTGAAGGCCTGCAGGTAGACGTCGAGATCGGCCAGCGGATCGGGGCGCCGGTTGTCCGCCAGCAGTATCACGCCCAGCGCGCCGCGCGACAGGATGCGCCACATGAAGGCGAAGCGCTCCTGTCCCGGGGTTCCGTAGAGGCACAGCCTGCTGCCGTCGTCCAGCATGAGCTCGCCGTAGTCCATGCCTACCGTGGTCATCTGCTTGGCCAGGGCGGGGTCGGTGTTGCGCACGTCCGTGTCCACCGGCCGGATCTGGCTGACGGCACGTATGGCCGTGCTCTTGCCGGCGCCCGTGGTGCCGGAAAACAGGATCTTGAGGTTGCGGCTCATCTGCGCACCCCGACCAGCTGCTCCAGGCGGCTGCGTATGCGCGCCAGCATGCCGTCGTCGGCGGCGGCGGGCCGGGCGGCTGCCGGGCTGCGGGGCTGTGCGATGGCCTGGGGCGGCTGCAGCAGTCCGGCCTCGCTGAGGCCGCGCACGAAGCTGGCGCAGGTCTCGCGGGCCAGGCCCGAGTGCTTGCACAGGCTGGCGAAGGTCATGGGCTGGCCGGCAATGAGTGCGGCCAGGCGCAGCTGCTGCGGCCCGGTCAGCAGGCGCTGGGGAGGCCAGCGGCGCAGCTGGATGAGCCAGGGCGCGGCCGTCATCCGGTGGTCCCTTTCTTCGGCGCCGCGGTGCTTGCGCTGCATGAGGCGGTGGCCCAGCCTGTCCAGGCACTCCTGCAGCTCGTCGGCCCGGAAAGGGATCGCCAGATAGCCGCAGCCGGGGGGTGCGCGCCGCGGATGGTGGCCTATGTGCAAGACCGCCTTCGAGGCCTCTGCCGGGACGTGGGCCAGCTCTTCGTGCATGACGAGGAGATCGGCCGAGGCGTCGTTCCAGATCCAGCGGTGGAGCGTGCGATGGTCGATGATGCGCACAAACGACTTGAACAGCGTGGCCTCGCGTTCGGAAAGGCCGCGCAATGCAAAGTAAAGAATGGCCCTTTCGTTCATGAACCACTGCCTTTCAAGTGCCCGCACTCCCGGCGCGAAGTGCGCCGGATTCGTCGGTTGTCCGGGACTGTCTGCCTCATGCCGCTGAACATGGTGTGCGTCGGACGCCGTGGTGCGGGCGTCCGGGCCGTCGATGCCTTGATGCATCAGCGGATCATAGAAACGGAAGATGGAAACTGCCGGTTCCGCTATTCAATATAGGAACTGTCCTAGATAGATTAGGAATATTCCGATTTTTCGCACTGGGCCCGGCCTGTGGCGGCGCGGGGCCGGTTTCTACCAGGAGCCGGGCAGGCGCAGTTGCAGCAACTGGAGAAAGGACTGCGCGGCGTGCGGCAGGGTGCGGCCTGCCAGCGTCTGGACTTCGATGTCGCGCAGGTCCATGCCGCGGTCGCTGAGCGCCACGGCCACCAGGGCGCCCGTGGCCACCATGTGGCGCGCCGCGATCTCGCTGGCCACGGCCACGGCGCCACCCTGGGCCGCGAAGTTCAGCAGGGTCTTGCCGTGGTTGCTCTCCATGACCGGCGTGAGCATCAGGCCCTGGCGGCCGCAGGCCGCATCCAGCAGCTGGCGCACCGCCGTGTCGGCGGGCGTGAGCGCCAGCGGGTGGCGCACCAGCTGGGCCAGCGACACGCGGCGCGCCGGGGCCAGCGCATGGCCGGGCGCCACCAGGGCCACCAGCGGCGCGGCCACGCGGCAGGCCACGGCAATGCCTTTCTCGGGCGCGCGGCTGAAGCACAGGCCGATGTCGGCCGCGCCGCCGCGCACGGCCTCGGGCACGTCCGGAGTGGCCAGCACCTTGACCTCGAAGACGATGCCCTGGTGCTGGCGCTGGAAGGCGGCGCACAGGCGCGGCAGGAACTCGGTGGCGAAGGCATCGGAGCTGGCGATGCGCACGCGGCCGCTGCGCAGGCCCTGCAGGGCCTCGATCTCGCCCAGGGCGCGCTCGGCGTCCAGCCCGGCACGCCGCGCGTGGTCGGCCAGGATCTCGCCGGCCGCGTTGAGCACCATGCCGCGCGGATGGCGCTCGAACAGCGGCGTGCCCAGCAGGGCCTCCAGCGCGGCGATCTGGCGGCTGATGGCCGATGCCGCCACGTGCAGCCGCGCCGAGGCTTCGGTCAGCGAACCGCACTGCGCGACCTCGTGGAAGTAGCGCAGCGCGGTGTCCTGCAGCAGAAGATGGCGGGCGTCGGGCATGGCGGCTTTATTGTCATCAATTTGCCGCCAAGGCAACGCAGGTTTGCAAATTTGCTGATGGCGGCAAAGGGGCAGCCGCTCTACGATGCCCTGTTGCGACCGGGCCGGACCTGGCACAGGTCGGCCCATCCACCCTGTCCAGGAGCGCGTCCATGAAGGCATGGCCCACTGTTTCCATTCCGCGCCGCAAGGCGTTGCAGGCCGCGGCGGCCTGTGCACTGCTGGGTGCCTCCGCCCTGCCGGCAGCGGCCCAGCCGGCCTGGCCCGCCCATCCCGTGCGCCTGGTCGTGCCTTTCCCGGCCAGCGGCGCCACCGACCTCGTGGCGCGCGTGGTGGCCCAGCGCATGTCCCAGGACCTGGGGCAGCAGCTGGTCATCGACAACCGGCCGGGCGCGGGCGGCACCATCGGCACGGGCGAGGCGGCCAAGGCCGCGCCGGATGGTTACACGCTGCTGTTCACCACCAGCAGCACGCACGCGATCTCTCCGCACCTGATGCCGCGCCTGGCCTACAGGGCCGACAAGGATTTCACGCCCATCGCCGAGATCGGCGGCGCGGCCAGCATCCTGCTGGTCACGCCCTCGCTGCCCGTGCGCAACGTGCAGGAACTGATCGCCTATGCCAAGGCCCGCCCGGGGGCCCTCAACTACGCCAGCAGCGGCAACGGCACCATCGTGCACCTGAACACGGCGGCCTTCGCCGCGCGTGCCGGCATTCAACTGACCCATGTGCCCTACAAGGGCACGGCCCAGTCCATCACCGACCTGGCGGCGGGCCAGGTGCATCTGCTGTTCGACTCCATCCCCACGGGCATGCCCCATGTGGCCGGCGGCCGCCTGCGCGCCCTGGCGGTGACCGGCGACAAGCGCAGCGCCCTGGCGCCCGAGCTGCCCACCGTGGCCGAATCCGGCCTGCCCGGCTATTCTTCGGTCACCTGGTTCGGCGTCTATGGCCCGGCCGGCATGAAGCCGGAACTCGTGGCACGCATCAACCAGGCCTTCAACAAGGCCATGCAGCACCCCGAGGTGGTGGCCAGCCTGGCCCGGCAGGGCGTGGAAGCATCCCCGCCGCGCACGCCCGCGCAGTTCGCCGCCATGGTGCAGGCCGACAGCGCGCGCTGGGCCCAGGTCATCAAGGACAACAAGATCACCCTCGACTAACCCCTTCGCAGCGACATGACAAGCACCATCAAGGACTGGACTCTTCCCTACGCATCGCACCGCTCGCCGGTGCTGGGGCGCAACATGGTCTCCACCTCGCAGCCGCTGGCCGCGCAGGCCGGCCTGTCCATGCTGCTGGCTGGCGGCAATGCCGTGGATGCGGCCATCGCCACCGCCATGGCGCTGACCGTGGTCGAGCCCACGGGCTGCGGCCTGGGCAGCGATGCCTTCTGCATCCTCTGGGACGGCAAGGAGCTGCACGGCCTCAACGCCTCGGGCCGCTCGCCCCAGGGCTGGACGCCCGAGTATTTCGCCGCATTGGGCGGTATCCCCGAGAAGGGCTGGAATGCCGTCACCGTGCCCGGCGCCGTCTCGGCCTGGGTGGCGCTGTCGCGGCGCTTCGGCCAGCTGCCCTTCGAGCAGCTGGCCCGGCCCGCCATCCGCTATGCGCGCGAAGGCTTTGCCGTCTCGCCCACGATTGCCACGCTGTGGGCGCTGGGAGGTGCCAGGCTGGGCGACCAGCCCGGTTTTGCCGAATGCTTCCTGCCCGATGGCAAGGCCCCCAAGGCGGGTGAGGTCTTCCGCAGCGAGGCCCATGCGCGCACGCTGGAGGACATCGCCGCCACCCAGGGCGAGTCCTTCTACCGTGGCGCGCTGGCACGCAAGATGGCCGAGCACGCCAAGGCCTGCGGCGGCGCCATGACCGAGGACGACCTGGCCGCCCACCAGGCCGACTGGGTGGGCACGGTGTCGCAGCAATTCGGCGACTCGGTGATCCACGAGATCCCGCCCAACGGCCAGGGCATCGCCGCGCTGATGGCCCTGGGCATGCTGGATGCGCTGGGCGTGGGCGCCGAGCCGCTGGACGGCGTGCAGTCCGTGCACCTGCAGATCGAGGCCATGAAGCTGGCCCTGGCCGACCTGCACCAGTACAACGCCGATGGCGAGCACATGCGCGTGGAATCCGCCCATCTGCTGGACCCCGGCTACCTGCGCGAGCGCGCGGCCCTCATCGACCGCGAGCGCGCCAGCGCGCCCACCTACGGCGCGCCACGCCCGGGCGGCACGGTCTACCTGGCGGCTGCGGACGCCAGCGGCATGATGGTCTCCTTCATCCAGTCCAACTACATGGGCTTCGGCTCGGGCGTGGTGGTTCCGGGCACAGGCATCAGCCTGCAGAACCGGGGCCACGGCTTCACCACCGAGGCCGGCCATGCCAACGAGGTCGGCCCGCGCAAGCGCCCCTCGCACACCATCATTCCGGCGTTCGCCATGAACGCCGACGGCACGCCGCAGATGGCCTTCGGCGTCATGGGCGGCCCCATGCAGAGCCAGGGCCACCTGCAGATGGCCCTGCGCGTGCTGCGCTACGGCCAGAACCCGCAGGCCGCCGCCGACGCGCCGCGCTGGCGCGTGACGGGCGGCAAGGGCGTGGCCGTGGAGCCGGCCTTCGATGCCGGGGTCGCCGCCGCCCTGCGCGAACGCGGCCACGAGGTCACGGTCGAGGAAGGCCATGGCGTGTTCGCCTTCGGCGGCGCGCAGCTGGTGCTGCGCGAGGGCGATCACTACATCGGCGGATCGGACCCGCGCAAGGATGGGGGCGTGGTGGCGTTCTGAGCGCGCGAAAGCCCCAAGGCCTGCCGCGCAGATCAAGTTCGCTTTAGAGTCATGGCATCGAGACTTTGATGCCATGGCGCGAACGGAGGTGGATGCAATGACGGCGAGAGATGATGAATCGGCGCTGCTATCGCGCTGCTCCTTCGTCGCCAGGGAGCGTGCGCAGCCCGCCCAGGACCAACGCGAAGCCAACGTGTTTCGCCTGGCCGCCATGATCGTCCGCTCACGATTTCCCCAGGAATCCGCGAGCCTGATGCAGGCCAGCGAGCGATATTTCGCCCTGCATCCAGAAGAAAGACTGCCCTCGGAAGAGGTGGTAAGGCGAGGTTGGGTTCTGAGCCTGCCCCGTCTGCGCGACATGCTCAGCCTCCGGCTGCGTGGGCACTGAGGCCATGTCCATGCTCCCGGTTTTTCATACCCATACGGCGCTGGCAGAAGGCCTGCGGGAGCTGTTCAAGCAGCTGGAGCAGCGGCTTGCGCTGGGCCGCTCCTTGAATGTCTATCTGGCTGGCGGCATGGCCGTTCATCTCTACACAGCAGAACGCGTCACCACCGATGTGGATGCGGAATTCGGCGGGCGCGTCCATCTGCCGAACGACCTGATGGTCGAGGTGATGCTGGAAGACGGCACTCCGCAGGTGGTTTACCTCGACACCAACTACAACTCCAGCTCCAGCTTTGCGCTGATGCATGAGGACTATCTGGAAGACGCCATCCCTGTCGACCTCGGTGTGGACCAGATTCGCGTGCATGTCCTCTCTCCCGTGGATCTTGCGGTAAGCAAGATTGCCCGGTTTGCCGACAACGACAAGGAGGACATTGCAACGTTGGTCCGGCTCGGCCTGACCAGTGCCGACGCCATCGAGCAGCGCGCAAAAAACGCTCTGGCAGGCTACATCGGCGGGCAAGCCATGCTCAAGTTGAACCTGTGCGATGCAGTGGCGTTGGCGCGCCAGGTGGAGGCCGACCGCTCCGCGCCAGCGTGACAGGCACAGCGCCGGGCACTGCGTCTGCTTGGGCATCACACCCAGCGCAACACCCAGTCCGCCCGCTCCCGGGTCGCCGCGATCCGGCGCGCATTGGGCCCGTCCACCTGCGCCACCCAGTCGCGTGCGGCCTGGGGGCTGCGGCCGTGGAGTTCGTGGCGGCGGGTCAGGCGTTCGATGCGAAGGCGGTCGTCCAGGTCCACGTACCAGACCTCGTGCAGCAGCGCGCGCACGGCATGCCAGTGCGTGCCCGGGGCGTCCTGTTCCTTCATCAGCAGGTAGTTGCCTTCGGTGATGACCAGGGGCACCTCGGGCGCGATGGCGATGGCGCCCGCCACGGGCTCCTCGATGGCACGCAGGAATGCGGGGGCATACACCGTCTCGCCCGCCACGGGCGTGCGCAGGCGGCGCAGCAGGGCCACGTAGCCGGCCGCGTCGAAGGTGTCGGGCGCGCCCTTGCGGTCGGCGCGGCCCAGTCGCTCCAGTTCGGCCTGCGCGAGATGGAAGCCATCCATGGGCACGGCTACCGCCAGCGGGCCCAGCGCCTGGACCAGGGCCGCGCAGGCCGTGCTCTTGCCCGCGCCCGGCGGGCCCGCCAGGCCCAGCAGGCGGCGCCCGCCCGACTGTGCCATGGCAAGCGCGCGCGCCAGGGCCTGCGCCGGCAGGGCGGCTGTCATGCGCGTGCCTTGCGCAATGCGTCGGCCATGAAGCCATGCGCATGCACGGCCAGGTCCATGCCGTCGTCCCAGAGGTTGCGCCAGATGCCCAGCGCGTTGGACAGCTGCTCGTTGACGACGGCCGACGAGAAGCTCTCGAAGGTCACGGGCCCCTGGTAGCCGATGCGCGCGAGCGCGCCGAAGAACTGCGCGAAGTCGATGTGGCCCGCGCCCAGGTAGCCGCGGTGGTTCTCGCCGATGTGCACATAGCCCAGCCGCTCGCCGCAGGCCAGCACGGGCGCGGCGAGGTCGGCCTCCTCGATGTTCATGTGGTAGGTGTCCAGGTGCACGCACACATGGGGCTGGCCCAGGTCGTCGATGAATTCCAGCGCCTGCGTGGCCGTGTTCAGCAGATTGCTTTCATAGCGGTTGACCACCTCCAGGCCCAGCGTCACGCCGCGCTCGCCCGCGAAGCCGGCCACGCGCCGCAGGGCCTCGACGGCGTTGCGCCGGCCCTGCGGCGTGCAGGGGTGGCCGTACTTGGCCATGGCGCCGTAGAGGATGCCGCCGAAGTAGCGCCCGCCGATGCGCGCGGTGATGTCCACGCCCTCCTGCAGCAGGGCGATGCCGCGCGCGACCACGGCCGGGTCTTCGCTGGAGACGTCGGCCTCGAAGGTCAGGCCGCGCGAGCAGCCCACGCCCAGGCCGTGCTCCTGCAGCAGGTCGCGCGTCAGCGCCAGGTCCATGAGCCGGGGCCCATGCAGGGACAGCTCCACCAGGTCGTAGCCAGCCTGGCGGGTGCTGGCGATCACATGGCGGGTGGATTGCGGCGACAGGTCGCCGGCCCAGACGAGGGCGTGGATGCCGAGGGGGTTCATGCGGACTCCGGTGCGGATGGGGAAGAGGCCAGGGGCGCGGGCCTGGTGCGGCCGCGCCAGCGGGCCAGCAGGTGGCGCGCGGCCACGGCGGCGATCATGGTCGCGCCCCACAGCGCCTGCGTGAGCTGGGCATTGGCGCCCAGCAGGTTCACCCCGCTGGACAGCACCTGCAGGATGAGCAGGGCGGCGAACAGCCCCGAGACCCTGCCGAAGCCGCCCATGGGATCGGTGCCGCCGAGGATGGCCGCGAGCACGGTGACCAGCAGGTAGGACTGGGCATAGCCGGCGCTGGCCGAGTTGAAGCGCGCCATCATCAGCAGCGCCGCGACCCAGCACAGCAGCGTGGACAGGGTGTAGACGCCGACCAGCACGCGGCGCGTATCGATGCCTGCATGGCGCGCGGCCTCGGCATTGGAGCCCACCATGCGGATGGCCAGCCCGTGGCGCGTGCTGCCCAGCAGCAGGCCCACGGCCAGGCTCGTGGCGGCGAAGATCCAGAACGGCAGCGGAAGGCCCAGCCACTGCGCCGACCCCAGGGCCAGGAAGGCCTCGGGAAATCCTGCGATGGGCTTGCCGCGCGTGAGCCACACGCACAGGCCGTTGATCAGCGACATGGTGCCCAGGGTGACGAGGATGGGGTGGGCATGCACGCGCGCCACCAGCCAGCCGCTGGCCAGGCCCACGAGCAGGCTGGCCAGCGCGCCCGTGGCGAGCGCGGCGGCGATCAGCAGGCCCTCATGGCCCGACAGGTCCAGGCCCAGCGCCGACAGCCCGCCCACCAGCACCCAGGCCATGGCCAGTCCCGCCATGTTGGCGCTGGCGACCACGGCCAGGTTGATGCCGCCGCTGACCAGCGGCAGCATCTGCGCCAGCGCCAGCAGGCCCAGCTCGGGCACCTGCAGCAGCACCGATTGCAGCGTGCCCAGGGTGGCGAAGCGCCCGGGCAGCAGCAGCGTGAACACGGCGCACAGCAGCGCCAGCAGTGCGATCAGGCCCAGCGGGGCTGTGCCGGCGCGGGTCATCGCGCGGCTCCTGCCGGCGGCATGGCGGCACCGCGCCGCTGCTGGCGCCGCCATCCCGTCGCGGCCGCGCAGGCCAGCACCACGGCACCCAGCAGCACCTGGAAGAAGTACGGCGACACGCCCATCAGGTTCAGCCCGTTGCGCAGCACGGCCAGCAGCAGCACGCCCAGCAGCACACCGCCCACGCTGCCCGTGCCGCCGAACAGGCTGGCGCCGCCCAGCACGGTGGCCGCCAGCACGAACAACTCCATGCCGACCATGGCGTTGGGCACCGATTCGCCGACACGGTGCGCCTGCACCAGTCCGGCGACCGCCGCCATCAGCCCCATCCAGCCATAGGCCACGGCCTGCATGGCGCCCAGGCCGATGCCCATGCGGTGCGCGGCCTCGGGGTTGCCGCCGAAGGCGTGCAGCCGCCGTCCCAGCGCGCTGCGGCCCAGCATCAGCGCCGTCGCCAGGGCGGCCGCTGCGGCCACGGCGATGGGCAGGGTCAGGCGCGCCCCGGGCCCGCCGTCGGGGCCCGCGAACTGCGCCAGCACCCGGGCGTTGCTCCACCAGCCGGGCAGGTCATAGATCGACCGTCCCCCCGTGGCGTGCATCAGCAGCGCGAAGTACAGGTTCAGCGTGGAGATGGTGATGATGATGGAGGTGGCGCGCAGCCGGTGCACCAGCAGCGCGTTGAACCCGCCCAGCGCCAGGCCCGCTGCCAGCCCCAGCGCGATGCTGGCGGCGGCGGGCCAGCCCAGCCGCGTGGCGGCGTGCGCCGCCAGGTACTGGGCCACCGTGGCGGTGGCGGCGAACGAGATGTCGATGCCGCCCGCCACCAGCACCACCAGCAGGCCCACGGCGAGGATGGCGGTGACCGAGGCGCCCTCGGCCACGTCCAGCCAGTTGCCCAGCGTCCAGAAGCCCGGCGCCATGGCGCCGAACAGCAGCGCCATGGCGGCGATGGCCATGGCCAGCCGGGCCGCATGGCCGTGGAGCAGCGCGCGGACCGGTTCAGCCATGGACGGCCTCCTCGATCTCGGCCACGCCATGCCGGCCCGGCACGAACTCGCCCGCGATGCGCCCGCCGCGCATGTGCAGCACGCGGTCGCAGTGGGCGTGGACCTCGGCCACCTCGTCCGAGATCACGATCACCGCCACGCCCCGGGCCGCCAGCCCATGCACGATCTCGAAGATGCCCTGGCGGTTGCCGATGTCCACGCCCACGGTGGGCGAGTCGAGGATGAGCAGGCGCGGCGCGGTCGCCAGCCACCGGGCCAGCACCACGCGCTGGGCATTGCCGCCCGACAGCTGGTGCACGGGCGCATCCAGGGCGGGCAGGCGCATGTGCAGGCGGTCGCGCCATTCGGCCGCCGTGGCCGCGCGGCGGCGCGCGGGCAGCCAGCCCAGCGGGCCGGACAGGCGGGGCAGCACGGCCAGCACCAGGTTGTCCTGCACGGACTGGCGCATGTCCAGGCCGATGGACTGGCGGTCCTCGGGCACATAGGCGATGCCGGCCGCCATGGCGTCGCGGTTGCTGCGCAGGGCCAGCGTCTCGCCGCCCAGGCGGATGCTGCCGCGGTCGGGCCGGCGCATGCCGAACAGGCCCAGGGCCAGTTCGGTGCGGCCTGCGCCCAGCAGGCCGGTCAGGCCCAGGATCTCGCCCTCGCGCACGTCGAAGCCCACGTCCTCGTAGTCGCCGTCGCGGCCCAGGCCGCGCACCTGCAGCAGCGCGGGCGCGGCGGACAGGTCGCGTGCATGCACGCTGTCGTCCGGCTCCTGCCCGGTCATCAGCGTGGCCAGGTGCCGGGCGTTCAGCTGTGCCGCAGGCCAGGTGCCGAGCTGGCGGCCATCGCGCAGCACGGTGACGCGGTCGGCGATCTCCATGACCTCGTCCAGCTTGTGGCTCACGAAGACGATGGCGATGCCCTCGGCCTGGAGCCGGCGCACCACGGCCAGCAGCGCATCGACCTCGGCGCGCGTGAGCGATGCCGTGGGCTCGTCCATGACCAGCAGCCGGGCGCGCGCCGCGATGCCCCGGCAGATGGCCACGAGCTGGCGGCTGGCGATGGGCAGTCCGCCCACGGGCGCATCCAGCGGCAGCGCGATGCCCAGGCGCTGCATCACGGCCTGGGCGGCCTCGCGCTGGCGCCTGCGGCGCACGGGCGCCCACCAGCGGCCCATGGCCTGGTCGAAGGCGATGTTCTCGGCGACGGCCAGGTTGGGAAACAGGGCCAGGTCCTGGTAGATCACCTGGACGCCCAGCGCCTTGGCGCCGGCGGGCGTCAGCCGCTGCACGCGGCGGCCGGCGATCTCGATGCGCGCGCCCGGCTGCGGCGCATGCACGCCGCTGAGCACCTTGATGGCCGTGCTCTTGCCGCTGCCGTTGTGGCCCATCAGGCAGTGGACCTCGCCGGGCATCACGTCCCAGTCCAGCGCATGCAGGGCCGTGGCATCGCCGAAGCGCACGGTGACCGCCTGCATGCGGACCAGCGCCGTTGGGGTGGCATCCATGGCAGCGCCCGGCTCACAGGCCCATGCCGACCAGCCGGTCTATGGTCTGCCGGTTGATGGCCTCCAGCTTCTGGCCCTGGATGTTGCGGCGCGCCTTGTCCACCTGCACCTTGCCCAGGCCCGGTATCTCCATGCCGTCCACGGGCTCGCGCCCGTCGATCAGCATTTTGCCCACGTGCACGATGACCTCGCCGGCCAGCGCGGGGTTCCAGATGAAGCCCTCGCGGATGACGCCGTCGCGCACCAGCTTCGCGCCCTGGCCCGGGGAGAACGAACCCACGACGGCAATCCGGTCGGCCTTGCGCGCATCGGCCACCGCGCGGCCCGCGCCGATGGGGCCCTGGCTGCCGAAGGCCAGAAAGCCCTTGAGGTCGGGATGGGCGCGCATCAGGTCCTGGGCCGTGCGGTAGGAGTCGTCCAGGCTTTCGGCCACGCCGAATCGCTCGGACACCAGCTGCATCTTCGGGAAATGCCGCTTCTGGTGGGCGATGGCGGCATCGGCCCAGGCATTGTGCAGCGGCACGGTCAGCGAGCCCACGAAGACCGCGTAGCGGCCTTCGCCGCCCATGGCCTTGCCCAGGCTGTCCATGTGGCGCTCGCCGAAGCCTTCGATGGAACTCAGCTCGATGTTCCAGTCGGCGCCCTTCTGGTCGGGCGACTCGTGGGTGAGCACCTTGATGCCGGCGCTGCGTGCGCGCCGGAACACGGGCTCCAGCGCCCTGGCGTCGTTGGGCACGACGGCGATGACCTTGCCGCGCCGCGCGATCAGGTCCTCGACCGCACGCACCTGCTGGGCCGCATCGGCCTCGGTGGGGCCGACCATGCCGCTTTCGACGCCCAGCTCGCGGCCCGCCTTGAGAATGCCCGTCTCCATGGCGTTGAACCAGGGAATGCCGCCGACCTTGGCCACCACGGTCACATCCTGCGCGCTGGCGATGCAGGCCAGCGCAGCCAGCATGCAGGCCCCCAGCGCACGGGCGCCGAATCTGCTCCAACCCTGGGTCATGGTGTCCCTCCCTCATGGTCTGCACAATCGATTGCGCAGACTATAGACATGAGCACTTCGATTGCCGATGCGGGATTTCCCTGGCGAGGGCAGAACAGCCGCCGTGGATGGCCTGCGAGGCCGCGCCAGCGGCTACGATGGCCGCCAGACGCGCCGACCCCGCCGACCCCGCCGACCCCGCCGCCCCCGCAGAGCACCGTGAACCGCCCCCGCACCTCCACCATCTACGACCTGGCCGAACTGGCCGGCACCTCGGCCTCCACGGTCAGCGCCATCCTCAACGGCAGCTGGCAGGCGCGGCGCATCCGTGCGGAGACGGCGCGGCGCGTGCTGGCGCTGGCGCAGGAGCACAGCTTTGCCGTGAACCGCCAGGCCAGCGGGCTGCGCCGCCAGCGCTCGGGGCTGATCGGCATGGTGATTCCCACGCACGAGGACCGCTTCTTCGGCGCGCTGTCCCAGGCCTTCGAGCGCCAGGCCCACGAGCGCGGCCTGTGCCCGCTGGTGGTCAGCACGCTGCGCGACGGTGCGCTGGAGGTGGAGACGGTGCGCTCGCTGATCGCCTTTCGCGTGGAGCACCTCATCGTCACGGGTGCCACCCGGCCCGATGCCATCAGCGCCGAATGCCGCCAGGCCGGCGTGCGCCATGTCAACGTCGACCTGCCCGGCAGGAAGGCGCCCTCCGTCACCAGCGACAACCGCTGGGGCGCGGCCGAACTCACGCGCTTGCTGCTGGCGCGGGCCGCCGAGGGTGCAGGCGCGCGCAGCGATGCCGTCTGCTTCCTGGGCGGCATCCGCAAGGAATACGCGACCGAACAGCGCATCGCGGGCTTCAGCGAGGCCCTGGCCCCGCTCCAACCCGTACCGCAGGAGCACATCGTCTGCTGCGGCTACGAGCCTGAAGCGGCCCGGCAGGCCATGGCCGCGCTCCATGAGCGCCTGGGCGGCCTGCCGCGCGCCCTGCTGTTCGCATCGGGCATCACGCTGCAAGGCGCCATCCGCTTCCTGCGCGGCCTGCCCGATGCGCAGCTGGCGCAATGCGCCTTCGGCAGCTACGACTGGGACCCTTATGCCGAATGCCTGCGCTTTCCCGTGCACATGGTCCGCCAGAACGTCGAGGGCCTGATGGCCGAGGCCTTCCGCGCCATCGATGGCGAAGGGCTGCGCGCGGGGCAGGTGGTGCAGGTGCGGCCGCAGCTGGTGGAGTGGGGAAAGTGAGTTGCGCGCCATAGGCGCGGAGCTTCGCCTGCTCAGTGCACGGTCGTGGCGCCTGCAGAGGCAGGGGCAGGGGCAAGCCTGCTGAAGTGGATCACGTCGCTGACGATGCTTCTGAAGACTTGCTGGGTGTTCTTGGCGGCCTGCTTGTCGAATCTGTCATCGATCACGACCACGATGTTTTCGCCATCATTGGCTTGCCGGTTGGTGATGTCCACCAGCTTGTAGAGGGCGGGGGCGGCAGATTGCTGCGTTGGCTTGATGGCCAGATAGCCAGAGCCAGCCATCTTGAAGTCCAATTCATGCCGCTTGCCCGAGCTTCCCAGGTATTCGGGCCTGAGCTGCAGCTCCTTGCCGGGGTGCCGCTGGAGCAGGGCTTGCGCCACTTCCGTGGCAAAGGCCGATCCGTCGGCGTCCACGCCCTGGTGCTCCATTTCCCACTGGGTGATGGCTACAAGGCAGGAGATGTACCGTGCAAAAGCGTCGGCGGGTGATGAGTCCTTTGACAGGATTTCTATGACGCCCTTGGCACTGAGCGAGGCACCATGTCTGCTGGCCAGGTTGCTGAGGAACCTCAGCTTGTGCCCTGACGAAAAATTCATGCCTCTGCCGATGAAGTGCAGAACGGTCTGGCCATCGTCGAAAAACCGATGCACGTCGTTGTCGAAACTCTGCACATACACAGGCACGGGGTCGCCATCGGCAAAACAGAAGGGCGTGTTGATCCTTGCAAGCGTGCCTTGCTCGTTGATGGGTTGGCACGCAAACCCGGTCAGGTGGAGAAGGTTCTGGCAGATCATGGTTTTAGCCTCAGTTGTTCCGGATCTTCGAGTGCGGGCCTGAATTCGATGTTGGTGCGTTGACAGAAAAATGCGAATACGTCATGGAAGGTCCGCCATGACTTCCACTCTGGAACAGGGTTTCTTGCATCTCCCACATGCTCGTGGGCCTGATCGTGCCAATTGTCGGGGTTGTAGCTCTTCGTCGTGATCTGCAATTGGTAAACCCTTGCCCTGGGCTGCTTCTTCGTGTGACGGAAAACGCTCATCTTCAGAGTGATGAGGCCAGTGTCCGAAGACCGGTAGAAGTTCAACTGGACCACAAGGCCCGTTCCCCTGCCGCTGTCCGTTACCAAGCCCTGTTCAAAGTTGAACGCTCCCTGTGGCTTGTCCAGCAACTTCCAATCGTCGGGCTCGGCGTCGTCGCAATAGTGACGCTCTGACAGTATCTGGCGAGCCTGCGCTTCGTCAAGACTATCCACCTACCCCTCCTTCCGTGTTGTTTGGGCATGCGTTGCAGACAGCCGGCGCCGTGGCGCTGCCCACCTACTGCCGGGGATCACAAACGCGCTCGTTTTCGATTCTGGAGTGCACCCGTCCTTGCATGTGTTGTATCGCGTCAACGCAATCCAAGGGTATTGCGCTTGGAGTCATCGGCACTCATCGCCCTGCACCCGCCCACCCCGGCATCACCGTGAAATCCACCTGCGCCTGCGCCAGCCGCTGCATGGCCGGGATCAGCGCGCGCGCATCGCCGCGCCGCCACTGGAAGGCGTAGTGCAGGGGCGCCAGGGCCGTGCGCGCCGTGGTGCCGCCGATGGCGCGCAGGCCCAGCGCCGCGATCCAGCCGGTGGGCAGGAAGCCCACGCCCAGGCCGGCGCGCAGCATGCCGGCCACGGCGCCCCAGCTGTTGCACAGGATGCGCTCGCGCACCGTGGCGCGCCGGGCGAGCAGCCAGTCGTCCAGCAGGCGGGTGGTGCCGGCCTGTGGCGGCAGGGTGATCAGCGCATGGCGCCGCAGCAGCGCCGCCACGCCCAGGCGCCCTACACCCTGCAGGTGCGGCGCGGCAGTCCATGCGAAGCGGGCGGCGCCCACGGGGTGGGACAGCAGGCTGCTGCGCGAGGAGCGGCCCGCGATGACGGCGAAGTCCAGCTCCCCGGCGTCCAGGCGCTGCTCCAGCACGCCGCCCACGTCCACATGGGGCTCCAGCACCAGCTGCGGATGGGCCTGGCGCGCGGCGGCCACGAAGGCCGGCAGCCAGGTCAGCGCCGACAGGTCGCCCACGCCAAAGCGGCAGTGGCCGGCCAGCGCCTCGCGCGTGTCCAGGGCCTGGCCCAGCGCGGCCATGGCATTGAGCACCTGCAGCGCGGCGGGCAGCAGGCGCTGGCCGGCCTCGGTGAGCACGGCGCGGTGGCCGCTGCGGTCGAACAGGAGCTGGCCCAGCGCCGTCTCCAGCTCGGTGATGCGCTTGGACAGCGAGGACACGGACAGGTGCACGCGCTGCGCGGCCGTGGCGAAGTTGCTGCAGGTGGCGGCCCACCAGAAGGCTTCGAGCTGCTTGACCGAGGGTGTGGCCATGGGCTTGTAGTTGGTTGGAATCGAACAGGATCATTCTAAATAATCCACTTTCATTCAACGGATGCACGGCCTACAGTGGCGTGGTTTCCTGAACATTCCGAGGTCCGCACCATGGCCGCCACCGCGCCCGCCGCTTCCATGCCACCTGCGCCTGCCAGCACTGCCGCAGCGCCGCGCGCGCCCGCCGTGCTGCGCCGCATGCTGTCGCTGCATGATTTCGAGGAGGCCGCGCGCCGCCGGCTGCCACGGCCCATCTTCGGCTACATCGCCGGAGCGGCCGAGGACAACGCCTCGCTGCGCGACAACCGCGAGGTGTTCGCAGAATGGGGCTTCACCACGCGCGTGCTGGCCGACGTGTCGCGGCGCTCGCAGGCCGTGGAGCTGTTCGGCGAGCGCTATGCCAGCCCGTTCGGCATCGCGCCCATGGGCATCAATGCGCTGTCCACCTACCGGGGCGACCTGGTGCTGGCGCGCGCGGCCCAGCGCGCGGGCATTGCCTCGGTGATGAGCGGCACCTCGCTGATCCCCATGGAGGAGGTGGCGCGCGAGAGCCCGGCCACCTGGTTCCAGGCCTATATCCCCGGCGACCAGGCGCGCATCGATGCCCTGGTCGACCGCGTGGAGCGCGCAGGCTTTCGCACCCTGGTGGTGACGGTGGACATCCCCATCTCGGCCAACCGCGAGAACAACATCCGCACCGGCTTTTCCACCCCGCTCAAGCCCGGGCTGCGCCTGGCCTGGGACGGCATGGTGCGGCCGCGCTGGGTGGCGGGCACCTTCCTGCGCACGCTGGTGCGCCATGGCATGCCGCATTTCGAGAACTCCTTCGCCACGCGCGGCGCGCCCATCGTGTCCTCCAGCGTGCTGCGGGACTTCTCGGCGCGCGACCACCTGAGCTGGCGCCACCTGGAAGCCATCCGCCGCCGCTGGAAGGGGCCGCTGGTCATCAAGGGCCTGCTCAGCGTGCAGGACGCGCTGCAGGCGCAGCGCATGGGGGCCGATGCCATCGTGCTGTCCAACCATGGCGGGCGCCAGCTCGACGGCGCGGTCTCGGCCATGCGCATCCTGCAGGACGTGGTGGCCGCCGTGGGGCCCGGCTATCCCGTGCTCATCGACGGGGGCTTCCGGCGCGGCTCGGACGTGCTCAAGGCCGTGGCGCTGGGCGCGCGCATGGTGCTGGTGGGCCGGCCCTTCAACTATGCCGCCGCCGTGGCCGGCGAGGCCGGCGTGCTGCATGCCATCGCGCTGCTGCGCGACGAGGTGGACCGCAACCTGGCCATGCTGGGCGCCACCGCCTGCGGCCAGCTGGACCGCTCGCACCTGGTGCGCCGCATCGTCCCCGGTCAGAGCGTGTGATGCACTTTTGCGTGCCCGCGCTGGCTCTGCGCGCAGGCGCTCAGCAAAGTTGCAGCGCTTGCCAAGGCATGGGCCTTGGCGGCGCACTGCGCCTTGCGATCACCAGCGCGCAAAGCCAGCGCGGGTTCGTCGAAGTGCATCGCACGCTCTAAGGCGCCTGGGCGGGGGCGGCGGGGGTGCTGTACGGGAGGTGGCGATTTTTTTCGCCACCGCTGTCACAGGCGGCCCACCTGGCGCGTCTAGAGGGTATGGGCCAGCCATTCCGGCCGGTCCTTGCAACCCTCAAGGAGTGATTTCCATGAACGCCTCTGCCGCCACGTCCACCGCCCGCCCCCTCGCCGCGCCTAAGCCGCGCCTGAACTTCCAGGCCCTGGCCCCCGAGCTGTACCAGGCCCAGGTCGGCATCAACACCACGCTGCGCCAGTCCAGCCTGGGGCTGGGCCTGCTGGAGTTGGTGTTCCTGCGCGTCTCGCAGATCAACGGCTGCGCCTTCTGCGTGGACATGCATGTGCGCGAGCTGCTGTCCCAGGGCGAGGACCCGCAGCGCATCCACAGCCTCGTCACCTGGCCCGAGGCGGATTTCTACGACGGCCGCGAGCGCGCCGCCCTGAACTGGGCCGAGCGCTGCACGCGCCTGAGCCAGGCCCACCCCGAGCAGCAGGACTTCGAGGCCCTGCGCCCGCATTTCAGCGAGCGCGAGATGGTGGAGCTGACCTATGCCATCGGCAGCATCAATGTCTGGAACCGCCTGTGCGCGGGCTTTGCGGCCCCCGTGGCGCGCAAGCCCGTCAAGACCTGAACGCCCACAAGCCGCTCACTCCGCCGAGAGCTTGCGCTCCTTCACCAGCCTGCCCCATTGCTCGTACTCCTTCTTCATGAAGGCCGCGAACTCGGCGCGCGTGGTGGGCTGGGGCGTGAGGCCGTGCTTGTTCAGCGCCTCCTTGACGCCAGGGTCGTTGAGTACCTTGACGATCTCGGTGTTCCAGCGGTCCAGCACAGGCTTGGGTGTCTTGCCGGGCGCGACGAAGGCATACCAGTTCAGCGCCTCGAAGCCCGGGTAGCCGGCCTCGGCCACGGTGGGAATGTCGGGCATGTAGGCCGGGCGCTTGAGGCCCGTGGTGGCCAGCGGGATCAGCTTGCCCGCCTCGATGTGGGGCAGGGCCGTGGGCGGCGCCGCGAAGTAGCTGGTCACGCGCTCGCCCAGCAGGTCCTGCAGGGCCGGCGCGCCGCCCTTGTAGGGCACGTGGACCATGTCGATGCCGGCGCGCTGGTTGAACAGCTCGCCGGCCAGGTGCGATGCGGAGCCCGCGCCCGTCGAGGCGTAGTCCACCGTGCCCGGGTTCTTCCTGGCCTTGGCCACGAACTCGGCCAGCGTCTTCACGCCCGCGCCCTTGTGCACCACCAGCACGTTGGGAAAGTTCACGCCGCCCGAGATGGGCGCCAGGTCCTTGAACGGGTCATAGGGCAGCTTCATCAGGTGGGGCGCGATGGTCAGCGGGCCCACCGAGCCGAACAGCAGCACCGAGCCGTCGGCCACCGCATTGGCCACCTGCTGGTGGGCGATGTTGCCGCCCGCGCCGCCCTTGTTCTCGACCACCACGCTCTGGCCGATGTTCTCGCCCAGCTTCTTGGCGATCAGGCGCGCGGCCGCGTCGGCGGCGCCGCCAGCCGCGAAGCCCACCACCAGGGTCACCGGTTTTTTCGGGGGGAAGTCCTGCGCCTGTGCGCTGGCGCCCAGGGCCAGCAGCGCGGCTGCCACGGTGGTGGCGCGCAGGAAGGCGCGCTTGTTCTGTCGATTTTTCGTCATGGGTGTCTCCCTTGTCGTGATGAATTGCATGGTTCAGATACGGTGGTTGAGCGGCTGGCGCGCCAGCCAGCGGCGCAGGTTGTCCAAGAAGGCCTCGTCCACGCGCCGGGCGTTGGCGTCCGAGAAGCCGGCGCTGTGGGGCGTGGCAATGACTTGCGGCATCTGCCACAGCGGCGATTCAGGCGGCAGGGGCTCGTGGGCGAACACGTCCAGGTAGGCGCCGGCCAGGCGGTCCGAGCGCAGCGCGTCGATGAGCGCCGCCTCGTCCACGACCTCGCCGCGCGACACATTGATCAGGTGGGCCTGGGGCGGTAGCAGGCCCAAGGCCCGGCCGTCGACCAGTTGACGGGTGCGCTCGGTCAAGGGGCAGGCCAGGATGAGCCAGTCGGCGCGCGGCAGCACGGTGTCGAGGTCTTCGTAGGCGATGGTCTGCAGCCCGCCGCAGCGGGCGCCGGCCTGCCGGCGCACCGCCACGACCTGCAGGCCCAGCAGTTGCAGCACGGCGCCCACCTGCTGGCCGATGCCGCCCCAGCCCACGATGACGGCGGTCTGGCCGCGCAGATCGCGCGGCAGGCCGGTCTGGATCAGCGGGGCCCACCGGCGTTCGCGCTGCGCGGCTTGCAGCTGCGGAAAGCGCCGCGCCAGCGACAGCAGCCCGGCCAGCGCGGTCTGGGCCACCACGTCGGCATTGGCGCCCGCCGACGTGGTCAGGGCCACGCCACGTGCCAGCAATTCGCGGTAGACCGGCCGGTCGGCGCCGGCCGAATGCACGTGCAGCCATTGCAGGGAGGGCGCGGCACGCAGCGCGTCGTAGAAGCGCTGCGTGCCGGGCATCACGCGGTGCTTGGTGGACAGGCCAGTCACGTCGCGGGACACGAAAGCCAGGTCCGCATCGCCGTCATCCGGTCCCACCCAGCGCAGCGGCAGGCCCTGGGCCGCCTGCTCCAGCGCAGGGGCCAGCCGCTGCCGCGCTTCGTCGGACAGCAAGATGCGTATCGCCTGCGCGGTGCTCATTCGACACTGGCTCCCGACTGCTGCACGATGCGCTTCCACTTGTCGTGCTCTGCGCGGGTGAATCGGCCGAACTGCTCAGCCGAGCCGCCCACCGGATCGGCCCCCTCGCGCACCATCTGCTCCTGCAGCGAGGGCAGCAGTTCGTTGACGGCCTTGTTCACTGCCTGGACCACTGCATCCGGCGTGCCCTTGGGCGCGAAGAAGCCGAACCACGAACCTGCCTCGAAACCGGCAAAGCCCTTGTCCGCCACGGCGGGAATCCCGGGCAGCGAGCGCGAAGGCTGCGGGCTGGACACCGCCAGCGCGCGCAGCTTGCCTGCCTGGATGTGCGAGATCACGGACGGGATGGTGGCGAACATGAACTGCAGCCGGCCCGCGAGCAGGTCGTTGAGGGCGTTGGCGCCCTTGTAGGGCACGTGCAAGGCCTCGCTGCCCATGCGCTGCATCAGCATGTAGCTGGACAGATGGGACGAGGTACCCACGCCCGTGGAGCCGTAGCTCAGCGTGCCGGGGTTGGCGCGCAGGTAGGCGACGAACTCCTCGAAGCTGCGCACGGGCACCGAAGGGTGGACCACCAGGACATTGGGCACGTCGGCGATCTGCACCACGGGCACGAGGTCCTTGAGCGGGTCGTAGGGCAGCTTGCGGTACAGCGTCTGGTTGATCGCCATCGGCCCCACCGAGTTGACGATGAGCGTGTAGCCGTCCGGCGCGGCGCGCACCGCCTCGGCCGTGCCGATGTTGCCGCCGCCCCCGGGCTTGTTGTCGATGACGAAGGGCTGGCCCAGCTTCTCGCCCAGCTTGAGCGCCACGGCGCGGGCCAGGATGTCGGTCGTGCCACCGGCCGTGAACGCGACGATGACGCGCACGGGTTTGGCCGGGTAAGCCGGCTGCGCCGTGGCCGGTAGCACGCAGGCAAGGCCTGCGGCCATGAGGCCGGCCTTGGCCAGGAGACGGCGCTGGGGAAGGGAAGGCGTGGGGCGGTTCATCGTTGTCTCCTTGCTTGTCGTTGTCGTGGCAAAGGCGTGAAGCCGTGCAGGCGTGCGCGTTGGCCTGCGCGCGGGTCTCAGTCGCGAAAGCCCGGATCCATGCGATGGAGCTTGCGCAGCAGGGCGGGCCATTCCATGAGTCCGTAGGGGCGGCGCGTGGAGGGCTGGTAGTTGTTCCAGGTTTCCTGCAGCACCTGCTGCGGCACGGGCTGCAGCGGCGAGTTGCAGGACATGGCCCCGATCTGCGCGCGGCATGCGAGTTCGAGCCTGTGCATCCAGTTGAACGCCTCTCCCACGCTGCGTCCCACGACCAGGGCGCCGTGGTTGCGCAGCATCAGGGCCTCGCCGTCGCCCAGGTCGGCCAGCAGAGAGGCCTGCTCGGCCTTGTCCAGCACCACGCCCTGGTAGTCGTGGTAGCCGATCTTCAGAAAGCGCATGGCCGTCTGCGTCAGCGGCAGCAGGCCACATGCAAGCGAGGAAACCGCCATCGATGCCCAGCTGTGCGTGTGGATCACGCAGGCCACCTCGGGGCGGGCGGCATGGATGGCGCTGTGGATCACGTAGCCGGCCTTGTTGATGCCGTAGTCCAGCTCGCCGAAGTCGGGCTTGGACAGGATGTTCCCGTCCAGGTCCACCTTGATGAGGCTGGAGGCCGTGATCTCCTCGTACATCATTCCGTAGGGATTGATGAGAAAGGCCCCCTGCTCCCCCGGCACATGGGAGGAGATATGGTTGGCCATCATGTCGGACATGCCGTAGATGTCCACCAGCCGGTAGCAGGCCGCCAGGTCCACGCGCGCCTTCCATTCCGCCTCGGAGCACTGGTTCTTCATCGAGGAAATCTGGAGCCTGGGGATGTCGTCGTAGGGCATGTGAACTCTCTCTTGCGGTGGATGAAGGGTCTGATCGGTTGCAGCCGGCTAATCCGCTCCCAGGCCGATGGGGCTGGGCTGGCGCTTTTCGGTGTTGTGGCGCAGCAGCGAGGCCGTGCGGAACACGCCGTGCGCGAACTTGCCGTAGGGCAGGGTGGCGAACAGCGCGATCACGGCGCCCAGGTGCAGGCACAGCAGCAGGGCCAGGGCCGGCGTGCCGCGGCCCAGCCACAGCGCCATGCCGCTGGCGGCGACCAGGAACAGCAGGGCGATGAAGCCCAGGTCCATGGGTTTCTGGCGCGCGTCGCCGTGCAGCGGATGGCGGCGCCGGTTCAGATGCCACAGGCCCGCCGTGCCCAGCATCAGGCTGGTGCCGCCCACGGCGCCCAGCAGCTTGGGCAGGCTGGGGAAGTCATAGGGCGCGGCCCAGCCGAAGACGTAGTGGTAGACCGTGGCCAGCGAAGTGGCGGCAAAGCACAGCAGGAAGCCGTAGAAGGTCAGGTGGTGGAAGCGCCGGCGCTTCAGGGTGTAGGCATCGTCCTCGTTGTGGCAGCCCTCGCCGTGGCCGCCGTCCAGGTATTTGAGGCGCAGCACGTCGTGCGCGGCCTCGGCGGCGGCCGGCGTGCCCACGTCCACGCCGCTGGTGGCGGGCTTGACGTCCTTCCAGAAGCGGCGCACGCCCATGCCCAGCGCGAACACCACGAACAGGAACACGGGCGCGAACAGGCCCACCAGCAGGTTGTGCGGGAACAGGTGGTAGAAATTGCCGCCCAGGTTGTCGCCCCACAGGCGACCCAGGCCGCCTTGCAGGGCCACGGCCAGCACCAGGAACAGCGACAGGCCGGCGGCCAGGGCCAGCGACAGCGTCAGGCCGTTCCTCCGGTACAGGCGCCCCAGGGCGGGCGGCCAGGCGTAGTCGGCATAGGTCTGGCCGCGCACCTCGGCCATGGCCTTCGGGATATTGATGGCGAACTCGTGTGGCGGTGCGTACTGGCAGGCATGCAGGCAGGCGCCGCAGTTGTGGCACAGGTTGGCCAGGTAGTGCACGTCGGCCTTGCCGAATTCCAGGCGGCGCGTCATGGCCGGGAACACCGCGCAAAAGCCTTCGCAGTAGCGGCAGGCGTTGCAGATCTGCAGGGCGCGGGCGACTTCGCCTTCGGCCGCCGTTTCGGTGGCGACCGGCACGATGGGAATGACCTTGCCGGTGGCCAGTGCCTGGGCCTCCTGGGCCAGAGCGTTCAGGGTTTGCATCTCTCAAGCCTCGTCTTTGACAGCGCCGCGCACGGCCGGGTGGCCTGTGGCGGCCAGGGCCGCGTTGCGGCCCGCGATGCGGCCGAAGGCCGTGCCGATGGACATGCCCACGCCGGCCGTATAGCCCTTGCCCAGCACGTTGCCGGCCATCATTTCGCCGGCCACGAACAGGTTGGCGCTGGGCTGGCCGCCAAAGCGCACGGCCGCCGTGTCGTCGGTTTCCAGGCCCAGGTAGGTGAAGGTCACGCCGGGGCGCAGCTGGTAGCCGTAGAAGGGCGCCGTGTCGATGGGACGGGCCCAGTGGGTCTTGGCGGGGGCCAGGCCCTCGGTATGGCAGTCGTCCAGGGCGGTGTGGTCGAAGCGGCCGACGCGGCAGGCGCCGTTGTAGGCGTCCAGGGTCTGCATGAAGCGGTCCACGTCCAGGCCGAGCTTGCGCGCCAGCTCGGGCAGGGAGTCGGCCTTCACGCCCGGGAAGACGGGCGGCATGAAGCGGCCGATGGCCTTGGCGTCGATGACGGACCAGGCGGTCTGGCCCGGCTGCTGGGCCACCAGGCGGCCCCAGATGGCGTAGCGCTTGGGCCAGAAGTCCTCGCCTTCGTCGTAGAAGCGTTCGGCCTCGCGGTTGACCACCACGCCCAGCGAGACGCAGTCGATGCGCGTGCAGATGCCGCCGTCGTACAGCGGCGCGCGTGCGTCGATGGCCACCATGTGGGCCTGGGTGGGGTCGCCGATGCGGTCGGCTCCGTGGTCTTCGAGCAGGTGGCGCAGCAGCACGCCGCGGTTGTAGGCTGTGCCGCGGATCAGGAAGTTGTCGGACGGCCATTCGCCGCGCGCGTTCTGCCCCCAGGCCTCGCGCAGCCATTCGCGGTTGGACTCGAAGCCGCCCGCCGCCAGCACGCAGGTCCTGGCCGTGATGCGCTGCTCGCCGACCCAGGCGGCCTGGAACTGGCCGTCCTCGATCTCCAGGCGGTCCACGGGCGATTCGTAGCGCACCTGCACGCCCAGCCGTTCGGCGCTGCGGTAGTAGGCGTTGACCAGGGCCTTGCCGCCGCCCATGAAGAAGGCATTGGTGCGCGCCACATGCAGCGCGCCCGACAGCGGCGGCTGGAAGTGCACGCCGTGGCGCCGCATCCAGCCACGGCAGGTGGAGGAGGCGCGGATCACCATGCGCGCCAGGTGTTCGTTGGTGATGCCGCCCGTGACCTTGAGCAGGTCCTGCCAGAACTCCTCTTCGGGGTAGGCCTCGACCAGCACGTCCTGGGGCGCATCGTGCATGCAGCGCAGGTTGCGGGTGTGGCCGGAGTTGCCGCCGCGCCATGCGCGCGGCGCGGACTCCAGCAGCAGCACGCTGCGGCCGGCCTCGCGCGCCATCAATGCTGCGCACAGGGCGGCATTGCCTCCGCCTATGACCAGGACATCGGTGTCCATGGGGTTCTCCTTGCATTCGCCATCGTGGGGATTGCGAATGTAGGAAGAACGCCGCGCCGCGGGCAGGGGCCCGCAGGCATGGGGGTATCAGTCTTCGTGATGGATGAGGGCGGTTCCGGCCCAGGCGCCACCCCGCACCAGCTGGCGCACGCAGTCGATCAGCACGACGCGCGCGGCCAGGGCCGCGGGCGACAGCTCGTCCTCGGACAGGCTGCACAGCAGGTTGGTGCGCAGGGCATCTTTGTCCGTGATACGCGACCACTCGAAGCGTTCGGCGGCATCGCCGTACCGCCCCATGGAGGCCCAGGGCTGCACCGTGCTGCCCAGGCGCGCGTCCACGGCGGCCATGACCATGGACAGCGAGTCCACCTCCAGCACCAGATTGGGCGCGAAGCGCGCCTGCGAGAAGGCCGTGTCCAGCGTGCTGCGCAGGCCGTGCAGGCCGGTGGGAAGGATCAGCGGCTCGGCCGCGAGATCGGCCAGCGCCATCTGCGGCGGCAGCGGCTCGGGGTGGTGGCCGCGCGCGCGGATCAGGAACAGCTCTTCCTCGATCAGCGGATGCACCTGCCAGCGCCGCCCCGGAGCGCGGGCCTGGACGCCATGCAGGCGCGCGTCGAACAGCACGGCCATGTCCAGGGCGCGCGCATTGAGCATGTCGGTCAGGTGGCCGGACATGCCTTCGACCATGTGCAGGCGCACGTCGGGATAGCGCTGGCGCATGGCCTGCATCATGGGCAGGCCCAGCATGGCCGACGTGGTGGGCGCCAGGCCCACGCTGACCGAGCCCGACAGCCGGGCCTGCTGCGCGCTGCGCACGGCCTGCTCGGCATGGCGCAGCGTGAGCTGGGCCTCGCGAAAGAACGCCACGCCGGCCTCGGTGGGCACCACGCCGCGCGGCGTGCGCTGCAGCAGCCGCGTGGACAGCTCGCCTTCGAGCCGGCTGATCTGCTGGCTCAGCGCCGACTGCACCATGTCCAGGTCCAGCGCGGCGCGGCTCATGGAGCCCAGCTCGACGATGCGGACGAAATAGCGGAGTTGTCTCAGTTCCATGGGGTGGGGCGCTCGTGGTTGCAGCGGCGATTGTCGGTGCAGACGGGGCTTGGGCTTCAGAGTCCGCCCGGCAGCAGGGCCGCCAGGGCGTCGCCGATGGAGCGCGCAATCAGCTTCTGGCGCTCGCCGGGCATGCGCTCCAGCGTGGAGGCCACGCTGACGGCGGCCACGGGTGCGCCCGCGCTGTTGCGCACCGCCATGCCCACGGCCAGCACGCCGCGCGTGGCGTGGTTGCCGATGACGGACCAGCCGCGCTGGCGCGTGGCCTTGACCAGCAGGGCCATGCGCTGCGGCGTCATGCCGCCGTACTGCGCGAGCACGGGCGCGTTGGCCGCCATCGCGGCCTGCACCTCGGCGTCGGGCAGGGCCGCCAGCAGGGCCAGGCCCGCCGCGCCCACGCCCAGCGGCTGGCGCGTGCCCACCTGGATCACGAGGATCTGCACCGGGTGCGTGCCCACCTGGCGGGCGATGCAGTGCGATGCCGCGCCTTCGCGCACGATGGCAAAGGCCGCATCGCCGCAGCCCGCGCTCACGCGCTCCAGCACGGGCTGCAGGCGCACGGCCAGGTTGGGCAGGGCTGCGGCGCCGGCCATGGCCGCCAGCCGGCTGCCGGCCACGTAGCGAAAGCGCCCGCTGCGCGCCACATAGCCGCAGTCCATCAGCGTGGACAAAAGCCGGTACAGCGTGGCGCGCTCCAACTGCGTGGCCTGGCACAGATCCACCACGCGCAGGCCCTCGCGCCCTGCGGCCAGCACGGCGTCCAGCACCTGCAGGCCCCGGTGCAGCGTGCGGCTGCCCGCATCGTCGGCGGGCTGTGGAATGTCCGTTGGCCGGACGTTTGGATTGGTGTGGCGCGAAGGCATGGGAAAGAATTTCTCGGTCGATGCAAACAAGACCCCATGGCCGCGCAGTGTGCCGCAGTGCAGGGCGCCAGCCACAACGATCACCTGGAGACAAGACATGACGACACCCGACCTGCGCATGGCGGTTTTACGCCGGCGCCTTCTGGCCCGCACCATGGCCTGCGCCCTGGCCTGTGCGGCCATCGGCAGCCTGCCCGCGCTGGCGCAGCCCGCGCCCTGGCCCGCGCGCCCCGTGAAGCTGGTCGTGGGCTATGCGGCCGGCGGCGCCACGGACGTGATCGCGCGCCTGGTGGCCGCCCGGATGGGCGAGCAACTGGGCCAGAGCGTGGTGGTGGACAACCGCACGGGCGCCAACAGCAACGTGGGCGCCGAGGCCGTGGCGCGGGCGCCTGCGGACGGCTACACGCTGTATGTCTACACCATTGCCAACACCATCAATGCCTCGCTCTACCCGCGGCTTGGCTATGACCCGGTCAGGGACTTCGAGCCCATCGGCCTGATCGCCAAGATTCCCAACATCCTCGTGGTCAACCCGCGCCTGCCCATACAGAAGGTGGCCGACTATGTGCGCCATGCCCGGCAGAGTGCCCAGGGCATCAGCTTCGCCTCGTCGGGCAGCGGCTCGTCGATCCATCTGTCGGGCGAGATGTTCCGGCAGCTCTCGGGCCTGCGCATGCTGCACGTGCCCTACCGGGGCAGCGCGCCAGCCATCACCGACCTGCTGGGCGGGCAGGTGGATTCCATGTTCGACAACGCGCCCTCGGCCCTGCCCCACGTGCAGGCCGGCAAGCTGCGCGCCATCGCCGTCACCAGCGCGCGGCGCCTGGCCCTGCTGCCCGACGTGCCCACGCTGGCGGAGTCGGGGTATGCGGGCTTTGACGTGCAGTCGTGGTTCGGGCTGGCTGCCCCTGCGGGCACGCCGCCTGCCGTGGTCGAGCGCCTGAACCTGGCGCTGAACACCGCCCTGGCCGCGCCCGAGCTGCGCCAGCGCCTGGGCGAGATGGCCGCCACGCCCGAGCCCGGCACCCCGGCGCAGATGCGCAGCTTTGCGGCGTCGGAGATCAAGCGCTGGCGCGAGGTGGTCAAGACCTCGGGCGCCACGGCCCAGTAATTCGACACCCGTTCGACACGACGGCACCACAAGGAGACGACCCCCATGCAACCCATTGATTTCTTCTGGCGCGCGGCCGAACGCTGGCCGCAGCGCATTGCCATCGACGCACCGGACGGCTGCATCCGCTACGAGGCGCTGGCCCGCCAGGTGGCCGCGCTGGCGGCCGGCCTCATGCAGCTGGACGCCACGGTGCAAAGCCGCGTGGGCATCTGCGCGGGCAACAGCGCAGACCATGTCGCCGCCCTGCTGGCGGTGATGGCCAGCGGCAAGGTCTGGGTGCCGCTCAATCCCAAGAGCACGCAGTCCGAGGTGCGCCGCATCATCGATGCCACCGAGCCTTCCATCGTGCTGAGCGATGCGGGCGGCGCTGCACTGGTGCAAGGAGCACCGGGCATCCACGTGGTGCTGGGCGAAGGCACGCAGGCGCTGGAGCAGGCGCAGACCGGCGCGGTGCAGACCGGCGCTTTGCCTGCGGTGCCCGACCTGCCAGCCGATGCCATCCAGGCCATCAAGTTCACGGGCGGCACCACGGGCCTGCCCAAGGGCGTGATGCAGCCTTGCCGCGCCTGGATGGCCGGCATCGCCAACCAGATCCAGGCCTGGGGACTGGACGGGGAGGACCGCTACGTCATGGCCGCTCCCATCACGCACGGCACGTCCACCTACCTGCTGCCCATCCTGGCGCAGGGGGGCTGCCTCGTCATGCTGGACGGCGCGGGCGCCGAGGCCGTGCGCAGCGCCTTTCGCGAGCGCGGCGGCACCGTGTGCTTCATGCCGCCGACGCTGATCTACATGCTGATGGCGCTGCCGGGCGCCAGCCGCGCGGACTTTCCCCGGCTGCGCCGCCTCATCTACGGCGGCGCGCCCATGCCGCCCGCGAAGATCCGCGAGGTGCGCGCCTTCTTCGGTCCCGTGCTGGGCACGACCTACGGCCAGACCGAGGCGCCCCAGATCCTCACGGCCATGCGGCCCGAGGACTTCGAGGACGAGGGCCTGTGGACCTCCGTGGGCCGCGCCACCTGGTTCAGCGACCTGGCCATCATGTCGCCCGATGGCCGCCTGCTGCCGCGCGGCGAGGTGGGCGAGGTGGTGGCGCGCGGCGACCTGCTGATGGCCGGCTACTGGCGCCTGCCCGAGCACACCGCCGCCACGCTGGTGGACGGCTGGCTGCACACCGGCGACCGGGGCCTGATCGATGCGCGCGGCTACCTGCACCTCAAGGACCGCCTGAAGGACCTGGTCATCACGGGCGGCTTCAACGTCTATCCCGTGGACGTGGAAAACGCCCTGGGCCAGCACCCGGCCGTGCACGAATGCGCGGTCTTCGGCATCCCCGACGAGAAATGGGGCGAGGCCGTGCAGGCCGCCGTGCAGCTGCGCCCCGGCCGCCAGGCGGACGAGGCCGAGCTCATCGCCTTCGTGCGCCAGCGCCTGGGCCCCGTGCAGACCCCCAAGCGCATCCATTTCCACGCCAGCCTGCCGCGCTCGCCCGTGGGCAAGGTGCTCAAGGCCGCCGTGCGCGAACAGGCGCTGGCGGCGTCCTGACGGCGACAGAACATTGCAAGGAGACCCCGGACCATGAACCGCCCCCAGACCCCCGTCACCCGCCTGTGCTCCCATACCCTCACCAGCCTGCATTACCGCGATGCCGACCTGGTCGAGGACCTGATGGGCAAGAAGACCTTCACCGAGGTGATGCTGATGCAGATCCTCGGCCGCGCGCCGCGCCCCGTGGACCTGCGCATCGCCGACGTGGTGCTCATCGTGCTGATGGAGCATGGCCTCACGCCCAGCGCCATCGCCACGCGGCTCATCTACATGAGCGCACCCGAGAATCTGCAGGGCGCCGTCGCCAGCGGCCTGCTGGCCGTGGGCAGCTCCTTCGTGGGCACCATGGAGAACTGCTCCGTGCTGCTCGACCGCATCGCGGCGGCGCCCGATCCCCGGGCCGAGGCCCAGGCCATCGCGCAGCACCACCAGCAGGGCAAAAAGCCCGTGCCCGGCTTCGGCCACCATCTGCACAAGCCCGTGGACCCGCGCGCCTACAAGCTGCTGGAGCTGGGCCGCGCCGAACCCGAACTGGCGGGCAGCCGGATCCGCGCGCTCGAAATCCTCTCTGCCGCCGTGGACGCCGCAGCGGGCCGGCCCATCACCATCAATGCCACGGGTGCCGTGGCGGCCCTGCTGGGCGAGATCGGCGTGCCCACGGCCGCGATGCGCGGCTTTGCGGTGATCTCGCGTGCGGCAGGCCTGGTGGCCCATGTGGCCGAGGAGCAGCAAAGTCCCTCGGGACGCTTCATCTGGGAGACCGTGGAGCAGGCGATGGCGCCTGCGGGAGGTGCGGACAGTGCGCCCTGAAGTTGCCTTGTGGCATACTTGAACTGCCAAATGGCAGAAAAGGATGCATCCATGAGAGTCGAGGAAAAATCCGCCCCCCCGTACGAGGCCGCAGCCCCCCGGGCTGCGCTTTCGGCGGACGTCAGAAAGCGCTATCGCGCCCTCATCGACGCCAATGGCATGCATCTGGTGATCGCCCTGGAGCTGCTGGGCGGGCGCGCGGTGCTGGCCCAGCCGCCCGAGAACCTGCTGGACGTGCACCACTGGGTGTCCCACGGCATTCCCAGCGCCTCCATCCTGCACCTGGCCCAGGCCATGGAGCCTTTGCCGTCGAACGCCCTGAGCGAGGCGCTGGGCATCAGCCTGCGCACCCTGCACCGCAAGAAGGGCGCGCAGGGCGACACCCTGAGCGTGGCCCAGGGCGGGCGCACCTTCAAGTTCGCCGAAGTGGTCGCCAAGGCCACCGTGGTGCTGGGCAGCCGGGAGGCTGCCGTGCAGTGGCTGACCTCGCCCGCCATCGGCCTGGAGCAGCAAAAGCCCATCGACCTGCTGGCCACGCCCATGGGCACGCAGCTCGTCGAAGAGCTGCTCGATCGCATCGAGCACGGGGTCTACGCTTGAAGCGCGAGCACCCCATGGTGCCGGTGCCCGCGCTCGGCGCCGGCCAGCCGCTGCTGGCCTGGCGCCTGGACCGCCAGCACTACGCGGCCACCTGGGACAGCGGCATCGGCGCCGAGAAGCTGGGCGGCCGCTGGAATGCCAGGGGGCAGCGCGCCGTCTACTGCGCGCTCGACCCCGGCACGGCCATCCTGGAGGTGGCGGTGCACACGGGCTTTGCCGTGCTGGACACCCTGGCCCACACGCTGACCTGCTTGGAGATCACGCGGGAGCCGGTCCACGTCGTCCGGCCCGAAGACGTGCCCAACCCCGCCTGGCTGGTGCCCGGCACGCCCAGCGCAGGCCAGCAGGCCTTCGGCAGCCAGTTGCTCGCGCAGCACGGCATCGTGCTGTTTCCCAGCGCCGTCGCGCGCTTCAGCTGGAACTTGGTGTTCGATCCGGAGCAGGCCCGGGGCCGCTACCTGCGGCATTCGCAGGCGCCCTTCTTCCTCGACACCCGGCTGCATCCGCCACGGCTCTAGCCCAGCCCGGAAGCGGCGTGCGATTTCCGCGAACGCCGCATGAAGCAATGACCGATGGACCGCCGCGCGCCCAGCCGCGAGCATCGGGTCCATGCAACAAACCAATGGACTGGGCAGCGCCCTCGACGGCCTGCGCGTGGTGGACCTGTCCCGCATCCTCGCGGGGCCGTGGTGCACACAGAACCTCGCCGACCTGGGCGCGAAGGTGCTCAAGATCGAGCGTCCCGGCACGGGCGACGACACGCGCGCCTGGGGTCCGCCCTTCGTGCAGGCGCCCGGTGGCGAGGCCGTGTCGGCCTACTTCCTGTCCTGCAACCGCGGCAAGCAGTCGGTGGCGCTGGACTTCACCGAGCCGGCCTCGCATGCCTGGCTGCTGCGCCAGATCCGCGATGCCGACGTGCTGGTGGAAAACTACAAGGCCGGCGCGCTGGCGCGCCATGGGCTGGACTACGCGGCGCTGGCCGCCATCAACCCCGGGTTGATCTACCTGTCGATCACGGGCTTCGGACAGAGCGGCCCGCTGGCGCACAAGCCCGGCTACGACTATGTGTTCCAGGGCATGGGCGGCCTCATGGGCTACACCGGCATCGCCGATGGCGAGGCGGGCGCGGGCCCGCTGCGCACGGGCGTGGCCGTGGTGGACCTGATGACGGGCATGTATGCCACCAGCGCCGTGCTGGCGGCCGTGGTGCAGCGCCAGCGCACGGGGCGCGGCCAGCACATCGACCTGGCGCTGCTGGACGTGGCCGTGGCCATGAATGCCAACCAGGCGGCCAACTACCTGGCCAGCGGCGAGAACCCGCGACGCACGGGCAACGCCCATCCCAACTGCGCGCCCTACGAGGTGTTCGCCTGCGCAGACGGGCATTTCATCCTGGCCATCGGCAACGACGGGCAGTTCGCCGCGCTGTGCTCCGTGCTGGGCACGGACTGGCACCGGGACGCGCGCTTCGCCACCAATGCCGCACGCCTGACCGGCATGCCGCAGCTTCGCCCGCTGCTGCGCGCGGCGCTGGGCCGCTGGCCGCTGCAGGCCCTGACCGATGCGCTGGACACGGCCCGCGTGCCCTGGGGCTGCATCAACAGCATGGAGCAGGTCTTCGCCCATCCGCAGGTGCGGCACCGCCAGATGCTGCAGACGGTGGAGCACCCGCAGCTGGGCCCGCTGAGGCTGGTGCGCAACCCCATGGTGCCTGCGGGCAGCGGCTGCGAGGTGCTACCGCCGCCCGTGCTGGGCGGGCCGCCGCACGGGCTCTGAATTTTCCGTTTCGATTCAAAAAAGGAGACAAGGATGACAGTACGCAAGATCTTCCTGACAGCGTCCCTGTTCGCGGCCATGCCCCTGGCGCATGCCTCAGGGGCTGGCAGCTATCCCGACCGGCCGGTGCGCCTGGTCGTGCCCTATGCGGTGGGCGGCGCCACCGATGTGATCGCGCGCGTGGCGGCGCGCCATCTGGGCGAGACCCTGGGCCAGCCCGTGGTGGTGGAAAACCGCCCCGGCGCGGGCGGCAGCACGGGCTCGGCCTATGCGGCCAAGCAGCCGGCCGACGGCTACACGCTGGTGATGATGGTGGAAAGCTCGCATGCCGTGAACCCCAACGTCTACGCCAAGCCGGCGTATGACCCGGTGAAGGACTTCACCCCCATCACCAACATCGCCAATGTGCCGGGCGTGATGGTGGTCAGCGCAGGCTCGGCCTACAAGAGCGCCAGGGACGTGATCGACGCGGCGCGGGCCGCGCCGGGCAAGCTCAACTACGGCTCCTCGGGCAATGGCGGGCTCAGCCACCTGAGCGGCGCGCTGTTCGGCAGCACCACGGGCACCACCCTCACCCATGTGCCCTACAAGGGCCTGGGGCCGGCGCTCAATGACCTGATGGCGGGCCAGCTCGACGTGGTGTTCGACAACATGCCCTCCTCGGGCGCCTTGATCGCGGGCGGCCAGCTGCGGGCCCTGGCCGTGTCCAGCCCCGTGCGCCTGCCGGCCCTGCCCGGCGTGCCCACCTATGCCGAGGCGGGGCTCAGGCCCATGAACGACATGTCCTGGTACGGCCTGGGCGCGCCGGCCCGGCTGGACGCCGCCATTCTTGCCAGGCTCAGCGAGGCCCTGCGCAAGACCTTGCAAAAGCCCGAGCTGATCAAGACCATCGAGCAGCAGGGCGCGGTCGTGGATTTCCAGGAGCCTGCGCAGTTCAGGCAGACGGTGGAGCGTTCCAACCGCGCCTGGGCCCAACTGATCCGCGACATCGGATTCGAGAAACTGTGAGGAGATTGGCCATGTACGAAGTGAACTTTCCCACCCCCCAAACCGCCGTGCTCACCATCACGGGCGGTGGCCCGCTGAACATCCTGGGCACGCCCGTGATCCGTGCGCTGACGGCGCAACTGGCCGAGCTGGCCGAGCGCCCCGGCCTGCACTGCCTGGTGCTGCGCGGATCGGGCACGCGGGCCTTTGTCGCGGGAGCCGACATCCGCGAGATGGCGTCGCTGGATGCCGCCTCGGCACGCGCCTTCATCAGCGGGTTGCGCGACCTGTGCAACGCGGTGCGGCATTTCCCCGTGCCCGTGATCGCCCGGCTGCAGGGCCATACGCTGGGCGGCGGGCTGGAGCTGGCCATGGCGGCCGACCTGCGCATCGCGGCCGATGATGCCGTGGTGGGCATGCCCGAGGTCAAGGTCGGCATTCCCTCGGTGATCCACGCGGCCATGATGCCCGCGCAGATCGGCGGCACGCGCGCCAGCTGGCTGCTGCTCACGGGCGAGAACCTATCCGCCCGGCAGGCCGAGCGCTGGGGCCTGCTCAACGAATGCGTGCCCGGCGATGAGCTCGATGCGCGCATCGCGCAGATCGCCGAGGGGCTGGGCCAGATCGGCATCGCGGCGCTGCGCCAGCAAAAGCGCCTGCTGCGCCGCTGGGAGGGCATGGGCGTGGACTCGGCCATCACCGACAGCGTGGCCGAGTTCGGCGCGGCCTTCAACACGGGCGAGCCGCAGCACCATATGCAGGCCTTCCTGGACCGCAAGCAGGCCAGGGCTTAGGCTGGATCCTCCTCGGCCAGGCCCTTGAGAAAGGCGCGCAGCCGCTGCGCGGTCGGCGTCAGCGGCCGTTCGCTGGAGCGCGCCAACTGCAGCGGGCGCCGCGCCCAGGTTTCCTCCAGCGGCAGGCAGGCCACGGCGTATTCGGCACCCAGCCTGCGGTAGATGCTGTGCGGAATGATGGCCAGGCCCACGCCCTGCGAGACCAGGCGCACGATGGAGGTGAAGTCGTCCACATGGATGCGGCAGCGCAGCGGCCGGCCATGGCGCTTGGCCACCTCGCGCAGAAAGGCGTAGTTGCTGCTGGTCAGCGCCATGCCCACGAAGGCATGGGACAGGGTGTCGAAGAAGCGGCAGGAGGGGCCGTCGCCCTCTTGCGGCATTGCGCCGTCCCGGGCCGCCAGCGGATGGCCGGGCGGGGCGATCACCACCAGGCGGTCCAGCGCGAAGGTCTCGCAGGCCACGGCGCCGGCCATGGGCTCGCCCGCGTAGATGCCCAGGTCGGCTTCGCCCTCGGCCACGCTGGCGGCGATGGTTTCGCTGGCCTGCTCCACCAGGGTCAGGTTCACGTCGGGGAAGCTGGTCAGGAAGCGGCCGATGTGCGGGCCGATGAAGCCGTGCAGCGAGGAGCTGTTGGCCGCCAGCGTGGCCTTGCCCTGCAGGCTGCTGCCCAGCAGCGCGGCCTCGGCCTCCATGCCGTCGATGGCGGCGAAGATGCCGCGCGCATGCTCGAGCATGGCATGGCCTTCCTCGGTCAGCCGCATGCCCTTGTGCTCGCGCGTGAACAGCTGGCAGCCCAGGGCCTGCTCCAGGTTGCGCAGGCGCTGGCTGGCGGCCGAGGGCGTCAGGTGCCGCGCCTGGCTGGCGCGCGAGAGATTGCCGGCCTGGGCGATGGCCATGAACAGCTTGAGGTCGGTCAGGTCGTAGCGCATGCGGGCGGCTCCTCGGACAGCGCCATTATTCCCCGGCGGAGCGGGGCGCAAATCCCGTGGCACGCGGCGTTGGCGGCACGCTGGGATAATCGCTGCCCATGACTAAACACCGCGTCGTGGTGGGCCTGTCGGGCGGTGTGGATTCCGCCGTCACGGCCCATCTCCTCAAGCAGCAGGGCCATGAAGTGGTCGGCATCTTCATGAAGAACTGGGAAGATGACGACGACAGCGAGTACTGCTCGTCCAACGTCGATTTCGTCGATGCCGCCGCCGTGGCCGACGTGGTCGGCATCGAGATCGAGCATGTGAACTTCGCCGCCGAGTACAAGGACCGCGTCTTCGCCGAGTTCCTGCGCGAATACCAGGCCGGGCGCACGCCCAACCCGGACGTGCTGTGCAACGCCGAGATCAAGTTCAAGGCCTTCCTCGACCATGCCATGCGCCTGGGCGCCGAGAAGATCGCCACGGGCCACTACGCCCGCGTGCGCCAGAACCCGGGCACGCAGTTGTTCGAGCTGCTCAAGGGGCTGGACCCGGCCAAGGACCAGAGCTACTTCCTGCACCGCCTGAACCAGGCGCAGCTGTCCAAGGCCATGTTCCCCGTGGGCGAGCTGAGGAAGACCGAGGTGCGCCGCATCGCCGAGGAGATCGGCCTGCCCAATGCGAAGAAGAAGGACTCCACGGGCATCTGCTTCATCGGCGAGCGGCCGTTCCGCGACTTCCTGAACCGCTACATCAGCAAGGAGCCCGGCCCCATCCTCGACGACCGCAACCGCAGGCTGGGCAGGCATGTGGGCCTGTCCTTCTACACGCTGGGCCAGCGCTCGGGACTGGGCATCGGCGGCGTCAAGGAAAAGGGCGCGCCGCGCGGCGGCGGCGACCACGCGCCCTGGTTCGTGGCGCGCAAGGAGCTGGACAGCAACACGCTGCGCGTGGTGCAGGGCCATGACCATCCCTGGCTGCTGTCGCGGTCGCTGCTGGCCGACCAGGTCAGCTGGGTGGCAGGCCACGCGCCCGCCGAGGGCAAGGCCTACGGCTCCAAGACGCGCTACCGCCAGCCCGACTCGCCGGCCCTGATCTCGGGCGCCACGCCCGAAGGCTTCCGGCTCGACTTTCCCGAAGCCCAATGGGCCGTCACGCCCGGCCAGTCGGCCGTGCTCTACGACGGCGACGTGTGCCTGGGCGGAGGCATCATCGCGGCGGTGGACCCGGTCTGACAGATGGCAACGACAAGCACCGAAAGGACGCCGCCGCATGGCCCGCGTACGTGACCCCGTTGGCTACGATGGCCAGCGCGAAATGATCCTCTCCCATGCCGCCCAGCTGTTCGCGCAGCGCGGCTATGCGGGCACCTCCATGAACGAGGTGGCCGCGGCCTGCGGCGTCTCCAAGGCCACGCTCTACCACTACGTGCGCGACAAGCACGACCTGGCCGTGCGCATCGCCGAGGAGCATGTGCTGCGCCTGGAGGCCCTGGTCGAGGAAACCCTGGCCGCACATGCCGAGCCGAGGCAGCGGCTGCAGGCGCTGATCCATGGCTTTGGCCGCGAGTACGCCCAAGCCCAGAACGCCCACCGCGTGCTGACCGAGGACGTGCGCTTCCTGCGCGAGGAAGACCAGCAGCGCATCCTGGACGTGGAGCGCCGCGTGGTCGCGGCCTTCGCCCAGACCATCGCCGAGGTGCGCGGCGAGCCGGCCGACAGCGCGCTTGCGCTGGGCAAACCCCTGGCCATGCTGCTGTTCGGCATGATCAACTGGACCTTCACCTGGCTCAGGCCGGGCGGCGCGCTGGACCACGAGGCCATCGGCACCATGGTCTCCGAGCTGTTCTTCGGCGGCGTGGGCGCGGTCAGCGTGCCTGCCGCCAAGGAGCCTGGCAAAGCGCGCAAGCCGCGCACGCCGCGCGCGGCCTGACGGCGCTTTGCGCCAGGCCCTCACCAGCGGCGCTGCACCACCACGAAGCGGTCGGCCACGAAGGCCAGCGTGGTGTAGCTGGCATTGGCGGCGGGGTTGCCGCCCGTGGCGTGGAAGTCCGAAAAGCCGGCCGACTGGTTGACCATCACGCCCTGCGTGAGGTTGATGGACAGGGCCACGCGCGCGCGCAGCGCCGAGGCCGCCACGGCATCGACGAAGGCCGCATCCGTGGAGTACAGGCCCAGCGTCATCGCGCCATGCTGGCGCACGCTGCGCTCGGCCAGCTCGCGCGCGGCCTGGGCCGAGGGCACGGCCACCAGGTAGGACACGGGGCCGAAGCATTCGCGCTCGTAGATGGCGGCGTCCGCCACGTCCAGCGCGCGCAGCGCGGGCGTGCGCACCTCGGCCTGCGGGTACTCGGGATGGGTGAGCTTTTGCGAGGCGCGCACCGTGCGGCCCACGCGGGCGGCCTGCTCCACGCGCTCCACGGTCTGCGGCGAGGCGATGGCGCCCAGCACGGTGAAGGCCACTTTGGGCTCGGCCAGCAGCTGGTCGATGGCCGCGGCCAGGTCGGCGCCGACCTGCTCGAAGCTCTTGAGGCCCTGGTCGGTGGCTATGCCGTCCGCGGGAATCAGCAGGTTCTGCGTGGTCGTGCACATCTGGCCGCTGTACAGCGACAGCGACAGTGCCAGGTTGCGCAGCATGCCCGCATAGGCATCGGTCGACTCGATGAGCACCAGGTTCACGCCGGCCATCTCGGCATACAGGCGCGCCTGGGGCGCATGCGCCTGCAGCCACTGGCCGAAGGCATTGCCGCCCGTGAAGTCGATGGATGCCACGGCCGGATGCGTGGCCAGGGCCTGCGCCAGCTGCGGCTGCTCGCTCACGGCCAGGGTGACGAGGTTGGGGTCCAGGCCCTGCTCGGCCAGCACGTCGCGCAGCACGCTCACGGTGATGGCCGCCGGCAGCACGGCGTTGGGATGGGGCTTGACGATCACCGGATTGCCCGTGGCCAGCGCGGCGAACAGCCCGGGGTAGGTGTTCCAGGTCGGGAAGGTGGCGCAGCCCACGACCAGGGCCACGCCCCGGCCCACGATCTCGAAGCGCTTGTGCAGCACGGCCGGCGGGTTCTTGCCCTGGGGCTTTTCCCAGATGGCCTGCCCGGGCACGTCGGCCATGGCCTTGAAGGCCACGGCGATGGCCTCCAGCGCGCGGTCCTGGGCGTGGGGGCCGCCGGCCTGGAAGGCCATCATCGCGCCCTGTCCCGTGGTCAGCATCACCGCGTGGGCGATCTCGAAGCTGCGGCGGTGGATGCGCGTCAGCGCCTCCAGCAGCACGCCGGTGCGGCCCTGGGGGCCCAGGGCCTGCCAGGCCGGCTCGGCCGCCTGGGCGGCGTCCACCAGCGCCTGGGCATCGCATTCGGGGTAGCGGATGCCCAGGTCCACGCCATAGGGCGAGCGCTCGGTGGCCACGCGGGCGCGCTCGCCGGGCTGGGTGATCGGATAGTCGCGGCCGAACAGCGCCTGCACGGCGGCCTGGCCCTCGGCCTGGGCGGTCTCGCCGTAGACCTTGGGCGAGGGGGCCTCGGGGAAGGGCGACCAGTGGCCGCGCCGGGCCAGGGCGTTCAGGGCATCGTCGAGCAGGGGGCGGTGGCGTTCGTACAGGGCGAGGGCGGGCATGGGGGACGTCTCCTTGGTTGGTATGGACGGCTATCAGGGTTACTACCGGAAAACAAGCCTTGTTGCGCAAGAAAGCTGCATCTTATAATCCTACCGTCCGGTCGGTCAATTATTCGTACGGCTTACGCAAGAAGGAACGCAACGAGCGGGTTGCCATAGGGCGCAGCGTCGTGTCGCAGCCTGTTTGCGTAAGTCCTGATTCAGAAACCCTGCCTCACCACGCCAGATACCCCGATGAACCAAGACCTGCGCCCCTGCCCCGGCAGCCTCGACCCCATCGAGACCGCCAGCCGCGACGAGATCCAGGCCCTGCAGCTTCAGCGCCTGCGCTGGTCGCTGCAGCACGCCTACGACAACGTGCCGCACTACCGCCGCGCCTTCGACGAAAAAGGCGTGCACCCCTCGGACCTGCGCAGCCTGTCCGACCTCTCGCGCTTTCCCTTCACCACCAAGAAGGACCTGCGCGAGAACTACCCCTTCGGCATGTTCGCCGTGCCGCGCGAGAAGGTGG
>JBHIXF010000042.1:0-52062 GCA_041984925.1 Comamonas sp.
AGACCAGCTTGACGCCCAGCGACAGGCCGATGTTCTGCCACAGCACGGCATGGGCGCTGCGCGACAGCCGCACCACCTCGGGCAGGCGGCGCAGGTCGTCGTTCATGAGCACCACGTCGGCCGTTTCCATGGCCATGCCCGTGCTGTGCATGCCGCCCATGGCAAAGCCGATGTCGGCCTGTGCCAGGGCCGGGGCATCGTTGATGCCGTCGCCCGCCATGGCCGTGGCGCCCCGCGTGCGCTGCAGATCGGCCAGGGCGTCGAGCTTGTCCTGCGGCAGCAGGCTGCCGCGCGCGTCCTCGATGCCGGCTTCGGCGGCGATGGAACGCACGGTGGCCGTGTTGTCGCCACTGAGCACCACGGGCTGCACGCCCAGGGCCTTGAGCTGTGCCACGGCTTCGCGCGCCTGGGGGCGCAGCGGATCGGCCACGGCGAAGAGGGCGCGCACGCCGTGGGCATCGGCCAGCAGCGTCACGGTGCGGCCCTGGGCCTCGTGGGCCGCGAGGCTGGTGCGCAGCGCGTCGCTGTCCCAGCCCTGCTCCTGCACCCAGCGCAGGTTGGCCAGCGTCCAGGTCTGGCCGTCGATCTCGGCCTGCACGCCGCGCCCGGGCAGGGCCAGCAGCCGGCTCACTGTGACCCGGGCAGCATGGGCCGCCGCAGGTGCGTCGGCTTGCAGCCCGGCGGCAATGGCGCGCGAGACAGGATGGTCCGAGCGGCTGGCCAGGGCCAGCGCATGGGCGGCGGCACGTTCGGCATCGGCGGTGGCGGTGGCTTCGCTCACGGGCTGCCATTGCACCAGGCGGGGGCTGCCCGTGGTCAGCGTGCCGGTCTTGTCCAGCGCGATGGCGCGCAGCTTGCGGGCCGACTCCAGCGCCTGTCCGCCCTTGATCAGCAGGCCGCGCCGCGCGGCCGCCGTCAGCGCGCTGACCACGGTGACGGGCGTGGACAGCACCAGCGCGCAGGGGCAGGCGATGACCAGCAGGGCCAGCGCCTGGTAGGCCGCCTCGCGCCAGCCCCAGTCCATCAGCAGGGGCGCCAGCAGGAACAGGGCGATGGCCAGCACCAGCACGATGGGCGTGTAGATGGCGGCGAAGCGGTCCACGAAGCGCTGCGTCGGCGCCTTCGAGGCCTGGGCCTGCTCCACCGCATGGACGATGCGCGCGATCAGGCTGTCGTTGGCCGGCGCCGTGACGCGCATCTGCAGTTCGCCGTCCTGGTTGATGCTGCCCGCGTAGAGCTCGTCGCCCGGGCCCTTGCCGGCCAGGGCGCTTTCTCCGGTGATGGGCGCCTGGTTGACCGAGCTTTCGCCGCGCACGACCACGCCGTCCAGGGGCACGCGCGCGCCGGGTGCCACGCGCACCATGGCATCCGGCCCCACGTCGCCCGCCGCCACGCGCTGCACGCTGCCATCGGGCTGCAGCAGGTCGGCGGTTTCGGGGGCCATCTGCAGCAGGCTGCGGATGGCGTTGCGCGCACGGTCCATGGCCTGGTCCTCGATGCGCTCGGCGGCCGCGTACAGGGCCATGACCATGGCCGCCTCGGGCCACTGGCCGATGAGGAAGGCGCCGGTCACGGCCACGGCCATCAGCGCATGGATGCCGAGCTTCAGGCGCAGCACGTCGCGGATGCCGGCCTTGTAGACACCCAGCCCCGACAGCGCGATGGCCAGCACCGCCACGGCCATGCCGCCGTACTGCAGGGCCGGTACGCCGCCCTGGGCGCCGCTGATCCAGTGGGCCGCCTCGGCCAGCACGGCCGCCACCAGCGCGGCCGCGATGCGCGGCCAGCCGGGCAGCACGCTGTGGTCATGGCCGGCATGGGGATCGCTTTCGCCATGCTCATGGTCGTGGTCGTGGTCGTGGTCGTGGCCATGCGCGTGGCCATGGCCATGCCCGTCGCCATGGGCATGTGCCTGGCCCGTTCCATGGCCATGGCCTGCATGGCCTGGGGCTTTTCTGCGGCCCGGCGCGGGCTGGGTGATCGTGAAGGGCGCGCAGCAATCGGTGCCGCATGCGGAGGAGGAGGAGGCTTGCAAGGCCTCTTTGCCCGAAGGGCTTGGCAGGCGATCGGAGTTCATGCGAGGATTGGAAACAGTGAAGTCACTTCAAGGTCAAGCATGTCCCTGCATGAATCTGCGCGATGGCGCATCGGCGAAGCGGCCCGGCGCTCCGGCGTGGCCGCCGCCAATATCCGCTACTACGAGAAGGAGGGGCTGCTGAGCGCCGGTGCGCGCGAGGACAACCAGTACCGGCTCTACAGCGATGGCGATGTGCACCGGCTGCGCTTCATCCGGCTGTGCCGCGCCATGGACATGTCGCTGGACGAGGTGCGCACGCTGCTGGCGCTGGACGGCGCCAGCAAGGCCGACTGCGTGGCGGCCAACGAAACCCTCGATGCCCACCTGGGCCATGTGCGCGAGCGGCTGGCCGAACTGCGCGCGCTGGAGCATGAGCTGATGCAGCTGCGCAGCCAGTGCGACGGCACGGACAGCTACTGCCACCTGATCGAGGCGCTGCATGCGCAGGCCGACGAGCCGCTCGCGCCCGCCCTGGGCGGTGCCGCCGCCAAGCGCCATGTCTGATGCGGCCGTCCGGCGCAGGCATGGGCGGCGCCTCGGTATCATCGGCCGATGAGCCTGAGCCACGCCGCCTTCTCCCTGCCTGACCGCGCCTGGGCTGCGCTGCGCGGCCATGCGCTGGCCTGGTGGCGCAGCGTGTACCTGGGCGCGGTGGTGCTGGTGCTGCTGCTGTCGCCGTCCAGCTACCGGCGCGGCGCGCGGCGCGCGATGGCCCACCAGGTCTATGTGCAGACCGGCCCCGTGCTGCTGGGCTTCACGGCGCTGGCCGCGCTGATGTGCGCGGTGATCACGCGCATCGTCATCGTCACCGCGCTCAGCTACGGCCTGTCGCGGTATGCGCTGGAGATGGTGGTGCGCGTGCTGGTGATCGAACTGATTCCGCTGACGGCGGCCCTTTTCGTGGCCATGCGCTGCACCATTCCCAATGGAACGCTGATCGCGCAGCTGCGCGCACGCGGCCAGCTCGACGCCTGGCAGGCGCGTGGCGCCGATCCGCTGCGCGTGGCCCTGGTGCCGCGCGCCGCCGGCGGCGTGTTCGCCGCGGTCACGCTGGCCGCGCTCAGCTGCGTGGTGGCGCTGGTCACCGTCTATCTGAGCGTCTACGGCTTCACGCTGGCCGGGCTGCCCGGCTACACGCGCATCTTCGGGCAGATCTTCACGCCGGCCGTGACCCTGGTTTTCGTGCTCAAGACCTGGTTCTTCAGCCTCACGGTGGCCATCATGCCGATGGCCTCGGGCCTGTATGCGCCGCTGCGGCGCCACCGGCTCGGCGGCGCCGCGCTGGGCGGCTTCGCGCGCATGTTCGCCGTGCTGCTGCTGATCGAGGTGATCTCGCTCATGGGCAACTATTACTGACCCCCACACGGCTCGCCGTGCAAGAACAAGGACTGCAATGACCGATACGCGGCGCCCGCCGCCCGACCCCTGGGATGGCGAGGAAATAGAGGCCCTCAGGCCCGTGGCCCACCTGCGCGCCAAGGCCCTGGGGCTGCTGCTGTTCACGTTGGCCCTGGTCGTGGGCTCGGCGCTGTACCTGCTGTATTCGCGCGGGGTGTTCGAGCCCACCCAGCGGCTGGTGCTCACCGCCGACGACTCGGAGGGCGTGAGCGTGGGCATGGACATGACGTTTTCGGGCTTTCCCATAGGCCGCGTGCGGCGCATCGAGCTGGCCGAGGACGGCAATGTGCGCATCCTCATCGACGTGCCGCGCAAGGACGCGCACTGGCTGCGCGAGTCCAGCGTGTTCACCCTGGTCAAGGGCCTGGTCGGGGGCACGACCATCAAGGCCTACAGCGGCATCCTGAGCGATCCGCCCCTGCCCGACGAGGCGGTGCGCCCCGTGCTGCGCGGCGATGCCACGGCCGAGCTGCCGCAGATCATGTCGGCGGCCAAGGAAGTGCTGGCCAATATCGCGCAGATGACGGCCCAGGACTCTTCGCTGGGCGGCTCGCTGGCCGGGCTGCGCGGCCTGGCCGAACGTGCGCAGGGGCCGGGCGGCGTGCTGGGCGTGGTGCTGGGCGGCGAGCAGGAGGCGCGCAAGGTGACCGCCCTGGTGGAGCGCGCCAACGCCACGCTGGCGCGCATGGAGCGCATGGTGGCGCGCGCCGACAGCCAGGTCTTCGATGCCGATGGCGTGATGCCGCAGGTGCGCGCCACCATGGTCCAGCTCAATGGCCTGCTGGCCGACACGCGGGCCAGCCTGGCCAAGGTCGATGCCGTGCTTGCCGAAGCCCAGGCCGTGGGCGCGAATGCGCGCGAGGCCACGGCCGACCTGGGCGCGCTGCGCGCCGAAGTCGAGGGCAATCTGCGGCGCCTGGAAGGCGTGCTGGCCGATCTGCAGCGCAAATGGCCGTTTGCACATTCACCGGAACTGAAGCTGCCATGAGCCCTGCCACCCCCTTTCCCCGTCTTCGTCCGCGTCCCCGCCTGCTGGCGGCCGCTGCACTGCTGGCGCTGTCCGGCTGCGGCAGCCGCCCGCCCGCGCCCGACTGGGCGCTCAATGCCGAGTCAGCGGCCCAGCGGGCGACGGCCGCCTACCTGGAGGGGCGCCAGCGCGTGCAGTCCATGGAATGGGACAAGGCGCGCGCCGAGGTGGCGCGCACCGCGCGTGCCGATCTCGCGGCGCGGCTGGAGCTGATGCGCTGCGCCGCGCAGGTCGCCAGCCTGGAATGGGACGGCTGCCCCGGCTTTGCGGCACTGTCGGCGGATGCGGCACCGGCCGAGGCCGCCTACGCGCGCTACCTGGCCGGGCGGCCGCTGGCCGGGGATGACGCGCTGCTGCCTGAAGCGCAGCGGCCCGTGGCGCTGGCGCTGGCGTCGGCGCCTGGCACGGTGGCTGCCGCCGTTCAGCGCGTTGCCGAGCCCTTGCCGCGCCTGGTGGCGGCGGCCGTGGCCCTGCGCGCCGGGCAGGCCGGGCCCGAGCTGCTGGAGGCTGGCGTGCAGGCTGCGTCGGCCCAGGGCTGGCGCCGACCTCTCATGGCCTGGCTGATGCTGCAGGCCAGGGCCCATGAACAGGCCGGCGACGAGCAGCAGGCGCAGGCCGTGCGGCGCAGGCTGCAGCTGCTGGAGCGCAGCGTGGCAGCGGCCAGGTAGGCGCGCCGCAAGCCGGCGCGCGCAAGGATCACAGCGAGGACAGCAGCGCCCCGGGGTCCTTTTGCAGCAGGGTGTCGGCCGCCGGGGCGGCGCTGTCCAGCCAGAAGGTGGACAGGCTGGCGGCGACGGCCAGCAGCACGGTGGCCGTGAAGGCGATGACGGGATGGCGTCCGATGGGGCTGGGTCTGCGCATGGGGACCTCCTTGTCTGTCAGCGCAGGCGGAGCATGGGGCTGGGCCTGGACTCCATTGCACACCGGAAGCGCGATCGCCGCTGTCGGACAAGTGCTTTCTCTCTTGACCTGATGGCGCAAAGGCGGTGGAAAGCCATCGCCCCGGCCAGGAGTGGGGAAAAAAAAGCGAGGCGCAAGCCTCGCTAAAACCTTGGGTAGGACATGGCGGCCCGTGCTGGCAGGCCGCGCCGCATCAGAAGCGGTGGCGGATGCCTGCGATCAGGCTGGTGCCGGACTTCAGATCGGTGATGCGGTCGTGCATCAGCACGGTGTAGACATCGGTGCGCTTGGACAGGTAGTGGTCGTAGCCCACGCTGACCGTGGTGCGCGTGGCATCCACCGCGCCGACTTCGGCCTTGGTGCGCGCCAGGGCCGCCTTGATGGTGCCTGCCGAGGTCAGCGGCACGTCCAGGCCCAGCGAGTAGGTGCTGTTCTTGCGGTCCAGGTCCTTGACCTTGGCCTGGCCATAGGTCGCGTACAGCTTGGCCACTTCGAAGTTGTAGGTGCCGCCGATCATCCAGTCGGTCTTGGTGGGCATCACGGCCAGGCTCACGGGGTTGTTGATCTGCGCGCGCTCGTAGAAGGCGGTCAGGCTCAGCGGGCCGCCGAAGTACAGCACGTTCACGCCGACGTTCTTCTTGCCGGAGTCGCCCGCCTTCTCGCCGAACTGGTAGTGCACATTGGCCTGCAGGCCGCCGAACTTGGGCGTGGAGTAGACGACCTGGTTGCTCCAGCCGGTGTCCGAGGGCGTGGTCAGGTTGGCCGAGCCCCATGCGGCCGTGCCCACGTTGGCGTGCAGCACCAGCGGCGAGATGGTGAAGGAGTCGCCGAAGGGGTTGGTCAGGATGGTGGGCAGGAAGTTGGGGGACATGCCGCGGCCCAGGCGCAGCGTGCCGAAGCCACCGGTCAGGCCGACGTTGGCATCGCGCGAGTAGTACGGGTCGCCATCGAAACGGCCGGGGCTGCCGGTGTCCACGCGCATGAAGGCCGTCAGCTGGAAGTCGACCTTGAGGCCGCCGCCCAGGTCTTCCTGGCCCTTCATGCCCCACCAGGAGGTGGTCATGCCGCCCGAGCCCACGACGCCCTTGCTGCTGGCATCGCCTGCCATGCGCATGGAGCCTGCATAGGCATCGACCAGGCCCGTCAGTTGCACGGAGCTTTGCGCGTGGGCAGCGCCGGCGCAGGCCAGCGCGGCGGCCAGTGCGATGGAGTAGCGTTTCATAGGAGATCAGTCTTTCATTGTTGGATAGTGGAATCGGGAGAGCCTTGTGCGGCCGGAGCCCACGATGAACGAAGCGGCCGGGCCCTGCCATCAGGCAAACCTGGGCGCGTGGCGTTTTCGCATCGGGTCGCGCAGCCGGCTGCGCCTGGAGTCATCGCGCGGCAGGCCGCCGTTTCGCTGGCTAAGCCGCGTATTACAACGCATTCGGCGCACAGTGCCGGCCAGAGCGTGGCGTGTTTGACACAATTGTGACGAAACTTTAAGAGTGTTTTGCACTCTCGCAGCTTGCTTTGTGCCGTGCACCTCGGTGGGGGCGGTGCACCAGGGTTGTGCCCGTGGTGGGCGGGGTATCGAGGCAGGTCCATTCAAGCGCGCTTTCACCTTCTTTCTGCAGTGCGTCCGCCCGGTTTTCCGGCCGGCTTCCGTAACCGTATGCAAGCGGCGTGCCAGCCCGCGACACGCTGGGGGGACTCCAGGCATGTCAGACTTCGCGCCATGTCAGAACCCATGCTTCTCGTCGCCGATGACCATCCGCTGTTCCGCGCCGCGGTGATCCATGTGCTGCGCGGATCCCTGCCGCAGTCCACGGTGCTGGAGGCGGCCAGCGCGGCCACGCTGGGAGAGGCGCTGCAGCAGCATCCCGGGATCGAGCTCGTCCTGCTGGACCTGGCCATGCCCGGGGCGCGCGGCTTTTCGGCGCTGCTGCATGTGCGTGGCGAGTACCCCGATGTCCCGGTCGTGGTCATCTCCTCCAACGACCACCCGCGCGTGATCCGCCGGGCCCAGCAGTTCGGCGCGGCCGGCTTCATCCCGAAGTCGGCGCCGGCCGAGGCCATCGGCGCCGCGGTCCAGGAGGTGCTGGACGGGGGCAGCTGGTTTCCGCCCATGGCGGCCGAGCGCTCGGAGGCCGATGCCGCGCTGGCCGCGCGGCTGGCCCGGCTCACGCCCCAGCAGTTCCGCGTGCTGCTGTGCTTGGCCGACGGGCTGCTCAACAAACAGATCGCCCATGAGCTGGGCCTGGCCGAGAACACCGTGAAGGTGCATGTGACGGCCATCCTCAAGAAGCTGGAGTGCTACAGCCGCACCCAGGCCGCCGTGCTGGTCAAGGGCCTGGAGGCCGACGGCGCGATGTGAGGCGCGCGCCTCAGCCGCCCGCGTCGCGGTGGCGCAGCAGCATCTGGCTCATCAGCGCGCGCAGGGCGGGCGGGCGCACGGGCTTGGCCAGAAAGCCCCAGCCGCGTTCGGCCGCCTGGCGGCGCAGCATGCCGTCGCGCTCGGCCGTCACCAGGATGACGGGCGGCGACTGGCCCCAGCGCTGGCACAGCTGGGCATAGACATCGGGTCCGTGCAGCGGTCCCAGCCGCACGTCCAGCAGCACCAGTTCCGGGGCCGTGCCCGGCGCGGCCCCGGCCAGGGCCTCGGCGGGGCCGCCGGCCACCGGCACGCTCACGCCCCAGCGCTGCAGCAGCGCGCGCATGGCCGCGCAGGTCTGGGCGTCGTCTTCCACATACCAGGCGCTGCTGCCCTGCAGCGGCGAGTCCGAGTCTGCGTCCTGGCCGGCCGCCGAAGGTGCGCTGCGCTGCACGGCGGCGGCATCGCCCAGCGGCACGCAGACCCAGAACACGCTGCCGCGGCCCAGCTGCGAGCGCAGGCCGATCTCATGGCCCAGCAGCCGGCCCAGGCGCTCGACGATGGCCAGTCCCAGCCCGGCGCCCCGGTCCTCGCCGTGGCCTTCGTTGAGGCGGCGGAATTCCTCGAAGATCTCGCGCTGCAAACTCTCGGGAATGCCCGGCCCCTGGTCATGCACCTCGATGCGCAGCTGCTGCCCCTGGCGCCGGCAGCCGATCACGATGCGGCCCTGGCGCGTGTAGCGGATGGCGTTGGACAGGAAGTTCTGCAGGATGCGGCGCAGCAGCGCCTCGTCGCTGCGCACCACGCAGCGCGTGTCCACGCCGCTCAGGCGCAGGCCCCGGCTTTCGGCGAGGATGCCGAAGTTGTGGCGCATGACCTGCAGCAGCGGTCCCAGCGCGAAGTCGCGCACATGCACCTCCAGCTGCCCGGACTCCATGCGCGAGATGTCCAGCAGGCTGCCCAGGATGGCATCCTGCGCGGCCAGCGCGCCGTCGATGCTGTCGGCCACATGGCGCCCCGCGTCGTCGTGCAGGTGGCCGCGCAGCAGCGAACTGAACATGCGCGCGGCATTGAGCGGCTGCAGCAGGTCGTGCACGGCGGCGGCCACGAAGCGGGTCTTGTAGCGGTTGGCCTGCTCCGCCTCGCGCTTGGCCTCGGCCAGGTCGCGCGTGCGCTCGGCGATGCGCTGCTCCAGCGCATCGGCCAGGGAGCGCAGCTCGCGCGCCGCGTTCTTGTAGCTGGTGATGTCGGCATAGCTGGTGACGAAGCCGCCATCGGGCAGCGGATTGCCGCGGATCTCCAGCACCGTGCCGTCATCCTTGGTGCTCTCGCGCAGATGGGGGCTGCCGCTGCGCAGGTGCTGCAGGCGCCGCTGGATCGCGTCCTCGATGGGACCTGGCCCCAGCAGGCCGCGCCGGGCGTTGTAGCGAAACAGGTTCTCGATGGGCTGGCCGATGCGCAGCAGCTCGGAGGGAAAGCGGAACAGTTCCACATAGCGGGAATTCCAGGCCACCAGATTCAGGTCGGCATCGATGACGACCACCCCCTGGGGCAGGTGCTCCAGGCTGCGGCTCAGCCCCGTGTCGGCCTGGCGCGCGGCCTGCACGATGCCGTCCTGCGCCGTGCGCAGCTCCTGCGCATGCTGGCGCAGCACGGCCTCCAGCTCCAGCCGGCTGCGCAGGCGCAGCGCGGCCAGGCGCCTGCGCTGGCGCACGAACAGCACCAGCAGCGCCAGCGCCAGCCAGCCGCCTGCGGCGGCGGCCGCAGCCCAGCGGCTGGCCACGGTGCTGGCGTGCGTGTCGTGCAGCAGGTGCAGGCGCCAGTCGCTGCCGGGCAGCGGCAGGGTGTGCCACAGCGTGGCGCCGGGCAGCGCCGGCTCCTGCAGCTGTACCAGCGTGCTGCTGGCGTCCAGCGTCTCCAGCAGCTTGTAGCGCACCGGGCGCAGCTCCTGGTCCAGGTACTGGCGCGTGGCGGCCAGGTCGGCATGGTCGGCCGCGCTCAGCGGGGCCAGCAGGCGGTAGCGCCATTCGGGCTGGCTGGCCAGGAAGACCACGCCATGGTCGTCCGAGGCCAGCACCACGTCGGGCGTCTGCAGCCATTCGCGCTCCAGCTCGAACAGCACGATCTTGATGACCACCAGGCCCGCGATATCGCCCTGGTCGTCGAGGATGGCCTGCGACAGGAAGTAGCCGGGCAGGCCGGTGGTCAGCCCGATGCCGTAGAAGCGCCCGCTGCCCCGCGCCAGCGCCTGCTGCACATAGGGCCGGAAACTGTAGTCCACGCCCACATTGCTGCGCGCCTCGCGCCAGTTGCTGGCCGCCAGCGCCGTGCCGTGGCGGTCGATCAGCGTCAGCGTGGAGGACTGGCTGGCGCCGTTGGCCTGCTCCAGCCGCCGGTTGAGCCGGTCGACCTGCTGCGCCGACAGGGGGCGCGCGACGGCGGCGCGCAGCTCCGGGTCCAGGGCCAGCACCTCGGGCAGGGTGCGGTAGCGGTCGATGCGCTGGCCCAGCGCCTGCGCATACAGCGTGAGCTGTTGCTGCACGCTGGCGATCTCGCCGCGCAGCGCATGCTGCCAGGCCAGGTGGCCGGTCAGCAGCATGCAGGCGAACATGCCTGCGAGCAGCAGCAAAAGGGTCCAGGTCTGGCGGCGAAAAGGCTTGGGCATGGAGATCGGGCGTCGGTTTCGGCGCCAGCTTGGGGGCGGGAAGGGGATGGAGGGCCCTGGTAATTACCCTTATTCTTGCGGCATTCGCCCAGGCAGGCGCGGTCCTCTAATACCAATAGGTTATCGGCGCGCAGAGGCGTCGGCAGTACAAATCGCTCCTCGCCGCACCTCGGTGGTGCGCAACCCCACAGATTCCTTGGAGCCGCCGCATGCACGCCGTCCCCGCCGAAGTCGCCACCCCCGTGCGGCTGCCCTTTTACCGACAACTGTATTTCCAGGTGGTGGTCGCCATCGTGGCGGGCGTGCTGCTCGGCCACTTCGAGCCCCAGTACGCCGAACAGTTCAAGCCCCTGGGCGATGCCTTCATCAAGCTGGTGAAGATGATCATCGCGCCCGTGATCTTCCTGACCATCGTCACCGGCATCGCCGGCATGACGCACCTGCGCACGGTGGGCCGGGTGTTCCTCAAGGCCATGGCCTACTTCCTGTTCTTCTCCACGCTGGCCCTGGTGGTCGGCATGGTGGTGGCGCACGTGGTGCAGCCCGGCGCGGGCATGAACATCAACCCGGCCGACCTGGACCAGACCGCCGTCAAGGGCTACGTGGCCAAGTCGCATGAGCTGACGCTCACGGGCTTTGCCATGGACATCATCCCCAAGACCCTGGTCAGCCCCTTCGTGGGCGACAACATCCTGCAGGTGCTGTTCGTGGCCGTGCTGTTCGGCATCTCGCTGGCCATGGTCGGCGATGCGGGCAAGCCCGTGCTCAACTTCCTGGAGGCGCTGACGGCGCCCGTGTTCAAGCTGGTCGGCATCCTGATGAAGGCCGCTCCGCTGGGGGCCTTCGGCGCCATCGCCTTCACCATCGGCAAGTTCGGCCTGGGGTCGCTGGTCAACCTGGCCTGGCTGGTGGGCTCGTTCTACGTGACCTCGCTGCTGTTCGTGGTCGTGGTGCTGGGCTTCGTGGCGCGCCTGTGCGGCTTCTCGGTGCTCAAGCTGGCCCGCTACCTGAAGGCCGAGCTGCTGCTGGTGCTGGGCACCTCGTCCTCGGAATCGGCCCTGCCTTCGCTGATGCAGAAGATGGAGCGCGCCGGCTGCGGCAAGTCCGTGGTGGGCCTGGTCGTGCCCACCGGCTATTCGTTCAACCTGGACGGCACCAACATCTACATGACGCTGGCCGCGCTGTTCATCGCCCAGGCCACCAACACCCACCTGACCCTGGGCCACGAGATCGCGCTGCTGCTGGTGGCCATGCTCAGCTCCAAGGGCGCGGCCGGCGTGACCGGCGCGGGCTTCATCACCCTGGCGGCCACGCTGGCCGTGGTGCCCGAGGTGCCGGTGGCCGGCATGGCCCTGATCCTGGGCGTGGACCGCTTCATGAGCGAATGCCGCTCGCTGACCAACTTCATGGGCAATGCCGTGGCCACCGTGGTGGTCTCGCGCTGGGAAAACGAGCTGGACTACGGCAAGCTCAATGCCGCCCTGGATGGCAACACGGCCGAGACCCTGCCTTCCGAAGCCGCCGTGGCCAAGGCCTGAGGCTGCAAGGGCCGGCGGGGCAGGCGCAGCCCCCCGGCCCATCGCTATCGATAGTCCACCCAGATGCCTCCGGCGTCGGCCGAGCGCACGCAGTGCTCCACCCAGCGCACGCCCTCGATGCCCGCATGGATGTCCGGGTAGCGCAGGCCGGCCAGCGCGCCGCTGTCGCCCCGGTCGGCGGCGTCCATCGCCAGCGCGAAGCGGTGGTAGAGGTTGGACCAGGCCTCGAACAAGCCCTCGGCGTGGCCGGCGCTGATGCGGTCCTCGCGCAGCGCATCCGCATGCAGGTAGCCCATGCCCCGCTCCAGCACCTGGGCCGGCTGCCCCTGGACCTCGTAGCGCAGCTGGTTGGGGTGCTCATCCCACCATTCGAGGCTGGCCCTGGAGCCGATGACGCGCAGCTTCTGGCCATGCATGCAGCCGCTGTTGACCGCGCAGGCCCACAGGTAGCCGATGGCGCCGCCCCGGTACTGCATGATCGCGAACGCGTTGTCTTCCAGCGGGGCGCGGCTGGCGACGAAGCTCTGGCGGCTGCACATCAGCCGCTCGATCTCCAGCCCGGGCAGGATCGCCTGCGACAGGTACAGCGGGTGCGTGCCGATGTCGCCCAGCACATAGCTGGGCCCGGCGCATGCGGGGTCCATGCGCCAGCGCGCTGCCGGGCTGCCGGCCTCGACCGCCGTGCTGTGGAAGCCGTGCGCGAACTGCATCTGCACGATGCGGATATCGCCCAGGTCGCCGCGCGCCACCATCTCGCGCGCCTGCTCGATGAGCGGGTGGCCCGCGTAGCCGTAGGCCACGCCGACGATGCGGTTCGCCGCGCGCGACAGCGCCAGCAGCTCCAGCGCCTGGGCCGTGGTGAAGCACAGCGGCTTTTCGCAGACCACGTGCAGGCCCGCGCGCAGCGCCGCCTGGCAGATCTCGAAATGGGTGTGGTTGGGCGTGGCGATGGTCACGGCGCGGATGCCGTCGGGGCGCCGCGCCTCGGCCTCGAACAGGGCCTGGTAGCCCGGGTGGCAGCGCTGCGGCTCCAGCCCCAGGCGCTGGCCGAACTGCAGCCCGCGCTGCGCGTCGATGTCGAAGGCGCCGGCCACGAGCCGGAAGGCGTGGTCGCGCTGCGCCGCCGAGCGGTGGATGTAGCCGATCTGGCTGTCCTGTCCGCCGCCGACCATGCCCCAGGCCAGGGGGCGGCCGGGAAGAAGGGTTCCGTCGATCATGTGCTGCACCTTTCTCGTTCGTCTTCAGCAAAAACCCAGCGAGGCCAGGAAGGCGCGGCTGGCCGCCACGTCGCGCAGGCTGGCGCCCGCGCTGCGCGGGTCGCGCTCCTGCTCCACCGTGACCCAGCCGGCGTAGCCGATCTCGCGCAGCGCGGCACGTATCGCCGGGTAGTCGAGCACACCCTGGCCGATGGGGCACATCACGCCGCGCGCGCAGGCGTCGAAGAAGGCGATGCGCTCGCCCATCACCTGCGCGTACACCTGCGCATCGATGTCCTTGAAATGCACGTAGTCCAGCCGTGCCGCGTGCCGGCGCAGCCAGGCCACGGGGTCCATGCCGCTGTAGTACAGGTGGCCGGTGTCCAGGCACAGCCCGGCCGCCTGGGCGGGCACGTCGGCCACGATGCGGTCGATCTCGTCGGCGAATTCGATGTAGCCGCCCGCATGGGGGTGGATGACCGCGCGCATGCCGTATTCATCGCGGGCCAGCCGCGCGATCTGCTGGATGTGATCGACCATGGCGGCCCAGCGCGCATCGGTCAGCCGGGGCGCGCGGTCCGGGTGGCCGGCCGCGAAGTCCCGCTCGGCATGGCCCCAGTCCATGACCACCAGAAAGGGCGCCGGCCGGGGCAGCTCGCGCAGGAAGGCGCAGATCGCGCGCGCCTGGCGCAGCAGATTCGCCAGATTGCCCGGCGACACGAGGTCGTCGAAGATCGTGCCCGCCGTGATGCACAGGTCCAGCCGCCGCAGCTGTGCTGCCACGCCGCCGGCATCGAGCGGCAGGTAGCCGAAGGGGCCCAGCTCGATGCCCCGGTAGCCCGCCTCGGCGGCCTCGGCCAGCACGCGCGGCCACGGCGGCAGGTGCGGGTTGTTCACGTCGTCCACGCCCCAGCAGCAGGGCGCGCAGCCCAGGGTGATGGCCATGCCGTTGTCTCCTTGTGTTCAGTCCTGGTAGAAGGCCGGGCGCGGCGCGGCCGCCATGCGCTCGACGGCGCCGCTGGATTGCGCGCGCAGGCAGGCATCGGCGGCCACGGCTGCGGCATGGCCGTCCCAGGCCGAGGGCCCGGTCAGCCGGCCGCCGCGCACGCCGTCGATGAAGGCCTGCAGCTCGATGTCGTAGGCCGTGGCGAAGCGCTGCTTCCAGTCGGCCGGCACGGGCAGGGCGTGGCTGGCGGCGCGCCTGACCGGCACGGCCGCGGGCTCGGGCAGGCGCGCGGTGCCCGTCTCGCCGACGATTTCGCACTGGATGTCGTAGCCGTACTGGCAGTTGACGAACACTTCCACGTCGATGCGCACGCCGCCTGCGGTCTCCAGCAGCACGATCTGCGGATCGTTCAGGTGCGGCAAGGCATGGCGCGTCTTCTTCGGATAGACCACCTGGGCGCTGGCGTAGTCGTCGTCCAGCAGCCAGCGCAGCACGTCGAGTTCGTGGATCAGCGTGTCGGTGATCGCCATGCCGCTGGTGTAGCCGTCGCCCACCGAGGCGTTGCGGTGCGCGCAGTGCACCATCAGCGGCGCGCCGATCTGCCCGCTGGCCACGACCTTGCGCAGCGCGCGGTAGCCCGGGTCATAGGGACGCATGAAGCCGACCTGCACCAGGCGCCGGCCCTGCGCCATCTCCGCCTGCGCGATGCGCAGGCAGCCCTCGGCGGTCACGGCCAGCGGCTTTTCGCAGAACACCGGCTTGCCCAGGGCGATGGCGGCCAGCACCAGCGCCTCGTGCGTGGGGCCCCACGAAGTCACCAGCACGGCCTGCACCTGGGGCGCGGCCATCAGCGCCTGGCTGTCGCCGAAGACCTCGGCGGCCGGCTGCGGCCAGGCGGCCGCCTCGCGCGCCTGCGCCGCATCGATGTCGTGCACCGCCACCACCCGGGCGCCCGCGAGCGTCCGGGAGATCCTGCGGATATGGTCCTGTCCGATCGCGCCGCAGCCGATCACACCGATCTGCAATGCCATGCCGTGCCCTCCTTTTTCAAAGCAGTGATTGCCGGATGAAATCCATGCTGCGCGCCAGCCGCGATTCGCCGTCGCGCGCATCCGTGACCTCGGTGGCGAAGGGCTCGAAGGACACGGGGCCGGCATAGCCGCGCTCGCGCAGGATGCGCAGCTGGCCGATGGTGTCCAGGCGGTCGCCTTCGCCCACCAGCACGCGGTGGGCATCGCGCATCTGGCCGTCCTGCAGGTGCTGCGACTCGACGCCCGAGATGTGCACCAGCCCGGTCAGTTCGGGAAAGTAGATGCCCTCGCCCGACAGGTGGTGGTGGAAGCTGTCGTGCACCAGCCGGAAGTGGCGCTCGCCGCCGGCCTCGCAGATGGCCCGCACGGCATCGGACTTGTGGCGCAGCGCGGACTCGGCAAAGCCCAGGGGCTCGACCAGGCCCTGCAGGCCATGGCCGTCCAGCAGGGGGCGCAGCTGCCTGAGCGCATGCACCAGGTCGCGCCGGCGCTCATGGTCCGTGCGCCGGTCGGCGGCGTCGTTCAGCGGGCACAGCACCAGGGCGCGGGCGCCGCAGTCGCGCGCGCAGGCCGCCAGCTCGCGCGCCTTGCGCTCCAGCGCGCTGTCGAAGATATCGAACGGATACAGAGCGTTGATGGACAGGATGGCGATGCCCGCCTGCCGGGCGGCGGCCCCGACCACGGCGGGCGCCGTGCCGTCGCGCGTCTCGGCCTGGGGCAGGTCGTTGCGGATCTCGATGGCCGACACGCCCAGGCGCCCGCACATCGCCAGGAAGTCGGGCAGGGGCAGGCGCGCGGCGGCGATGCGGTTGATGGCGAAGGCGATGGAAGCGGTCATGGCGATGGCCTTGTGCGCTCAGCGTGCCGCGCTGGCAAAGTGCCTGTCCAGATGGCGCTGGATCTCCTGGCGCATGAAGCGGCTCGATTCGGCGGCCCGCTCCTCCCAGGCGAACACGCAGGACGACAGCAGGCCGTCGAAGCCGGTCTCGGCCAGCGTGCCGAAGAACAGGTCCCAGTCGATCTCGCCCTGGCCCATGTCCAGGTGCTGGTGCACGCGGATGTGGTCCGAGCCCGGCGGGTTGACGATGTAGCGCAGCCGGCTGCTCTTGCGGTGGTCGAAGGTGTCGGCCACGCGCACATGGGCCAGCAGCGGCGCGGCCGCGCGCAGCATGGCGCGCATGTCGTCGCCGTAATAGAAGGTGTGGGGCGCGATGTAGGACAGCCGCAGCGCCCGGGAGCCGATGTTTTCCACGATGTCCATGGCCGGCTGCCACTGCTCCACCCAGTCCTCGGGGTGGGGCTCCACCGACAGCGTGATGCCCTCGCGCTCCAGGATGGGCAGCAGCTCGTCCATGGAGCGGAACCAGGCGGCCTCGCACATCTCGCGCGGGTTGGCGCCCGGCGGCCCGCCCACCGAACGCTCGGGCGAGGCGCCGCGCCCGAACTCGGACACCATCAGCGGGCAGTCCATCTCGATGGCCACCTCGATGGCCTTCCTCCAGCAGCGCATGGCCCATTGCCGCTCGTCCTCGAACGGGCTGGCCCAGCGGTACATGGGCTGCAGCGAGGCCAGTGCCACACCGCTGGCGCGCAGGGCTTGGCGGAACGCCGCCATGCGGCCGCGCGTGGCGCGCGGCATGACCCACCATTCCAGGAAGTCGCTGCGCGGCGACAGCTCGATCTGGTCGTAGCCCAGGTCGGCCACCACCTGCGGCAGCCGCTCCAGCGGCTCGTGGCGGATCATGTAGGGGTCGAGTGCGATCTTCATGCGGTCTCCTTGGGCCGGGCCCCGTCAGGGGCGGTTGAGGTACTTGTCCAGGCGGGGCGGGGTCACCAGCTCGAAGGGCACCCACAGATGGCGGGCCACCGGCCTGCCGGCCATGAGCCCCAGCGCCGCGTCCAGGGCGCCCCGGCCCTGGGCGGCCGCATCCTGGAAGACGGTGACCCGCATCTCCCCGGCCTTCATCGCCGCCAGCCCGTCCTGCGTGGCGTCGATGCCGGCCACCACCACCTTGTCCAGCCGGCGCGCCGCCTTGAGCGCCTGGATGGCGCCGATGGCCATCTCGTCGTTGTTGGCAAGCACCGCGTCGATGGCCAGCCCCGCCGTGAGCCAGCGGGCCATCAGGTCCGCGCCCTTGACGCGGCTCCAGTCGGCCGCCTGCTCGGCCACGACCTGCATGGCGCTGCACGGCGGCCGGGCGAGCACGGCCTTGGCGTCGCGCGTGCGCTGCAGCGCCGATGCGTTGGACAGATCGCCGACCATGACGGCCACATTGCCCCGGCCCTGCAGGATGCGGCACACCTCGGCGGCCTGCAGCGTGCCCGAGGTGGACTCGTCGGCCCCCACGAAGGCCACGCCGGGCGGCAGCGTGTCCTGCGCGGGCGGGTGGTTCAGGTAGACCAGCGGAATGCGCGCGGCCGTCGCCAGCCGCGTGATGCGCGGCGCGGCCTGGGCATCGACCGTGACGACGATGATGGCGCCGGCCTTTTGCGCGATGAAGTTCTGGACCTGGCTGATCTGGCGGCCGATGTCGTCCTGCGCGTCCTCCACCTTCAGGTCGATGCCGCGCTCGCGGGCGCCGGCCATGAGGCCGCTGCGCACCAGCGACAGCCAGGGGCCGGAATTGGCCATCGATACCGCGATGCGCTGGGCGTGCGCCGCCGTGCCTTGCAGCAGGCACAGGCTGCAGAGCGTCAGTGCGATCAGGCTGCTTTTCATGGTGTGCCTCCCTGGTGCAAGGGCAGGGCGCTCAGCGCCGCGCCTTGCGGTTGCGGTACTGGTCGGCGACCACGGCCGCGACGATGATGGCGCCCTTGACCATCTCCTGGTAGTAGGCGTCGATGCGGATGAAGGTGAAGCCCGAGGTCATCACGCCCAGGATCAGCACGCCGATCACCGTGCCGGTGACGCGGCCCACGCCGCCGGCCAGCGAGGTGCCGCCGATCACCACGGCGGCGATGGCGTCCAGCTCGTACATGACGCCCATGCCCGACTGCCCCGAGATGGCGCGCGCCGCCGTCACCGTGCCCGCGATGCCGGCGAGCAGGCCGGCGATGGCGTAGACCCAGACCAGGTGGCGCCGCACGTTGATGCCCGAGACCACGGCGGCCTGGCGGTTGGCGCCGATGGCATAGGTGAACTTGCCGAAGCGCGTGTGGCGCAGCACGACATGGAAGATGGCGGCCAGCACCAGGAAGATGACCACCGGATTGGCCCCCGCGCCCAGCGCGGCGAAGTCGTCCGTCAGCATGGACACGGGCGTGCCGTTGGTGAACCACTTGGCGAAGCCGCGCGCGGCCACCATGGTGCCCAGCGTCGCGATGAAGGGCGGGATGGCCGTGAAGGCGATCAAGGAGCCGTTGACCAGGCCCACCGCCAGGCCCACGCACATGCCGGCCAGCAGCGGCCAGGCCACGGGCAGGTCGGTCAGCTGCGGGAACACCGCGCGCGGGAAGTCGGACACCTGGGCCAGGCTGGCCGACACCACGGCGGCGGCGGCCACCACCGAGCCCGAGGACAGGTCGATGCCGCTGGTCAGGATCACCAGGTTGACGCCCACGGCGATGATGCCGATCACCGCCATCTGCAGCACGATGATCTGCAGCCGCTCGGCGTTGAGCAGAAAGCTCTGGCCCACGGTGAGCCAGCCGGCCGCCTCGAAGAACAGGGCGATGCCCAGCAGCACGAGGAAGATGCTCAGCTCGGGCGGGCGCCGGGCCAGCCAGCCCCGCGGGGCCTGCCGTGGTGCGATGGGCGTGGACGGTGCCTGCGGCATCGGTGGGGAAGTGTTCATCGTGTCTGCCTCCGTTGTTGCCGCCCGCCTACCGGCAGGCCAGTTCCATGATCCGCACCGGGTCGGCCTCGGCGCGCGCGACGATGCCCGTCATGCGGCCCTCGTGCATGACCAGGACGCGGTCGCTCATGCCCAGCACCTCGGGCATTTCCGAGGAAATCAGCAGCACCGCCGTGCCCTGGGCGGCCAGCGCGGCGATGAGGCGGTGGATCTCGGCCTTGGCGCCCACGTCGATGCCGCGCGTGGGCTCGTCGAGGATGAGGATGCGCGGGCGCGTCAGCAGCCAGCGGCCCAGCAGCAGCTTTTGCTGGTTGCCGCCCGACAGGTTCTGGATCTGCTCGTGCAGGCCCGGCGCCTTGATGCGCAGCGTGCGCGCCATCTGCTCGCATTCGCCGCGCAGGGCGGCCTGGCCGACCAGGCCCCAGCGCACATGGCGCTGGTGCAGCACGGCCACTTCCATGTTGGCCTGCAGGTCCAGGCCCATGAGGCAGCCCGTGTCCTTGCGGTCTTCGGTCAGGAAGGCCATGCCGTGGCGCATGGCCTGGGCCGGCGAGGCGATGCGCACGGGCCGGCCATCGATGCGGATCTCGCCGGCGGTGGCCGGCACCACGCCGAACAGCGCCTCGGCGACGTTGGAGCGCCCCGATCCCACCAGGCCCGCGATGCCCAGGATCTCCCCGGCACGCAGCGCGAAGCCCACGCCGCGGAACACGCCTTCGACGCCCAGGCCGTCCACCGCCAGCACCACCTCGCCCGGGTCCACGTCCTGCTTGGGGAACAGCTGCGTGATCTCGCGCCCCACCATCATGCGGATGATGTCGTCGCGCGTGACCTGGGCCGCCGCGTGCGTGCCGATGTAGCGGCCGTCGCGGAACACCGAGAACTCGTCGGCGATCTCGAACAGCTCGTCCATCTTGTGCGTGATGTAGACGATGCCTTTGCCCTGCGCGCGCAGCTGGCCGATGATGCGAAACAGGTGCGCCACCTCGCGCGCGGTGAGCGCCGAGGTGGGCTCGTCCATGATCAGCACATCGGAGTCGAAGGACACGGCCTTGGCGATCTCCACCATCTGGCGGCTGGCCACGCTCAGCGTGCCCACCTCGGCCTGCGGGTCGATGCCGATGGCCAGCTGCGCGAGCAATGCCTCGGTGTCGCGGTGCAGGCGGCGGTGATCGACCAGGCCGAACCGGCCGAAGCGGCCTGTCGGCTCGCGGCCGATCCAGATGTTCTCGGCCACGGTCATGCTGGGCATCAGGTTCAGTTCCTGGTGGATCATCGCGATGCCGCGTTCGAGCGCATCCAGCGGCCCGTGCAGCACGACGGCCTCGCCGCGCAGGCGGATCTCGCCCGCGTCGGGCGCCTGGATGCCCGCGATGATCTTCATCAGCGTGGACTTGCCGGCGCCGTTCTCGCCCATCAGCGCATGGACCGTGCCGCGCCGCACGCGCAGCTGCACATCGTCCAGCGCGACGACGCCGGGGAAGGACTTGCGCACGCCGCGCACTTCGAGCAGGCAGTCTCCGGGCGCAGAGCCGGGGCCGGAGCTGGGCGGGGGCGGGCCATGCGGCGGCCCGGCCTGGAAGGCTGAAGGCATGGGTTCTCCTGGTGGATGGGCGCGGCTCAGCGCCGGGCGAAGCCTTCCATGTTCCCGGGCGTGACCAGCTCGAAGGGCACGTCCACGAAGCGTTCCACGGCCTGCTTGCGGGACAGCCGCAGGGCGGCATCGACCGCGCTGGCGCCCTGTCCGGCCAGGTTCTGGAACACGGAGACCTTGAGCTCGCCGTTCTTCATCGAGGCCAGCCCGTCCGGCGTGGCATCGATGCCGGCCACGATGGTGGCGGGCGTCCACTTCCTGGCCGCCTTCAGCGCATTGATGGCGCCCAGGGCCATCTCGTCGTTGTTGGCGATGATGGCGTCGAACTGCAGGCCCGCGCTGAGCCAGTTCATGGTGATGTCCTGGCCCTGGGTGCGGCTCCACTTGCCCTCGCGCCGGTCCGCGATCTTCATGCCCGCGCACTGCGGCTGCGCCAGCACCTGCTCGATGGCCTGGGTGCGGGTGCGCGCCGCGTGGTTGGACAGCTCGCCCATCAGCACCAGGATGCGGCCCTGGCCGCCCAGCAGCTGGCACACCTGGCGGGTCTGCAGCGTGCCGGCCAGCTGTTCGTCCGAGGCGACGATGGCGATGCCCCCGGCCAGCCTGTCGGAATCGACGGGCCTGCGGTTGACATAGACCAGCGGGATGCCGGCCGCGCTCACCAGCCGCGTGATCTTGGGCGTGGCGTCGGTGTCCACGGCGTTGACGATGATGGCGTCGGCCTTCTGGGCAATCATGTTCTGGACCTGGCTCAGCTGCCTGCCCACGTCGTTGCCGGCATCCTCGATCTGCACGCTGGCGCCGTGCTTTCGGGCCGCCTCGGCGATGCCGCCGCGCAGGATGGTCAGGCCGGTGTCGTCGAACAGCGCCATCGAGACGCCGATCTTCTGGGCATGCGCCAGCGGCATGGCGAGCAAGGCCGCGGCCATGGCGGCGAGCAAGCGGTTTCTCATCATCTCCTCTCCTCCCTGGTTCGGCACGGGCGCAGCGCCCGTGGCGTGGACTGGCAGGGGCCGCCAAGCGCGCAGCCCCTGGAACGGACTGTAGTTCCGTTCGCGCAATTTTTGGAAATTCATTTCTAAGTGAATACACCTAAGAAAAAAATTTTCCAATAGTTTTAATCTTTATGTCGTTGTCCCGACTGCCAGGAGAGGGGAGCTTGCAATGACCAGGACCGTGAGACTGACCGTCAGCCAGGCGCTGGTGCGCTACCTGGCCGCCCTGCGCGCCGAGGTGGCGCAGCCCGATGGGCAGGTGCTGGCCCAGCCCTATTGCGGCGGCGTGTTCGCCATCTTCGGCCACGGCAACGTGGCCGGCCTGGGCGAGGCGCTGCATGCGGTGCGCGACCGCCTGCCCACGCTGCGCGCGCACAGCGAGCAGGGCATGGCCCATGCGGCCGTGGCCTTTGCCAAGGCCCATTTCCGTCAGCGCATGATGGCCGCCACCTCCAGCATCGGGCCCGGCGCCACCAACATGGTCACGTCGGCGGCGCTGGCCCATGTGGCGCGCCTGCCGCTGCTGCTGCTGCCCGGCGACGTCTTCGCCTCGCGCCTGCCGGACCCGGTGCTGCAGCAGGTCGAAAGCTTCGAGCAGGGCGACGCCAGCGCCAACGACTGCTTTCGCCCCGTGACGCGCTACTTCGACCGCATCCTGCGGCCCGAGCAGCTGCTGGCGGCGCTTCCGCGCGCCATCCAGGTCATGACCGACCCCGCGCAGTGCGGACCCGTGTGCCTGGCGCTGCCGCAGGACGTGCAGGCCCAGGCCTGGGACTGGCCCGAGGATTTCTTCGCGCCGCCGCTGATCCGCTGGCGCCGCCAGCCCGCCGACGCCGCCGAGCTGGCCGCGGCCGCCACCTTGCTGGCCGGCGCCAGAAGGCCGCTGATCATTGCCGGCGGCGGCGTGCTGTACAGCCAGGCCTGGGACGCCCTGCGCGTGTTCGCCGAAGCCCATGGCGTGCCCGTGGCCGAATCGCAGGCGGGCAAGGGCAGCCTGGCCTGGGACCATCCGCTGAACCTGGGCTCCATCGGCGTCACGGGCTCGCCGGCCGCCAACCGCGCGGCCGCGCAGTGCGATGTGCTGCTGGCCGTGGGCACGCGGCAGCAGGATTTCACCAGCGGCTCGCAGGCGCTGTACGGCCAGGCCACCGTGCTGGGCCTGAACGTGCAGCCCCTGGATGCCGGCAGAAAGCGCGGCCTGCCCCTGCTGGCCGATGCGCGCACGGGCCTGGTCCAGCTGGGCGCGGCGCTGGCGGGCTGGCGCGCCGATGCGCAGTGGACCGAGGACTGCCGCCGCCAGGCCGCTGCCTGGACACGGCGCGTGGACGAACTGACGGCGCGCATTCCCGTGGATGAACTGCCCTACGAGGCCGAGGTGATCGGCGCCGTGCGCGACTCGGCCGCCGATGCCGGTGGCGACAGCGCCCGGGACGACATCGTGGTCTGCGCGGCCGGCACGCTGCCGGCCGAGCTGCACAAGCTGTGGCGCAGCGGCCTGCCGGGCAACTACCACGTGGACTATGCCTATTCCTGCATGGGCTACGAGATCGCGGGCGCCCTGGGCGTGAAGCTGGCCCGGCCCGGGCGCGAGGTCATCGCCATCGTCGGCGACGGCTCCTTCCTGATGCTCAACGCCGAGCTGGCCACCTCGGTGATGCTGGGCGCCAAGATCATCGTCGTGGTGCTGGACAACCGGGGCTATGGCTGCATAGAGCGGCTGCAGCAGCGCTGCGGCGGCGCCAGCTTCAACAACATGCTCGGCGACTGCGTGCCCGCAGGCGGCGAGGGCGCCCGCATCGACTTCGCCATGCATGCCGCCGCCCTGGGCGCCGAGGCCGTGCATGTGGACGGCATCGCCGCGCTGCGCCGCGAAATGCGGCGTGCGCGCGCGGCGAGCCGCAGCCAGGTCCTGGTCATAGACACCACGCACCGGCGCACCACGGCCGATGGCGGCGCCTGGTGGGACGTGGCGGTGCCCGAAGTCTCGGCCCGCGTCCAGGTTCGCGATGCGCGCGGCGCCTACCTCGAACAGCAGGCGCGCCAGCGCCGCTGACCCCATCCCCGTCTTCCCGTCTTCCCGTCTGCCCGAAGGAGCCATCGCATGCCCTGGAACGTCCGCATCGGCATCAACCCCCTGTCGTGGATGAACGACGACCTGCCGTCGCTGGGCGGCGGCACCCCGCTGGAGACGGCGCTGCGCGAAGGCGCCGAGATCGGCTACGCCGGCTTCGAGCTGGGCCACAAGTTCCCCGACACGGGCCCGGCGCTGCAGGCCACGCTGGCCGGGTACGGGCTGGCCTGTGTCTCGGGCTGGTACTCGGGCTTTCTCGCGCGGCAGGGGCCGCTCACCGATGCGCAGGCGCTGGCCGAGGAAGCCGCACGCTGCCGGGCCCACATGGAAAAGCTGCGCCACAACGGCGCCACCGTGGTCGTCTATGGCGAGTGCGCGGACACGGTGCAGGGCCAGATGGACACGCCCCTGTCGCGGCGCCCGCGCTTTGCGGACGAGGCCGCCTGGCAGCGCTACGCGCGGCGGCTGGACGCCTTCGGCGCGCATCTGCTGCAGGAGTACGGCATCCGCCTGGCCTACCACCACCACATGGGCGCCTATGTGGAATCGCCCGAGGACGTGGACCGCCTGATGGCGCTGACCGACCCGCGCAAGGTCTTTCTGCTGTTCGACACCGGCCATGCCTACTACGGCGGCGCGGCCGATCCGGTGGCGCTGCTGCAAAGGCATGTGGGCCGCGTCATCCATGTGCACTGCAAGGACGTGCGCCCGCAGCGCATCGCCCAGGCCCGCGAGGGCGACTGGAGCTTTCTGAAGGGCGTGGTCCACGGCATCTTCACCGTGCCGGGCGACGGCGCGCTCGACTACGCGGCGGTGCTGCGCACGCTCAGGGACGCGGGCTACGAGGGCTGGCTGGTCGTCGAGGCCGAGCAGGACCCGGCCGTGGCACCGGGCTACGTCTACGCGAAAAAGGGCTACGAGACGCTGCGCGCGCTCGTGGACGGGCTGGCGGCCTGAGCGGGCCGCCGGCAAGGCATTCACCACAGGGAGGGAGCTACATGGCACAGACAATCCACCGCCGCCCGCGGCGCGGCACCACGAGGGCGGCTGCCGCATTGGCGCTGGCCTGGGCACTGGCCGCAGCGGCCGTGCCGGCGCGGGCGCAGGGCGGCGTCACGCTCTACGGGCGTCTCGTTGCGGGCATCGACTACATGAACCGCGTTGCCGATGCGCCGGGCCGCAGTGCCGGCCAGTGGCGCCAGGCGGGCCAGTGGGGCGCCACCTGGTGGGGCCTGCGCGGCAGCGAGGATCTGGGCGGCGGGCTGAGCGCCGTGTTCCACCTCGAAAGCCAGTTCGCGCTGGACGAGGGCCGGGCCGGCGACAGCTTCTTCAGCCGCTATGCGGTGGTGGGGCTGTCCGGCCGCTCCTGGGGCACGCTGCTGCTGGGCCGCGCCATGGGCATCCCGGACGGCGAGGTCTGGGCCCTGGACCCCATGGGGCTGCAGGCCATGGGCGCCGGCACGCTGCAGGGCAACCGCACCTGGGGCTCGCGTCCCAATGCCATCAGCTACCAGTCGCCGAACTGGGGCGGGTGGACGCTGCGCGCGCAGCTGGGGCTCAACGGCGAGGCAGGGCGCCCGCGGGCCGGGCGCCAGTTCGGGGCGGGCCTGGGCTACGCCCGGGGCCCGCTGGTGCTCAAGGCCTTCTACGAGGAAATCCGCGATGCGGATGGCGGATTCTCCTCGCTCTACGAGGCCTCGCGCCTGTACGCGGCGGGCGCCACCTGGCAGGCCGGCCGCTTCAAGCTGTATGCAGGGTACAGCCGCATCCGCTCGGGTCCTGGCACCGTGGCCGACGCCGCCAATCCGGTCGGCGCGCGCAGCCAGCAGACCTACTGGGCCGGCGCGAACTACCAGGCCACGCCCGCCCTGGTGCTGGTGGGGGGCGCCTACCGCGCGAACCGGGAAGGGGGCGGCGCCAGCCTGCTGAGCCTGGGCGCCCACTACCACCTGTCAAAGCGCACCATGCTCTACGCCACGGCCGGCACGCTGTCCAATGGCGGGCTGGCGGCCTTCTCGGTGGAGGCCAACGGCGCCAGGCCCGCGCCGGGCTCAGGCCAGCAGGGCTTTTACGCGGGCATCGTGCACTCCTTTTGATCTGGCGCGCGACATGCGCGCGGGCCGTTTCTTTTTGCAATATGCGCGCTCGGCTTTGGCGTATTCTTGCCAGTCCGCTGCGCGCAGCGCTTGCCCTTTGTTCCCATGCACCTGTCCAGACGCGATTTTCTTGGCGCCAGCGCCGCAGCAGCCTGTGTCTCGTTGGCGGGCTGTTCGGCTTCGGCCTCGATGTCGGCCAGCTTTCTGCAGCCCTGGCGCAGCCATCTCGACATGCCGCGTGGCCAATGGCGCCAGCGCTTGGCCGATACCCAGGCCCTGGGATGCCGCGAACTGTTCCTGCAATGGTCGGGCCTGACGGGCGAGTCCGAGGCGGACAGCTGGATGCTGGCGGATGCGCAGATCGCCGATCTGCTGGACATCTGCGCCGAACTGGGCATGGGCGTGCACCTGGGCCTGCCCTATGACGAGCGCTGGTGGAAGCAGATCAGCTATGCGAACGCTGCGGGCCCGGCGCCCTATCTGTCCCATATCGCCGGGCAGGGCGTGCGCCACATGCAGGCCAGCGCCTGGCCCCGGCATGCAGCCTTTCGCGGCTGGTACATCCCCTACGAGCTGGAGCAGTACCACTGGGCGTCGGCCGAACGCATCGAATGGCTGGCGGGCGCGCTGCAGCCGCTGGCGCAGGCGGCCATGGCCACTGGCGGCCAGGTGCCCACGGTCTCCACCTATTTCAGCCAGTTGCAGACCCCCGGCACCCTGGCCGGGCTGTGGCGCATTTTGCTGGACCGCATCGCCCTGCACCCCATGGTCCAGGACGGCGTGGGCGTGGCGGGCCTGCGCAACTACGATGCGCTGGCCCCGCTGCAAAAGATGCTGCTGGAGCGCGGCACGCCGTTCGACCTGATCGTGGAGCTGTTCGAGCAGTTGCCCCCGACCTTGCCCGATGGTTCCGACTTCCGGGCACGCTCGGCCAGTGCCGAGCGCGTGCGCCAGCAATGGAGCGTGGCCCGCGACTACGGCGCCCAGCGCGTCGTGGCCTTTGCCATCGACCCCTGGGTGCTGGGCGATACGCCCGAAGCGCGCCAATTGCTGAGCGACTGGAATTCGGCGATCCGCTGACCCCCTGGGACGCGCCGGGACCGCGGCGGCCTGCGGGCTCAGAACCGCTTTCCGATGATCTCCCGCAGGATCTCGCTGCTGCCCCCGAAGATGCGCAGCGCCCGCGCATCGCTCCAGGCGCGGCCGATGCCGTACTCGGCCATGTAGCCGTAGCCGCCGTGCAGCTGCAGCAGCTCGTCCAGCACCTGGCCCTGCAGCTCGGTGGCGTTGAGCTTGGCCATGGCGGCAGTGACGGGGTCCAGCGTGCCGGCGATGTGGCGCGCCAGGCAGTCATCCAGGAAGACGCGCAGCATGGTGGTCTTGGCCAGGGCATCGGCGAACTTGAAGCGCGTGTTCTGGTAGTCGAGCACGCGGCGCCCGAAGATCTTGCGGTTGCGCACGAACTCGGCCGTGCTGTCCAGCATGCCTTCGATGGAGGCGGCGGCGCGCAGCGCGATGGCCAGCCGCTCCTGGGCCAGCTCGCTCATCACGTATCCGAAGCCTGCGTTCTCCTCGCCCAGCAGGTGGCCGGCCGGCAGGCGCAGCCCGTCGAAGAACAGCTCGCAGGTGTCCTGGCTGTGCTGGCCGATCTTGCGCAGCGCCGGGCCCTTGCCCAGGCCCTGCATGCCTTCTTCCACCACGAACAGCGACAGGCCGCGCGCGCCCAGTTCGGGTTCGGTGCTGGCCAGCACCAGGATCAGGCCGGCATTGACGCCGTTGGTGATGAAGGTCTTCTGGCCGTCCAGCACATAGTCCGCGCCATCGCGCCGGGCGCGCGTGCGCACGGCCTTGAGGTCGCTGCCGGCGCCGGGCTCGGTCAGGGCGATGGCGCCGATCAGCTCGCCCGTGGCCATGCGCGGCAGCCAGCGGTCCTTCTGTGCCGGGGTGCCGAAGTTCCAGAGATAGGGCGCGACCATGTCCGAGTGGATGGAAAAGCCGATGCCCAGGCAATTGGCGCGCGCCAGCGCCTCGATCACCACGGCGGCGTGGCCGAAGTCGCCGCCCTGGCCGTAGGGCGGGGGCAGGGCGCAGTTGAGCAGGCCGCTGGCGCCGGCCTTGCGCCACAGTTCACGCGGCGTGATGCCGGCATGCTCCCAGTCGTTGATGTGGGGCAGGATCTCGGCTGCCACGAAGCGGTCGGCCTGTTCCTTGAACAGCAGGTGGTCTTCACGCAGTACGGTGCGCATGGCGGTGTCGGTGTCCTCGGGCAGCGGATTCAGGGGCGGTAGGTGTCGATGGCGCTGGGCTGGCCGCGCAGCACGGGCATGCCGGCCTTTCCTGTCATGAACAGGCTGTAGTGGTCGCCCGGCTGCAGTTGCGGCAGCGCGAGCGGCGCGCTGGTGGCGCTGCCGCAGGAGGCGCCGAGCTGGGCGCTGACCGGGTTGATGGCGCGCTGGGCTGCCGTGCCCGGCGCCACGTCCTTGAAGAGGACGGGACCCGTGGGGGCGACCTGCAGCGCGGCTTCGGCGCAGTCCGCGCTCAGGTTGTAAAAGCGCAGTTCGGCCTTGAGCGCGTCCTGGCTGCCGCCGGAGTCGTCGATGGCGATGAAACGCGCGGCGGCGTTCTTGCCCTGGCGCGGCACCAGGGTGGTGAAGCTGCCCGGCGCCACCTTCATGGGGCCGGCGTTCTTGCCGTCCAGCAGGATGCTGAAGGGCGTATCGCCCTTGACGATGGCATAGCTGCTGGCGGGCTTGCCGCCCGACAGCGTCTGCTCGGGGCCGTCGGCGATCTTCACGCGCAGGGCGCCCGCGTCGGGGTGGACGATGCGCACGAAGGACGAGCCTGCGGGCGGGCGTGCCGCATACAGCTGGGCCAGCGTGCCTTCGGCGTGCGCGGCGGCCAGGGCGGACAGCCCGGCCAGGGCGAGCAGGGCGTGGCGGATCGAAGGGAAGAGGGCAAGGGTCATGCCTGGGATTCCTTGGTGGGCTGGGAAGGGCGCATGCGCGATTCGAGGTACATGCGCTCCAGTTGCTTGCGGTCGGCCTTGTCGGTCTGGGTCAGCGGAAAGCCGTGGCAGGCCAGCAGCTCCGACGGGATCATGTAGGGCGGCACGCGCCGGGCCAGCAGCTCGCGCCAGCCGGCCAGTTCATCGGGCAGGGGCTGCATGCCGGCCGGGCCGGTGCGGTCCAGGTCCACGAAGCCGATCATGCGCACGATGAAGCCGTCGGGCCGCCTGAGCGCGACCGCGGCCCCGGCGCGCACGCCCGGCAGGGTGGCCAGCACCGCATCGACCTCGGCCAGCTCGATGCGGTAGCCATGCATCTTGATCTGGTCGTCGCGCCGGCCGCGGAAGGTGACCAGGCCCTCGCCGTCGATCTCGCCCAGGTCGCCCGTGCGGTAGCCGCGCTGGCCGTTGCGCGTGAACATGCGGCTGGCGTGCAGGTCGGGACGGTTCAGGTAGCCGCGCATCACATGGTCGCCGGCCACGCAGATCTCGCCGTCTTCGAGGAAAACGTCGGCATAGGGCTTGGCCCGGCCGATGGGAAAGGGCAGCGGCGCACGGGCGCGCAGCACGGGGTCGATCTCGACCCAGGTGGTCGAGCAGGTGGCTTCCGTGGGGCCGTAGGAGTTGATGATGCGGGCCTGGGGAAAGCGGCTCCACAGCGCCTCGGCCAGGGTGGGGGTCAGCGACTCGGCGCCGAAGACGAAGGCGCGCAGGTCGGGCAGGTGCTGCTGGTCGAAGCCGGCATCGAGCAACTGCTGGCGCACGAAGGAGGGTGTGCAGGCCCAGACGTTGACACGGGTGCGGGCCAGGTAGGCGGCGAAGGCCTGGCGGTCGGCGATGGTCTCGCGCGCGCACAGCACGCAGGCGCCGCCCGTGGCCAGCGCGCCCATCCAGTTGAACAGCGAGAAGTCGAAGCTGAACAGCATCTGGTCCATGAACACCGGGGCCTCGCCCAGCGCCAGGCAGTCGCGTATCCAGCCGGCGAACAGGCCCAGGCTTTCGCGTCCGATCTGCACGCCCTTGGGGTCGCCCGTGCTGCCCGAGGTGAACATGATGTAGGCCAGCGATTTTTCCTGCAGCGGCCGGGCGGCGATGCCGGTGTCCAGGAAGGCGCCCGCCTGCGCGTCGTAGTGCAGGCCCGCCTGCACCAGGGTGGCGATGCGCGCCATGCGTTCGGGCGGGTTGATCACGTCCACGGGCACGAAGGGCAGGCCCAGGCGCAGGCAGCCGATGATGGCCACGAGGAAGGCGCTTTCCTTGTGCCCGGTGATCAGCACGGGCTCGTCGCGCCGCGCGCCGCGTGCCAGGGCCTGCTGCTGCCATTGCTCCACGGCCCGGGCCAGCTGCTGCCAGCTCAGCGTGCCGGCGGCGTCGATGACGGCGGGCCGCTGCGTGTCGGCGCCGGTTTCGATGAAGTCGAAGCGGTCAAAGCAAAATCGCATGCGGCCTCCGGGCGTCTTCGCGGGTGAAGGTTTGCGGATCGGGGCCGTGCATCAGGCCTTGCGCTGCGCGGCGACGAACTGCGCCAGCGTCTGCACGGATTCCAGGTGCAGGTCGATCTCCGACGGCGGGATCTTGACGCTGAATTCCTTTTCGATGGCCAGCGCCACGTCCACGGCGGACAGCGAGTCCACCAGGCCCGATTCGAGCAGCAGGGTATCGGGCTCGACCGAGGTCAGGATGATGTTTTGGATGATCTGGGCAATCTTGCTCTCGATGTCGTTCAGGGACATGGTTTTCTCCTTCGGTCGTTTCGGATTCAGAATTGGAAATACAGGAATCGGGTTTCCTTGTGCAGGTTCGCCAGGCACAGGAAAAGCACGAACAGGGTGGCGGCCGTCCACGCCGCGTCGGGCCGCCAGCGCATCCAGGCGCGCGGCGCCTCCTGCACCTTGAACATGGCGGGCGAATGGCGCCCCAGGATCTGGTGGGCATTGGGCGTGAACCAGGCGATGCCCAGCAGCAGCGCCACCAGGGCCAGCTGCATGTGGTGGCCGATGGCCAGGCGCAAGGCGTCGCCGGCTGCCAGCCCCCGGACATGGGACAGCGACTCCAATGCTTCCACGCCGCGCAGGCCGGCCATGCCCTTGAGCAGCAGCAAGGCGTCGCCCACGCCATGGGCGCGGAAGAAGGCCTGGGCCACCAGCACGGCCACGAAGGTGAGGGCCACGCTGAGGAGGTGGCCCGGCAGGCTGGACTTGCGCGCCGCGGCGGGCTTGCGGCTGACCACGAAGATGCGCCAGGCATGGTTGACCGAAAGATAGAAGGCATGCAGCAGGCCGAAGACCAGGTACTGCAAGCCCGCGCCATGCCAGATGCCCGCCAGCCCCATGGTGAACAGCGTGGGCAGCACGATGGTGGCCGCGAAGCCGCCCGGCGTGCGCGCCGCGCTCGATCCCACGGACAGGCCGCGCCTTTCGCGGGCGCGGGAGACGGCCATGGCCACGGGGTAGTAGAGATAGGCCGTCAGATAGCGTGTCAGCGTCATGTGCCAGCGCGCCCAGAAGTCGATGATGCTGGCCGCCTTGTAGGGCGAGTTGAAGTTCAGCGGAAAGCGGATGCCGAACATGCGCGCCAGGCCCAGGGCCATGTCCGAGTAGCCCGAGAAGTCGAAGTACAGCTGCAGCGCATAGCTCACGCTGGCGCCCCAGGCCGCCCAGAACTGCAGACCGCCCGGCGCGGCGAAGCCGGCATCGGCGTAGGGGGCGATCTCGTCGGCCAGCAGCACCTTCTTGGCCAGGCCGATCACGAACAGCGTGCCGCCCACCGACAGGTTGTCCGCGCGCAAGCGGTAGTTCTCCGGCTGCGCGAACTGCGGCATCATTTCCTTGTGGTGCAGGATGGGGCCCGCGATCAGGTGCGGGAAGAAGGTGACGAACAGCACGTAGCTCAGCAGGCTGCGTTCCTTGACGATGCCCGAGCGGCAGTCCAGCAGGTAGCCGATCTGGGTGAAGGTGAAGAACGAGATGCCCAGCGGCAGGATCAGTTCGTGCATGCCGCCCTGCGTCAGCCCCCATTCGCCCAGGAAGTTGAACAGGGTGGCGAAGTACTTGTAGTGGAACAGGGCCGCCAGGTCCGCCGCCACGCCGGCCATGGTCACCAGCGCCTGCAGCCGCGCGCGGCCCGTGAAGTGCAGGATCAGCAGGCTGACCAGGTAGTTGAAGGCGATGGACAGCGCCAGCAGGGCGACGAACTGCGGGTTCCACCAGCCGTAGAAGACGAAGGAGGTCAGGCACAGCCAGACGGCGGCCAGCCGCAGGCTGATGGCGCCGGCCAGGTAGTGGCCCGCCAGCGCGACGGGCAGGAACAGCAGCAGGAAAAGGTAGGAGTTGAACAGCATGGGACAGGCGGGGTCACGCAGGCGGGGTGGCGGCGGCCATCTCCTGGAGCGCCGCCTTTTCATCGTCCGTCAGTGGCAGGGACAAGGTGTTTTCCGAGAATTCCCAGATCACCAGCCGCAGGCTGGCCGGCCAGGAGGCGCGGCGCTTGAGCGCCGCTGCCATGGCGCCGTTGAACTGGCCGCCGTCCATGCTGAGGTTCCAGACTTCCTGGCCCAGCGCACGCCCCAGCTGGGGCGCGAAATTGCTGCGCAGGCCGTTGGAGCTGCCCGCCAGCAGAACCTGTACGGGCGGCGCGTCGTCCAGCAGGCCGCCGCCGCGCACGGGCGTGATGGCCTGGGGCCGGACCTCGTCGCGCGTGGGGCGCCAGCCCGGGGGCGCATCGCTCAGCCCTGCAAGGGCCAGCAGGTCGCCGGGCAGCTCCTGCGCCGGCCCGGGCGCGGATTCCTCGAAGGCCTGGCTGCCACGCTGGCCACCCAGCAAGGGCAGCGCGGCCTGTGCGACGGCCAGCGCGGCGGCGCGCGCGCCGTCGGCGTTCATGTGGACGTCGGTGCGAAAGAACATGGGCCGCGCCTGCCCCTGCAGCGCAGGGCGCAGGTCGGCGAAGGCGATGCCATCGGCGCGCAGGCGCTGCTGCCACAGCTGCAGCCGCTGGCGCATCACGTCCGCCACGGGCAGGCCGCACAGGTGGGCGGCTTCGATGCGCGACTTGTCCGGCACGGCCACGACCAGCGTGGCGATGCCCTGCTGCTGCAGTTGCCGGCTCCAGTGCCGCGCCAGGCGCAGGCGCGCCTCGAAGGCGGCATCGCTGGCGCCGGATGCGGGCCGCAGCCCGTCCCGGTAGAACAGCCACTGCGGGCAGCCCAGGGCCACCTGGTGGCCGGTGTCCCCCAGCAGCCGGTAGCGCAGGGCGGCCTGGGCCGTCGCCAGCTCGGCGGAGGCGGGCAGGCGCAGCGCCTTGTTCAGCGCCGTTCCCGCGCGGCCATCCAGCCACGCGGCCAGCGTCCGCACTTCGGGTCCGGGCGGATTGTCGTGCAGCGTCCAGCCGCCCCAGGCCAGGCCGGCTGCCAGCATCGCGCACCAAAGCCATGCGTTGCGCCTGTGGCCGGCCGTCTCCGATGGCGCCATGTCAGTCCTTGAGCGCGGCCTGCAGCCGCTGCGTCCATGCCGAGGCGGGCATCAGGGAGGCGTTGTCCCACTGGCCTGCCGCATTCGGGCCGTAGCTGTAGGTCGGCTCGAACATCTGCCATACCAGAACCTGCGGGCGCCGGGCCTTGAAGGCGGGCGACTCCAGGTACTCCAGCAGCATGACCCACTGGCCCACGTTGCCGGGCTTCCAGTTGAGGGTGACCGGACGGTCCAGCTGCTGCGAGAGCTTCTGGGGGAAGCCGAAGTAGGGCTGGACCATGCTGTGGCCCGTGATGTGCACGGGTGCCGGCCCTTCGTCGATCAGGCCTGGCGCCTGCGCCTGCCGGCGCACGGTGTAGATTTCGCGCCCGACCTGCTTGCGCTCCTCGGGGGTGAGGAACAGCTCGGCCAGATCGCCGTAGCGCCGCTCGGTGGCCGGCTCGCCCAGCGCCATGCCGCTGCCTGCGCTGCCCGCAAGCTGGGGCACCTCGCTCAGCACCATCCGGGCCGTCGCCTGGGCGGTGGCATCGGCGGCTGGCTGGGTCCAGTGCTGGTCGGTCCGGTAGAAGACGTCCTTGCCTTCGTCGCGCAGCTTGCGCAGCACGGCCTCGTCGTCGAACGTGGGCACGCCTGCCTGGCGCAGCGCATCCACGATCACGGAGTAGCGTCCCTGCACCTCGGCGCTCATGGCTTTTCCGTCGGGCAGCTTGTCCGCATAGAAGCGCGCCTTGTCCGGCAGCAGCAGCACCTGCAGCTTGACGCCGCGCTGCTCCAGCAGGTCCTTGGCCTGCGCGATCAGGCGCGTGGATTCGTCGATGCCGGCACGGTCCAGCCGGGTCAGGCTGCCCCAGCCCGGGAACAGCCAGCCGTCCTTGCCTTTGATGACGATGGACGATGTGTCCTGGGCCTGCGCGGCCAGTGCGCCGAGCGCCAGCGTGGCGCCGGCCAGCAACCGGGCCATGCGTGCGGGCCGGCGCAGGCCGGCGCGCAAAGATGCGGTGATGGATTCATTCATGCGTCGTTCCTTGGGGAATGGGCCCGAAGGCCTAGTAAGACAGTGTCAGCGTCATGAACAGGCCCTTGGCCCGGTCTGCCTGACCTGCGCCGATGTTGAATCGGTATTGCATGGACCAGTCCAGATAGGACTGGGCGGTGCTGTAGTGGCTTTCGCGGAACCAGTAGCGCAGGCTCAGGCCCAGGCCGGAACTGGCCGACCAGCTGCTGCCGTTGCCCTGCAGGTCCGCGTCGCGGCCTTGCTGCGCCGCGAACAGCGCGGCGGCCAGATTCTCTGTCGTTTGCAGGGAGCGCAACTCGAAGCGGTTGCGCTGCTTGATCCAGTCGGCGGAGGCCACCACGAAGGGAAAGACCACCAGGCCGTTGGCGATGCCGTCGGCACGGAAACTGCGGCCGATACGGGCCTCGGTGGAGAAGAACCACTGACTGCGCTGATGCCGCCCGGCGCCCTCGCCGAGCAGCGCGCCCGTGGCCTGGTCGGTCAGCTTCAGGCGCGAAGCCAGGCTTTGGCGCGAGTAGCCGGCCTGGCTGTAGCCCTCCATGGTGAACCAGCTGGAGCGGTCCGTGCGGCGGGCCGTGCCTTCGTAGAAGCCATGCGTGACATAGGCCAGCCAGCCGCCCTGGCCCGCGCCCGCCTGGTAGCTTGCCGACAGCGGGGAGCCCAGGGCCGGGCCTGCGGGGTCGAGCGGATTGCGTCCGCTGAGCAGGCATCGCAGCGCGCCGGAGGCCGGCACCAGGTTGCCGGAGCGCGTGGCGGAACCCAGCATGAGCTGGCGCTCCAGGCCGAAGGTCAGCGCGTATTCGGTGGACGGCGTGAAGCGCATGCCCAGCGCGCCGGTGGCGGTGGGCAGCCCGGACACCCCCCGGTTGGCGCTGGCCTGCACGTCGAAAGGCTGGCCCGTGCAGGGGTCGATGGACCGCTGGCCGGGCGTCCTGCCGCCGCCGTCATGCAGGGTGCTGCCCAGGCGCGCATAGGCTTCGAACACCTGCGTGGAGGAGTTCAGAAAGCCGGAAGGCCGCCAATAGGCCTCGGCGGTCCCGAAGACGGCGTTGCCTGCCTGCGTGAGGATGCCATCGGAGAAGGCCCGTCCCGCCGGGCGGGCGCCGCGGTAGCCCATGGACATCACGGCGCCCCATTCGCGCGACAGGCCGGCCACGGCGCCACGCGCGTTCTCGCGCTGGTCGCCGGTCAGTTGCAGCGTGCCGGAGTCGGCGAGGTCGATGGCTTCCTTGAAGGTGCGCACCGCCGCCCGCTTGTCGCCGGTCCCTGCCAGGGCATAGCCTTCGTCCAGAATGACGCCCGGCGGCGCCTCGCCCGTGGCGCGCGCCGCGCGGAAGTCCTCGAGCGCCTTGTCGGGACTGCCTGCGCGCGAGTGCAGGTAGCCGCGCTGCATCCGCAGGTCCGCGTCGTCGGGCTTGAGGGACAGCGCCTTGTCCAGCCGGAGCAGCGCCTGGCCCTGCTGGGTGCGGTTGCCTGCCGCCAGCGTGGTGGTCAGCAGCTTTTGCAGCAAGGCGTTGTCCGGGTCCTGTTCCAGCGCCGCGCGGGCGTAGTCGATGGCCTGCTGGTAGTCCTTGCGCGCATAGGCTGCATAGGCCTGGGCGCTGGGGCCGCCCGAGCCGCGGGCATCGGATGGCTGCAGCTGGCAGACGGTGCCATAGGGCGTGTCCCGGCAGTCCTGCAGCGGCGGCAGGTAGTCCGCCTGGGGCAGCGGCCCGGTCGCGGCCCGTTCGCCGCGCAAGGCGTCGGCATCGCGCAGCCGGCGGGCCACGGCCTCGTCCTGGGCGGGCAGCGGCGCCAGCAAGGCGCGCACGCGCTGGGCATCGTGGGCCGCCAACGCGGCGTCTGCCGCGATCAGGCGCATGTCCCGCATCTGGGTGTCGTCCAGCCAGTCCTGGCGCAGCGCGGCATCGAAGTCCTCGTTGGCCTGCGCGGTCTTGCCCTGGCGCTGGCGCAGATAGCCGCGCATGCCCAGAGCGGCCGTGTCCTCGTCATCCTGCTCCAGCGCCTCTGTCGCCGCCTTTTCGCCGGCCGCGAGCTGCCCGGACAGCATCAGTGCGGTGATGAGCAGCAGCCGGTGGGACGATACGTCGGGCGCCTGCGCCACGGCCTTGCGTGCAAAGTCCGCGGCCGCCACGGGATCGTTGGCAATCAGTGCCTGGTAGCCCTGCTGGGCCGGCTGTATCGCCAGGCTGCGGCGCAGCGTCTGCCGCCGGGCCACGATGTCGCTCATGTTGGGTGCGCCCATGGCCAGCGCGGTGTCCGCCGCCGCGATGGCTTGCTCGCGCAGGTCCTGCGCCTCCAGGGCATTGATCCACAGCAGCGCCCAATCGCCCTGGCTGGGGTCGGTGCGAAACGCCAGCGCGGCCTTGCTGGCGCTGTCCGCATAGCGTTTTTCGTTGTAGTCGTCGTAGGCCTGGGTGGCGATGGGAAAGGCCTTGCGGTAGGCCTCGGTGCCTGTGGCGGCCGCGCCGGCGCCCTGCATGTTCAGTTCGGCCTGCTTGAGCGTCGCATCGTCCAGGCCCGCTGCGCGCGCTGCCGCGATGGCCTGCAGCGCCTCGTCCGGCTTGCCCTGCTTTTGCAAGGCGTAGATCAGCAGCATGCGCAGCCTCAGCAGGTCGGGGCGCAGCTTGATGGCGGCCGCCGCCGTCTCGGCGGCGCGTGCATAGCGCCCTGCCTCGTAGTGGGCGTAGGCCTGGTTGGCCAGTTGCCATGCGCGCCCGACCAGGGGCGCCTCGGCGCGGTGCTGCGGCGCCTGGGTCCATGCCGGGGGCGCAAGCCAGCCGGTGGCCAGCAGCGCGGCCAGCGCAAGGGGGCGGGCGACAGGTTTCATGACTGGGGTACCGATGAAGTCAGGGGCGGTGCATCCGATGCCGCCGGCGCCATGCCAGGCGTGCTGTTCTGCACGGAAATGGCCTCGTGCAGTGTGGCCTCGTCCAGCCAGCCCTGCTCCAGCAGGATTTCTCCCAGCTGGCGGCGATCGCGTCGCTGTATCTCCAGTGCCAGGGCGAGCTTGTCTTCGTCGATGGCCTGCCACGACAGCAGCAGCTCGCCCAGCCGCTGCCGTTGCTGGGTCAGCTGGTCCGTGGATGGAAAGTCGTGCATGGTCTTGTCCCATGCCAGCCGCTTGCCCGTCACCAGGTGGGTGATGAACTGCTTCCAGGCGCGGCCGGCTGCCGCGGCGTTGATGAAGTTGCCGATCACCATGCGGGGAATCGCCAGCAGGGCATGTTCCCAGCCATACAGGCGCGACACGAACCAGCTGCGCTGCGTCACCCGCAGCAGCAGTGCCACGGCATTGAGGCTGATCAGCGTCATCAGCCAGCCACCGGGCGCGAACAGCGACGGGTAGTAGATGGTCCACCAGCCCATGCGGTCGGCCAGCACGAACAGCAGGAAGTTCAGCAGCAGCACGTAGGCCAGGATGGCGATGAACGAAGTCACCAGGCCCTTGCGGTCGCGGAACAGCAGGTACTTGGTGGACAGCGAGCCTTCCCAGCCGACCTGGCTCCAGCCCTGCAGGCCGATGCCCAGGGTCCAGCGCGCTTTCTGGCGGTAGGCGGTCTTGAAGGTGTTGGGAAAATACTCGCGGATGCCCAGCGGCATGGTCAGCGTGGTGACCCGTTCCTTGCCCAGGCCGAACAGCGGCTTGCGCCGGATCACGTAGTCCACCGAGAACTTGCCGAAGATCTGCTTCATGCCGCGCCGCGCCAGGCGCGCGCCGATGTCGTAGTCCTCGGTCAGCGTGTCGGTGTTGAAGGGCTGGTTCTGGGTTTCGGCCGCCAGCTCCTCCAGCGCGCGGCGCGAAAAGCAGGTGCCCACGCCGGCCGAGGGCACCATGCGGGACAGGCTCTCGCGCACCACCAGGTCCTTGGTGTGCCATTCGGCGAACTCGTCCATGTAGGTGCCGGCCACCAGCTCGTACCATTCGCGCTCCAGCGAGGTCACGGGCAGCTGGATGAAGTCCATGCGCGGCAGCAGGTAGTTGTAGTACTTGAGCTCCAGCGGGTGCAGCACGTCCTCGCTGTCATGCAGGATCACGCCCGCGAAGGGTTCGGGCTGCAGCGTGTTTTGCTTGAAGATGGCCTGCACGATCCAGTTCAGGCAGTCGGCCTTGCAGGTCGGGCCGTCGTGGGGCACTTCCACGCGCACCAGCCGGCGGTAGCGCCGGCGCATGCGCTCGACCTCTGTCTTGGTGCGGTCGTCGTTGCGGTAGGTGCCCACGAAGATCATGTAGTTCTTGTAGTCCAGCGTGCCCACCATGCTCTCCAGCATGGGCGCGATCACGTCGTACTCCAGCCAGGCGGGCACCATGATGGCCAGCGGCTTTTCCGGCACGGCGTGCAGCTGCTCGGGCTTGAGCGGCCGGTAGCGGCGCTTGATGGTCAGGGCGCGGTAGGCCTCGCGGATCCAGTACCAGGCATCGATGAACAGGTCATCGATACTGGATATCAGGATGACGATCGCCACCACGGCGCTGACGATTTCCAGCGCGTGGTAGTAGTCGGCAATCAGATAGGGCCAGTAGAGGGAGGAGATCACGAAGCCGTCCGTGCGTCTGCGTCAGCCGTTCTTGGCCTGTTTCCTGCGGGCCACGCTCCAGGCCAGCACCAGCAGCAGCAGCAGGGCCAGCATGGCGATGGCCATGCCCGGAACGCCCCAGGACACATAGCGGCGCCATTCATAGAAGGCGCTCTCGCCCGCGCCGGGGGGAATGCTGGCGTCGGGGTTGCTGCTGTCGATCCAGGCCACGGGGCCTTCGCTGCCGATCACGGCGATGTTGCCGCGGTTGAGCAGGAAGGGCTCGTTCGTGCCGCGTTCCCATTCGCCGATGGCATGCCAGAGCACGCCGCGCTGGCCGGAGGCTTCGACGACTTCGGCCGACGACAGCTGGCGGATGCCCGAAATGTCCAGCCAGTCCACCTCCTTGCCGCGGATCTGCAGGCGCTTGCCATCGGCCACCGAGACCAGCGGCCTGGTGCCGGGCAGGGCCACGTCCATGGACAGGAAGGGCCTGGTGGGCTTGGCGGCCGCATTGGCCTGGGCCACGAGCAGCTCGGCCTGCGAGGCCGACAGGCCGCTGGCGGCGGCCATGGCGGCCACGCGCTCGGCCGCCTGGGGGGCGGCGGACAGGTAGGCCTCGGGCACCAGCAGCTGGGAGGGACCGCCCAGCAGCGGCAGCAGGCCGATGAAGGTGCCGTCGGGCTGGGCATCGCCGGGCTTGACGTAGCTGATCGCGGACAGCACGCTGACCGGGTAGGCCTGCGGAATCTCGTTGCAGTCGGCCGAATAGGGCTGGCGCTGCACCATCACGCGCAGCGTGTTGTTGATGCCCAGCGCGTAGCCCGGTACGCGGGCGTGCAGGCGTTCGGGGTGGCCGGTGGCGTCGAGCTGCCTGGCGGCCAGCAGGATGCCGTTCCAGTAGATGGTGGCCACGGGGCGCGTGGACGATGCGCCCGGAGCGGCCGCCAGGTACAGGCTGATCTCGCTGGGCATCTGTCCGCGCGAGGCCACGGCGTTGAGCGGAAAGCTCATGCTCCAGTAGCCGCGCGCCAGCACTTCGAAGCTGTCGTTGGCGCTGCCCAGGCCGGACAGGCGAACGCCGCGGGATTCATCCCACTGCGCAGGCTGGGCCACGGGCACGGTGACGGCCTGGCTGGTCAGCAGGCGCTGCATGGCCGTTTCCTGCAGGCCGGCCACCTGCGCGCCGGCATCGGCGGCCACGGCCAGCACCAGCTTGCGGCCCATGGGCAGCAGGCGGATCTGCTGGGAGGCCAGGGACTCGGTGGCCAGCGGCAGGCGCTGGCCGCGCAGCTGCTGCAGGGCCATGCCTGCATCGGGGTCGGAGGCCAGCTCGGCCTGCAGCGCGTCCAGCGCCGCGGCGATCTTTTGCTGCATGGCCTTGTCGGCCACCACCACATCGGCGCCGGCCTGGGCCGCTCCCAGCGCGATCAGGGCGCCCAGTTCGGCCGCGCTGGCGATCTTGTGCGTGCCGCCGCCGGACTTCAGCGCAGCGAAGGCGGGCACGCCGGACAGCGCGCCGGGGATGGCCAGCTCGCCCACGTCGACCATGTCGCCCACGGCAGGCAGGGCGCGCACGCTGGGGCGCTTGCCTGCGCGCTGCAGGCTGGCGGCCACGCGCCAGGCCGTGTCGAACGAGGCCTTGTCCAGCTGGCTGCCGGCCACCAGCACCGTGGGGTTGAAGGGCAGCGTGTTCCAGGCGTCCTCGATGCTGCGGATGTCCCGGGGGTCCACGCGGTAGCTCAGCCGCGTCTGCGGCGAAATCGTCAGCGAATTGGCCAGCGAGTGGTATTCGTCGCAGCGCAGATGCTGGCCGCTGCGGTTGCTCCAGTTCACGCCCAGGCGCACGAATTCGGCCGAACGCGGCGGCTGCCCCACGGCCATCGAGCGCTGCAGCGTGCCTTCGCCGTCGGTGATGGCCTGCGCGGCGGCCGGCGAACCGTTGAGCGACAGCACCATGGAGGTCGTGCCCGCCTCGCCCTTCAGATAGCGGCCTTCGAAAGCCAGGCTCGCATCGGACAGCGGCAGTCCGCGCGGCACGGGCAGGTAGAACTCCTGGCTGGCCATGCCGGACAGCACGACGGGATCGGTCACGCCCAGGTCCTTGAGCGCGACGCTGCGGCGCAGGCTCTGGGGCGCGCCCAGCTCGCGGATGCCGTCGCCCACCGCCGAAGCCAGGGCGGCCTGCGCGAACAGCGCGCCAAGGCCGATCAGCGAACCCAGCACCCTGCGGGAGCCGGGTCGGGAAAACAGGGAACGTGGTGTCAGATGCATGCAAACCTCTTGGAGTGCGCTCAGGTGTTCAATCAGGGGCCGGGGGGGCGGATGCCGGGGGAAGTTCAGGCGCTCGGCGCTGCCTCGGCCTGGAAGGGCTGGAACGGGCGGCCGCACAGCGCCTGCACGATGCGCTCGCTGGCCTGGCCGTCGCCGTAGGGGTTGATCCTTCGCGCGAAGGACGCATGGTGGTCCGGGTCGGCCAGCAGGCGCTCGACTTCGGCGACGATGCGTTCGCGCTGCGTGCCGACCAGCAGCACCGTGCCCGCGGCCACGGCCTCGGGGCGCTCGGTGACGTCGCGCATGACCAGCACGGGCTTGCCCAGGAAAGGCGCCTCTTCCTGCACGCCGCCCGAGTCGGTGAGGATGGCGAAGGCATGGCGCATGCACCAGACGAAGTCCATGTAGTCGAGCGGCTCGATCAGGCGGATGTTGTCCATGCCGGCCAGCGTGGCCTGGACCACGGTGCGCACGGCCGGGTTGAAATGCACCGGATAGACGATCAGCAGCTCGGGATGGCGCCGCGCCAGCTCGGCCAGCGCGGCGCAGATGTTCTGGAAGCCCTCGCCGAAGTTCTCGCGGCGGTGGCCCGTGACCAGCAGCATGCGCTGTCCGGGCTGCAGCCAGGCATGGCGCGCGGCGATCGACCGGTCCAGCTCGGGCTGGGCATCCAGGCGTGCGCACAGCGCGGCCAGCGCATCGATCACCGTATTGCCCGTGATGGCGATGCGGCCCTGCAGGTTCTCGCGCAGCAGATTGGCCTGCGAGGTGCGGGTGGGCGCGAACATCCAGTCGCTGACCACGTCCACCACGCGGCGGTTCATCTCTTCGGGAAAGGGCTGGGCCAGGTCGCCCGTGCGCAGGCCCGCCTCCACGTGGCCCACCGGAATGCGCCGGTGAAAGGCCGCCAGCGCGCAGGCCGTGGCGGTGCTGGTGTCGCCGTGCACCAGCACGTAGTCGGGCTTTTCCTGTTCCAGCACCGCGTCGGCGCCGGCCACCACGCGTGCGAACAGGCCGTTGAGCGTCTGGCTGGGCTGCATGACGGCCATGTCATGGTCGGCGGCCAGTCCGAACAGGCCCATGACCTGGTCCAGCATCTGGCGGTGCTGGCCCGTCACGCAGACCACGCTCTGCAAGCCGGGCGTGCGGGCCAGTGCGGTGACCAGGGGAGCCATCTTGATGGCCTCGGGACGGGTCCCGAAAAAGGAAGCGATCTTCATGAAAGTCTCTTGTTTTCCGCTCCGAAGCCTGGCCAGCCTGCTGCGTCTGGCAAGTCTGTGGGCGCCGATTTTTGTTGACTGTAGGCGCCGGAATGGGCCTTCAAGAGCTCGCGATTTTTAATCAGATTCGTCCCATGAATTGAAAATAATTATCAAAAAAATAGTAGTTGAGAGCCCTTGATGGAAATTGTGAGCAATCGAGTATTTTGTTCCCGGGGACAGGACTGCGGTGTGATGCGGGACGATTTACCGGTCGGTCATGGCTTTTGAGGCCTTGGGCTATATCTGCCTGCAATCGGCGCTTGCCGGCATCCGATTGCCATGCCGCGACAAGCTCATTGCCCTGTATTGCGGGGCATGGCGGCAGCTTGCGCAGTACACCACGCATTGGGGTGGCGGGATGTCGGATGAATTCGCATTCGAGGTATTTTCTGCCGCAGGCCAAGCCATGCACGGCGAGATGGGAAATGGTGGCCAGCCCGCGGGACATTATCGGGTGGCGCAATGCCGCCGTGTGGCGGGCGAATGTCTGCCGGGCCTGGAAATGGCCGGTGCGCGGCGCATTTTGCGTGCAGGCGCGTCCTTCGCAAAAAAAGCCTTGCCGCGGTGCGGCAAGGCTTTTGCATCTGGCGGAGAGGGCGGGATTCGAACCCGCGGTGGGGATTAGCCCACACACGCTTTCCAGGCGTGCGACTTAAACCGCTCATCCACCTCTCCGAAGACCGCCATTGTAGCAGGGCCTGGAGCCATTTTTGGGAAACCGCCTGCCAATCTGTCTGGCCGGCCTGTCCCCGCCGTGCCGGTTCAGCCGCGCGGGCTGGCCAGCCGCACGGCCAGGGCGGCGGCCGACGCGGTGCATGCCAGGGCCACCACGCCCGCCCAGCCCCACTGCGCCAGCGCCAGCGCCCCCAGGGCCGAGCCCGCTGCCATGCCGATGAACACCCCCGTGAACAACAGGGCGTTGAGGCGGCTGCGCGCGGCCGGATCCAGTCCGTAGACCTGGGTCTGGTGCGCCACCAGGGTGGCCTGTATGCCGAAGTCGAAGCCGATGGCGCTGGCCACCAGCAGCGGCAACTGCCCGGCCGCCGGCAGCCAGGGCGCCAGCGCCAGCGCTGCGAACGCGGCCAGGGCCAGCGCCGCCCCCAGGCAGGCCACATGCTGCGGTCCGCTGCGGTCGGCCAGCCGGCCTGCCAGTGGCGCGGCCAGGGCGCCGGCCGCACCGGCCAGGCCCAGCGCGCCTGCCGCCGCGCTGCCCAGGTGCAACTGCTGGTGCAGCATCACTGCCAGCGTGGACCAGAAGGCGCTGAAGGCCACCGACAGCAGGCCCTGGGCCAGCGCGGCGCGGCGCAGCGCGGGCTGTCTGCGCCACAGCAGGACCATGGAAAACAGCAGCTCGCCGTAGCCCAGCTGCGTGGTGGGCGCGAAACGCGGCAGCGCGCGCCACAAAGCCACCGCCAGCGCGGCCATGGCGGCGGCGGCCAGCAGGTAGACGCTGCGCCAGCCGCCGTGCTCGGCCAGCAGCCCGCTGGCCACGCGCGACAGCAAAATTCCCAGCAGCAGGCCTGTCATCACCGTGCCGACGACCTTGCCGCGCTGGTGTCCGGGGGCCAGCGTGGCGGCGGCGGGCACCACGTCCTGGGCCAGGGTGGCGGCCAGTCCCACGGCCAGGCTGGCGGCCAGCAGGGCGGCAAGGCCCGGCGCCATGGCGCTGGCCAGCAGCGCCACCACCAGGGCGGCGGCCTTGGCCAGGATGATGCGGCGGCGGTCCATGCGGTAGCCCAGAGGGGCCAGCAGCGCAATGCCCAGCGCATAGCCCAGCTGGGTCAGCGTGGGCACGAAGCCCGTGGCGCGCTCGCTGGCGCCGATGTCCGGTCCCAGCACGCCCAGCATGGGCTGGCTGTAGTAGAGGGAGGCGACGCCCATGCCGGCCGTGGCCGCCAGCAGCAGCACCAAAGGCGTGGGCACGCCGGCCGCCTGTGCGGCCGGCGATTGCATATGCGTAGATTGAATGGATGACATGGTGGCAACGCCGTGCGGCGTGTGTGAAAAGCGATGGCCTTAGTGTGGTGCGCCGCAGCAAATGCGGGTAGTGGCGGCAGCGGAAGAATCGATATACGCTATGCGTATGACCATCTCCGAGTCCGTCCTGCCGTCCGGCGCCGATCGCATCGAGCTGCTGCAGACCTTTGTGCGCATCGTCGAAAGCGGCAGCCTGTCGGCCGCCGCCCAGCAGATGGCAACCACCCAGCCCACCGTCAGCCGGCGCCTGCAGACGCTGGAGCGCGCGCTGGGCCTGCGCCTGCTGCGCCGCTCCACCCATGCCATGGCGCTGACAGAGGATGGCGAACGCTGCCTGGCGCATGCGCGCGAGCTGCTGGCCGCCTGGCAGGCGCTGGAGACCGACCTGCGCGGCGCCCAGGACACGCCGCGCGGCCTGCTGCGCGTGGTGGCTCCGCATGCCTTCGGCCAGGATCAGCTGATGGCGCCGCTGCTGGCGCTGCTGCAGCGCCATCCCGCGCTCAGGGTCGAATGGCTGCTGCACGACCGCCAGCCGGATTTCGTCGCCGAAGGCATCGACTGCGCCGTCCAGGTCGGGGCTGTGCTGGACCCTTCGGTGATTGCCCAGCGCGTGGCCGAGGTGCCGCGCATCGCCGTGGCGGCGCCCGGGCTGCTGGGGCAGGGCGCCGCCGTGCCCCGGCATCCGCGCGAACTGCAGGCCCTGCCGTGGCTGGCGCTGCGCACCTTCTACCAGCGCGAGCTGCAACTGCACCGGGTGGACGAGGCGACGGGGCCCGAATCCTGGCTGCTGCAGTTCGAGCCCCGGCTCGGCACCGACAGCCTTTATGCGCTGCGCAATGCCGTGCTGGGCGGGCTGGGCGCGGGCGTGGTCTCGGCCTGGATCGTGCGCGAGGACCTGGCGGCCGGCCGCCTCGTGCACCTGGCGCCCGGCTGGCAGGCCGAGCCTTTGCCGGTCCATCTGGTCTACCCGCCGGCCCGCCACCAGCCGGCGCGGCTGCGTGCCTTCATGGAGTGCATGCGGCAGGCCATGCCGGATCTGGTGGGCATGCGCGCGCCGCTGAATTGAGCCGTTGTTGCCAGGGCGTGTCATGCCCTGCCCGGTGCGCCGCGCAATGTGGCGCTGGCGCTGTGCCGCAGCTGCTGACGGCGGGCCCGGGCCCGGACGGCGCGGGGCTTCCGACGGCAGCTAGCTGCGGCGTCCGACACGGCGGCCCTGGTGGAGCTCCTAGCCTTGGACGGAACGCAACCTGCGGTGCCGGCGACACCCCGCCAGCCCGCCCCACGCCAGCAAGGAGGCCCCTCATGATCACCGCCGAACCCACCATGACCAACCTGTTCGACCAGCTGGGCCTGGACTCCAGTCCCGAAGGCATACGCCAGTTCATCGCCACCCACCGGCTGGACCAGGGCATGCTGCTGGTCGATGCGCCGTTCTGGACCGATGCCCAGCGCGCGCTGTTTTCGCAGCAGTGGCATGCCGATGCCACCTGGGCCATCGTGGTGGACCAGCTCAGCGAAGCCCTGCGCGGCGGGCCCGATGCGCAGCCGCAGCGTGCGCCCGCCCCGGACCATCATGAGCCGCGGCCCTGACCGCGTGGGTGCCGGGCGCGGCCGGCGCTGCACGCAGTAGTGCGGCATCCCGCACGGCGCCCGCTGCCCGACTGGGGTGCCTACAATTTTCGCGGCTCATCCATTCCTTTTGCCTACGGAGTCGCTGCCATGCTGACCTCGCCCGGTTCCGCTCCGGCCTTGCCGGATACCGAAAGCCTTCCCCTGCTGGACCCCGGCCAGGGCATGCTGGATGTTTTTCCGGATGCTGTTTTCGTGATCTGCCAGGACGGCCTGCTCGCCCATTGCAATCCTGCGGCCACGGCGCTGCTGGCGCCGCCCGGCGAGTCCGTGGCTGGCAGTGTCTTTGCACAGCGTTTCGTCGCCCAGAGCGCGCGTGACGGCTGGAGCGAGCGGCAGTGGGCGGCGCCGCCTGGCGCGGCGGCACAGCCCAGCCATTGGCCGTTGCTGAACTGCGCGGGCCGCGAGCGAGCCGTGGTCTCGCGCGGGCGCCAGGTGCGGCTGGGCGACGGGCGCCGGGCCTTGCTGCTGTGCGTGCGCGAGGCGGCGCTGGCGGAGAGCGCGCAGCCGCCCCTGTCCCATGCGGAGCGCAGCTTCGCCCAGCTTGTGCAGAGCGTGACCGACTATGCCATCTACATGCTGGACACCGAAGGCCGCATCGTGAGCTGGAACCTGGGTGCGCAGCGTATCAAGGGCTATGACGAGGCGGAAGTCATCAACACCCATTTTTCCCGCTTCTACACCCCGCAGGACCAGCAGGCGGGACTGCCGCAGGCGGGGCTGCGCACGGCGGCCAGCGCCGGACGCATGGAGGCCGAGGGCCTGCGCGTGCGCAAGGACGGATCGCGCTTTTGGGCCTCGGTGGTGATCGATGCCATCTACGACCAGGGCCGCCTGATCGGCTTTGCCAAGGTCACGCGCGACGTGACCGAGCGCAAGGCCGCCGAGGCCCAGCTGCGCCAGGCCCAGAAGATGGAAGCCATCGGCCGCTTCACGGGTGGCGTGGCGCATGATTTCAACAACCTGCTGATGGCCGTGCTCAGCAGCCTGGAGCTGCTGCGCAAGCGCATGCCCCCCGACGACCGCCTGCGCGCGCTGGTCGATACCGCCACGCGCGGCGCCCAGCGCGGTGCTTCGCTGACGCAGCGCATGATGGCTTTCGCGCGGCAGCAGGAGCTCAAGACCGAGGCCGTGGATGTGGCGGCGCTGCTGTGCGGCCTGCAGGGCCTGCTGCAGCAGACGGTGGGGGTGCGCATCTTCCTGAAGCTGGCCGTCGCCGGCGGGCTGCCGCGCATCACCACCGATCCCAGCCAGTTCGAGAGCAGCATCCTCAATCTCGTGGCCAATGCGCGCGATGCCATGCCCGACGGCGGCGTCATCGAGGTCGGCGCCAGCGTGCAGGAGGCTGCGGTGGGCACGGTGGTCGGCCTTGCCGCCGGCCGCTATGTCTGCGTGCGCGTGGTCGATACCGGGGAGGGCATGGACGAGCAGACGCTGTCGCGCGTGGTCGAGCCCTTCTTCACGACCAAGGGGGTGGGCAAGGGAACCGGCCTGGGCCTGGCGATGGTGGACGGGCTGGTGGCCCAGTCCGGCGGCAAGCTCGTGCTGCACAGCGCGCCGGGCAAGGGCACGACCGCCGAGATGTGGATGCCCATCTCCAAGGATGAAAGCGCCGCCTGCCAGGCCCAGGCGCCGGCGGGCCAGGACGTGGAGGCGCTGGACATCCTGCTGGTGGACGATGATCCGCTGGTGCTGGACAACGCCTCGGCCCTGCTGGAGGACCTGGGCCACCGCGTCACTGCGCTGGACAGCGCGCAGGCGGCCATGGACCGGCTTGCGACGCAGGCCCGCTTCGACATGGTGGTGTCGGACTACGCCATGCCCGGCATCAACGGCGTGGACCTGGGGCGGTGGGTGGCCGCCCACCGCCCGGGCCTGCATTTCGTGCTGGCCAGCGGATTTGCCGACATCGCGGCCCTGCCGCAGGACATGGTGCGGCTGGCCAAGCCCTACTCGCAGGACGACCTGCGCCAGCTGCTGCACGCGCTGCGGCGCGGCTGACGCCCTTGCGCCGCCGGGACGGCGCTGCGAAGGCGTGGCAAAGGCGTTGCGAAGGCGTGGCAAAGGCGCTGCAACAAGGCCGGCCCGGCCGGCACCATCGACGCCCCGCGCCAGCCGCGCTTCACCGAGGCCTGCGCCGCGCTGCGGCCGGTGGCCGCAGGTGCCGCTAGCGGTGCTTGCGCAGCAGCTTTTCGCGCTGCTGTGCATCCAGGCCCGGGGTCTGGCGCATGTCGGTATCGACCTGGCCCTGCGCCAGATCGTCGTGGGCCTGGCGGATGACGGGATCGGGTGCGTCGCTGGTGGCATCGACGCTCTGGTCGCGCTCATGCGGCAGGCGCAGGCCGGCTTGCGCAGCGCCGGCCTCGCCCGGTGCGTGGGGCGCCTGTCCGACCTGGCCGGGCAGGTTCTTGCCGCCCTTGGCGGGTTGCTGTGCGGGCGCTTTGCCCTGGTGGGTATCTTGCATTGCATTTCCTCTCGCGGTTGCCGCGCCTGCTCCGGTGGGCCGGGGCGCACGGCCATGTTGGCCCGCAGCCTGTCCGCCCTGCGTGGGACCGCGCCGAAAGCGCGGTAGCGCCAAAGCCTTGCATGGGGCGCCATGCGCCCGCGGGCAAGGGCATGCGGGCGCATGGCGCACTGGCACACGGGGCCTGGACTGCGCGGCCACTACAAGCCACTGGCGCGGCGTCTGCAGCCCAGGGGGGCGGCTTTCCTACGGACGATGGACGCCGGCACGCACGCCGGCCGCCCGCTGCCTCCATCAGCATAGGAATCACTTTCAACTGCTTAGGAGTACATGCCATGACGCAAACGAATCCAGCAAACCGCGATCCCCTGACCGACGCCCCCGGTGCGCATCCGGTCGGTACCGGACTGGGGGCAGCCGGCGGCGCCGTCGCAGGCGCGGCGGCCGGTGCCATGGGCGGCCCTGTGGGGGCCGTCGTGGGCGGTGTGGCGGGTGCCGTCGTCGGCGGCCTGGCGGGCAAGGGCGCCGCGGAGTCGGTCAACCCCACGGTCGAGGATGCCTACTGGCGCGATGCCTATCTGCGCGAGCCCTACTACGTGGCCGGCCGCAGCTACGAGGAATACCGCCCCGCCTATGAGCTGGGCTGGAACGCCGCCTCCCGCCGCGATGCCGATCTCGAAACCTTCGAGATGGAGTGGGAACGCCAGTGGGCCACGCAGCGCGGTGCCAGCCACCTCGAATGGGACCAGGCCCGTCCTGCCGCGCGTGCCGCATGGGAGCGGGCCGCCCAGCGCAATGTGCAGGCCGCCGAGGCCACGCCCACCTACACCGGCGATCTGGACAAGGGCGATGTGGCCCAGGTGCTGGACGAACTGCTCGAATCCTGCCGCGACGGCGAATATGGCTTCAAGACATCGGCGGAAAACGCCGAGTCGCCCGAGCTCAAGGCCTTGTTCATGCGCCACTCCCAGGAATGCCGCGCGGCGGCGCTGGAGCTGGAGGCGGAAATCCACAAGCTGGGCAAGCAGCCGTCGTCCGGCGGCACCCTCACCGGCGCACTGCACCGCGGTTGGGTGAGCATCAAGACCGCTCTGACCTCTCAGGACGACAAGGCGGTGCTGGAGGAATGCGAGCGCGGCGAGGACTCGGCCGTCGCCCAATACCGCAAGGCGCTCAAGCAGCCGCTGCCGCCGTCCGTGCGCGCCGTCGTGGAGCGCCAGGCGCAGGGCGCCCAGCGCAACCATGACGAGGTGCGTGATCTGCGCAACCGCTGGCGCGCCGCAACCTGACAGCCAGGGCGGGCAGGCGCCCGCTTGCCCGCCCGGCCCAGGCCGGGCGCCCAGCAAAAAAGCCCTTGGCGCTTGCGCCAAGGGCTTTTGCAATGTTGGCGGAGAGGGCGGGATTCGAACCCGCGGTGGGGATTAGCCCACACACGCTTTCCAGGCGTGCGACTTAAACCGCTCATCCACCTCTCCGAAGCATTCGATTCTAGCACCGGTTTCGGCAGGTTCCGGTGAAACTGCAGGCAAGCGATCAAATCACCACGGACAGCCAGGGCCAGCGCGCCTGGCAAGTGCGCTCCTGGCATGTGCGCTCCTGGCATGTGCGCTCCTGGCATGTGCGCTCCTGGCGGCGGACATGGCCGCTTGCGCGATCGTTGCGCACGGCGTCCATGAGCCCTTCGCGGCCTGGCGCAGCGTCCATGGTGCCCGCCTTCAGCCGGGGCGCTGTCCTGCCTGGACCATCTTCATGGCCGAGGTGATCAGGCTGGAGACCTCGGTCATGTTGCTGGGCACGATCAGCGTGGTCGTGGCGTCCGAGGCCACCTGGCCGTAGGCCTCCACGGCTTTTTCGGCCACCTTCAATTGCACGGCCTGCTCGCCGCCGGGCTGGCGTATGGCCTGGGCCACGCGCTCGATGGCCTGGGCGGTGGCGTCGGCCACGGCCTTGATGGATTCGGCCTCGCCCTGGGCCTTGTTGATGGCGGCCTGCTTCTCGCCCTCGGAGCGCGCGATGAAGGCCTCGCGCTCGCCGGTGGCGATGTTGATCTGTTCCTGGCGGCGGCCTTCGGAGGCGGCGATCAGCGCGCGCTTTTCCCGCTCGGCCGTGATCTGGGCCTGCATGGAGCGCAGGATTTCCGTGGGAGGCGTCAGGTCCTTGATCTCATAGCGCAGCACCTTCACGCCCCAGTTGAGCGCGGCCTCGTCGATGGCGGAGACGATCTGGGCGTTGATCATGTCGCGCTCCTCGAAGGTCTTGTCCAGTTCCAGCTTGCCGATCACGCTGCGCAGCGAGGTCTGGGCCAGCTGGGTGACGGCCATGATGTAGTTGGACGAGCCGTAGCTGGCGCGCATGGCGTCGGTGACCTGGAAGTAGAGGATGCCGTCCACCTGCAGCTGGGTGTTGTCGCGCGTGATGCAGACCTGGCTGGGCACGTCCAGCGGGATTTCCTTGAGGCTGTGCTTGTAGGCCACGCGGTCCACGAAGGGGATGATGAGATTGAAGCCCGGGGTCAGCGTGCCGGCGTACTTGCCCAGGCGCTCCTTCACCCAGGCGTGCTGCTGGGGCACTATCTTGATGGCGCGTGCGACGAGGATGACGGCGATGACCGCGAGGACGATGGCGATTTCCATGGTGTCTCCAAGCCCGTAGGGCATTCAGTGAAACGGGAGGGGGTTGTGGTGGGGCAGGGCGAAGGCCCATGCCCTGTGCGGCAGTTCAGAGCTTGTCCACCAGCAGGCGGTTGCCGACGACTTCCGCCACGCGGTGCACGCCGGCCGAGGGCAGGTTGCCGGGACGGCAGATCACGGTCCATTGCGCGCCGCGGTAGCGCACCTGGGCCGTGCCGTCGCTGTTCCAGTGCTCGACCATGACGGATTCGCCGATGTCGAGATTGACGTCACGGTTGCTGGATGCCGGTTGGCTGCCGGGCAGGCGCCGGCGCACGAGGTGGCAGACCAGCAGGAAGGCGCTGCTGGATACGGCGGCGATGACGAGCTGTGCAATGGGGGCCAGGGTTGCATGGGCACACAGTGCGCCGACGACGGCCCCGAGTGCCAGCATCAGCAGGTAGAAGCTGCCGGTCAGCAGTTCGGCGATGACCAGTGCTCCGGCGGCCAGCCACCAGGCGGTGGAATATTCCATGCATCAGACTCCCTTTTTATGACAGTTGCTTGTCTTTGGCGCATCACATTCTGGGTGAAAATCCGCACGCTTCAAAGGCGCAATAAGGATATTCCTTACACTTCGCGCCTATTTCGTTTTTTAGGCCCGCTCAGGTTACGGAGGCTGCCCCCATGAAGTTTCGTTTTCCCATCGTCATCATCGACGAGGATTTTCGTTCCGAGAACACCTCGGGCCTGGGCATCCGCGCCCTGGCCCAGGCCATCGAGGAGGAAGGTTTCGAGGTGCTGGGCGTGACCAGCTACGGGGATCTGTCGCAGTTCGCGCAGCAGCAAAGCCGGGCCAGCGCCTTCATCCTGTCCATCGATGACGAGGAGTTCTCGCTGGGCGAAGGCGAGACCGATCCGGTGATCCACAGCCTGCGCAGCTTCATCGGGGAAGTGCGCCGCAAGAATGCCGAGGTGCCGATCTACATCTATGGCGAGACCAAGACCAGCCGCCACCTGCCCAACGACATCCTGCGCGAGCTGCACGGCTTCATCCACATGTTCGAGGACACGCCGGAGTTCGTGGCCAAGCACATCATCCGCGAGGCCAAGAGCTACCTGGAGGGCGTGCAGCCGCCGTTCTTCAAGGCGCTGCTGGACTA
>JBHIXF010000043.1:0-51783 GCA_041984925.1 Comamonas sp.
CTTGGACAGGGTGTCGAACAGCACGGCGGGATCGACGCCGGCCTTCTCGGCGATGGCCTTGGCCTCGCTGAAGGCCACGACGGTCTCGAACAGCACCATGTTGTTGAGGATCTTGAGCACCTGACCGCAGCCCACGGGGCCGCACAGGGCGATGTCCGAGGCGAAGGTGGCGATCAGCGGGCGCAGCGCCTCGAACAGCGCGGGCTCGGCACCCACCATCACGGCCAGGGTGCCGGCCTCGGCGGCGGCGCGGGTGCGGGCCACGGGCGCATCGGCCCATTGCGCGCCGCGCCCCTGGAATTCGCGGGCCAGGGCGCGCGTGGTGTCCACGGGCGAGGTGCCCAGGTCCACGATGACCTGGCCCGCGCGGGCCGACTCCAGCAGGCCGCCCGGCTGGCGGCACAGCCGGGCCACGACCTCGCCCGAGGGCAGGGACAGGAAGACGGTGGCGGCGCGCGCCGTCACCTCGGCCACGCTGGCGGCGGCCTGCACGCCCTGGGCCTGCAGGCGCTGCAAGGGCGCGGGGTCCAGGTCGAAGGCCATCACGGGGGCGCCGGATTTCTGCGCCAGGTTGCGGCAGATGGGCTCGCCCATCACGCCCAGGCCGATGAAGCCGATGCAGTCGCTGGGGTTCTTGTCGTCGTTGTGCATGCTGTGCTGCCTTGGGTTCATGCCATGGAGAAATAAATGCCCTTGGGCTGCTGGTACAGGCGCATGCCGCCCACGCCTTTTTCGCGGCCCAGGCCGCTGTCCTTGAAGCCGCCGAAGGGCGTGGCGATCGACAGCTGCTTGTAGGTGTTGATCCAGACCGTGCCGGCCTCCAGCGCGCGTGCCACGCGCCAGGCGCGCGGGTAGTCGGCCGTCCACACGCCCGAGGCCAGGCCGAAGGCGCTGTCGTTGGCCTGGGCGATGAGGTCGTCCTCGTCCTCGAACGGCAGCACGCACAGCACGGGGCCGAAGATCTCCTGCTGCGCGATGGGCGCGCTGTTGCGGATGCCCGCGATCACCGTGGGCAGGTAGTAGGCGCCGGCGGCCAGATGCGGCGCATCGGGCCGCGCCCCGCCCGCGAGGATCTCTGCGCCTGCGGCGCGTGCCTCGTCCACCATGCGCTCCACCCGGTCACGGTGGGCGAAGCTGGCCAGCGGCCCCATCTGGGCGCCGGGCGCGTCGGGCAGGTCCACGCGCAGCGTGCGGGCGTGCCGCACCAGCCGGGCCACGACCTCGTCCAGCACCGCGCGCTGCACGAACAGCCGCGAGCCCGCCACGCAGGACTGGCCGCTGCCCTCGAAGATGCCGTCGGCCACGGCAGCGACGGCGGCGTCCAGGTCGGCATCGGCAAAGAGGATGTGCGGGGACTTGCCGCCCAACTCCAGCGCCACGGGCATGAGCTTGCGTGCCGCGACTTCGGCGATGCGCCGGCCGCTTTCCGTGCCGCCCGTGAAGGACACCATGCGCACCAGCGGATGCGCGACCAGGGCGGCGCCCACCTCCCGGCCCGTGCCGGGCAGCACGTTGAGCAGGCCCGGGGGCAGGCCGGCCTCCAGCGCGATGCGGCCCACGGCCAGGGCGGTGGAGGGCGTGACCTCGGACGGCTTGAGCACCACCGCGTTGCCGGCGGCCAGGGCAGGGGCGATCTTCTGGGCCTCCATGGTCAGCGGCGAATTCCAGGGCGTGATGGCCGCCACCACGCCATAGGGTTCGTAGGCCGTCATCGACAGGTAGTTGCCGCGCGCGGGCGTCACTTCGGCGCCTGTGGTTTCGCAGACGGCGCCGTAGTAGCGGAAGGTGGCGGCGGCGCTGTGCACCTGCTTGACGCATTCGCTCCAGACCTTGCCGTTTTCCAGCATCTGCAAGCGCGCCAGCCGTTCGCTGTCGCGCTCCATGCGCTCGGCCATGCCGTACAGGATGCGCGCGCGTTGCATGGGCAGCATCTGCGACCAGGCGCGCTGGCGCACGGCCTCGGCGGCATTGCGCACGGCGCGGTCGGCCAGTGCGGCGCCCGCCGCCGCCACGCTGTGGTTGGTGGCGCCCGTTGCCGGGTTGACCGACACCAGCGGCGCGACGCCTTCTTCTGCGCCAACGTCCTGGCCTGCGATGAGCAGGGGGTGGGGTTGTGTCATGAAAGTTCTTTCTGGGGAAACTTGAGTTCTGTTTTTCGAGATTTTAGGAATCGATCAGGAAAAACAGGATTGGTGTTTCCACTGTCAGAACTTTTGTTCTATTTTTATAAAACGCGCGCGAAGCTGCACGCGGTGCGCGGCATGCCTGGCGCAGCGTCGGTTCGGGTATCGGAGGAAAGAGGGAAGGGGCCGGGCGCGCTCAGGCCAGCGGCCATTGGCCGCCCAGGCTGTGCGTCGCCTGCCGGGCGGCGGTCAGCACCAGGGACTTCATGCCCGCGACCGCCAGGTCGGAGAAGCGTTCCAGCGGACCGGACACCGAGATCGCGCCCAGCAGCGAAGCCGAAGGCCCGAACACCGGCGCCGCGATGGCGCCGCACAGCGGGTCGCGCTCGCCGAACGAGGTGAAGACCAGATCGTCCTGCGTGGGCGAGGGGGGCAGGCCTGCTTCCAGCGTGGTGATGACCTTGCCCGCCGCGCCGCGCGCCAGCGGCAGCAGATCGCCCACGCGCACGCGGTCCAGCGTGGAGTGGTGGGAATCGAGGCGCATCAGGCACAGCCGCTGCTGTCCGTCATGGCGCACATGGAAGGACGGGCTTTCCGTGCCCTGGTCCACCAGCCATTGCAGCACCGGCTCCAGCGCGCCCTGCAGGCCGTGGGTCTGCTCGAAGGCGCGACCGAACACGAAGGCCAGCGGCCCCAGCGCGTACTTCTTGTCCGTGCGGTGCGCGACCAGGCCGGCCCGCTCCAGCGAGGCCAGCAGGCGCAGCAAGGTGCTCTTGTACATGCCCGTGAGGTGGGAGATCTCCGTCAGCGTCATCGCGCGGTTGGCATGGGCCAGGGCCGTGGCCACGTGCAGCGCGCGGTCTACGGCCGCGACGCCGTCGTTCTTGTCGTTGGCTTCTTCGGTGGGGGTGGTGGGCATGGAAGGGCGTCGCAAGGATGAAGGACAGGGATGATGCCGATCGTATGCCGTCCAGGCCACCCCGCAGTGCTTGGGATGGCACCGGGCAGTGGCCGGCCCTTCACGGCGGCCGCCCGGTGCGCTACCGCCTAGGCGAGCAGCAGTTCGCGCGCCTCGGGGTCCGCCAAGACGGCAAAGGCCAGGGCGGCGGCGGAAACGACGGACCACAGCAAGGTGAGAAAGAAATGTTTCATGGATGCTCCTTGTCGAATGGGAATGGGAATGGGAATGGGAATGGGAATGGGAATGGGAATGGGAATGGGAATGGGAATGGGAATGGGAATGGGAATGGGAATGGGAATGGGATTGGCAGGCGATTTCGCGTTCTTCTACAGGGTGGCGCTGAAAAATGGCAGGGCCATCAGGGCCAGCGCAAAGGAGACCGCCGACATCACCAGCCACGCGAATGCGAGAAAAAGGTGGCGCATGGCATGCTCCCGCTCAGGCCCGTACCCACGCCATGAGCTTGCGCCACAGAGGCGCCAGGCGCTCGGACATGCTGGGAGAGTCCAGGCGCAGCAGCAGCAGGGGCTGGTCGCGGACCGGAAATGCATCGACCAGGCTGCGCCGGTAGCGCGCATCGGGGTCGGGGTTGAAGGACTCCTCGGGAACGACTGGACACATGGGGATTTCTCCGTCTGTTCGTTGAAGGGCAGTCATCGCGTGTGCCCTGGTCGTTCGTATTTCACTGTTTTGCGGGCGATATCCTTGCGGGCGGGTGCTGCACGCTGTTGTAGGCATTCCCACCGGAGAAGCCGTCGGCTTTCGGGACGGGCACCGCCACGGCCTGTTGCGCGCGGTTCGGGCCAATCCCGCATCAGTTCCCTTCGGCGCCGCGGGGGGGCTCGGCGGGCCGCAGGGACCGGATCAAGGCGGCTCGCCTGGTCCTTTCAGCCGGGCGTGACCCGCGCGACGAGATGAGCTTCGTTGCATTCCAGGCAGTGGAGGGGCGTTGCCACAGGCGAGGCTGTGCCGTTTCCGTGGCGTGCGGCCATCATGCGCCGGTTGCCGGTGCCGGCGCAGGTCGAAATGGAGGATGTCCGCGATGTGCATCCAGCCGAGATGGGCGATGTCTGCCCTACTCGGCTTGCTGCATGGCCGCGCGGCGTGCGGCTTCCGCGGCTTCTCTGGCTTGCTGTTCGGCCTGGATGACGCGCTGCTGGGGCGTCGTCGATGTGCCGTCGTAGCCACCTGTGGCGCGCTCCCCGATCTGCATGGGGGAAATCCGCGACGCTCCATAGAGCAGGGCGGCCGCGATGATCAGTAGCACGATGAATTTCATGGGGTGATTGTGCCGTCGGACACTGCGCGCCGGCAGCGGCCCAGTGTTCACCGGGACATTCTGACTACACAGAAAAGCCCCAGGCTCTTGCGAACCTGGGGCTTTCAAAGTGGTGCCGGAGACATGAATCGAACACGCGACCTTCTCATTACGAATGAGCTGCTCTACCAACTGAGCTACACCGGCGACAGAAAGAAATTATAGCGGCAAATTCAGGCCTCGGAATGGTATTGCGTCACTTTTTCGACTTCGTTCTTGGAGCCGAGGATGACGCTCACACGTTCGTGCAGCTGCGTGGGCTGGATGTCCAGGATGCGCTGCTTGCCGTTGGTGGCGGCGCCGCCGGCCTGCTCGATCAGCCAGGCCATGGGGTTGGCCTCGTACATCAGGCGCAGCTTGCCGGGCTTGTGGGGTTCACGCTTGTCCCAGGGGTACATGAAGATGCCGCCGCGCGTCATGATGCGGTGCACGTCGGCCACCATGGAGGCGATCCAGCGCATGTTGAAGTCCTTGCCGCGCGGGCCTTCCACGCCGGCCAGGCACTCGTCCACGTAGCGCCTGACGGGTGCGTCCCAGTGGCGCATGTTGGACATGTTGATGGCGAATTCCTTGGTGTCCTCGGGAATGCGCACGTTTTCCTGCACCAGCACGAAGGAGCCCTGCTCGCGGTCCAGCGTGAACATGGCCACGCCGTCGCCCACGGTCAGCACCAGGGTGGTCTGGGGGCCGTAGATGCAGTAGCCGGCCGCGACCTGCTGGCTGCCGGGCTGCATGAAGTCCTCCTCGGTCACGCCGGGGTGGCCTTCGGGCTTCTTGAGCACGCTGAAGATGGTGCCGATGGAGACGTTGACGTCGATGTTGGACGAGCCGTCCAGCGGGTCGAACATCAGCAGGTATTCGCCATGCGGGTAGCGGTTGGGCACCAGGTAGATGCCTTCCATTTCCTCGGAGGCCATGGCCGCCAGGTGGCCGCCCCATTCGTTGGCCTCGATCAGCACTTCGTTGGCGATGATGTCCAGCTTCTTCTGGACTTCGCCCTGCACGTTCTCGCTGCCGGCCGTGCCGAGCACGTCGCCGATGGCGCCCTTGTTGACGGACTGGCTGATGCGCTTGCAGGCGCGGGCCACGACTTCCAGCAGCAGGCGCAGCTGGCCGGGGATGAGGCCGTCCACGCGCTGCTGCTCGACCAGGTAGCGGGTCAGGCTGACGTTTTTCTTCATGGGTTCAACTCCTAAAAATCCGGGAGCAGATGCGGCGTGGCGCATGCATCTGCTGATGAACAGCATTTCAGTGATTCCTGGCTTGCAGCATAAAACCGGCGCTGCTCAAGCCAGGGACACCGAGGAAGAGCCGCCTCGCACCGAGGGTGTCGTCCCCCTGCAAGGGGGAAGGCGCGAAGCGACTCAGGGGGTGGCTCGTCAGTCCGCAAGGGCGCGGGTGACGACTTCACGCACATCGTTGCTGAGTTCGGCGCGGGCCGCCACGCGGGCGATGGCCTCGCGCGCGGCCGTGCGGTAGGGCTCGGCCAGCTTGCTCCAGCGGTCCAGCGCGCGCGCCAGGCGGGCGGCGACCTGGGGGTTGATGGCATCGAGCTCGATGACGCGCTCGCTCCAGAACACATAGCCTGCCGCGTCGGTGCGGTGGAAGGCGCCGGGGTTGGCGCTGCAGTAGCTGAAGATCAGGCTGCGGGCGCGGTTGGGGTTCTTGATCTGGAAGTCCGGGTGCTTCATCAGCTGCTTGACGGCCGGCAGCACGTTGCCGCCACGGTCGCAGGCGCCGCCTTGCAGCGCGAACCACTTGTCCAGCACCAGCGCGTCGTGCTGGAACAGCTTGTGAAAGCGCGCCAGGGCCTGGGCGGCCAGCGGGTGGCCGCTTTGCACCAGGGCCGAGAGGGCGGCCATGCGGTCGGTCATGTTGCCCGCGTCCTTGAAGCGCTGCAGCGCCTTGCCGGGCCAGACGCTGTCGCCCGAGGCGCGTGCGGCCAGGCACAGCATGGACAGGGCCATGCCGGCGAGCGCGCGGCGGCCGGAGCTGACGGAGTCGGGGCGGTAGGCTCCCGTTTCGCGGTGCTCGTCCCAGGCCCATTGCCAGTCGGCCAGCAGCTCGGTGGCCAGTTGCAGGCGCATGGCTTCGCGCACGGCATGCACGCGCTGGGGATCGACCACGTCCAGCTGCTCGGCGATGTAGCTTTCCCCGGGCAGGGTCAGCACCAGTTCCTTGAAGGCGGCGTCCAGCTGCGGGTGGCGCAGCACGCCGCGCATCGCCTCGATGAAGGAGGCGGGCAGCAGCGGGGCCGTGATCTGGCCCGTGCCGTCGGCGGCGATGGCGTTGTCGCCGATGGCCTGCAGCGCGATGCGCAGCGCCAGGCGCTGGCCGGCTTCCCAGCGGTTGAACGGGTCGCTGTCGTGGGCGAGCAGGTTCAGCAGGGCAGTGTCCGTGATGTCCTGGTGCAGCACCACGGGGGCGCTGAAGCCGCGCAGCAGCGAGGGCACGGGCTCCTGCTCCACGTCGATGAAGACGAAGCGGTGGCTGGGCTCGGACAGCACGAGCAGGCGGCTGTCGCCGGCGGCCTGTTGCTCGCCCTGCAGGCGCAGGGGCAGCGCACGGCCGTCCTGGCCCAGCAGGCCCATCTGCACGGGGATGACGAAGGGCCGCTTTTCTGCCTGGCCGGGCGTGGGCGCGCAGCTTTGGCTCAGCGTCAGCGTGTAGGTGCGGGCATCGGCGTCGTAGGCGCCTTCGGCGCGCAGCTGAGGCGTGCCGGCCTGGCTGTACCAGCGCTTGAACTGGTCCAGGCGCTGTGCCAGTTCGCTGCCGGGGTTGGCATCGGCCATGGCCTGGGCAAAGTCGTCGCAGGTCACGGCCTGGCCGTCATGGCGCTCGAAGTAGAGCTTCATGCCCCGGGCAAAGCCTTCGCGGCCCACCAGGTTGTGCTGCATGCGAACGACCTCGGCACCCTTTTCGTAGATGGTGACGGTGTAGAAATTGTTGATCTCGATGTAGCTGTCGGGCCGCACCGGATGGGCCATGGGGCCTGCGTCCTCGGGGAACTGGGCGGTGCGCAGCACGCGCACGTCCTCGATGCGCTTGACGGCGCGCGCCGAGGGGCTGCCCGCCATGTCCATGCTGAATTCCTGGTCGCGGAACACCGTCAGGCCTTCCTTGAGCGACAGCTGGAACCAGTCGCGGCAGGTGATGCGGTTGCCCGTCCAGTTGTGGAAGTACTCGTGTCCGACCACGGATTCGATGTTGGCGTAGTCGGTATCCGTGGCCGTGGACTGGCTGGCCAGGACGTACTTGGTGTTGAAGACGTTCAGGCCCTTGTTTTCCATGGCGCCCATGTTGAAGTCGCTGGTGGCGACGATCATGAAGCGGTCCAGGTCCAGCGACAGGCCGAAGCGGGCCTCGTCCCAGGCCACGCTGGCCATGAGCGAGTTCATCGCGTGTTCGGTCTTTTCCAGGTCGCCGGGGCGCACGAAGACCTGCAGCAGGTGTTCGCGGCCCGCGCGGCTCCTGATCTTCTGTTCACGGGCGACGAGCTTGCCGGCCACGAGCGCGAACAGGTAGCTGGGCTTCTTGTGGGGGTCCACCCATTTGGCGAAGTGGCGGCCGTCTTCCAGCGCGCCTTGCTCGACCAGATTGCCATTGGACAGCAGCACCGGATAGGCGGCCTTGTCGGCGCGCAGGGTCACGGTGTACATGGCCATCACGTCGGGACGGTCCAGGAAGTAGGTGATGCGGCGAAAGCCTTCGGCCTCGCATTGCGTGAAGAACGTGCCCTGGCTCACGTACAGGCCCATGAGCTTGGTGTTCCTGGCGGGCGCGCAGGTGGTGAAGATCTCCAGGTCGACGGGCTCGCCGCCCTCGGGCAGGTTCTCCAGCACGAGCTGGTCGCCCTCCATCTTGAACGAGGTGCCGCCGCCGTTGACCAGCACGCGGGCCAGGTTCAGCTCGTCGCCATCGAGGCGCAGCGGCTGGGCCGGCACGTCGGGGTTGCGGCGCACGCGCATCTTGTTGAGCACGCGGGTCTTGGCCGGGTCCAGGTCGAAAGTCAGGTCCACGGTGTCGATCCACCAGGCAGGAGCCTGGTAGTCGGCGCGGTGGATGGCGGTGGCAGGGGCCTGCCCGTCACGCAGTTGCAGCATACAGATTCCTTCCTATGCTCGGTGTCAGTTGTCAGGGACCAGGGCGCGGACGGCGCAGGCCGCCCGCGCCTTGTCTCACAGGCCTTGCTTGAGCGAGGCTTCGATGAATGCGTCGAGGTCGCCGTCCAGCACTTTCTGGGTGGCCGAGATTTCGACGTTGGTGCGCAGGTCCTTGATACGGCTGTTGTCGAGCACGTAGGAACGGATCTGGTGGCCCCAGCCCACGTCGGTCTTGGTGTCCTCGAGCTTTTGCTGCTCTTCCATGCGCTTTTGCATCTCGTGCTCGTAGAGCTTGGAGCGCAGGCGCTGCCATGCCACGTCGCGGTTGCTGTGCTGGCTGCGGCCGTCCTGGCATTGGACGACGATGCCGGTCGGAATGTGCGTCAGGCGCACGGCCGAGTCGGTCTTGTTGATGTGCTGGCCGCCCGCGCCCGATGCGCGGTAGGTGTCGGTGCGCACGTCCGAGGGGTTGATCTCGATCTGGATCGAGTCGTCGATCTCGGGGTAGACGAACAGCGAGGCGAAGCTGGTGTGGCGGCCGCCCGAGCTGTCGAAGGGCGACTTGCGCACCAGGCGGTGCACGCCGGTCTCGGTGCGCAGCAGGCCGTAGGCGTATTCGCCCTCGATGTGGATGGTGGCGCTCTTGATGCCCGCCACGTCGCCGGGCGTCTCTTCCTCGACCGTGGCCTTGAAGCCCTTGCGCTCGGCGTACTTCAGGTACTGGCGCAGCAGCATGCCGGCCCAGTCGCAGGCCTCGGTGCCGCCTGCGCCGGCCTGGATGTCCACGAAGCAGTTCAGCGGATCGGCTTCCTTGCCGAACATGCGGCGGAATTCGAGCTCCTCGATCAGGGGCTGGAGCTTGGCGGTCTCGGCTTCGATGGTGAGCAGGCCGGCCTCATCGCCTTCTTCCTTGCTCATCTCGAACAGCTCGGCGTTGTCGCCCAGCTCGGTGGTCAGCTTCTGCAGCGTCAGGACGACGCCGTCGAGCAGCTTCTTTTCCTTGCCCAGTTCCTGGGCCTTCTTGGGGTCGTTCCACACCCCGGGGTCTTCCAGGGAGGCGTTGACGGTGCGCAGTCGTTCGTACTTTGCATCGTAGTCAAAGATACCTCCGTAGATCTGCCGTGCGCTGCGACAGATCTTCGAGGGTGTTGCCGATGAGGTTGATGCGTTCTGCTTCCATGGTGTGTTCCGTCTTCTGATGAATGTGTTCTTGGCTGAATCGCCGATTTTCTCATGTTGGCGCACCATGCCGGGCCAAGGTCCGGCCGGATGGGGTGGGCGCAGCCTCGGCCGGTGTGCCGTGCTTTGAAAACAATAGCTTACATGAGTCGGCGCCGCACAGGCCGCAAGCTGCCCGCCCCTGCCGCGTGCCGCAGGGGCGGTTTCCCGAACGGCGAGGGCCCGGCCAGCGGTGGCTGGCCGGGCCCTCGAAGGCGGCGTCCCTGCCGGGCGCCGGTCGGGCAGGGGCCGTGATCAGAGACTCAGAAAGTTTCCCAATCGTCCTCGGATGCGGCGCTGGCCGCTGCCCGGGGCTTGGCGCTGTGGGCCACCATCGCGGGCCTGGCCGGCGCCACCGGTGCGCTGGCCGGGCGCTGCGCCGCCGCCGTGGCGGCGGCAGGCGCAGGGGCTGCGGCCCTGGAGGCCAGCGCGGCGGGGCGCGTGGCCGCCACGCCCTGGCGCTTGGCCGGCGCCAGGGCAGGGTGCGCCGCCGTGGCCGCGGGCCGAGGCGCCGCGACGGCTGCCGGTGTGCCGGAGGCCGTGCCGGCGGCCAGCTTGAAGATGCCGACCACTTCGGCCAGGGCCTTGGCCTGGGCCTGCAGGGCTTCGGTGGCGGCGGCAGATTCCTCGACCAGGGCGGCGTTCTGCTGGGTCATCTGGTCCATCTGGGTGACGGCCTGGGTGACCTGCTCGATGCCTGCTGTCTGCTCATGGCTGGCCGCGGAGATCTCGCCCATGATGTCGGTGACGCGGCGCACGCTGGCGACGATCTCGTCCATGGTCTTGCCGGCAGCATCCACCTGGGCGCTGCCTTCCTCGACCTTGCCGACCGAGTCGTCGATCAGCTGCTTGATTTCCTTGGCGGCCGCGGCCGAGCGCTGGGCCAGCGTGCGCACCTCGGAGGCGACGACGGCGAAGCCCCGCCCCTGGTCGCCAGCGCGAGCCGCTTCCACCGCCGCGTTCAGCGCCAGGATGTTGGTCTGGAAGGCGATGGAGTCGATGACGCCGATGATGTCCACGATCTTGCGCGACGCATCATTGATGGCGGACATGGTCTGCACGACCTGGGCCACGGCCGAGCCGCCGCGCACGGCCACCTGCGAGGCGGCGGCGGCCAGCTGGTTGGCCTGCTGGGCGTTGGAGCCGTTTTGCTTGACGGTGGAGGTCAGCTCCTCCATGGACGCGGCGGTCTGCTCCAGCGAGCTGGCCTGCTCTTCGGTGCGGGCCGACAGGTCCTGGTTGCCCGAGGCGATCTGGCTGGAGGCGGTGGCGATGGAGTCCGTGCCCTGGCGCACCTGGCCCACGATGCGCCGCAGGCTTTCGTTCATGTGCTGCAGCGCCTGCAGCAGCTGGCCTGTCTCGTCCTTGCCATGCGCCTCGATGCGGCTGCCCAGGTCGCCTGCGGCCACGGCCTGCGCCAGGGCGACGGCCTGCTCCAGCGGGCGGGAAATGCTGCGCGCGATCAGCACCGCCATGCACAGGCCGAGCACGATGGCACCGGCCAGCAGCGCGATGATCCAGTTGCGTGCCGCGCCGAAGAGGATGTCGCCCTGGCTGTTGGTGGCTTCGGTGCCTTCGGTGTTGAGCTTGACCAGCTCGTCGAGCCGCGCGTTGATGTCGCGGCTGATCTGCAGCGAGTCGCCGCGCAAGATTTCGGACGCCTGCTCGGTGCGCAGGGCGTGGGAGTGGTCCACGATCCTGGCGGTGAGCTGGGCGTAGCGGCCCAGGTCTTCACCGATGCCCGCCAGCAGTTCGCGTTCGCGCGGGGTGTTGGCATAGCGGGAGAAGGCCTGCTGGTTCTTGAGCAGGGCGGCCCAAAGCTCCGGCATGCTCTTGTCGTAGGAGGCCATTTCCTCCTGGCTGGTGGCCAGCACATGCAGCGTGGTCTGGGCGCGGTAGCGCTGCAACTGGTAGCGCATTTCCTGCAGCGTGCGTTCCGCAGGCATCCACTGGTGGGCAAGATCCGTGGCGGTCTGGTTGACGCGATCGAGCTGTATCACGGAAAACAGGCCCAGGCCCGTGGTCAGCAGCAAGAGGGCGACGAAAGAAGCCAGCAGCTTGTGGGCCAGCTTCAGGTTGCGGAAGAAATTCATGGTGGGTAGGCCTTGCGGCGGCAGGGGCGGTGTCGGGCGGGCGGGACGCCCGCGAATCCGTGGCGGCGCATTGTGGCCGCCACGCCGTGCTTATCGGTTGGGGGCCGGGCAAGGCTGAGGAAATGGTGTGGGTTTTAAACAAAAAGTTACATTTAAATGCGCCCACCCGCTGCAAGCACCCGTGTGCTTGTGCGCAATCCGTCAAACAGGCAGCCGCGGCGCCCGGCCCGGCTGCCGGCGTCGGCTCAGCCGTCCCGCGCCGTGCTGCCGTCGGTGCCGCAGGCCGAGGTGGCCAGCCAGGCCTCGAAGTCGCGGGCGGGCAGGGGGCGCGAGAACAGATAGCCCTGGGCCACGGGATAGCCCTGGGCGCGCAGCACCAGGTTTTGCTCCGGTGTCTCCACCCCTTCCGCCACCACCGTCAGGTGCAGGCTGCGGCCTATGCCGAGGATGGCGTTGCTCAGCGCCCGGGCGGCCTCATCGTGTTCGAGGTCGGCGACGAAGCTGCGGTCCAGCTTGAGCTCGCTGACCGGCAGGCGGCGCAGGTAGCTGAGGCTGGAGTAGCCCGTGCCGAAGTCGTCCATGGACAGTTTCACGCCCTGGGCGTGCACGGCCTGCAGCGTCCGCATGGTGCCGGGGTTGGTGTCCAGCAGCAGGCTTTCGGTGATCTCCAGCGTCAGATCCTCGGGCTTGAGCGCATTGCGTCCCAGGGTGTCGGCGATCATGTGCGGCAGGTCCAGGTTGTGAAAGCTCGTCGGCGACAGGTTGACCGAGATCGCCGGCACGGCCATGCCGCGGCTGCGCCACTCGCCGAGCTGGCGGCAGGCCTCGCGCAGTGCCCAGCTGCCCAGCTCGCCGATCAGGCCGCATTCCTCGGCCAGCGCAATGAAGCGCGCGGGCGGGATGTCGCCGAACTCGTCATGGCGCCAGCGTGCCAGCGCCTCCACGCCGTAGAGCCTGCCGTCCCTGAGGTCCAGCTGGGGCTGGTAGTGCAGATGCAGGCCGCCGTTTTGCAGCGCATCGCGCAGCGCGGTCTCCAGGGCCAGGCGCTCCTGCGCCATGCGATTCATCTCGGGGCTGAAGAAGCTGTACAGGCCCCGGCCCGCCGACTTGGACTGGTACATGGCCATGTCGGCACGGTGCAGCAGGGTCTCCATGTCGCGCCCGTCGGCGGGAAAGACCGCGATGCCGCAACTGGCCGAGCTGGCCAGTGCCACGTCGTCGATCAGGCAGGGCTGGCCCAGCGCTGCCTGCAGCCGCTCGACGACCTCGGCCGCCTGCGGCCCGCCGCAGCGCGGCAGCACGAGCACGAATTCATCGCCCGACAGGCGGCTCGCGATGTCCGCCGCGCGCAGCTCGGCCTGGATGCGCTGGGCCACGCTGCACAGCAGCCGGTCGCCCGCCGGGTGGCCCAGGGAATCGTTGACCTGCTTGAAGCGGTCCAGGTCGACGAAGACCACGGCCAGCTCCGACCCCTCCTGCGAAGCCGTGGCCAGCGCCTGCTCGGCCTGGGCCAGCAGCAGGCTGCGGTTGGGCAGGCCGGTCAGTCCGTCATAGAAGGCCAGCTGGCGGATGCGCCTGCGCGTCTGCTCACGCTCCAGAGCCAGCGAGCACAGGTCGGTGCAGGCCTGCACCAGCTGCTGGTGGAAGGGGTCGGGACCGTGGCGCTCGAATTGCCGGTAGTAGAAAGCGAAGGTTCCGGCCACCTGGCCGCGCGTTCCGCAGATCGGCGTGGACCAGCACGCCGTGTATCCCAGCGTGGGCACGAGGTGCCTGAAGCCGGCCCACAGCGGATCGGTGGCGATGTCGCGCACCAGCACGGGCCGGTTGTGGAAAGCGGCCGTGCCGCAGGAGCCGGCCTCGGGCCCGATGGGCACGCCATCGAGCGCGGCCGAGTACGCTGCCGGCAGGCTGGGCGCAGCCAGCGGATGCAGGCGGCCGGCGTCATCGACTTCCAGGACCGAGACGGCCACGCCGGGCGCGATGCGCTCGACCTCGCGGCAGACCAGGTCCAGCACCTCGCTCAGTGGCTGGTCGCGCGCCATGGCCTCCAGGGTGCGGCGCTGCAGCACCTCATGCATCTTGGATTCGGTGATGTCGGTGATGACCGTGACCGTGGTCTGCAGCCGGCCCTCGGCGTCCATGACAGGGTTGGCGCGGGCGCTGACCCAGTAGCGTTCGCCGTCCTTGCCGACCAGGATCTCTTCGCGGTAGACGGGCTTGCCGGCGCCCAGTTCGGCGCGGTAGGCCGACGTGAATTGCGGCGTCGCATGGGGCATCAGCAGCGCGATGGGCGGGCGTCCTACCACTTCGGCGCTGTCCCAGCCGAACATGCGGCTGAATCCGGCGTTGACGTAGGCAATGTTCCAGTGGGCATCGGCAATGACCACGGCCGCATCGGTGGCGTCCGCCACCAGCGACAGGCGGCGCAGGTTTTCCTGGCGCGCATGCTCGGCCTGCACGCGCGCCGTGATGTCCGTGGCCACCGCCAGCACGTGGCTGAGGCCGCCGCACGGGCCGCGCACGGGCGCATAGGTGGCCTGCAGCCAGCAGGTGCCGCCATCGCGGCGCCGGTACGCGCGCGCGCCCGAGACGGATTCGCCGGCCTCCCAGCGCCTGCGCCACTGCGCATGGGCCGCGCTGTCCGCATGGGCCTCGGGGCACAGGGCCTGGTGCGCCAGTCCCGGCATTTCGTCGACGGGGTAGCCGAGGACGGCAGCATAGTTGGCGTTGGCCCGCAGCAGGCGTCCATCGGGAGAAAACTCGGCCACAGCCATGGCCTGCTCCAGGGCGCTCCAAAGCGCTTGCTGTCCCGTGGTTTGCGCAGCCCTCGTCTCGAACATGGCTCATCTCCCGATGGTGGCGAACTGGCGATCTGATGTTTCCAAATGATACGGCGAGTGGATGATGGCATGCATCAATCCAGCAGGCTGCACCTTAAGGCACGGCACCCTCCGGGTTCCGTGCCTTTCTTATTGAGAATGATTCTCTTTTATCGAGTTATGATCCCGCCCCATGGATCCGGCCCCTTTCTTCACCGGCGCGCCGCTGCCAGGGTTTTGCTGCGCCTGTCCGCGCCTGCTGCGGCAGGCCATCGGCAGCGCGTGCCGTGCCGAAGCGTGCAGGCATGCCGCTGGCGTGCGGTACCTGGCGGCTGGCCTTTTTTTCGATCTCGTTTGTCATGTATGAGGAGGGCCGCTGCGGCCATTGCTTCATGGCACTGGCTTCGCCTTTCCTCCCGATCACTGGCTGCAGGCCCCATCCCGGCCCCGGCCGGCCTTCTGGTCCCCGTCCGATAGCCTGCCGTGCCGGCCGGGGCAGGGGCCGTTGTGCAACCGGTCGAGGTTGTTTCTGTTTTTGGCATTACAGGGTTTTTCAGATGAGTTTCTTGCTTTCGTTCCCGGTCGGGGTCCAGGCCGAGGGAGGCCGGGCATGACGCGCACGCAGCAGCGCTTGAAGGCCATTGCGGTGGCGGCCGTCCTGGCCGCCGCGGCGGGCGGCGCGGCCGCCTGGTGGAGCAGCCGGCCCACGGTGGCCTACCAGACCGAGACGGTGGGCCGCTCGGACATCGAGGCCACGGTCACGGCCATCGGCACGCTGCAGCCGCGCCGCTATGTGGACGTGGGCGCCCAGGTGTCGGGCCAGATCACGCGGCTGCGCGTGGAGCCGGGCGCGCAGGTGGAAAAGGGGGCCCTGCTGGTGGAGATCGACCCCAGCGTGCAGCGCGCCACGGTGGATGCGGGCCGCGCCTCGCTGGCCGGCCTGCGGGCCCAGCTGGCCGAGCAGCAGGCCCAGTGGCGCCTGGCCGGGCAGCAGCTCGCGCGCCAGCGCCAGCTGGCCCGCGACGGCGCCACGCGCGAAGAAGACCTGCAGACGGCCGAGGCCAATCTGGCCGCCGCGTCGGCGCGCATGGACCACCTGAAGGCGCAGATCGACCAGACGCAGGCCACGCTCAAGGCCGACGAGGCGCGCCTGGGCTACACGCGCATCTATGCGCCCATGGCCGGCACCGTGGTGTCGGTGGAGGCGCGCGAAGGCCAGACGCTGAACGCCACCTACCAGACGCCCAACATCCTGCGCATCGCCGACCTGTCGGCGATGACGGTCTGGACCGAGGTGTCCGAGGCCGACGTGCGCCGCGTCAAGGACGGCATGCCCGTCTACTTCACCACGCTGGGCAGCGCGGGGCAGGCCAGGCCCCGCCGCTGGGGCAGCCAGGTGCGCCAGGTGCTGCCTGCGCCGTCGGCTTCGCAGGCGCAGGCGCCCGCAGGCAATGGCCAGGCGCCTGCGCCGGCCACCAAGGCCGTGGCCTATACCGTGCTGTTCGACGTGGACAACGAGGATGCCGAGCTGATGCCGCAGATGACGGCCCAGGTGGCCTTTGTCACCGGCAAGGCCGAACAGGCGCTGACCGTGCCGTTGACGGCCGTGCAGCCCGGCCAGGGCCAGGACGTGCATGTGGCGCGCGTGCTGGACGACCGTGGCCGGCCCGGTCGGCGCGAGGTCCGCCTGGGCGTGCGCAGCCGCCACCAGGCCCAGGTGGTCGAGGGCCTTCAGGAGGGCGAGCGCGTCATCGTCGGCGAGACGCCGCTGGACCGTGGCCCCAGGTGGCTGCAATGGTGAGCCCGGCCCACCACGGCGGCGCACCGCTGATCGCGCTGCGCGGCATACGCAAGCACTACGGCGGCGGCAGCAGCGGCCAGCCTCCGGTCACCGTGCTGCACGGCATCGACCTGGAGATACACGCCGGCGAGTTCGTGGCGGTGGTGGGCAGCTCGGGTTCGGGCAAGTCCACGCTCATGAACATCCTGGGCTGCCTGGACCGGCCCAGCGAAGGCAGCTACCACTTCCAGGGCCGGGATGTCTCGCGGCTGGACGCCGATGCCTTGGCCTGGCTGCGGCGCGAGGCCTTCGGCTTCGTCTTCCAGGGCTACCACCTGATCGCCGGCGAAAGCGCCAGCGAGAACGTGGAAATGCCCGCCATCTACGCGGGTGTGCCCAAGCCGGAGCGCGTGCGCCGCGCCCAGGCGCTGCTCACGCGGCTGGGCCTGGGCACGCGCCTGGGCAACCGGCCCAACCAGCTGTCGGGCGGCCAGCAGCAGCGCGTTTCCATCGCCCGGGCGCTGATGAACGGCGGCAAGATCATCCTGGCCGACGAGCCCACGGGCGCGCTGGACTCGCACAGCGGCGCCGAGGTGATGGCCCTGCTGCGCGAACTGGCCGACGCCGGCCACACCATCATCCTCATCACCCACGACCGCGCCGTCGCCGCCCAGGCGCGCCGCGTGATCGAGATCAGCGATGGCCGCATCCTCAGCGACACCACGCGCGGGCCGGATGCCGCAGGCGCCACGCACCAGGTGCAGCCGCTGATGCCAGGCAGCGCCACCGCGGGCGGCGCACCCTGGCTGGCCGAGCTGGTCGAGGCCGCGCGCAGCGCCTGGCGGGGCATGCGCATGAACCGCGTGCGCACCAGCCTGACGCTGCTGGGCATCGTCATCGGCGTGGCCTCGGTCATCGTCATGCTGGCCATCGGCGAGGGAGCGCGGCGCAAGGTGGTCGAGCAGATGGGCACCATGGGCACGGCCATCCTGTACATGGGCAGCAAGCCGCCGGCCACGGGCGGGCCTGCCGGCCAGCTGACCGAGGAAGACCTGGCCGCCGTGCGCGAGCTGCCCGAGATCCGGCGCGTCATGCCCGTCATCGGCGACCCCGTCACGGTGCGCTATGGCAAGGCCGACAAGCAGGTCTATGTGTTCGCGGCCAGCGAGGAGATGCCGCTGGTCCACCACTGGAAGGTGGCGCAGGGCCGCTACTTCACCGCGGTGGAGGACCGCGACCTCGCGCCGCTGGCGGTCATGGGCCACAAGGCGCACAGGCACTTCTTTCCCGACACGCCCGATCCGCTGGGCCGCCAGCTCATCATCGGCACCTCGTCCTTCGAGGTCATCGGCGTGATGAGCGAGCGCGGCGCGGACTCGGGCGCGCAGGACTATGACGACATGGTCTTCATTCCCTACCAGTCGGGCCGGGCGCGCGTCTACCAGTCGCAGACCCAGCCCGACTACGTGGTGGTCGAGGCCATGTCCTCCCAGGTGGTCAACGAGGCCGAGCAGGCCATGCGCAAGCTGCTGCTGGCCCGCCATGGCGGGCGCGAGGACTTCGGCATCGGCAACGCGGCGGCGCGCATCCAGGCCGAGGCCGCCACGCGCCAGAGCATGGCCGTGATGCTGGGCCTGATCGCGGCCGTATCGCTGGTGGTTGGGGGCATCGGCGTGATGAACGTGATGCTGATGACGGTGCGCGAACGCACGCGCGAGATCGGCATCCGCATGGCCACGGGCGCGCGCCAGGGCGACATCCTGCGCCAGTTCCTGACCGAGGCCAGCCTGGTGACCTTCGTGGGCGGCAGCGTGGGGCTGGCCGTGGGGCTGGCGATCGGCGTGGTGCTCATCGTTTCGGGCGTGCCCGTGGTGTTTTCGGTGCGCGCCATGCTGGGCGCCTTCGGCTGTGCGGTGGTCACGGGACTGGTGTTCGGCTACATGCCGGCCAAGACCGCGGCGCGCCTGGACCCCGTGCGCGCGCTGGCAGGAGAGTGAGATGAAAGACACGGACCACAAGACGATGCGAAACGCGCGCCTGGGCTGCATCGCCCTGGCCTGGGCGGCCCTGGGGGGCTGCGCCGCGCAGCAGACGGCGCAGGACGTCGAGGCGCCCGCGCTGGCCGCATCCTGGAAGCAGGCGGCAGGCGGGCCGGCCGATGCCGTCTCGCCCCGGTGGTGGCAGGCCTTCGGCAGCCAGGAACTGGGCGCCATGGTGCAGGCCGCGCAGGAGCAGAGCCTGGACATCGCCGCCGCCATGGCCCGCGTGCGCCAGGCCGAGGCGGCGACGCGCCAGGCGGGCGCTGCGCTGCTGCCCTCGCTCGATGGCGAGCTGCGTGCCCAGCGCATGAACCATGCGCAGGTGGCGGGTGGCTCGGCCAGCGTCCATGGCGCCGCGCTGACGGCCTCCTACGAGGTGGACTTCTGGGGGCGCAACCGTGCCTTGCGCGATGCGGCCGCCGCCGCCTGGCAGGCCAGCCGCTTCGACCAGGACACCGTGCGCCTGACGGTCACCGCCCAGGTGGCCCATGGCTGGCTGCAGGCCGTGGCGCTGCGCGAGCGCCAGGCCATCGGCGCGCGCAACCTGGCCAATGCCGAGCGCCTGCTGGCCCTTGTCGCTTCGCGCGAGCGCGCGGGCGCGGCCACGCCGCTGGAGCTGGCGCAGCAGCGCGGCCTGGTGGCCAGCCAGCGCCAGGCCCTGGCCACGCTGCGGCGCCAGGGCGAGGATGCCGAGGCCACGCTGGCCGTGCTGCTGGGCCAGGCCCGCCGGCCCGAGCTGGCCACGGATTCGCTGCAGGCCTTGCAGCTGCCCGAAGTCGGCGCCGGCCTGCCCGCGCAGCTGCTGCAGCGCCGCCCCGACATCGCCCAGGCCGAGGCGCGGCTCGCCGCAGCCAGCGCCAACCTGCAGGCGGCGCGCGCGGCGCTGTGGCCCCGTCTCACGCTCACGGGCGGGGCCGCCACCAGCGCGGCCCGCGCCGGCGACTGGCTGCGCGAACCGGTGTATTCGCTGCTGGCGGGGCTGGCCGGCCCCATCTTCGATGGCGGCCTGCTGGCCGCGCAGCGCGATGGCGCCCAGGCCCGGCGCGAAGAACTGCTGGCGGCCTACCACCAGTCCATCGTCGCCGCGCATGGCGATGTGGACCAGGCGCTCAACGCCGTGCACGGCCTGAAGGCGCAGGCCGAGGCGCAGGCCGAGGTGCTGGTCCAGGCGCGCCAGGCCGTGTCGCTGGCCGAACTGCGCTACAAGGCTGGCGCCGAGAGCCTGCTGTCGCTGCTGCAGGCCCAGACCACGCTGTATGCGGCCCAGGACGATGCCGTGGTGCAGCGCCTGCTGCAGCTGCAGGCGCGCGTGGCGCTGTTCCGCGCGCTGGGCGGTGGCTGGCACGCGGCGGCGCAGCAGCAGGCGCAAGAAAGCCGGGCGGCCCTGCTGCCTCCTGGCTGAACGCGGGGGCGGGCCCGCTGCCGGATCAGCTGCCGCGCGTGATGGGCACTTCGGTGTTCTTGCCGTAGCTGCCGTACTTGCCCAGCTCCCACTTGGCGATGGCGTTGCGGTGCACTTCGTCGGGGCCATCGGCAAAGCGCAGCGTGCGGGCCTGGGCGTAGGCGCTGGCCAGAGGGAAGTCATCGCACATGCCGCCGCCGCCATGCACCTGCATGGCCCAGTCGATGACCTGGCAGGCCATGCTGGGGGCCACGACCTTGATCATGGCGATCTCGGTGCGCGCCACCTTGTTGCCGGCCACGTCCATCAGCCAGGCGGCCTTGAGCGTGAGCAGGCGCGCCATGTCGATCTTGCAGCGCGCCTCGGCGATGCGTTCCTGCGTCACGGTCTGCTGGGCCACGCTCTTGCCGAAGGCCACGCGTGCGCTGGCGCGCCTGCACATCAGCTCCAGCGCGCGCTCGGCCAGGCCGATCAGGCGCATGCAGTGGTGGATGCGGCCCGGGCCCAGGCGGCCCTGGGCGATCTCGAAGCCGCGCCCCTCGCCCAGCAGGATGTTGGAGGCCGGCACGCGCACGTTCTCGAAGTACATCTCCATGTGGCCATGCGGCGCATCGTCATAGCCCATGACGTTGAGCGGTCGCACGATGCGGATGCCGGGCGTGTCGGCCGGCACGATGACCATGCTCTGCTGCGAGTGCTTGGGCGCGTCGGGGTCGGTCTTGCCCATGGTGATGAAGACGGCGCAGCGCGGGTCGCCAGCGCCCGAGATCCACCATTTGTGGCCATTGATGACGTACTCGTCGCCCTGGCGCTCGATGCGGGTGCAGATGTTGGTGGCGTCGGAGGAGGCCACCTCGGGCTCGGTCATGGCGAAGGCCGAGCGGATCTTGCCCTCCAGCAGGGGCTTGAGCCAGCGCTCCTTGAGCTCGGCGCTGCCGTAGCGCGCGATGGTCTCCATGTTGCCGGTGTCGGGCGCGGAGCAGTTGAACACCTCGCTGGACCATGGCACGCGGCCCATGATCTCGGCCAGCGGCGCGTATTCCTGGTTGGTCAGGCCGCCGCCCTTGTAGCCGGCGGCCTCGGCGCTGTCCACGGGCAGGAACAGGTTCCACAGCCCTTGCGCCTGCGCCTTGGCCTTGAGTTTCTCGATGGTCTGCAGCGGCGTCCAGCGCTTGCCGGCGGCCGTGTTGGCGGCCAGCTCGTCGCTGCATTCCTGCTCGGCCGGGTAGATGTGCTCGTCCATGAACTTCAGCAGGCGTTCCTGCAGGTCCTTGGTCTTGGGCGAGTATTCGAAGTCCATGGATGCGCTCCTTCTCTTGGCTTTCGCGGGTGGTGTGAACGGTGGGGCCTGGGCGGCTCAGCTGCGCTGGGCGAAGGACCAGGCCAGCTCGGCCATGGGACGGGCCGTGGCGCCCGAGGCCCTGGCCTGGGCGCTGGAGGCGGTGCCGGCCTCCACGCGCTTGGCGATGCCCTGCAGGATGGCCGCGATGCGGAACATGTTGTAGGCCATGTAGAAATTCCAGTCGGCATGCAGCGCATCCACGTCCTTGAGGCCCGTGCGCTCGCAGTAGCGGCGGATGTATTCGCTCTCCTCGGGAATGCCCAGGGCGGCCAGATCGCGCCCTGCAATGCCCCGGCCCAGCGCGGCCGGGATGTGCCAGCTCATGCAGTGGTAGCTGAAGTCGGCCAGCGGGTGGCCCAGCGTGGACAGCTCCCAGTCCAGCACGGCGATCACGCGCGGCTCGGTGGGGTGGAACATCAGGTTGTCGAGGCGGAAGTCGCCATGCACGATGGACACGCGCGAGGTGTCCAGCGCGCTGGCCGGCATATGGGCGGGCAGCCACTGCATGAGCTGGTCCATCTCGGGGATGGGCTGGGTGATGGAGGCCACGTACTGCTTGCTCCAGCGGCCGATCTGGCGTTCGAAGTAGTTGCCGCTCTTGCCGTAGTCGCCCAGGCCGCAGGCCGCGAAGTCCACGCTGTGCAGGGCCGAGATGACGCGGTTCATCTCGTCATAGACGGCGGCGCGCTGGGCCGGCTCCATGCCGGGCAGCGACTGGTCCCACAGCACGCGGCCTTCCATGAACTCCATGATGTAGAAGGCGCGGCCGATGATGGATTCGTCCTCGCACAGCGCATACATGTGGGGCACGGGCACGTCGGTGCCGGCCAGGCCCTTCATGACACGGAACTCGCGCTCGATGGCGTGGGCCGAGGGCAGCAGCCGGGCCACGGGGCCGGGCTTGGCGCGCATCACGTAGCTGCGCTGCGGCGTGAGCAGCTTGTAGGTGGGGTTGGACTGGCCGCCCTTGAACATCTCCACCTGCAGCGGGCCGGCAAAGCCCTGCACGTGTTGCTGCATCCAGGCGGACAGCGCGGGCACGTCGAACGCATGCTGGTCGGAGACGGGGCGCGTGCCTACGAAATGGTCGAAAGTGCTCATGGGGCTTCAGTCCTGTGATCGGTTCGGGAACCTGTTCGGGAAAGGGGCGCGGCCGCGTGGCAGGGGCGCGGCGAGGCACCGGCCGGCGCAGGGGGCCGGCCGGTGCGCTGTCGGCAGGGGGCGCGCAGCGGTGCCGCGCGTTTTCAGGCGTCGGGCGCGGCGATGCGCAGCAGCGTGTCGCGGTTGCAGACCACGAGCCCGCCCGGCTCGATGCGGATGGCGTTCTCGCGCTCCATGGCCTTGAGCTCCTGGTTCACGCGCTGGCGCGAGGCGCCCAGCAGCTGCGCCAGTTCCTCCTGCGCCAGGTGCAGGCCGATGCGGATCTCGCTGCCGTCCGACAGGCTGGTCACGCCGTAGCTGCGCACCAGGTGCAGCAGCTGCTTGGCCAGGCGCGCGCGCAGCGGCAGGGTGTTGAGATCCTCCACCAGGCCGTAGAGCTGGCGGATGCGCCGCGCATGCAGGCGCAGCATGGCTTCGGAAAACTCCACATGCACGGACAGGATTCTGCGGAAGTCGGCCTTGGACACGCACAGCAGCGTGGTCTCGCCATGCGCGTAGGCATCGTGCGTGCGCTTGTCGCCATCCAGGATGGCCACGTCGCCGAACCAGATGCCGGGCTCCACATAGTCCAGCGTGATCTGCTTGCCCGTGATCGAGGTGGAACTCACGCGCACGGCGCCCCGGGCGCAGGCAATCCATTCCTCCGGCGGTTCTCCGCGGGCGCAGATGAGCGTGCCATCCTTGAACCGTTTGACGTATGCGCATCGAAGAATGTCGTGCCGAAGGGAGGGGGAGAGGGATGAAAACCAGCGACCGGAATTGATCGCTTCACGTTCTTCGATGGTAAGAATCGGGTCGTCCATGGCCTGTCTTTTGCGTGACTGATGACAGCCACATTGTCGCGTGTGGGACCGCCCCGCCTGCGCATGCGCCTGGGCGGCTTGTCACTTCGGTGTCTGGCCCGCAAAAAAAAAGCGACCCGTCTCGCGGCGGGTCGCTTGGCTGCGGCACGTCAGCCGTGCGCCTCCTCGTGGGTGAGGCTCAGGCCCAGCGCGCCGCGGCGGCGCAGCCAGGGGCTGGGGCGGTAGCGCGGATCGCCATAGACGGTCTGCAGGTTGAACAGCACCTCCAGCACATTGGTGGGGCCCCAGCGGTCGCCCATGGCCAGCGGCCCCAGCGGATAGCCCAGGCCCAGGGTGACGGCCTTTTCCAGGTCGGCGGGCTGGCCGATGCCCTGCTGGCAGATGTCGCTGGCGATGTTGACGATGGAGCCGACCACGCGCTGGGTGACGAAGCCGCCGCTGTCGCGGATCACGCTCACGGCCTTGCCATCGCTGGCGAACAGGGCGTGGGCGGCATCGCGCATGTCCGGGCGCGTGGCGGGGTTGGTGGCCAGCACGCGGCGGCGTGTGCTGGCATCGTCGACCAGCATGTCGATGCCGATGGTGCGCGTCGGATCCAGCCGTTCCACTGCTGCCACCGTGGTCACATCCAGCCCCAGCGGTGCCACGAGGATCAGCGCCTGGCCGGTCGGCGCCTGGGCCGTCTCGATGCGCGCGCCCAGGTGCTTGAGCAACTGGTAGATCTCGGCGCGCCGCGCCGCGCGCGGCGACACCCAGACCGGGGGCAGCTCCGGCACCGCGGGCACGGGCGGCTCGGGCGGCTGCTCGGCACGGCCTTCGGCATAGCGGTAAAAGCCCTGTCCGGTCTTGCGCCCCAGCAGGCCGGCGGCCACGCGCTGCGCCGCGATGGGGCTGGGGCGGTAGCGCGGCTCCTGGTAGTACTGCTGGTAGATGTATTCCATCACCGCATGCGTGACGTCCAGCCCCGTGAGGTCCATGAGCTCGAAGGGGCCAAGCCGAAAGCCCACCTGGTCGCGCAGGATGCGGTCCACGGTGGCGAAGTCGGCGATGCCTTCCTGCACGATGCGCAGCGCCTCGGTGACATAGCCCCGTCCCAGGTGGTTGACCAGGAAGCCGGGCGTGTCCATGGCGCGCACGGGCGTGTGGCCGAAGCTTTGCGCGAACTGCGCCAGCGCCGAACAGGTGGCCTCGTCCGTGGCCAGTCCGCGCACGATCTCCACCACTTTCATCAGCGGCGCCGGATTGAAGAAGTGAAAGCCCGCGAACCGCCCGGGGCTGCGCAGCGCGGTGGCCAGCGTGGTGATGGACAGGGCCGACGTGTTGCTGGCAATCACCGTGGAGGGCGGCACGGCGGACTCGATGGCGCGCAGCAGGTCCTGCTTGGCATCCAGCCGCTCGGCGATGGCCTCGATCACCAGATCGCAGGACTGCATGGCGGCCACGTCTTCGACCACCGACAGGCGGGCAGCATAGCCGCTGGCCTGCTCGGTTGTTATTTTTTGTTTCTCTTTTAGGATCGACCAGACTAGTCTTATTTGATCGCAGGCTTGCTGTGCCGCGCCAGGACGGGCATCCTGTAGCAGCACCTGGGCACCGGCCTGGGCCGCGAGCTGGGCGATACCTTGACCCATGGCGCCCGTGCCGACGATTCCGACGATGGAGAAAGGGGTGGTTTTGGCGGAGATCATTGAATACAGTGGAGTTTGTCCTACAGTCTTCTGTGCAAAAATTCAAGCATTCAAAGAAAGGCTGATGTGAGAATTTGTAGCACCATTCTCGGCGTCGCCCTGTCTTCCATGGCTTGGAGCGCGTCGGCATTATCGTTGGGCAGCCCGCGTGGAGGCGTGGTCCTGGGGGCGCCGTTCGATGTGGTCGTGGGCGTGCAGCCGGATGCCGGCAGCGATCTGGCTTCTTCGTGCATCAGCGCGCAGCTGCATGCGGGAGACCGTGCCATCGAGTCTTCGCGGGTGCGTGTCACGCTCTTGCCGGCAGGCAATGCCGTGCGCGTGCAGTCCGCCTACATGGTGGACGAGCCTGTGGTGACGCTCAAGCTGCTGGCCGGCTGCCAGGGTGCGATCAGCCGCAGCTACACGCTGCTGCCCCAGTTGCCCGAGTCCGCGCAGGCGGCCACCGCCACGGGGGCCGTCAATCAGCCGATCAATGTGGCCCAGTTGTCCCCGGGCGCTGCGCCGCAGGCGCCCGCGCAGGGCGGGCCGGCGGCGGCGCTGGCCGGGGGCGCGGCGGCTGCGTCGGCACCGGCAGCGACTGCGGGCCGTGCCGCTGCGCAGCGCACGCCCGCGGGGGAGAGCAGGCCGGCCGCAGCGGCGGCGCGCAAGCCGCAGGCGGCTGCCAGGCCCGCGCGGCCGAACAAGGCGCGGGATGCGGCCATGGCCTCCGTTTCCCTGCAGGGGCTGCCCCAGCTTCGCATGGGGCCTCAGTTGCGCATGGAACCTTTGGAGGACTGGCTGGGAGAGCAGGCCAAGGCGCCGGGCGCTGCGGTGCCCGATGCATCTGCCGAGCAGCTGGCACAGGCCAGCCAGCGTGTCCAGGCGCTGGAGGCCGAGGTGGACGCGCTCAAGAAGCGGGGCGGCGCCGACAGTGGCCAGATCGCGCAGCTGCGCTCGGAGCTTGAGGCGCTGCGCCAGGCGTCCGGCAACGCCTCGTGGCTTTTCAATGCCCTGCTGCTGGCCCTGATCGCCGCCGTGGCCGTCATCGCCTGGCTGGCCTGGCGCCTGCGCTCGGGCGAACAGGCGCTGTTCTCGCGCGGCCAGCAGGCCTGGCGTGATTCCGTGGAGCGTTCTTCGGCCCGTCCGCAGGACCCTGCGCGGCCTGTGCCTGGTGCCCAGGAGGACATTGACACCGTGATCTCCCCTGCGGGCACGCATTCCGGTGAAGCGCAGCCGCAGGCCAGGGTGGATGGCCGGCGCGGCCCCGACACGCTGGCCTCGCCCTATCTGCAGCGCGGCATCCAGATGCAGCCTGGCGTGTCCTATGAACTGCGCGAGGACATGGACCCTGGCGATCTGGGGCCTGCGACCATTCCCGTGGGCCTGCAGGCCGCCCACCCCGAGGTCCGTGCGCCTGGCGCAGGCGCCGCCGTGCCTGCGGCCGGCGAGCAGCGCGCCGATGTGGACAAGGCGCGCCGCATGGTCCAGCCGGAGCAGCTGTTCGATGTGCAGCAGCAGGCGGAGTTCTTCATCTCCGTGGGCGAACACCAGCAGGCCATTGCCCTGCTGCGCTCGCACATCGATACGCACGAGGATTCCTCGCCATGGGCGTATCTGGAGCTGCTGCACCTGTACTACACACTGAGCCGGCGCGACGATTACGAACAGCTGCGCGAGCGCTTCACGCAGCATTTCAACGGCCGCGTGCCGAGCATGGCAGGCTTTACCGACAAGGGCCGCGACCTGCTGCAGGGCTATGCCGAGGAGCTGGCGCGCATCGAGGCGCTGTGGCCCGGCGAGGAGGTCCAGGCCTGCCTGGCGCACTATCTTTTCAAGGAAGGCGGCGTGGCTGCGCAGGATGCGCCACCGGCCTTCGACCTTGCGGCATTCGAGGATCTGCTGCTGCTGTTCGGCGTGGCCGGCAGCACCGGCGCAGGAATGCGCGGCAGCCTGTCGGGCCGGGTTCGGACCACGCCGCCGCCGGCAGCGCCTGCGGCAGCCGCGCTGGACGCTGGTCCGGACGAGGTTGCCGCGCCGGGGCCTGGCGAGTCCCGGGCGTTTGCGTCGCCCCTGTCCGTGGCCGCTGGGGCACAGGGGGCGCAGTTCTGCGCGCCGGATTCCCTGCAGCCGGGCAGCGTGCAGGATGCGGTCCTGCCGCAGGATTCGCGGTCCGCGCCGCTGGACTTCGATCTGCAGCAGCTGGACCTGGATATCGCCCAGGCCGAACTGCCCGATCCGGGCCTGATGCGCTCGCAGCCGCTGCAGGAAGGGCCTGCCTACCGCGGCGATGCGGCCGAGCCCTTGCTGGACATCGATCTGACCGAGCCGGTGGCGGCTTTCGAGCTGCCTGCCGTCGATGTGCCTTCCCGCTTCACGCCGGCGCCGCCGGTGCCGGGTGGCGCCCTGGGCTTTGGCGAGCGCAACCTGAAGATGCCGCTGGACATGGACATCCGGCTGGAACTGGAAGGCTGGCAGCTGGAGCCGCCCGACACGCGGCCCGGCGCCCAGGGCCTGGACGAGCCGCTGAGCCGCTCGGTGGACATGCTGCTGTCGCGCGAGACCGATCCCGTGTTCCGCAAGACGCCAGGCGCCGAGCAGGCCGGGCAGCCGCAAGAGCTGCCCCTGCCGCCCGGCCTGGAGGACGAGGCGCCGAAGGCGCCCAAGCCGCCCAAGCCCTAGCGCGGCCAAACCCTGGCGCGGCCAAGCGGCCTGCGGCCCCCGGGGTCCCGTCAGTCCCTGGCGGGGCGGGCTGCGCGCGGGTTCACGGGTTCATCCGGCAGCTGCCATGCGCTGCAGCAGGTCGTGTGCGGCAGCTTCCGGATCCTGTGCATTGACCAGGGCCCGCACCACGGCGATCGATCCCACGCCCGTGGCCAGCACGGCAGGGAACTGACCGGCCGAGATGCCGCCGATGGCCACCAGCGGGTACCTGTCCATGAGGCGCACATAGGCCTGCAGCCGCGCCAGTCCCTGGGGCGCCGTCGCCATCTTCTTGAGCGTGGTCGGAAACACGGCGCCCAGCGCGATGTAGCTGGGCTGCACGGCGTGGGCGCGCACCATCTCGGCATAGCCATGGGTGCTCACGCCCAGCCGCAGGCCCGAGGCGCGCAGGGCCTGCAGGTCTTCGGCGGCCAGCGCATCCAGGTCTTCCTGGCCCACGTGCACACCGTAGGCGCCGGCCGCGATGGCCTCGCGCCAGTGGTCGTTGATGAACAGCAGCGCGTCCGTGCCCCGGACGGCCTCGACGGCGGCGCGCACTTCGCGCGCGATGGCGTCCCGGTCGCCGGACTTGAAGCGCAGCTGGACCGTGGGCACGCCGGCGCGCGCCATGCGGCCCACCCACTGCGCATCGGGCAGCACGCCGTACAGGCCCAGCGCGCGGGGACATCCGGGAAAGGCCTGCGCCGGATCGGCATCGGCCAGGCCGAAGTCGCGTGGATCGGCGGGCCAGCGCGTGGCATCGAAGCGGCCCTGGCGCAGGGTCTGGGCATGCCAGGCCTGTGCCAGGGTTTCGGCGTCGATGGCGATGAAGCCCAGCGCGCTGCAGGCCTGCAGCGCGGCGAGGTAGGCCGGCTCCTGCCGGCTGGGCGGCGGCACGGGCTGGGGCGGCAGGGCGCCGCCTTCGGGCGCGAAGCTGGCGCCGTGCAGGCGCATGATGGCTTCGGCCTGGGCCTGGACGGATTCGTTGCTCATGGTCCGGGCCTTTCTTCAGCCGTGGTGCCAGAACGGCGTGCCCAGCACGGGCGTGCTGGGCTGGGCGCTGGCCTGCTCGGCCATGGCGCCCGCGCGGTGGGCCGCATGGCCGGCCGATACGGCATCCGCGAAGGCGCCGGCCATGGCCACGGGGTCTTCGGACAGGGCCACGGCCGTGTTCAGCAGCACGGCGTCATAGCCCCACTCCATCACCTGGCAGGCGTGCGACGGACGGCCCAGGCCGGCGTCCACGATCAGCGGCACCTTCAGGCGCTCGCGCAGCGTCTGCATGGCGTAGGGGTTGACGGGGCCGCGGCCCGTGCCGATGGGGGCCGCCCAGGGCATGACGGCCTGGCAGCCCACGTCGACCAGGCGCTGGCACAGCACCAGATCCTCGGTGGTGTAGGGCAGGACCTGGAAGCCGTCCTGGATCAGGATGGACGCGGCCTCGACCAGGTTCAGCGTGTCGGGCTGCAGCGTGTAGTCGTCGCCGATCAGCTCCAGCTTGATCCAGGGCGTCTCGAACACTTCGCGCGCCATCTGGGCCGTGGTCACGGCCTCCTGCACGGTCATGCAGCCGGCCGTGTTGGGCAGCACGGGGACGTCCAGCTTCTTGAGCAGTTCCCAGAAGCTGGCGCCGGTCTCGGCGGCATTGCTGCCCTGGCGGCGCAGCGAGGCCGTGACCATGGCGGGCCGGGCGCGCCGCACGGCGGCTTCCAGCACGGCAGGCGAGGGATAGCGGGAAGTGCCCAGCAGCAGGCGGCTGTCGAAGCGCTGGCCGTACAGCACCAGGCTGTCGTCGGAGGAGGGGGCGGAGGAGGTCATGGGTGCGTGAGGAAAGAAGTCTGGGGGAGCATCAGCCGCCGGTGACGGGCGAGATCACTTCGATGCGGTCGCCTTCGTTCAGCGCCTGCGAGGCATAGCTGGCGCGCGGCACGAAGACGGTGTTCACGGCCACGGCGAAGGGCGGGCGCGGGGCGAGCTGGGCCAGCGCATCGGCCACGGTCGCGCCTTCGCGCAGTTCGGTCGCTTGCTGGTTGATGGTGATGTTCATGGCGGCGATGGGTAGGAATGTTGTCTTGTGGAGGCCCGGCTGCCCGCCATCTTAGGCAGCGCCGGGCCGGTGCGGGGCCTGCAGGTGTCCGGTCTGTTGTGCGCCAAAGTCGCGGGCGGCGCTCACGCGGTCTCGGCCAGCGCGCCGTGCTCGATGGCGACGTCGAAGCGCCTGGCGAGCTCGGAGTCGCCGCCATCGAGCAGTTGCAGCGTCACGTCCAGCATGGCCGGCGCGATCATGAAGCCATGGCGGTACAGCCCGTTGACTTCCAGCACGCGCGGCGCGCTCCAGCGCACGGCCGGCAGGTTGTCCGGCAGGGTGGGGCGGCACTGGGTGGCGATCTCCACGATGCGGCCCTCGGCGAAGCCCGGGTGCACGGTGTAGGCGGCGCTCAGCAACTCCAGCGTGGAGCGCACGCTGGCCGGCGACATGTCGTCGGACTCGATCTCGGTGGCGCCGATGACGAACAGGTGGTCCTGCTTGGGCGCGATGTAGATGGGATAGCGCGGATGGATCAGGCGCGTGGGCCGCTGCAGCGTCACCTCGGGCGCATGGATGCGCACTACCTCGCCACGCACGCCACGCAGCGCCGGCCACTGGGCGCGTGCGCCCAGGCCGCGGCAGTCCAGCACCCAGTCGGGCTGGCCCGGCAGGCCGGGCCGGAAATCGTCCTGCGCGCGCGGCTGGTGCCAGTGCATCCGCACACCCAGGCGCGTGAGCGTGGTCACCAGGGCGGACAGCAGCTGGCGGTTGTCGAGCTGGCCTTCGTCCGGCAGGTACATGGCCTGGGCGAAGCGCCGCTGCAGCGCAGGCTCGCAGGCGTGCAGCGCATGGTCTGCCAGAGGCTGCAGCGCGGGCAGGCTGGGGTTGATGCGGCGGTTTTTCTCCAGCAGCCCGAAAAAGCGCCTGGCATCGCCCGCATCCTGGCGGTGCCAGAGGATGAGGGTGCCGTTTTGCTGGAAGAACACGGGCGCGTCGAGCTGGGCCAGCAGCTCGGGCCAGCGCGCAAGGCCATGCTGGCCCATGCGCACCACACCGGGCTCGGTGATGGCCGATTCGGCCAGCGGTGCCAGCATGGCGGCCGCGGCGCGCGCGGCGGCGCCATCGGCTTCGGGGCCGTGGGCGTCGTAGAGGTCCAGGTCGTGGCCGCGGCGGGCCAGCGCCAGCGCCAGCAGCCGGCCCATGAGGCCGCCGCCCAGGATGGCAATGCGGCAAGAGGCTTGAAGAACGGACATGTGCATCAGGTGGTCAAGGGTTGCACAAGCCTGCGGACTGCCGGTCGGCCGCCTGCACAGCGCATGTGCTGGACAAAACGCGGCGTACCACCCCGGTTGATGAAACTCCCCACGCCAGCATGACCTGGATCGGGTGCAGGGGCACTGCCTGTCGCGTCGCCTGTCGTGCAGGGCGCCCGGCAGAGGCCTTGTCGGCCTGGGCCCCAGGGTGTTTCTCAGTCGCTCACCGGTGGCATCGGGCCTGGCCTTGCTCCACCGACGGGACACCCCTGTTTCGTCCGTCAGCAGGCATTACAGCACATCCCGCGCCACCCTGTATTGATCATGCGCATGGGCGATAATTTTGGCCCATGACTGCCGACCACCTTCCCCAGGCCGCCACGGCCACCGCAGGCCGCAAGCGCTATGCGCGCGTGCTCATCATCGCCGGATCCGACAGCGGCGGCGGCGCCGGCATCCAGGCCGACCTCAAGACCTGCAGCGCGCTGGGCTGCTACGGCATGACGGCCATCACCGCCATCACGGTGCAGAACACGCTGGGCGTCAGCGGCATCCACGGAATTCCCGTGGAGATCCTGCGTGCACAGATCGACGCCGTGGTCGAGGACATCGGCGCGGATGCCGTCAAGATCGGCATGCTGGCCACGCCCGAAGTGGTGCAGGTGGTGGCAGACGCCATCCGCCGCCATGGCCTGCGCAATGTGGTGCTGGACCCCGTGATGGTGGCCACCAGCGGCGACCGGCTCATCGCGCCCGAGACGGCGTCCGTGCTGGTGCGCGAACTGTTCCCGCTGGCCACCGTGGTCACGCCCAACCTCGACGAGGCCGCGCTGCTGCTGGGGCGCGGCATCGACGGCATCGAGGCGCTGGACGGCGCGGTGCAGCAGCTGCTGGACCTGGGTGCGCCGGCCGTGCTGCTCAAGGGCGGGCACCTGTCCGGCGATCTGGTGGTGGACTTGCTGGGCCAGGGCGATGGCCAGCGGCTGCGCCTGCAGTCGCAGCGCATCGCCACGCACAACGGCCATGGCACGGGCTGCACGCTGTCCTCGGCGATTGCCTCGCACCTGGCCCTGGGCCTGCCGCTGCAGGCCTGCGTTTCCCGGGCCCGCGAGTACATTCTGGGTGCGATTGCCGCAGGTGCCGATGTGTTCACGGGCGCCGGCCACGGGCCGCTGAACCACGGCTATGCGCCGCGCGCGCAGGTCGTGATCGGCGGCTGAGGCGTCCGCCTCACCAGCCCCAGGTCAGGCTGCGCGCCACCCAGCCTTTTTGCCCGCTGTCGCGCTGCACATGGGCCCAGGAACCCTGCTTCTTGAGCGTGCGCACGACTTCCAGCTCGTCGAGCCTGCCCACCACGCGGTGGTTCTGCCCCGGGCCCGCGCGCAGATTGGCCGTGCGCGCGGTGACCACCATGTGCGGTGTCTTGCCGGTCAGCGGCGCGTGGATCCAGCCCAGCGTGCTCTCGTTGTCCCTGACGCGCAGCCATTGGCCCTTGCGCTGGAGCACCTGCAGCGGATAGCCCCGGCCCAGCTCCCACAGCGTGGCCGAGCGCGTGGTGGGCTTTTCGCGCACGTTCACGGTACTGCCCTTGACGCTGACGAACTCGCGCGCATGGACGGCGGCCGGCGCCAGTGTGGTGGTGAGCAGGGCCAGCGCGGTGGCGGCAGCGGCAAGCCAGGGGCGGGCAGGGCGTTGGTGGCTGGACACGGGAAATGGTCTCCTTTGCGTTGCGGTGTGCCAAAGGCCCGCGCGCCGCGCGCGAGCCCATTCAAAGCGCGTGGGATCAAGCGGTGGCGCTATAGTTCCTGAATGAAACTGACGTGCGGCGCACCGTCCGCCGCTCTTGGCTCCAGGAGAATCCATGCGCCGTGAAATCCCCCTGTCCATTCCCGCTCTGGTGCTGGGCCTGTCGCTGGCCGGACCCGCCTGCCAGGCGCAGACGGCTGCGCCCGGGCCGCAGCAGGGCGAGGCGGCGGCGGTCGATGCGGGCCAACTGGCGGAGGCTGCCGCCGCGCTGCTGCTCGCGGCCCAGGCCGGCGATGCCGTCGAAGTGCGCGACAGCCTGGCGCGCGGCGCACCCGTGGACGTGCGCGATCCCCAGGGCAGCACGGCGCTGCTGCTGGCCGTGCGCGGCAACCACATCGAGGTGGCGCGCTCGCTGCTGCTGCATGGCGCGGACCCCAACCTCAAGAACGGCATGCAGGACAGTCCGTATCTGCTGGCCGGCGCCCTGGGACGGCTGGAAATCCTGCGCATGCTGCTGTCCTATGGCGCGGACCTCAAGAGCACCAACCGCTACGGCGGCACGGCGCTGATCCCCGCCTGCGAGCGCGGCCATGTCGAAACCGTGCAGGCATTGCTGGCGGCCGGCGTGGATGCCGACCATGTGAACCGGCTGGGCTGGACCTGCCTGCTGGAGACGGTGCTGCTGGGCGACGGGGGGCCGCGCTACCAGGACATCGTGCGCCAGCTGATCGCGGCCGGCGCGGATCTCGACCTGCCCGACAAGGATGGCGTCACGGCGCTGGTCCATGCGCGCAGGCGCAGCCAGCACGACATCGAGCAATTGCTGCGCGCGGCTTCGGCGCGCTGAGCAGCGCAAGCCCCACAAGCGCCGAAGTGGACGCGGGGCCGGAAAATCAGACCGGTCTGATTGCGGTAGATGCATTCATTGAGAATGATTTTCATTTTCACAAGGAATCATCCGCATGTCTCCCGAGCATCCCGCCTTCTCCGCTTTCTCCCCGAGTTCCTGCCTGTACACGGCGCTTGCCGCGGCCCTGGTGGCGCCCGCCGTGCAGGCGCAGCCATCGTCCGCCGCCGAGCTGCGCCGCAGCCCCGAGCTGGCGCCCGTCACCGTGAGAGAGCAGAAGGTGGAGAGTTCGCGCACCGAATCGTCCAGCTCGGCCAAGTACGCCAAGCCCCTGCTGGATGTGCCCCAGACCATCACCGTCGTGCCGGGGCAGGTGCTGCGCGAGCAAAATGCCCTGAGCCTGCAGGATGCGCTGTCCAACGTCTCGGGCATCACCTTCAATGCGGGCGAGGGGGGCGCGGGCTCGGGCGACAGCATCAATATCCGCGGCTTCAGCGCCAATGCCAACCTGCAGGTCGACGGCTTGCGCGACAGTGGCCAGAACAGCCGCACCGACCTGTTCAACATGGAGTCCATCGAGGTCATCAACGGGCCCAACTCCGTCTTCGGCGGTGCCGGAACCTCGGGCGGCAGCATCAACCTGATCAGCAAGCAGCCCAAGGCCCATGAGTTCACCGAGGGCAGCCTGGGCCTGGGCTCGGCCGCCTACCGGCGCACCACGCTCGATGCCAACCGCGTGCTGTCCGGCGGCAATGCCGCCATGCGGCTGAACCTCATGGGCCATGACAGCGACGTGGCCGGGCGCGACCAGATCTACAAGCGCCGCTGGGGCATCGCTCCTTCGCTCACGCTGGGACTGAATTCCCCCACGCGCGTGACGCTGAGCTTTCTGCATCAGAGCGACGACAACCTGCCGGACTTCGGCGTGCCGGCGCTGCGCGGCCAGATGCTGGACGGCGTATCGCGCGAAGCCTATTTCGGCTGGCGCAACCTGGACAAGGAAAAGATCCGCTCCAACGTGCTCACGGCCAGGATCGAGCACGACTTGGCCTCGGGCGCGCGGTTGCAGAACCTCACGCGCTATTCGCGGCTGAACCGCGACACGGTGATCTCGGCCTCCCATGTCGACCTGCGCAAGATGCAGCCCGGCTACTACCGGCCCGCAGGCCCGCAGGCCTACGGCCGGGATTCGTCCACCACGATGTGGATCAACCAGACCAACCTGACCCAGCGCTTCGACACGGGCGGCGTGGGCCACACCCTGGTCACGGGCTTCGAGATCGCGCGCGAGACCTATGACCGCACGACCTACTCGTACAACATCAACGGCCAGTTCCCCGCCGGCGGCTACCTGCTGTCGCAGCCGCCGGGCTACTGGACAGGCACGACGGACCTGCGCGCCAGCGGCAGGAACCAGACCAGCCTCGATACCCGGGCGCTGTACGCCACGGATGCCATTGCGCTGAATCCGCAGTGGGACCTGAACCTGGGCCTGCGCTACGACTGGATCAGCGGCGACTCGGACGCCACCAATTTCTCCAGCGGTGCGCGCACCCGGGTGGACAGTTCCGACAGCCGGCTCAGCGGGCGCATGGGGCTGAGCTTCAAGCCCGCCGACAACGGCCGCATCTACGTGGCCTACGGCACGGCCTTCAACCCGTCGGCCGAGTTCCTCGTGACCACGGGATCGGGCCTGGACGCGGCCACCGCTTCGCTGGCGCCCGAGAAAAACCGCAGCCTGGAGCTGGGCACGAAATGGGACGTGATGGACCGCAGGCTGTCCCTGACGGGCGCGCTGTTCCAGGTCGACAAGACCAATGTCCGCGAGCAGATGGCCGACGGCAGCTACCTGCTGGCCGGCAAGCAGCGCGTGCGCGGCCTGGAGCTCGGCGCGGCGGGCAGGGTCACGCCGCAATGGGATGTCTTCGCCAACTACACCTTCATGTCCGGCAAGACCGTGCAGTCGCTCAACGAGCCTGCGCGCGTGGGCCAGGCCCTGGGCAATACGCCGCGGCATTCCCTGAATCTGTGGTCCACCTACACGCTGCCCGAAGGCTGGACCGTCGGCTATGGCGCGCGCTACGTGGGCAAGCGCAGCGTCACCTCTTCCGGCGATGGCCTGCTGGCGTCCTACTGGGTGCACAACCTCATGGTCAGCTACGAGGTCAACCGGCAGTGGAGCCTGCGCCTGAACATCAACAACCTGGGCAACAAGGCCTATGTGGCCGGCGTGCGCCAGCGCCTGGGCGAGCAGTCGCGCTCGTCGGCCGTCGAGTATGGCGAGGGGCGCTCGGTCCGCCTGGCGGCGACCTACCAGTTCTGACCCCGCAGCGCGCCCGCCGCCCGCCCCCGCCAGGGCGGTGGCTGGCGGTGGTTTGGCGCGCATGCCGCGGCCCCTTGCCCGAGGGGCCGTTTTTCTTGCCACGCCGCCGCCCCGGGAAACACCGTTTCCCGGGGTGGCGGCCTTCGAGCGGCAAGGCGCGCATCGGGACATGTGCCCGGCTTTCTCGGCAGGGCCCGGCCGCATGAAAAAAAGCCCGCGCGAGGCGGGCTTGGTGATGGTCTGGTTGGGGATTTTCACCCCCAACTGGAACGCATCTTACTGGATCTTGGCTTTTTCGCGCAGCGTTTCCTGGAACTGGGCCAGTTTTTGCTGTTGCAGCTGTTGCTCGATCTGGGGCTTGACTTCCTCGAACTTGGGCAGTTCAGCCTGGCGGACATCATCCAGGCGGATGACGTGCCAGCCGAACTGGCTCTGCACCGGCGCCTGGGTCATGCCGCCCTTGTCGAGCTTGACCAGCGCTTCCGTGAACTCGGGCACATAGCTCTTGGGATTGGCCCAGTCCAGGTCGCCGCCACGGGCGCCGGAGCCCGGATCCTTGGACTCCTTCTTGGCGATGTCCTCGAACTTCTTGCCGCCCTTGATCTCGGCGATGATGGCCTTGGCGCGGTCCTCGGTCTCGACCAGGATGTGGCTGGCCTTGTATTCCTTGCCAGCGTTGGCGGCGACGAACTTGTCGTACTCGGCCTTGGCTTCGGCTTGCGTCACGGGATTCTTCTTGATGAAGTCATCGAACAGCGCACGGATCAGAATGGTCTGGCGCGCCAGCTCCATCTGCTGCTTGTAGGCCTCGCTGTTGGCCAGGCCGCGCTTGCCGGCTTCCTGCATGAAGATCTCGCGGGCGATGACCTCTTCCTTGATCTGCGCTTCCAGCTCGGGCGTCACGGGCCGGCCGCTTTGCTCGATCTGCTGCTTGAGCACTTCGGCACGGGCTTTGGGCACCGCCTTGCCGTTGACCACGGCGATGTTCTGGGCCGAGGCGGACAGGGCCGCAGTGCTCAGCACGGCGGCAGTCACCAGGCTGGTCAGAAGCTGTTTTTTCATGCGAATTCCAGAGATGAAGGAAAAATTGATTCTATAGCGTGGATGCGCAACAGGCTCCGAGTCATCGGAGCCTGCAAAAGTTCAAAGAACCTCGATGGCAATGGCGTGCGCGCCCTGGTCAATGAAGTCCTTCAAGGCATCATACACAAGGCGGTGGCGTGCCACCCGGGTTTTGCCCTGGAACAGCGGCGATGCGATGCGCACACGGAAGTGCGTGCCTGCGCCGGTGCCGTTGGCGCCCGCATGGCCGGCATGCTGGTAGCTCTCGTCGATGACTTGCAGCTGTCCGGGCGCCAGGCGCTCGCGCAGCACGGCCTCCATGGCATCGGCGGTGATGGCAAGGGGCTGTGCGCTCATGGCTGCTTGTCGCCGGGCAGGGCGTCCTGGGGCTGGGCGGGCTTTTCTTCCTGCATGAAGCGGCTCATGTAGACGGCCTGGCCGATCACGAAGACCAGCATCAGCCCCATGCCGCCGAACAGCTTGAAATTGACCCAGGTATCGGTGTCGAACCGGTAGGCGACGGCCAGGTTGAGCGCTCCCATGACGGCGAAGAAGGCGGCCCAGCTCCAGTTCAGGGTGCGCCAGGCGTTGTCGGGCAGCTGCAGTTGCGCGCCCATGACCGAGCGCAGCAGGTTCTTGCGGAACACGAGCTGCCCGATGAGCAGCGCGCCGCCCATCAGCCAGTACAGCACCGTGGGCTTCCACTTGATGAAGGTGTCGTTGTGCGCCAGCAAGGTGGCGCCGCCGAACAGCACGATCACGCCCAGGCTCACCCATTGCATGGGCTCGACCTTGCCATGGCGCAGGCGCAGGTAGGCGATCTGCGCGATGGTGGCCACGATGGCCACGGCCGTCGCCGTGTAGATGCCCCAGAGCTTGAAGGCGGCAAAGAAAAGGATGATGGGGAAAAAGTCGATCAGTAACTTCATTGGAAGATTTCGATGGGCTTGCGGGCCGGCGTGGGGCCGGGCCTGTGCAGGCGCATTGTGGCGCAGGAGCCGCGGCCGCACGGGCGCGCGGGTCCTTGCCGCCTGGGGTTTTTGCCGGCCTCAGGCTTTCGGTGGCTCGAATTGCAGCGACGCGGAGTTCATGCAGTAGCGCAGGCCCGTGTCGGTGGGGCCGTCGGGGAAGACGTGGCCCAGGTGGGCGCCGCACTGGCTGCAGACGGTCTCGGTGCGCACCATGCCGTGGCTGCGGTCCACGATCTCGGTGATGGCGCCGGGGATGGCACGGTCGAAGCTGGGCCAGCCGCAGCCCGCGTCGAACTTGGTGTCCGAGTCGAACAGCTTGGCGCCGCAGCAGATGCAGTGGTAGCTGCCATCGGCCCAGAACTGCTCGTAGCGGCCGGTGAAGGGGCGCTCGGTCGCTGCATGACGTGTCACCTGGAAAGCGGCGGGCTCGGCGCCCTTGGCCTGCAGCTCGGCCTGCCATTCCTGCTCGGTCTTGTGGATGGGAAAGCTCATGATGAACAGCTGATCTCGATGGAGGAAGCCCAGTCGGGCGGAAAGCCTGCCCATTCGGCATGCTCGGCGTGGGGTGCGAAAGGCGACTGCAGCACGGCCAGCAATTGGCGCACGGCAGTGAAGTCGCCGGCCCGGGCGGCGCGGATGGCGATCTCGCCCAGATGGTTGCGCAGCACGAAGCGCGGATTCGATTCTTGCATCAGCGCGGCCGCCTGCCTGACATCCACGGCCGCGAGCTGCTGTGCGTAGAGCGTCGCCCAGGCGTCGAAGGCCGGGCGGTCCAGCACCAGGTCGCGCACGGGCTCGAAGTCGATGCCGCCGGGCCCGCTGCTGGCCACGGCATCGGCCAGGCGGCTGAAGAAGATGGTGTAGTCCACGGCGTTGTCGGCCATCAGCTGCAGCAGCGGATTGACCAGCAGCGCGAAGCGGCCTTCGGCGGGCGGCATGTCCTGCGCATCGGCGGGCAGGCCGAGCTTGCGCAGCATCTGCGCGCCATAGGCCTGCGGGAACACCTGCTTGTAGGACGCCAGTGCCGCGATGGTCAGCTCCTCGTCGCCGATCAGGGGCAGCAGGGCCTGGCCCAGGCAGTACAGGTTCCAGTAGGCGACCTGGGGCTGGCGGTTGAAGGCATAGCGGCCCTGGGTGTCGCTGTGGTTGCAGATGTGGCCGGGGTCGAAGGCATCGAGGAACTGGAACGGACCGTAGTCGATGGTCAGGCCCAGGATGCTCATGTTGTCCGTGTTCATCACGCCATGGCAAAAGCCCACCGCCTGCCACTGCGCCAGCAGCCGTGCCGTGCGCTCGCTGACGGCCTGCAGGAAGTTGGCATGGGGGTTGCCGGCCAGGGCATGCGCCGCGCGGCACCCGGGATAGTAGCGGTCGATCACGTAGTCGGCCAGCCGGCGCAGCGGCTCGATCTGGTCGCGTGCCGCGAAATGCTCGAAGTGGCCGAAGCGGATGAAGCTGGGCGCCACGCGCGCGACCACGGCGGCGGTCTCGATCTCCTCGCGGCGGATGGGGGCGGGCGATCCCGTCACGCTCAGGGCGCGCGTGGTGGGGATGCCCAGCGCATGCATGGCCTCGCTGCACAGGAATTCGCGGATGGACGAGCGCAGCACGGCGCGGCCGTCGCCCATGCGCGAGTACGGCGTGCGGCCCGCGCCCTTGAGCTGGATTTCCTGGCCCGATGCCGTCTCGCCCAGCAAGATGGCGCGGCCGTCGCCGAGCTGGCCGGCCCAGACCCCGAACTGGTGGCCGCTGTAGACGCTGGCCAGGGGCCGGCTGCCAGGCAGCAGGGCATTGCCGGTGAAGGCCTGCAGCGCCTCGTCGCCTTGCATCCATTGCGCATCCAGCCCCAGCAGCGCCGCTGTCTGCTGGCTGGTGGCGACCCAATGCGGCTCGGGCAAGGGGGTGGGGCGCAGCTCGGTATAGAAGTCCGGGCCCAGCGCGGCAAAGCCGGCTTGCCAGGCCAGGGGAGGGCGGGGGAGGCTCGCCGGAGCCTGGCTTTCGGCGGCAGCATGCAGGTTCATGCGGGAATTGTCCCCCAGTGCCGATGCCCTGTGGGGTGCAAGGCCCATGCGCTGCCGCCCAGCTGGCCCGCCGGCGCAAGCCGCAAGGCCCTAGCGGTGACGCCTTGGCGTCACCGCTAGGGTTTCTCCCAGACCAGGGCCCTCGGAATATTCCTGGTTCGACAACACAATGCCCTGAATTGCGCCGCAGTCCGCGCAACACATTCCAACGCCTTTCACCACAGGAGCCTTTAGATGCTGGGTCTGATGCAAAGCCAACCCCTGTTGATCTCGTCGCTGATCGACTTCGCCGACCGCCACCATGGCGATGCGGAGATCGTCTCGCGCAGGGTGGAGGGCGACATCCATCGCTATACCTACCGCGACCTGGCCCGGCGTTCGCGCCAGCTGGCGAACACGTTGGACGGCCTGGGCCTGCAGGCCGGCGACCGCGTGGCCTCGCTGGCCTGGAACGGCTACCGCCACATGGAGATGTACTTCGGCGTCAGCGGCTCGGGCCGCGTCATGCATACGGTCAATCCGCGCCTGCACCCGGACCAGGTGGCCTGGATCATCAACCATGCCGAAGACCGGGTGATGTGCTTTGACCTGACCTTCCTGCCCATCATCCAGGCCGTGCATGCCAAATGCCCGGCGGTGCGCCAGTGGGTGGCCCTGTGCGAAGCCGACCGCCTGCCCGCCGACAGCGGCGTGCCGGGCCTGGTCAGCTACGAGGCCTGGATAGGCGGCCACTCCGACCGCTACCAGTGGCCCGAGTTCGACGAGAACACGGCCTCCAGCATGTGCTACACCAGCGGCACCACGGGCAACCCCAAGGCCGTGCTCTACAGCCATCGATCGACCACGCTGCATGCCTATGCGGCGGCGCTGCCCGACGTGATGTGCCTGTCGGCGCGCGATTCGGTCCTGCCCGTCGTGCCCATGTTCCACGTCAACGCCTGGGGCATTCCGTACTCGGCCGCGCTCACGGGCTGCAAGCTGGTGTTTCCCGGCCCGGCGCTGGACGGCAAGTCGCTGTACGAGCTGATGGAAGCCGAGGGCGTGACCTATGCGGCCGGCGTGCCGACGGTCTGGCAGATGCTGCTGGGCCACGTCAAGCCCAACGGCCTGCGCTTTTCCACGCTCAGGCGCACCGTGATCGGCGGCTCGGCCTGCCCGCCGGCCATGATCACGGCCTTCCAGGACGATTTCGGCGTCGAGGTGCTGCACGCCTGGGGCATGACCGAGATGAGCCCGCTGGGCACGCTGTGCACGCTCAAGAACAAGCAGCTCGCCCTGCCCAAGGACGAGCAGATGAAGATCCTGCAAAAGCAGGGCCGCGCCATCTACGGCGTGGACATGCGCATCGTCGGCAGCGACGGCCAGGACCAGCCCTGGGACGGCACGAGCTATGGCGACCTGCTGGTGCGCGGCCCCTGGATCGTGGACAGCTACTACAAGGGCGAAAGCCCCCTGGTCAAGGACGAGCAGGGCCGTGGCTGGTTCCCCACGGGCGACGTGGCCACCATCGATGCCGACGGCTTCATGCAGATCACCGACCGCAGCAAGGACGTGATCAAGTCCGGCGGCGAGTGGATCAGCTCCATCGACATCGAGAACATCGCCATGGCCCACCCGGCCGTGGCGATGGCCGCCTGCATCGGCATGCCGCATCCCAAGTGGGACGAGCGCCCCATCGTGGCCGTGGCGAAGAAGCCCGGCGCCGAGGTCACGCGCGAGGAACTGCTGAAGTTCTACGAAGGCAAGACCGCCAAGTGGCAGATCCCCGACGACGTGGTCTTCGTCGAGGCCATTCCGCTGGGCGCCACCGGCAAGATGCTCAAGACCCGGCTGCGCGAACAGCTGGCCGGCTACAGGCTGCCGGGGCTGTGAGCCGGTCCGAGTCTCATCGGCGATAGCCGCTAGGGGCAATCACCGATCAATGCAGGGCAAAGGCGCCATTACCCTGAGCCTCGTCCGGGAACCACCAACACAAGGAGACACTTCATGAAGTTTGCGATCAAGGCATTGACGGCATCCCTGGCCCTGGCCTGCGCCACGGGCGCCTTGGCCCAGAAGGGCGAGACAGTGAAGATTGCGTGGATCGACCCGCTGTCGGGCCTGATGGCCGCATTGGGCTCCAACCAGCTCAAGAGCCTGCAGTACATCGCCGAGGAACTGAACAAGAGCAATGCCTCGGGCGTGAAGTTCGAGATCATCGGCATCGACAACAAGCTCAGCCCGCAGGAGACCACGGCGGCGCTGCGCTCGGCGATGGACCAGGGCGTGCGCTACGTCTTCCAGGGCAATGGCTCGGGCCCGGCGCTGGCCATCATGGATGCGCTGGAAAAGCACAACGCGCGCAACAAGGGCAAGGAGGTGGTCTACCTCAACTACGCCGCCGTGGACCCGGACCTGACCAACAGCAAGTGCAGCTATTGGCATTTCCGCCTGGACGCCGACACCTCCATGAAGATGGAGGCGCTGACCACCTACATGAAGGACCTGCCGGACGTCAAGAAGGTCTACCTGATCAACCAGAACTACTCGCACGGCCAGCAGGTCTCCAAGTACGCCAAGGACATGCTCAAGCGCAAGCGGCCCGACGTGGAGATCGTCGGCGACGACTTCTCGCCGCTGGCCCAGGTGCGCGACTTCGCGCCCTACATCGCCAAGATCAAGCAGTCCGGCGCCGACTCGGTGATCACGGGCAACTGGGGCTCGGACCTGGCCCTGCTGATCAAGGCGGCCAACGACGCGGGCCTGAACAACGTCAAGTTCTACACCTACTACGGCATCACCACGGGCGTGCCCACGGTCCTTGGCCCGGCTGCGGCCGACAAGGTCTACATGGTCGGCTATGCCCACCTGAACCTGCCCGGCCCCCTGGCCGGCATCACCAAGGGCTACAAGGCCAAGTTCAACGACGACATGTACACGGGCTCGCTGTACACGGGCCTGACCATGCTGGACCAGGCCTTCCTGCGGGCCAAGACCACGGACCCGGCCAAGGTCGCGGCCACGATGGAGGGCATGAAGTTCAACAGCCTCAACGGCGAGGTCGAGATGCGCAAGACCGACCACCAGCTGCAGCAGGGCCTGTACATCACGCGCTGGGAGAAGGCCGGCGGCAAGTACCCGATGGACTCGGAGAACACCGGCTACACCTTCGTGCCCGTGAAGTACTACGAGCCCTACGTGGCCAGCACGCCGACTTCCTGCCAGATGAAGCGGCCATCGTGACGGCATAGCTGTCCAGCGGACTTCGCAAGGGGCGCGGGGCGCCCCTTTCCTTTGCCTGGAACCAGGCAAAGCCTGGCATTGCGGCCCCATCGATGGCGATCTGCCGCCAATGTGCCAGGGTCTGCCGCCAAGTCGCATGCGCGATAGTTTCTAAGGCATTCCCCGAAGGGAAATTGTCATTCAGGCGTTAGTCTGGTGCCAATACAGATACCGGAATCCACCGGAAAAGGAGACAGGAATGAAGTGGATCGTGCATACCCTGGCCGCCTCGGCCATGCTCGCATGTGCCCCGGGCGCCTGGGCGCAAAAGGGCGAGACGGTGAAGATCGGCTGGATCGACCCGCTGTCGGGCCTGATGGCGGCCGTGGGCACGAACCAGCTCAAGACCTTCCAACTGATCGCCGAGGACTTCAACAAAAAGAACGCCTCGGGCGTGAAGTTCGAGATCATCCCGCTGGACAACAAGCTCAGCCCGCAGGAGACCACGGCGGTGCTGCGCTCGGCCATGGACCAGGGCGCACGCTACGTGGTGCAGGGCAATGGCTCGGGCCCGGCGCTGGCCATCATGGATGCGCTGGAAAAGCACAACGCGCGCAACAAGGGCAAGGAGGTGGTCTACCTCAACTACGCCGCCGTGGACCCGGACCTGACCAACAGCAAGTGCAGCTACTGGCACTTCCGCCTGGACGCCGACACCTCCATGAAGATGGAGGCGCTGACCACCTACATGAAGGACGTTGCCGACGTCAAGAAGGTCTACCTGATCAACCAGAACTACTCGCACGGCCAGCAGGTCTCCAGGTACGCCAAGGACATGCTCAAGGCCAAGAGGCCCGATGTGCAGATCGTGGGCGACGACTTCGCGCCGCTGGCCCAGGTGCGCGACTTCGCGCCCTACGTCGCCAAGATCAAGCAGTCCGGCGCGGACACGGTGATCACGGGCAACTGGGGCTCGGACCTGTCGCTGCTGCTCAAGGCGGCCAACGACGCGGGCCTGAACAACGTCAAGTTCTATACCTACTACGCCTTCGGCTCGGGCTCCCCCACGGCCATGGGCGCGGCCTCGGACGGCAAGGTCTACGCCGTGGGCTACGGCCACTACAACATGGGCGGACCCATCCAGGCGCTGATGGCCGAGTTCAAGAAGAAGATGAACGACGACCTCACGCAGGGCTCGATCTACCACGTCTTTGCGCTGCTGGATGCGGCCTTCGCCAAGACCGGCGGCACCGATCCCGTCAAGGTGGCCGCGGCGCTGGAGGGCATGAAGATCAAGAGCTTCAACGGCGAGGTCGAGATGCGCAAGAGCGACCACCAGCTGCAGCAGGGCCTGTACATCACGCGCTGGGAGAAGGCCGGCGGCAAGTACCCCTATGACGCCGAGAACACGGGCTACACCTTCGTGCCCGTGAAGTACTACGAGCCCTACGTGGCCAGCACGCCCACGTCCTGCCAGATGAAGCGCCCGTCCTGAGCGGGGCCCAGCGCCTTCTCCCGTCTCCCACGCACCGAAACCGAGGCCTTTCGATGACGCTCGAGTTCTTCACCATATCGCTGCTCAACGGCGTGAGCTACGGACTGCTGCTGTTCATGCTCAGCTCGGGGCTGACGCTGATCTTCAGCATGATGGGCGTGCTCAACTTCGCCCACACCAGCTTCTACATGCTGGGCGCCTACTTCGCCTACACGCTCAGCGGCGTCATCGGCTTCTGGGGCGCGCTGTTCGTCGCACCGCTGCTGGTCGGCGGCCTGGGCGCGCTGTTCGAGCGCTACAGCCTGCGCCGCGTGCACAAGTACGGCCATGTGCCCGAGCTGCTCGTGACCTTCGGCCTGTCCTATCTCATTTTGGAGGTCGTGCAACTGGTCTGGGGCCGGGGCACCGTCCCCTACGGCCTGCCGCCCGCGCTGCAGGGCCCGCTGTTCACGCTGTATGGCACGCAGTTCCCGCGCTCGCGCTCCTTCGTGATGCTGGTGGCGCTGCTGATGCTGGTGGCCGTGTGGCTGCTGCTGACGCGCACGCGCATCGGCCTGGTCATCCAGGCCGCGCTCAAGAACCCCGAGATGGTGGAGGCGCTGGGCCACAACGTGCCGCGCGTGTTCATGCTGGTGTTCGGCGGCGGCTGCGCGCTGGCGGGCCTGGCCGGCGTCATCGGCGGCAATACCTATGTGACCGAGCCCGCCATGGCCATGTCGGTGGGCTCCATCATCTTCGTGGTGGTGGTGGTCGGCGGCATGGGCTCGCTGGCCGGCGCCTTCGTGGCCTCGCTGCTGATCGGCATCGTGCAGACCTTTGCGGTGGCCATCGACTGGTCGCTGGCCAGCCTGCTGGCCTCGCTGGGCAGCCCCGTCGGCGAGCAGACCTTCGGCTGGCCCCTGCTCAAGCTCACCATCTCGCAGGTCGCGCCCATCCTGCCCTACCTGTTCCTGGTGCTGATCCTCATCTTCCGGCCCAAGGGCCTGCTCGGAACACGGGGAGACTGACCATGTCATCGATCACCAAACCGACCATGAACACGACTTCGCCCAAGAGCGCGGCCACCGGGCGCCACTACAGCTTCCAGCCGCTGAACATCGGCCGCATCCTGGTCTGGGGCGCGTTCGCCCTGGCCCTGATCGTGGCGCCGCTGGTGTTCACCAGCAGCCTGGCGCTGACCATGCTCAGCCAGATCGGCTACCTCATCATCATCTGCCTGTCCTACAACATCCTGCTGGGGCAGGGCGGCATGCTGAGCTTCGGCCATGCGGTCTACACGGGCCTGGGCTCGTTCATCGCCATCCATGCGATGAACAAGGCCGGCGCCGGCGACTGGAACATTCCGCTGGTGCTGATTCCCGTCATCGGCGGCCTGGGCGGCATGTTCTTCGCGGCGCTGCTGGGCTACGTGACCACCAAGAAGTCGGGCACCACCTTCGCCATGATCACGCTGGGCATCGGCGAACTCGTGGCGTCGATGGCGCTGATGTTTCCCGAGTTCTTCGGCGGCGAGGGCGGCATCACCACCGACCGCGTCTACGGCAGCCCCTTCTTCGGGCTGACCTTCGGCTCGGGCCTGCAGGTGTACTACCTGATTGCCGTCTACTGCTTCATCTGCACGGCGGCCATGTTCGCCTTCACCGGCACGCCGCTGGGCCGCATGCTCAACGCCGTGCGCGACAACCCCGAGCGCGTGGAGTTCGTGGGCTACAACACCCAGCGCGTGCGCTACTTCGCCTTCATCATCGCGGGCTTCTTCGCGGGCATCGGCGGCGGGCTGGCGGCCATCAACTTCGAGATCATCACGGCCATGGACAGCGTCAGCGTCATGCGCTCGGGCTCCTACCTGCTGTTCACCTTCCTGGGCGGCGCCACCTTCTTCTTCGGACCCATCATCGGCGCCGTGCTGCTGGTGCTGGCCTCGGTGCTGCTGTCGGAGCTGACCAAGGCCTGGCTGCTGTACCTGGGCCTGGTGTTCCTGCTGATGGTGATGTATGCACCCGGCGGCGTGGCCAGCCTGATCATGATGAACCTGCGCGTGGCGCGCTTCGGCAAGTGGCGCCGGCTGGCCCGGCCCTATGCGGCGATCGCGGCCAGCGCGCTGCTGGCCATCGCAGGGGGCGCGGCCATCGTGGAGATGATCTACCACCTGCAGCTGAATGCGGCCCTGGGCCCGCAGGTCTCGTTCATGGGCACGCAGCTCGACACCAGTTCGGCCTCCACCTGGACGGTGGCCGTCGTCGTCTTCGTGGTGGGCATGGGCCTGCTGGAAGCGGCGCGGCGCTGGTGCCTGCGCCGCTGGGAGCGCATCCAGGAAGAGATCGAAGAAGCCATCAAGCGCGGAGAGGGTTGAGACATGTCGAGCATTGCGATGGAACGACCAGGAAACGCAGCCATGTCCGCTGCGGGCGGCAGCGGCTACGCGCTGGAGTTGCGCGACCTGCACAAGCGCTTCGGCAAGGCCGAGATCATCCGCGGCGCCCAGCTGGCCGTGAAGCCCGGCGAGCGCGTGGCCATCATCGGCCCCAACGGCGCGGGCAAGAGCACGCTGTTCAACCTGATCAGCGGGCGCTTCGAGCCCACCAGCGGCCAGGTGCTGCTCAACGGCCAGCGCATCGACGGCAAGAAGCCCTATGAGATCAACCGCATGGGCCTGTCGCGCAGCTTCCAGATCACCAACATCTTCCCCAAGCTCAGCGTCTTCGAGAACCTGCGCTGCGGCGTGCTGTGGAGCCTGGGCTACCGCTACAGCTGCTGGCGCTTCCTGTCCAGGCTGCGCGACGCCAACGCCCGCGCCGAGGAGTTGATGGAGATGATCGGCCTGCACCGCAAGCGCGACACGCTGGCCGTGAACCTGACCTACGCCGAGCAGCGCGCGCTGGAGATCGGCATCACCATCGGCGGCGGCGCCGGCGTCATCCTGCTGGACGAGCCCACGGCCGGCATGAGCAACAGCGAGACGGCCCATTTCATCCAGCTGATCAAGAAGGTCACCGAAGGCAAGACCCTGCTGACCGTGGAGCACGACATGGGCGTGGTCTTCGGCCTGGCCGACAAGATCGCCGTCGTGGTCTATGGCGAGGTCATCGCCTACGACACGCCCGAGGCCGTGCGTGCCAACCCGCGCGTGCAGGAAGCCTATCTGGGCTCGTCCGTGGCGGATCAACAAGCTGGCGCACATTGAATGGAAGCACCCCCTGAGTCGCTGCGCGCCTTCCCCCTCTTTACTTGCTTCGCAAGGGAGGGGGACGACACCCTCGCGGCGGGGCGGCCCTGGCTCGGTGTCCCTGGGTTGGGGCACGTCAGTTTCATGCGCTACGGGTAGCGCTCAAAGCGATAGAGAACAGACAGGATCTGAGATGCTGAACATCAACAACCTGCATGCCTACTACGGCAAGAGCCATGTGCTGCATGGCGTGGACTTCTCGGTGCAGCCCGGCGAGATCGTGGCCCTGCTGGGGCGCAACGGCTCGGGGCGATCGACCACGGCCAAGGCCATCATGGGCCTGGTGCACTGGGAGGGTTCGCTGGACTGGAAGGGCCAGAGCCTGACTGGCAGGAAGGCCTACGAGATCGCCCACCTGGGCCTGGGCTACGTGCCCGAGAGCCGCGACGTGTTCCCCAACCTCACCGTGCACCAGAACCTGCTGCTGGGCCAGAAGGGCAAGGGGCGCGGCAGCCGCTGGGGCTTCGACGACATGTACGCCATGTTCCCGCGCCTGAAGGAGCGCCAGCACACCGAGGCCGGCGTGATGTCGGGCGGCGAGCAGCAGATGCTGACCCTGTGCCGCACGCTGATGGGCGACCCCGACCTGATCATCATCGACGAGCCCACCGAGGGCCTGGCGCCCAAGATCGTGGAACTGGTGGGCGAGTACCTGCAAAAGATCAAGCAGCGCGGCGTGTCCGTGCTGCTGATCGAGCAAAAGCTCACCATCGCCATGAACATCTCCGACCGGGCCCTGGTCATGGGCCATGGCCGCATCGTGTTCGACGGCACGCCCGACGGCCTGCGCGCGGACCAGAAGGTGCGCAAGGAGTGGCTGGAGGTCTGAACGGCGCGGGCAGGGCGCCGGGCGGACTTGTCCCCACCGGGACAAACCGCGGTGGCGCCGGCCCGCGTTTTTCCTACAATCAAAATCGCACGATCGTTCTTTTTCTATCGCATAGGGGACAACAGCATGACTGCTGAATACCAAGTGGACGGTGCCATCGCCGTCATCACCTTGAACAATCCGCCCGTCAACGGCCTGGGCCTGTCCACGCGCCGAGGCATCGTCGAGGGCCTGGACAGGGCCCAGGCCGATCCGGCCGTCAAGGCCATCGTGATCACCGGTGCGGGCAAGGCCTTCTCGGGGGGCGCCGACATCAACGAATTCGGCAAGGAAGAGGCCTACCGCGAGCCCCACCTGGTGTCGTTGATCAATGCGCTGGACCAGGGCACCAAGCCCGTGGTCGCCGCCATCCACACCGTCTGCATGGGCGGCGGCCTGGAGCTGGCGCTGGGCTGCCACTACCGCGTGGCCGCTCCCGGCACCCTGGTGGCACTGCCCGAGGTCAAGCTGGGCCTGCTGCCCGGCGCGGGCGGCACACAGCGCCTGCCGCGCGTGCTGGGCGTGGAGACCGCGCTGAACATGATCGTCAGCGGCGAGCCCGTCAAGAGCGAGCTGCTGGCCTCCATCCCCGGCCAGAAGCTGTTCGACAAGATGGCTGCCTCGGCCGAGTCGCTGCTGGCCGAGGCCAAGGCCTTCGCGCTGGAAGTGGCCGACAAGCATGCGGCAGGTGGCCCGCTGCCGCGCGTGCGCGACCTGCCCTGCAAGCACCCCCAGGGCGACGCCTACTTCCAGTTCGCGCGCAACATGGTCAAGGGCATGGCCAAGAACTATCCGGCCCCCGTGCGCTGCGTGGACACCGTGGAGAACGCCGCCCGCAAGAAGTTCGACGAAGGCATGGCGCTGGAGCGCGAAGCCTTCATGCAGCTGATGTGGTCGCCCGAGTCGCGCGCGCTGCGCCACCTGTTCATGGCCGAGCGGGCCGCCTCCAAGATCGCCGACGTGCCCTCGGACACGCCCGTGCGCGAGATCAAGACCGTGGGCGTCATCGGTGCCGGCACCATGGGCGGCGGCATCTCCATGAACTTCCTGAACGCGGGCATCCCCGTGACCATCCTGGAGACCAAGCAGGAAGCGCTGGACCGCGGCGTGGCCACCATCCGCAAGAACTACGAGGCCCAGGTCAAGAAGGGCAAGCTCACCCAGGAGAAGTACGAGCAGCGCATGGCCCTGCTGGGCACCACGCTGTCGTACGACGCGCTCAAGAATGCAGACCTCATCATCGAGGCCGTGTTCGAGGAGCTGGGCGTCAAGGAAACCGTGTTCAAGCAGCTCGACCAGATCGCCAAGCCTGGCGCCATCCTGGCCTCCAACACCTCCACGCTGGACGTGGACAAGATCGCCGCCTTCACCAGGCGCCCGCAGGACGTGGTGGGCATGCACTTCTTCAGCCCCGCCAACGTGATGAAGCTGCTGGAGGTGGTGCGCGGCAAGGAGACGGCCAAGGACGTGCTGGCCACGGTGATGAAGCTGGCCAAGAAGATCAAGAAGACCGCCGTGGTCTCGGGCGTGTGCGACGGCTTCATCGGCAACCGCATGATCGAGCAGTACTCGCGCCAGGCCGGCTTCCTGCTGGACGAAGGCGCCACGCCCGCCCAGGTGGACAAGGCCATCGAGAAGTTCGGCTTCGCCATGGGCCCCTTCCGCATGGGCGACCTGGCCGGCAACGACATCGGCTGGGCCATCCGCAAGCGCCGCGCCGTCGAGCGCGCCGACATGAAGTACAGCCGCACGGCCGACAAGCTGTGCGAGCTGGGCCGCTTCGGCCAGAAGACGGGCGCGGGCTGGTACGACTACCAGCCCGGCAAGCGCGACGCCATTGCCTCCGAGCTGGTCAACCAGATGATCGAGGCCCACCGCAAGGAACTGGGCATCACGCCGCGCAAGATCTCCGACGAGGAAATCGTGCAGCGCCTGGTCTTCGCCCTGGTCAATGAAGGCGCCCACATCCTGGAAGACGGCATCGCCGGCAAGTCCGGCGACATCGACATGGTGTACCTCACCGGCTACGGCTTTCCCATCTGGCGCGGCGGCCCCATGCACTACGCGGGCGAGGTCGGCCTGTTCAACGTGGTCCAGGCCATGAACCGCTTCGCGAAGAACCCCAACGACGATGCCCAGTTCTGGCAGCCCGCGCCGCTGCTGGCCAGGCTGGCGGCCGAAGGCAAGCAATTCAGCTGAGACGTGCGGCACACGAACGCCTTGCGAACCCACGCAAACCAGCCATACAAGGAATATCCATGACATCCGCCGTGATCGTTTCCACCGCCCGCACGCCCCTGGCCAAAAGCTGGAAGGGTGCCTTCAACATGACCCATGGCGCCACGCTGGGCGGCCATGCCGTGCAGCACGCCGTGCAGCGCGCGGGCATCGACCCCGCCGCCGTCGACGACGTGATCATGGGCTGCGCCAACCCCGAAGGCGCCACCGGCATGAACATCGCGCGCCAGATCGCGCTCAAGGCCGGCCTGCCCATCACCACCTCGGGCATGACCATCAACCGCTTCTGCTCCTCGGGCCTGCAGACCATCGCCACCGCCTCGCAGCGCATCATCGCGGGCGAGGGCGATGTCTACGTGGCCGGCGGCGTGGAGTCCATCTCCTGCGTGCAGCAGGAAATGAACCTGCACATGATCCAGGATCTGGCCCTGGCGAAACAAAAGCCCGAGATCTACTGGAGCATGCTGCAGACGGCCGAGCAGGTCGCCAAGCGCTACGGCATAGGCCGCGACGCCATGGACGAGTACGGCGCCGCCAGCCAGCAAAAGGCCTGCGCGGCCCAGGCCGCCGGCCTGCTGGATGCCGAGATCGCCCCCATCACCGTGACCATGGGCGTGGCCGACAAGGTGCGCGGCCTGATCACCAGGGAAGTGACCTGCAGCCGGGACGAAGGCACGCGCGAGGGCACGACCAAGGAAGGCATCTCGGGCATCCGTCCGGCGCTGCCCGGCGGCGTGATCTCGGCCGGCAACGCCAGCCAGTTCTCCGACGGCGCGGGCGCCTGCGTGGTGGTCAGCGAGGACTATGCCTCGCGCAACAACCTCCAGCCCATCGGCCGCTTCCTGGGCTTTGCCGTGGCCGGCTGCGAGCCCGATGAAATGGGCATCGGCCCCGTCTTCGCCGTGCCCAAGGTGCTCAAGAAGCTGGGCCTGACGGTGCAGGACATCGACCTGTGGGAGCTCAATGAAGCCTTT
>JBHIXF010000044.1:0-50606 GCA_041984925.1 Comamonas sp.
CATCCCTGAGCCAGAGCGTCGCGCGCAGAGCTTTCCGCACCAGCTCAGCGGTGGCCAGCGCCAGCGCGCCATGATCGCCATGGCCCTGGCCAGCCGTCCCCGGCTGCTGCTGGCCGACGAGCCGACCACGGCGCTGGATGTGACGCTGCGCGGGCAGATCCTCGATCTGCTGGATGATCTGCAGCGCCAGTCGGGCATGGCACTGCTGATGATCACGCATGACCTGCACCTGGTGCGCCGCTTCGCCGACCGCGTGGCGGTGATGGAGCACGGCGAACTCGTCGAGCAAGGGCCCGTGTGCGACGTCATGGCGGCGCCGCGCCACGCCTACACCCGCAGGCTGCTGGCCAGCGTGCCGCAGCGGGACGTGCCGCTGGCGCCCGTGGCGCAAGGCGTGCAGCCGCTGGTGGATGCGCGCGGCCTGCAAGTCTCCTATGCCGTGCCGCTGCCGGGCGTGCGCGGCTGGTTCGGGCAGGGCCGTTTCGTGGCCGTGCAGTCCGCATCGCTGGCCGTGATGCCGGGACGCACGGTCGGTGTCGTCGGCGAGTCGGGCTCGGGCAAGTCCACGCTGGCCCAGGCCGTGCTGGGGCTGTTGCCGCACACGGGGCAGCTGTCCGTCGCAGGCCAGGCCTGGCAGCAGCCGGCCATGCGCAACACGCCTGCCAACCGGGCGCTGCGGCGCAAGGTCCAGGTGGTGTTCCAGGACCCGTATTCATCGTTGTCGCCGCGCCTGACCATCGGCCAGATCGTGGGCGAGGGCCTGCAGGTGCACTGTCCGGGCCTGGATGCCGGCCAGCGGCGCGAGCGGGCCACCCGCATGCTGGCCGCCGTGGGGCTGGCGGACGCCCAGTTCCCGGGGCTGCTGGAGCGTTATCCGCACGAATTCTCGGGCGGGCAGCGCCAGCGCATCGCCATCGCCCGCGCCCTGGTGCTCGAACCCCAGGTGCTGGTGCTGGACGAGCCGACGAGCGCGCTCGACGTGACCATACAGCAGCAGGTGCTGGCGCTGCTGCAGCGCCTGCAGCGCGAGCGCGGCCTGGCCTATCTGCTCATCACCCACGATGTGGATGTGATCCGGGCCATGGCCCATGATGTGGTGGTCATGAAGGATGGCGCCATCGTCGAGTCCGGCCCTGTCGAGCAGGTGCTGGGCGCGCCGCAGCAGGCCTATACGCGGCGGCTGGTGGAGGCCGCCAGCCTGTCCGGCGAGGGCATGCCGCAGGGGTTTTGAGCGCGCGGCCTACCAGCTGCCCGTCGGGTTGACGCCATCCTGGAGCACCCATTGCACGCGCTCCACCGGCACGCCCATCAGGCGCGCCTGGGCGATCAGATAGTCACCCAGTCCCGCCGGCAGTTCCGGCGTGCGCGAAAGAATCCAGAAATAGCGCGGATTGGAGCCGATGACCATGGCCCAGCGGTAGTCCGCATCGAGTGCCACCACGTTGTATCCGCCGTAGAAAGGTCCGAAGAACGAGACCTTCAGCGCCGCCACGTCGCTGCCCTGCACCAGGCGTGCCTTGCCTTCGGCCGCCTTCCAGCGCCTGCGCCGGGGGTCATAGCCGCGGTTGAGCACGTGCACGCTCCCATCGGGCAAGGCGGTGTACTCGGCCTGGGTGCGCTCCAGGCCTTTCTCGAAACTGTGGTCCACGCGCGCCACTTCGTACCAGCGCCCCATGTAGCGCTGCACATCCCAGCCGCGCACCGGCACTGCCCCTTCGGGAATGGGCGGGCGGCGCGTCGCCTGCCACAGCAGGGCGGCGGCGGCGCCCGCGACAGCCAATCCCACGGGCAATGCCCAGGAGGCTGCGGTGCCGGTTGCAGATTGGGTTGCCGGGGCGGGGTGGGAACGCATGGTACAAACTCCGTGATCGGTACTGATGGCATGCCAAGCGCTTTGCATGCTTGACGCAATGCTCCTACTTTAGGACAGGCGCGCAGTGGTGCGTGTAGGTGGGTTCTGCCTTTGCGTGCAGTGCGCAGGCGCGGCGGCGGGCGCAAATTCCCAAAACCGCAGCGGGCCATGCGATTTTTTTGTGCGGGGCGGCCTATGGCTATGGCCTAATTGCATGTTGTCTATTTTTTTGAAAAGGAAAATGCCATGGGCAAGAAGATCGTTACCGAAGCCGACCGCAAGGCCACTCCCCAGCCCCCCCTGCCCAACGGCTTCAGCCTGCCCACGCACGGCCGTGGCCAGCGCGTGAGCCGCGCCCGCGGTGCGCACACCCACACCAAGAAGAACCCCGGCAAGCGCCACCGCTGAGCCCAGCGGGCCGCGCATGGCGCGGCTTGCCGCAGCAAAAGGAAAAGCCCTCGCGAGAGGGCTTTTCCTTTTGCGGGGCCGCAGCCTCAGTGCTGCAGCGCCTGAAGCTGCCGGCGCAGGCGCTGCACCTCCTCGATGAGGTCGGCCGTCAGCGCGGCAAGCTGAGGATCTGCATCGAAGCTGTGCTCCAGGTCGGAGATGCGCCGCGCGCGCACCAGGGTGCGGGCGCTGAAGCGCCAGTGCTGCTCGGCCTCGGCGTCGGCCGCGTCGCAGGAAAGCACGCCGGTCTGCACATGCTCCACCACCCAGGCGGTATCGCGGCGGCAGTGGCGCGCGAACTCGTTCAGCCCCAGAGCGCCTTCGTCCAGCAGTTCGGCGGGTTCGTAGAAAGGAAAGGGCGTGCTCATTGCGTTGCTCCTTGGCCCGCTGCAGGCTGGCGGGCATCGAATGCGGGAAAAGCCTGGCGCAGGGCCGCATAGGCCTGGCGCTGGGCCTCGGTCTGGGCCGGCGGCAGGGCAAGCTCGAGCACCAGGTACAGATCGCCCGGCGTGGCCGAGGGCAGGCCCTTGCCCTTGACGCGCAGCTTGCGGCCCGGGCGATAGCCTGCGGGCACCGTGACCTCGAACTCGCCGGCAATGGTCCTGACCTGCACGGCGCCTCCCAGCGCGGCCTCCCATGGGGCAAGCGCGACTTTCTGGTAGACATCCTTGCCCTCCGCCCACCAGCGCGGATCGCTGCGGAAATGCACCTGCAGCAGCAGGTCGCCAGCCGCGCCCTGGCCCAGTCCCGCTCCGCCCTGGCCCGCCAGGCGGATCATCTGTCCCTCGCGCACGCCTTTGGGGATGGTGACCTGCAGCTCCTTGTCGCGGTAGACCACTTCGCCGTTTTCGTCGAGTGCCGCCGCCCGCAGATGCAGGCTGCGCTGCGCGCCGCTGTAGCTGTCCTGCAGATCCAGCTCGATGCTGGCATGCTGGTCCTGGCCCCGCATGTCGGCGGGGCGGCGTGTGCCCGCGCCCTGGCGGGCGCGCGCCGCGTGGCCGAACATCTGCGAGAAGAATTCGCTGAAGTCGGCCTCGTCGCCGGCGTTGCCGGCATCGGCGTCATGGAAATGGAAGCCCTGCCGCTGCCAGTCCGGCGGCGGCTGAAAGCCCGGGCCTGCATGGCGCGGCGCGTCGGCCAGCGCATCGTAGGCCGCGCGCTTTTCGGGGTCGGACAGCACGGCATTGGCCTCGTTCACCTCGGCCATGCGCTGCGCTGCATCGGCTTCCTTGCTGATGTCGGGATGGTATTTGCGCGCCAGCTTGCGAAAGGCCTTCTTGATCTCATCGGCGCTGGCCCGCTTGTCCACGCCCAGGATCTGGTAGTAGTCCTTGTAGTCCATCGATGTCCCTCCTGATGATGCACGGGGATTGGCGCAAAGCATAGCCCGCCGGGGGCTCGCGCTCAACCGTCCATAGGTCGCAACCCTGGCTGTCATTTTGTGTCGGATTGGCTACAGTGGCTTGTCGGTGGCACTGAACAGGAGGCGTCGGAGATGGTGGATGCAAAGGCATGGATCCAGGTGGGCGCGCTGCTGTCGTGGCTGCTGCTGGCCGCCGTCCCTCGTGCATGGGCCCAGGCCCAGCCTGCCGCCCCGGACCTGCCTGCGCCGCTGATCGCCGCGCCGCTGCCGCCCGCCGGCTCCATGGCCTCGCGCGTGCTGGCCTGCACCGCCTGCCACGGCCCCGAGGGCCGGGCCACGCCCGGGGGCTATTTCCCTCGCATCGCCGGCAAGCCGGCCGGCTACCTGTACCGCCAGCTCCAGAATTTCCAGCAGGGGCGGCGCAGCTATCCGGCCATGAACCGGCTCATGGAGTTCCTGCCGCCGTCCTACCTGCGCGAGATGGCCGTGCATTTCGCCAGCCTGGACCTGCCATACCCGCCGCCATCGCCCGCGCCATCGCCGCCCGCCATGCTGGCCCAGGGTGAGCAACTGGTGCTGCGTGGCGATGCGCGGCGCGGTCTGCCGGCCTGCGCGGCCTGCCACGGGGAACGGCTTCTCGGGACTGGCGACGACATCCCCGGGCTGCTGGGCCTGTCGCGCGACTACCTCAACAGCCAGCTCGGCGCCTGGCGCTCGGGCCAGCGCCAGGCAGCGGCGCCGGATTGCATGGAGCATGTGGCCAGGGCACTGACGCCCCAGGAAGTGGTGGCCGTGACGGCATGGCTGTCTTCCCGGCCGGTCGAGCCGGGCGCGCACCGCGAGGCCGCGCCGGCGCGCCTGCCGCTGCGCTGTGGCGCGGTGGCGTCCGTGGCTGCCACGGACGGGCAGGGGCGGCCATGACGGTGCGCAGGACACTCGGCGCAGGCCTGCTGCTGCTGTGCATGCTGGTGGCGCTGGCCGGCTGGCTCAACGTGCGTGGCGAGCTGGGCGTGCATGCCTACGCCGCCCAGGCCCCAGGCCAGGGCCTGGACCGCGCCGCCCTGCTGGAGCGGGGCGCCTATCTGGCGCGCGTCGGCAATTGCGCAGGCTGCCATACCGCCGCAGGCGCCGCCGCCTACGCGGGCGGGCGGGCGCTGCAGACATCGTTCGGCATTCTGTACACCAGCAATCTGACCCCCGATGCCGAGACCGGGCTGGGCCGCTGGAGCGCCGAGGACTTCTGGCGCGCCCTGCACAACGGGCGCTCGCGCGATGGGCGCCTGCTGTACCCGGCCTTTCCCTATGACAGCTACACCCATGTGACCCGCGCCGACGCCGATGCCCTGTTCGCCTACCTGCAAAGCCTGGCGCCGGTGCGTGCGGCCGCGCCTGCGCATGCGCTGGGCTTTCCGTACGGCACGCAGGCCGGGCTGGCGCTGTGGCGCGCCCTGTACTTCACCCCCCGGGTCTGGCGGATCGAGCCTGCCAAGGCGCCCGAGTGGAACCGCGGCGCCTATCTGGCCCGCGGGCTCGGCCATTGCGCGGCCTGCCATGCGCCGCGCAATGCGCTGGGCGCATCGGCCGCCGCCATGACGGGCGGGTTCGTGGCGGGGCAGGGCTGGTATGCGCCTTCGCTGCTCGATCCGCGCGAGGCGGGCGTGCGGCCGGGGCGGGAAAACGACTGGGTGCAGCTGATGGCCACCGGCACGGGGCCGGCGGGCGCTGCGCTCGGACCCATGGTCGAGGTCGTGCTGCGCAGTACCCAGCACTGGCAGGAGCAGGACCTGCGGGCGCTGGCGGCCTACCTGCGCGACGAGGCCGTGGCCGTGGAGCCCGTTGGCGGGCGGGCGGCGGCGGTGCCCGCCACCGGGCAGCGCGCGCTGGGCCAGCGGCTGTATGAGCAGCAGTGCGCTGCCTGCCACGGCCGCGAAGGCCAGGGCGTGGCGGGCGCCTACCCGCCGCTGGCGGGCAATGCCTCCGTGAACCTGGCTGAGCCGCGCAACCTGCTGCTGGCCGTGCTGGAGGGAGGCTATCCGGCAGCGACCGAAAGGCGGCCCCGTCCGCACGGCATGCCGCCGTTCGGCCATGTGCTCAGCGATGCGCAGATCGCCGCCGTGGCCAGCTATGTTCGCGGCGCCTGGGGCAACCAGGCGCCGGAAGTCGCTACCATGGAGGTCTACCGTGCCAGGGAGCGGCGCGGTTTCTGAGAGGTTGTTCCATGGATTCAATGGCGGGCATCGGGCCGGGCAAGACGGGCGAAGCGGGCAAGGCAGGTGAGGGCGATGCAGGCAGCGGTGCCGCCGGCCCGTGGTGGGTGGTGTGCCTGTGCGCCCAATGGTGCGGTGTCTGCAACCAGTACCAGGGCGCCTTTGCGCAGCTGGCGGCCCAGTTTCCCCACATGCGCTTTGTCTGGCTCGATGTCGAGGACCGGGAAGACGTGGCGGGCGACCTGGACATAGAGACCTTTCCTTCGATGCTGGTGGCGCAGGGCGGGCGGGCGCGCTTTCTGGGGCCCGTGCTGCCCCAGGCGGGCGTGCTGGCGCGCATGCTGCAATCGCTGGCCCAGGATCCGGCCGCCAGTGCCGCCGAGCCTGAGGTGGCGCAGGCGCTTTTGCAGAGGCTGCAGGCAGCGCGCGACCTGAAGGTGCTGGCGCACTGAGCCCGCTGTTGCAGCCCGTCACTTGGCCGCGGGGCCGTTTGCGGGTACAATCGCACATTCACGACCAAACGGGCGGGTAATCACCGCCCGTTTTTTTTGGGCGATCCCTGCCAGGTTCTTTGCGGGCCCGGGGGATGGTCCGGGGGCTCGGCGCTGGTGGGGCATGGCTCAAGGCCAATGCTTCAGGGGCGTTCCGGGTCTTTTGTGTTGGCAGGATTGAACTTAGATACACGTGGCACTACAGCAAATCGTTGAACAAACCGTGACAGGTCTTGGATATGACCTGGTGGAAATAGAACGCTCCGCGGGCGGGCTGTTGCGCGTCACAATTGATTTGCCTTGGCAGGCGCCCGTGGAGGGCGAGCCGGTGCTGCCGGAACAGTTCGTGACGGTGGAAGACTGCGAGAAGGTGACGCGCCAGCTGCAGTTCGCGCTCGAAGTCGATGGCGTGGACTACACGCGGCTCGAAGTCTCTTCTCCGGGCATCGACCGTCCCCTGCGCCATGAGCAGGACTTCATCCGCTTCGAAGGCGAGGTCATCGACCTGACGCTCAAGGAGCCCATGGGCGCGGCGGCCGGCGGGCAGGTCAGCGCCAATCGCAAGAAATTCCGCGGCACGCTGGAGCGCGCCGAAGGCGGTGGCTGGCAGATCGTCTGGAGCGACGAGCCGCCGGTCAAGCCTGGACAGAGGGTCAGCAAGAAGCGTGTGCCGGCGCCGCTGCAGGCGCTGGGCTTCACACTGGAAGAGCTGCGCGAGGCACGCCTGGCTCCCATCGTGGATTTCAAGGGGCGTGCCGCCAAGCCTGTGTGAGCTGGGCGGGCCATGCCGGAACATTGGGGCATGGAGGGCAACGCAGTCCCCTCTTTGCGTGATTGAAATAGGAGAGTCGTCGCATGAATCGCGAACTGTTGATGTTGGTTGAAGCCATTTCGCGCGAAAAGAACGTGGAGCGCGATGTGGTGTTTGGCGCCGTGGAATCGGCCCTGGCCCAAGCCACCAAGAAGCTGTACCAGGGTGAAGTGGACATCCGCGTATCCATCGACCGCGAAAGCGGCAACTACGACACCTTCCGCCGCTGGCTTGTGGTGCCCGATGACGCGGGGCTGCAGAATCCGGAAGCCGAGGAAATGCTCATGGACGCGCAGGACCGCGTGCCCGGCATCTCCGAGGGGGAGTACATCGAGGAAGAGATCGAATCGCTGCCCATCGGCCGCATCGGCGCCATGGCGGCCAAGCAGGTCATCCTGCAAAAGATCCGCGATGCCGAGCGCGAAATGCTGCTCAACGAATTCCTGGCCCGTGGCGAGCGCATCTTCACCGGCACCGTCAAGCGCATGGACAAGGGCGACATCATCGTCGAGGCCGGCCGCGTGGAAGGCCGCCTGCGCCGCAGCGAGATGATTCCCAAGGAAAACCTGCGCAACGGCGACCGCGTGCGCGCCATGATCATGGAAGTGGACGCCACCCTGCGCGGCGCGCCCATCATCCTGTCGCGCTCGGCGCCCGAGTTCATGGTCGAGCTGTTCCGCAACGAAGTGCCCGAGATCGAGCAGGGCCTGCTGGAGATCAAGAGCTGCGCCCGCGATGCCGGCAGCCGTGCCAAGATCGCCGTGCTCAGCCATGACAAGCGTGTCGATCCCATCGGCACCTGCGTGGGCGTGCGCGGCACGCGCGTCAACGCCGTCACCAACGAGCTGGCCGGCGAGCGCGTGGACATCGTGCTGTGGTCCGAAGACCCGGCGCAGTTCGTCATCGGCGCGCTGGCCCCGGCCAACGTCTCGTCCATCGTGGTGGACGAGGAAAAGCACGCCATGGACGTGGTGGTGGACGAGGAAAACCTCGCCATCGCCATCGGCCGCGGCGGCCAGAACGTGCGCCTGGCGTCCGAGCTGACGGGCTGGAAGATCAACATCATGGACGCGGCCGAATCGGCCCAGAAGCAGGCCGACGAATCCGCGGTGGCCCGCCTGCTGTTCATGGAAAAGCTCGATGTGGACGAGGAAATCGCCAACATCCTCATCGAGGAAGGATTCGAGACCCTGGAGGAAGTGGCCTATGTGCCGCTGCAGGAAATGCTCGAGATCGAGTCGTTCGACGAGGAAACCGTCAACGAACTGCGCAGCCGCGCGAAGGACGCGCTGCTGACGCAGGAAATCGCTCGCGAAGAGAATGTGAGCAAAGTGTCGCAGGATCTGCTGACGCTCGAAGGAATCACTCCCGAGATCGTGGACAAGCTGGCTCAGGCCGACGTGCACACGCGTGACGATCTGGCTGATCTGGCCATCGATGAGTTGACCGAGCTGACCGGGCAGACAGAGGAAGAAGCGAAAGCTTTGATCATGAAGGCGCGTGAACACTGGTTCACCGAAGGGCAAGAGTAAGGTCAGGGAGGTTCAGAGTATTTATGTCCAGTAATACGGTTGCCGAGTTTGCAAGAGAGCTCAACAAGACCCCTGACACGTTGCTGCAGCAGCTCAAGGCTGCGGGCGTCGCCAAGGGAGGTGTGTCCGACGCTTTGACCGAGGCCGACAAGCAGCAGCTGCTCAGTCATCTGCAGGCCAGCCATGGTGGCAGCGCGGCCAAGAAGATCACGCTGACCAAGCGTTCGACCAGCGAAATCAAGCAGGCCGATTCGTCGGGCCGGGCACGCACCATCCAGGTGGAAGTGCGCAAGAAGCGCACCTTCATCAAGCGCGAGGAAAGCGCCGAGGTGGCAGCCGCGGATACCGCGGCCGCCAAGGAGCAGCGTGCCGCTTCCGAGCGCGAATCCCAGGAGCTGGCCCGCCGCGAGGAAGAGGCGCGCCGCGAAGCCGAGAGCATCGGCATCCAGGAAGAGCAGCTGGCCCAGCAGCGCCGCGAACGCGAAGAGCGCGAGCTGCTGGCGCAGCGCGAGCGCGAGGCCGAGGAGCGCGCCGCCGCCTATGCGGCTGCCGAAGCGGCCAAGATCGCCGAAGCCAACCGTGCCAAGGAAGAGGCGGTGCGCGAGCAGGCTGCAGGCCAGGCCGCGCGCGCCGAGGCCCAGGCCGCGGCACGTGCCAAGGCCGAGGAGGAGTCCAAGGCCCGTGCGGCCGAGGAAGCCGAGCGCGCCAAGGACCTGGAGGACCGCCGCCGCAAGGCGCTGGCCGAGGCCGAGGCCATCCGTGCCATGATGGCCGCACCCAAGAAGGTGCTGGTCGCCAAGAAGCCGGAAGAGCCCAAGCCCGCCGCCAAGCCTGCGGCGCAGGCGGCCGACGCCAAGAAATCCACCCTGCACAAGCCTGCCGGCGCCACGTCCGGCACGGGTGCGGGCGCACGCCCCGGCGCCGCTGCCGGCGCGGGCAAGGAAGTCAAGTCCGCCAAGCTTTCGTCGAGCTGGGCGGGCGACGGCAAGAAAAAGGAAATCAAGACCCGTGGCGACAGCTCCGGCGGCGTGGGCGGACGTGCCAACTGGCGCGGCGGCCCGCGTGGCGGACGCCGCGGCAATGACCGCAACGAGGGCAACCAGCAGCATGCCGCAGCGGAATTCCGCGCCATCGAAGTGCATGTGCCCGAGACCATCACCGTGGCCGAGCTGGCGCACAAGATGTCGGTCAAGGCCTCCGAGCTGATCAAGGTGCTGATGAAGATGGGCCAGATGGTCACCATCAACCAGCCCCTGGACCAGGACACGGCCATGATCGTGGTCGAGGAAATGGGCCACACGGCCAAGGTCGCCGCGCTGGACGATCCCGAAGCCTTCACGGCCGAGGAAGTCTCGCACCAGGAAGCCGAGCAGCTGCCGCGTGCTCCCGTGGTCACCGTCATGGGCCACGTGGACCACGGCAAGACCTCGCTGCTGGACTACATCCGCCGCACCAAGGTCGCCTCCGGCGAAGCCGGCGGCATCACCCAGCACATCGGCGCCTACCACGTGCAGACGCCGCGCGGCATCGTCACCTTCCTGGACACCCCGGGCCACGAGGCCTTCACGGCCATGCGTGCGCGTGGCGCCCAGGCCACCGACATCGTCATCCTGGTGTGCGCGGCCGACGACGGCGTGATGCCCCAGACCAAGGAAGCCATCAAGCACGCGAAGGCGGCAGGCGTTCCCATCGTGGTCGCCATCACCAAGGCCGACAAGCCCGATGCCAACCCCGACCGCGTCAAGCAGGAGCTGGTGGGCGAGGAGGTCGTGCCTGAAGAATACGGCGGTGATTCGCCCTTCGTGGCCGTGTCCTCCAAGACCGGCCAGGGCATCGACGAGCTGCTCGAGCAGGTGCTGCTGCAGGCCGAGGTGCTGGAGCTGACCGCTCCCGTGGAAGCCTCCGCCAAGGGCATCGTGATCGAAGCCCAGCTGGACAAGGGCCGCGGCCCCGTGGCCACGGTGCTGGTGCAGTCGGGCACGCTGAAGGTGGGCGACGTGGTGCTGGCAGGCCAGACCTATGGCCGCGTGCGTGCCATGCTGGACGAGGACGGCAAGCAGACCAAGTCCGCGGGCCCCTCCATCCCGGTGGAAATCCAGGGCCTGTCCGACGTGCCCCAGGCCGGCGACGACTTCATGGTGCTGCAGGACGAGCGCCGCGCCCGCGAAATCGCGACCTACCGCGCAGGCAAGTTCCGCAACACCAAGCTGGCCAAGCAGCAGGCTGCCAAGCTCGAGAACATGTTCGCCGAAATGGGCGCGGGCGAGGTCCAGACCCTGCCCATCATCGTCAAGGCCGACATGCAGGGCTCGCAGGAAGCGCTGGGCGCCTCGCTGCTCAAGCTGTCCACCGAAGAGATCCGCGTGCAGCTGGTCTACTCGGGCGTCGGCGGCATCAGCGAGTCCGACGTGAACCTGGCGCTGGCCTCCAAGGCCATCATCATCGGCTTCAACGTGCGCGCCGATGCCCAGGCCCGCAAGACGGCCGAGAGCAACGATGTGGACCTGCGCTACTACAACATCATCTACGACGCCGTCGAAGAGGTGAAGGCGGCCATGTCCGGCATGCTGGCGCCCGAGCGCAAGGAAGAGATCATCGGCATGGCCGAGATCCGCACCGTGTTCGTGGCATCCAAGATCGGCACCGTGGCGGGCTCCTACATCACGCAGGGCCAGGTCACGCGCAACGCGCACTTCCGCCTGCTGCGCGACAACGTGGTCATCTACACGGGCGAGATCGAATCGCTCAAGCGGATGAAGGACGACGTCAAGGAAGTCAAGGAAGGCTTCGAGTGCGGTATCAAGCTCAAGAACTACAACGACATCCGCGAAGGCGACATGCTCGAAGTGTTCGAGATCAAGGAAATCGCGCGCTCGCTGTAATCGACCATGGCAACACGCAAGTCCGCTGCGCCCAACCGCAGCTTCAAGGTGTCCGACCAGATCCAGCGAGATCTGGCGGAACTGATCGCGCGCGAGTTGAAGGACCCGCGCGTGGGCATGGTCACGCTGCAAAGCGTGGAGGTGACTCCGGACTATGCCCACGCCAAGGTCTATTTCAGCCTGCTCGTGGGCGATCCGCAGGCCACGCAGGATGCGTTGAACCAGGCCGCAGGCTTTCTGCGCAACGGCCTGTTCAAGCGCCTGCACATCCACACCGTGCCCACGCTGCACTTCATCTACGACCGCACCACCGAGCGTGCGGCCGACATGAACGCCTTGATCGCCAAGGCCGTTTCCTCGCGCGGGAAGGAAGAGTAGCCCCATGAACGCGCCACGCACAAGGGTGCAGCGGCGCCCTGTGCATGGGGTGTTGCTGCTCGACAAACCGCTGGAGCTGTCCAGCAACGACGCCTTGCAGAAGGCCAAGTGGCTGCTGCGCGCCGAAAAGGCGGGCCACACCGGCACGCTGGACCCGCTGGCCACCGGTGTGCTGCCGCTGTGCTTCGGCGCGGCGACCAAGTTCAGCCAATTGCAGCTCGAAGCCGCCAAGACCTACGAGGCGATCGCGCGCCTGGGCCAGACCACGACCACGGCCGATGCCGAGGGCGAGGTGCTGCGCGAGCGCGCCATCGACCCCGCCGCCCTCACGCCCGCGCGGCTGGCCGCCGTGCAGGCGCAGTTCACGGGAGCGATCCGCCAGGTGCCGCCCATGTACAGCGCGCTCAAGAAGGACGGCAAGGCCCTTTATGAATACGCGCGTGCCGGCATGGAGATCGAGCGTCCGGCGCGCGATGTGACCATCCACGCGCTCGCGCTGTCGCTCACGCAGGACGGCGAGGGACTGCCCGCCCTCAAGATGGTGGTGACCTGCAGCAAGGGCACCTACATCCGCACGCTGGCCGAGGACGTGGGCGAGGCCCTGGGCTGCGGTGCCCACCTGCGCGCGCTGCGCCGCACCGACACGGGCGGCCTGGGCGTGGAGCGCTGCATCTCGCTGCAGGCCCTGGCCGACATGGATGAGGATGCGCGCATGCGCCAGCTGCAGCCCTGCGATGCCCTGCTGTCCGGCCATACGGCTGTCACGCTGGGCGAGCAAGATGCGGCCCGTTTTCTCACGGGCCTGCCGCGCAAGGGCCCCTGGCCCGACGCCGAGGCGGTGGCCGTGTATGGCGAGCGCCCGCAAGCCCTTCTCGGGGTGGGCCGCGTGGTGCGCGGGGAGCTGATCCCCGGGCGTCTGCTCAGTCCGCTGGAAATTCAACAGATTTTGGAAGACACGCCGCGCCCATGACGCTGCGGCATTGGGAAAACACTATGAGCACACAAATCCGCAACATCGCGATCATCGCCCACGTGGACCACGGCAAGACCACCATGGTGGACCAGCTGCTGCGCCAGTCCGGAACCTTTGCCGAGCACGAGAAAGTCGTGGACACGGTGATGGACAACCACGCCATCGAGCGCGAGCGCGGCATCACCATCCTGGCCAAGAACTGCGCCGTCAGCTGGAACGGCACCCACATCAACATCCTGGACACGCCCGGCCACGCGGACTTCGGCGGCGAAGTCGAGCGCGCCCTGTCCATGGTGGACGGCGTGGTGCTGCTGATCGATGCGCAGGAAGGCCCCATGCCCCAGACGCGCTTCGTGACCAAGAAGGCGCTGGCCCTGGGCCTGAAGCCCATCGTCGTGGTCAACAAGGTGGACAAGCCCGGTGCCCGTCCCGACCATGTGATCAATGCCGCCTTCGACCTGTTCGACAAGCTGGGCGCCACCGACGAGCAGCTGGACTTCCCCGTGGTCTATGCCTCGGGCATCAACGGCTGGTCTTCGCTGGAAGAAGGCGCGCCCGGCGAGCAGTGGGGCCCCGACATGTCGGCCCTGTTCGAGACCATCCTCAAGCACGTGCCCGCCGTCAAGGGCGACCCCACGGCGCCCGTGCAGATGCAGATCTCGGCGCTGGACTACTCCACCTTCGTGGGCCGCATCGGCGTGGGCCGCATCACCCAGGGCACGCTCAAGGCCAGCCAGGACGTGCTGGTCATGGCCGGTCCCGACGGCAAGAGCTACAAGGGCCGCATCAACCAGATCCACAAGTTCCAGGGCCTGGACCGCGTGCAGGTCACCGAAGCCGGCCCCAGCGAGATCGTGCTGATCAACGGCATCGAGAACGTGGGCATCGGCGAGACGGTCACCGACATCGCCAACCCCGCGCCGCTGCCCATGCTCAAGATCGACGAGCCGACGCTGACCATGAACTTCTGCGTCAACACCTCGCCGCTGGCCGGCCGTGAAGGCAAGTTCGTGACCAGCCGCCAGATCTGGGACCGCCTGCAAAAGGAGCTGCGCTCCAACGTGGCCCTGCGCGTCAAGGAAACCGACGAGGACGGCATCTTCGAAGTGTCGGGCCGCGGCGAACTGCACCTGACCATCCTGCTGGAGGAAATGCGCCGTGAAGGCTACGAGCTGGCCGTCTCCAAGCCGCGCGTGGTGTTCAAGGACATCAACGGCGAACGCCACGAGCCCATCGAGCTGGTGACCGCCGACATCGAGGAAGGCCACCAGGGCGGCGTGATGCAGGCGCTGGGCGAGCGCAAGGGCGAACTCGTCAACATGGAACCCGATGGCCGTGGCCGTGTCCGCCTGGAATACCGCATTCCCGCGCGTGGCCTGATCGGCTTCACCAACGAATTCCTGAACCTGACGCGCGGCTCGGGCCTGATCTCCAACATCTTCGACGGCTACGAGCCCCACAAGGGCGAGATCGGCGGCCGCAAGAACGGCGTGCTGATCTCCATGGACGATGGTGAAATCTTCACCTACGCCCTGGGCAAGCTCGACGACCGCGGCCGCATGTTCGTCAAGGCCGGCGATCCGGTGTACGAAGGCATGCTGGTCGGCATCCACAGCCGCGACAACGACCTGGTGGTCAATGCCACGCGCACCAAGCAGCTGACCAACTTCCGCGTCTCGGGCAAGGAAGATGCCATCAAGATCACGCCGCCCATCGAGCTGTCGCTGGAGTACGCGGTGGAATTCATCGAGGACGACGAGCTGGTCGAGATCACGCCGACCAGCATCCGCCTGCGCAAGCGCTATCTGAAGGAACACGACCGCAAGCGCGCATCGCGCGAAGGCGCGTAAGCGGGGTCGCCGGCCCGCACGGGCCATCCCCCACCATCACGCACCAAGGGGCCGCTGCGAGCGGCCCTTTTCCATGGCGGCGCCATCGCCCCGGCGCCGCCCGCGCCCAAGCGCGCATCAGCCGCCGGCCTTGGCAAGGGACTCTGGGGCATCCGCCAGGCCGGCCCGGCCAGACAGCAGGCCGAAGAGACGCCCGGCCAGGCCGGCCGCGTCCTGGCCTTGCGGCGAATGGGTCTTGTCGTTGAAGTCCAGGTCGATCCATCCCTGCAGCCGGCTTGCGTAGTCTTCGGGGTATTGGGCCCGCTCCACGTCCGGCAGGCTGGCGTAGTGCGCCAGGGCCTCGGAAAAGAAGCCGGTCATCTTTCCGGTGCTGTTGTATTCGTCCATCGCCTGCCGGACGGCCTTTTGCCGCCATGCATATTCCTGGCTGCCTGCCTCCTGGCAGGCGGCGCGGCGTTCATTGACGGTGAAGCTGCCACCTTCGTCATAGGCGATCAATGCCAGCTGCTCGCGCGAAAGCCCCTTGAAGGGGTTGGCGGCCTTGCCATGGAGGAAATCCGTCGCCTGTCTTGCACGTGCCAGCAGCACCGGATCGTCGGTGCCGGGGACCTCGCTGTCATGCAGCTGCCTGTTGGCGCCGTAGCCTTCTCCACTGATCTGCTGCAGCAAGGCTGCGGCTTTCTGGCCCAGTTGCTGGTGCGCCATGCCAGCCCGGGCATCGGCGCGGGCCGTGGCCTCGCTCAGTTGCCGGGCGGATGCGGAAATGCGGCTGTCGTGGTTGCCGCCGCCGCTGGCGGCCTGTGTGCCGGCAGGGCGGGAGAAGGCCGTGGCCGGGCCTGTCGGATGGGTCGTGGCAGGGCGTGTGCTGGCAAATGGGGAATAGGTCGTGGCGATGGAAAGCATGTACTACGGGTTCGGGAATCCTGCATGGATTCTTGCTGCCTTGCCCGGCGGCCCAAGCGCCAAAAAGGTCTGGATAAAGGCCCTATCTCGGCCGTCGGCCAGCTGGTTTCGCGCCGCGCCCGCGACGTTGTCTGCGCTGGCTCCATTCGGGCGGGAATCGGCGGGCCCATGGCGCTGGGCCTGTGCGGGCCTGGAGATCGGGCGGGCTGCGGCAACTCGGTGGCCGCAGCGCCGCCGCACCGGCCCGCTGCGCAGGCCTGATGTGCTCATCTGGGGTGGTTGCCTCTTCCTGCGCGCCCGGCATGCCGGCTCCCGCAAATACGCGATGCCGCCAGCCTGCCGCTGCGCTAGAGTGCGTCGATGTCCGCCGTATCCGCGCCTGTCCTGATGGTCGATGACGACCCTGCCATGCTCGAGCGCCTGCAGGGCGTGCTGGCCACTCTGGGCACGCCGCTGCAGTCGCTGCGGCAGGCGCAGACGCTGGCCCAGTGCAAGCAACTGGCCCGCGCGGACGCAGGCGGCCTGCAGCCGTTCTCGATGGCGCTGGTTGACCTGGAGCTGCCCGATGGCAGCGGGATCGACCTGATCGCCTGGCTTCGCGGCGAGGATGCGCGGCTGCCCATCCTCGTGATTTCGGCGTGGAGCACCGAGGAGATGCTGCTGGGCGCGCTGCGCATGGGCGCCAATGGCTATGTGCTCAAGGAGCGTGATGACCTGGAGATCGCGCTGTCCATCCGCAGCGTGCTCAAGGGCGGTGCGCCCATCGACCCGTTCGTGGCGCGCCGCATCCTGGACCTTGTGGGCCGCTCGCCGCAGGCGCCGCCGCGCTTGCCGGCTTCGCGGGTGCCGGTTCCCGATCCGCGCCTGCGCGATGCCCTGACCGTGCGCGAGCAGGAGATACTCGAATACGTCGCCATGGGCATGAGCAATCGCGAGATAGCCCAGGATCTGAGCCTTTCCCGATGGACCATCGACTCGCACATCCGGCATATCTACGACAAGCTTGCCGTCAGTTCGCGCACGCAGGCCTTGCGGCGAGCGCGCGAGCAAGGCTTGCTGCCTTAGCGCTGCTGGCCTGGCTGTGCTGGATGCCGCCTGCCGCGGCCCAGGCTGCCTGGCCGGGCCCGGTGCAAGCGGCCCGTTCGGGCTGGCAGGATGCGCATGCGCCGGACGTCGGCTGGGAGACGGTGACCCTGCCGCACGACTGGAACCAGCAGTGGCCCGGGCATGATGGCGTGGTCTGGTACCGCCTGCGCTGGCGCATTGAGGGTCCGCCGCAGCCGCTGGGCCTGTACATCCACTATCTGATGCATGCCGGCACCGTCTCGGTCAACGGCGTGCCACTGCAGCGCGACGACAGCCTCGTCGAGCCCCTGTCGCGCACCTGGAACCTGCCGCGCTACCTGCTGCTGCCCGCGCCGTTGCTGCGCCCGGGCGACAACGAAGTGCTGATCCGGGTCAGCGGCTACCACGCCTACCAGCCTGCGCTGGGAACGGTGGAGATCGGCGAGCCGCAGAAGATGCTGGCAGCCCAGCGCCAAAGCTATCTCGCACGCCAGAGCCTGCAGTGGCTCAACCTGGGCATAGGGGCCACCCTGGGCTGCTTTTTCCTGGCGCTGTGGATGATGCGGCGCCAGGAGACGGCCTATGGCTGGTACGGGCTGCAGCAGGTGGCCTGGCTGGCGTTTTCCGTCAATTTCGTCAACCCTGGCACCTGGCCCTTCAACACCACGGACGGCTATGCCGCGGCCACCTCGGCCGCCTATGTGCTCTACCACGGCTGCAATGCCATGTTCGTGCTGCGCTTCATGGACTGCCGCTGGCCGCGCCGCGAACGCGCCATGTGGCTGCTGGTGGCCGTGGCCTGCGTGGCCATGCTGCTCGCGCCGCACCAGCACATTCTGTGGATGCGCCAGGCGCTGGCCTGGTTTTCGTCGGCCCTGATGGCCACCACGGCCGGCGTATTCCTGTACCTGGCCTGGCGCGTGGGCAATCCTGCCCAGCGCCTGCTGTCGCTGGCCGCGCTGGCCAAGCTGCTGGCGCTGGCACACGATCTGCTGGTCTTCCTGCGCATCGTGGACAGCAATTTCTACCTGGTCACCTATACGGAGACGCTGTCCACCTTCGGCATCGCGCTGGGCCTGGCCTGGACCTTCGTGTCCAGCACCCGGCGCATCGAGAACTTCAACGAGGAAATGCGCCGCAGCGTGGCCGATGCACGCGCCGAGCTGGCCGCATTGCTGGCGCGCCAGCACGAGCTGGAGCTGGCGCATGCGCGCGTGGGCGAGCGCATCAGCCTGGCCCACGATCTGCACGACGGGCTGGGGGGCATGCTTCTCGGCAACATCCATACCGTGGAGCGCAGCAACCAGCCCGTGCCCGCCGGCGAAGTGCTGGACATGCTGCGCGGCATGCGCGATGACCTGCGCCTCATCATCGACACGGCGGCCGCCCAGCAGTACGGTGAGCTGTCGCTGGCCGAGCTGATCGCGCCGCTGCGCCACCGCATGAGCCGGCTCTTCGAGCTGCACGGCATCGACCTGCAGTGGGTGGTGGAACTCGACGGCGCGAAGCTGGACACCACGCAAAGCCTGGAGCTGCTGCGCATCCTGCAGGAGGCGCTGACCAATGCCTTCCGGCACAGCGGCGCCAGCCAGGTCCAGGTGCTGCTCGATGGCCGCCACGGACCGCTGCAACTGCGGGTGCGCGACAACGGCACAGGCATCGGGGAAAAACGGCCGGCGGGCGGCGGTGCCGGCTCGCCGGGCACGGGGCTGCGCAGCATGCACGAGCGGGCGCGGCGGCTGGGCGCCACGCTCGTGGTCGAGTCCGGCGCCACAGCCACCGAAGTGCGCATGGCCATGCCGGGGGGAGCGCCGGCGCCGCTCAGTCCCGGGGAATCGTGAGCTGGTCGATGTGGATGCGCAGCGTCTGGCTCATGCGGCGCTGCGCGCGCTCATACCATGTGCCGTCGTTGGGAGGCAGCGACTGGTTGTTGGCGCAGTCCGCGCTCTTGAGGTCCTTGGGGTCCATCGCCGATTGGCCGAGCACGCCCTGCTTGCTGCCCTTGGTCAGGCGCGCGCAGCCGGCCGCGTCGTACCAGGATTCGGTGTTCACGGTCAGGGCCATGGTGGTCCTGCCGTTGTTCAGCGCGCCCAGGTCCCATACGACCAGCCCCTGCAGAGCCGCGGTGTGCAGGGACAGGTCCTTGATCCGGTCCGTGATCACGTGGCGCGGCAGCGAGCGGCAGTGTGTCGCATCCCACTTGAAAAGATGGTTGCCCATGGAGGCGCAGTTGGCTGCGCTGCTGCCGTCGACCGCGTAGGGGCTGGACTGCTGCGCCTCGAAGCGCCAGATGCCGGCCTGCGGATCCGTGCGGTCCAGCAGCTTCCAGTCCGCGATGGTGTTGCTGGTGGTGTGGCTGAAGCTGACGCTCCAGCCGAAGTCCGCGCTGCCGGTGGGCGGCTTGTCGCCGCCGGCGCTGCCGCCCAGCTTGCCGTTGAGCGACCAGCCGGCCGTATCGCTTTGCGTGGTCTGGCCGTTTTGCGTGGTGGGCGCGTTGGCCAGCCAGGTCAGGCCCTTGCGGTCCAGGTTGTCCCCGCCCCTGGCGAAGCCGGGGTCCGGAATCACCTCCAGGCTGCGCCGTGTCTGGAACCAGCCGAACAGGCCCGCGTTGCGATCGGCCACCTTGGGGTCGAAGCTGGCACCCATGCCCAGGTAGAGCACGCGGCTGGGTTCGGTCAGCTTGCCGGTGGCGGGGTCGGTGGCATAGGTCAGATACAGCACCGGATAGAAGTTCCAGACCTGCGAAGGGCATTGCGGCGTGAAGTACTTGACGGGCGCGTTGGCATCGTAGCCCACGTAGGTGCGTGCCCACAGCGTGCTCTCGGCCGTCGAATAGGGAACCCAGTCGCGGCTCAGGCAGTGGCTGCGGTCGCCGCTGCTGTCGGAAATGCTCAGCCGTCCCTGGGGGACCTGCTTGACGTAGTTGCAGTAGGCCGGGTTGCTGGAGGTGCACTGGCTGCTGCCCGCCTCGCCAGCCTGCGCCTGCGCCCCTGCCTGGGGCTGCAGGCGTCTTTGCTGGAACTGGCGCAACTGCGCAGCCATCTGGTCGGTGGCCGAGCGCGCGATCGCGATGGTGTCGTCCGCCTGGGAAGGGGTCAGCAGGATGGCGCCGTCGCTCCAGTCCCGGCCCGGCCTTGGCGGCATGACCACGGCCAGGCTGTTGAAGCCCGGCAGGCTGGCGGTGGGCAGCAGTCGGTGCACGGCGTCTTCCAGAGCATCGTCGAATCCCACGATGACGATGGGAACCTGGGCCGCGAAGGCCTTGGCGGCGAGCCGGTCCGCATCGCCCAGTTCGGCCGGCGTGACGTGGCGTCCGTCGATGAGCAGCACGTCGCCGGGCTGCAGCATATCGGCGCCGGCCAGCGCGGTGCGGCTGCCGAAGTAGCGCGCAATCCGCTCCAGCGCCTGCTGGCTGTCGGCCGCGAAAGGCCCGTGCACCAGACGGCCCAGCGCGGGATCGGCCACGATTGCGCTGTCCGGTTCCAGTTCGCGCGCGGGCATGTCCGCCACGATGGCCGCATCATCCTCCTCGGGATCGATGCCGGAGCCGCCGCCGCAGGCCGCGATTGCCGTGAGCGCCGCCATGGCGGCTGCGGCGCGTGTGCTGCGCAGCAAAGAGGGGCGCGCTGCGCCCGGGCGTGTATGCATGGTGTCATCTCCTCGTCGTGGTTGCCGTGTTCGATGTGTGCGATATGCACGATTTGTGCGATTCGTGCGATGTGTGCGCCGTGGTGTCCGGCAGCGGCCCGCGCTCAGCTGCGGGCTGCCGCGATGGCCTGGCCCAGCACCTGTGCGGCGGCCTCGATGAAGGCGCCCGTGCGCTCCACGCTGCCCATGCCGCCATTCCAGTTCAGCAGGAAGCAAAAGCCCACGGCAACATCGCCCACCTGCATCTGGCCCGCAAAGCTCAGGCAGTGGAAGCCTTCCCAGTCGAGGCTTCCGCCCTTGCCGAAGGCCGGGATCGCCGGTGGCAGCGTCATCCACAGCGCGTTGGCCATGGCCTGGATGCGCTGGTATTCCACCAGGGTGGCAGGCTCGCGGAAGTACCGGCCCGACAGCGAATCCCGGTACCAGTCCACCATGTCTGCAGCCGAGCTGAGCATGGACTGGTACGCATTGACCACGTCGGTGCGCGCCGTCAGGCCCGGCACGCTGCCGCCTTCCAGCGCCTGCATGCCGGACCAGCCCAGGTCGGTGCCCGAGGGGGCGCCGGCAAGGTAGGAGAAAAGCTTGCGTGTGGAATCGGGAATGCGGGTCTGCGCGAGCCCGGCCTGCCGGATCAGGCTGCGCACGCGATCGGCGCCGACCCGGGCCAGGGCCAGGTCGGTGGCGGTGTTGTCGCTGTGCGCAATCATCGCCTCGAGCACGCTGCGGTAGGGCATGCGGCCACTGAGGTGCAGCAACACCGGACTGCCCGGCGAACGCAGCGCGTCGCTGACATCCGCCAGCGCATCCTCCGAGGCCAGCCGGGCCGTGTCCTCCTGGTCTCGCAGGAACTGCGCCAGGATGAACGTCTTGACCGCGCTGCCGACGAATAGCTGCTGGCGCGCCTGGTGCGCCGCCTCCCAGCTGCCCGCGGCGCCGCGGCTTTGCACCAGGATGCCGCTGGTGGCAGGGGCCATGGCTGCGAACCGGGCCACGGCCTGCTGCACGCCCGGGGGCGCGGCGCTTGCGCCGGCCTGCGCGCCGCCGCAGCCGGGCAAGGCGGCGGCGGCCATCGAGCCTGCTGCCAGCTTCAGGGCAAGGCGGCGGGCGGCAGAAGGGGGGAGGAAGGGTGAGGTCATGGTGGACAACGGATGCATGGAGGGTTGCAGGAGGGGGGAAGTGGCTGCGCAAGGCAGGTAAGCTGCGGCAATTCAGGCGGCGATGAAGCGCGGGGGCAGGGCGGGGTAGGGCGGGCGCAGGGCGGGCGCGTCATCGGCGATGTCGACCAGATCGCGGCGCAGCCGGCGCCGTGCCTGGGGGCGCCAGCGTGGGCGGTCGTGGGGCGGGGATGTCTTGGCAGATGGACATGGGGCGGCATTCCTTTCGGGCACGGCCCCGAAGCCCGGGCAGGGCGGCGGCAGGCGTGCTGGAAGCCACTTTAGGCAAGCCGCGCCATGCCGGCATCACGCGAATCAGCGATGGCGGCCGCGCGCTGGCCGCCGTGGCAATGGCCCAGCCCTGCGCCGCGCGCCCCCCTGGGGTAAGATGGCAGCCGCTCCGGGGTGCACGCCAGTGCTGAGATCCACACCCGCGAACTTGAACCGGGTCATTCCGGCGGAAGAAGAGCTTTCAACCGGCATGGGCCGCGCGCAGCGCCCATCCTGGCGGCGTCGCTTCGGAGCACTGTTGAACCGCTCACGAAGGTAGCCCCATGGACCAGATCGCCCCGCTGCAAGCGCAAATCCTCGAATTCATCGCGATGGATGGCTGCACGGACGGCCAGTTCGACCAGCTCGCCCTGCAGCTGTTCGCCCACCAGTACGCGGCCAACGCGCCCTACCGCAGCTTCTGCCAGCGCCGTGGCGCCACCGTGCGCAGCGTCAAGTCCTGGAGCGACATTCCGGCCGTGCCCATCGACGCCTTCAAGGCCATGGAGCTGCGCTGCGAGCCGCCTGCGCCCGGCGAGCGCGTCTTCATGACCAGCGGCACCACGGGCCGGGCCAAGGCAATGGCTGCGCGCGGCCGCCATTTCCATCCCCGGCTCGATGTCTACGACCTGTCCATGGCGCGCGCCTTCGCGCAGCGCTTCATGCGCGGCGAAGAGCGCCTGCCCATGGCCATCCTGTTCCCCGACGAGCAGGCCATGCCCCACTCCTCGCTGGCCCACTACCTGGCCCTGGCCAGGCAGCGCTTCGGCACACCCGACAGCCGCTACTACCTGACGCCCGAAGGCCTGGACATGGACGGCCTGTGCGCCGCGCTGGAGCGCGCCGAGCGCGAGGGCCGGCCCTTTGCGCTGCTGGGCGCCAGCTTCAGCCTGGTGCACGTCATGGACGCGCTGCGCGCCCAGGGCCGGCGCTTTCGCCTGCCGCCGGGCAGCCGCATCCTGGACACGGGCGGCTACAAAGGCCAGTCGCGCGAGCTGCCGCTGGAGGACTTCTACGCGGGCCTGTCCGAGCTGCTGGGCGTTGCGCGCACGCACTGCATCAACATGTACGGCATGACCGAGCTGAGCACCCAGTTCTACGATGACGGCAACGCCACGCTGCCCTCCGTCAAATCGGGGCCGCACTGGATACGCTCGCGCCTGGTCGAGCCCGTGACGGGGCGCAGCGTCGCGCCCGGCGAGCGCGGCATCCTCGTGCACTGCGACCTGGCCAACTTCAACTCCGTCACCACCATCCTGACCGAGGACGTGGGCCTGGCGGCAGAAGGCGGCTTCCTGCTGCTGGGCCGCGCCGAGGGCGCCCAGGCCAAGGGCTGCTCGCTGGCGGTCGAGGAATTCGTGAAGGCCGCCGCCGCATGACCCCCCGGCGTGTCGAGGCCGGCTACCTGCCCGGCATGGCCGCGCACGAGGTCGATTGGCATCTTCTGCCCTTCGAGCGCGGCGCCGCGCGGCTGGATGTCGCCGTGCCGCGCCTGACGGCCGGACAGGCGCGTGCGCTGGCGGCGCGGGTGCGCGGCGCCGCCGCGCGCCACCTCAGGCCGATGGCCGTGGCCGACATCATCGCCGTCATCGACCGGGCCATGGCCCGTCTGCTGGACCGCGATGACCCGTACCGCCAGCAGGCCGAGGCCCTGCTGCCCCTGGTCAGCGGCTACGACGCCGACATGGTGCGGCTGGGCCTGACGGGCCTGTTCAAGACCTTCCGCGCGCCGCAGCTGCGGCGCTTCGTGGCCGAGGATTTCGCCAACCCCGGCGTGCTCGACGGCTTCCAGCCAGCGCCCAAAGGCGGTGCGGTACGCGCCTTCGGCCCCGACCTCCTGCTGCACAGCTGGGCCGGCAACGTGCCCGCGCTGGCGCTGTGGAGCCTGGTCTGCGGACTGCTGGCCAAGTCCGGCAGCATCGGCAAGCTGGCCAGCGCCGAGCCGCTGTTCGCGGGCTGGTTCGCGCGGCTGCTGGCCGAGGTCCATCCCCCCTGGGCGGACTGCCTGGCCGTGGTCTGGTGGAGCGGCGCGGGCGAGGATGGCAGCGGCTGCGCCGACGCCCTGTATGCGCAGGCCGATACCGTCATCGCCTATGGCGGCAATACGGCGCTGGACGCCATCCGGCAGCGCCTGCCGGTGACCACGCGCTTCGTGCCCCATGGCCACCGCCTGGGCCTGGGCCTGGTCGCCGCCGAGGCGCTGGACAGCGCCAAGGCGCCGGCCCTCGCGCGGCTGGCGGCCTGGGATGTGATGCGCTACGACCAGCAGGGCTGCTATTCGCCCCATGCCTTTTACGTGGAGCGCGGCGGCGCCGTATCGCCGCGCGCCTTCGCCGACTATCTGGCGGCCGAGCTGGCCAACCTGCAGCGGCGCTTTCCGCGCGCCGAACTGGGCCTGGAGGAGGCCGCCGCCGTGGCGCGCTGGCGGCAGGGCGTGGAATGGCAGGCGCTGTCCGAGCCCTCGGCGGGCGGCGTGCTGCTGTCCGGCCCGTCCGCGCAATGGGCCGTGGCCTATGCCGACGGGGCCCGGCCGCTGGCGCCCACGGCCCTGCAGCGCACCATCCAGGTCGTGGGCGTGGACCGGCTCGACGATGTGCCGCCCGCCATCGCGGGCCAGGGGCGCTTTCTGCAGACCGCCGGCGTGGCCGCTTCGCCCGAGGCGCTGTACCGCCTGGCCGCCGCGCTGGGCTCGGCCGGCGTCACACGCGTGTGCGCCATCGGCGCCATGAGCACCCCCGAGGCCGGCTGGCACAACGATGGCCGCTTCAACCTGCTGGACCTGGTGCGCATGGTCGAGATCGAGCAATCCGCCGAGCTGGCTGCCGAGCCGCTGGCGCCCTATGCGGACTGAGGCGGCCATGGCATTCCTCGACATGGCGCAGGTGGCCTATGCCTACCCGGGACGCGCGCCCGTGGTGGATGGCGTGGACTGGCGCGTCGGCCAGGGCGAGATCCACTGCCTGCTGGGCCGCAGCGGCTGCGGCAAGACCACGCTGCTGAAACTGGCGGCCGGCCTGCTGCGCCCGCAGTCCGGGCGCATCGTGCTGCGCGGCAGCGAGATCGCCGCGCCGGGGCCGCAGCTGGGCTTCATGTTCCAGGCGCCGACCCTGCTGGACTGGCTGACCGTGCTGGACAACGTGCTGCTGCCCGTGTCCCTGCAGCGCCGGCCCGGCAGCGATGACCGGGCCCGGGCCCTGGCCCTGCTTGCGCAGCTGGGGCTGGACGGCCACGCCCGCCGCCATCCGCGCCACCTCTCGGGCGGCCAGCAAAGCCGCGTGGCGCTGGCGCGCGCCCTGGTGCTGGAGCCACCGCTGCTGCTGCTGGACGAGCCTTTTGCCGCGCTGGACGCCATCACCCGCGCCGAGCTGCAGGACGATCTGCTGCGGACCTGCCGCCGCCACGGCACCACCGTGCTCTTCGTCACGCACGACATCGCCGAAGCCGTCTACCTGGGCGACCGCATCGCCCTCATGCATGGCGGGCGCATCGTGGACGACATCGCCGTCGCGCTGCCCGCGCCGCGCAGCCAGGCCCTGCGCCACGGCCCCGAATTCAACGCGCTCAGCGCCCGCGTGCGCGCATCCATGGACGGCAGCAGCGCATGACACCGACCCCTGTGCAGACCCGCCTCATGGCCGCCGCGCTGCTGCTGGCGCTGCTGGGCGGCTGGGAGCTGGCCGTGCGCCAGGCCGGCATACCGGCCCTGGTGCTGCCCGCGCCATCGGCCGTGGCCGGCGCGCTGTGCAAGGGCCTGGCCTCGGGCTACTTCTGGCCGCACATCCGCGCCACGGCTTCGGCCCTGCTGCTGGGCCTGGCCGGCGGTGGCCTGGCCGGCCTGCTGATGGGCATGCTGCTGGCCGAATCGCCGCTGCTCGAGCGCGTGCTCAAGCCCTATGTGGTCGTCAGCCAGGTCGTGCCCAAGCTGGCGCTGGCGCCGCTGTTCGTGCTGTGGTTCGGCTTCGGCATGGCATCGACCGTGCTGATCACGGCGCTGATCTGCTTTTTCCCGCTGATGGAAAACACGCTGACCGGCCTGCGCCAGGCCGATGCCCAGCGCCTGCAGCTGTTTCGCATGCTGGGCGCCACGCGGATGCAGACTCTGCTGCGCCTGAAGCTGCCCATGGCCTTGCCCGCCGTGCTCGCGGGCCTGCGCGTGGCCGTGGTGCTGGCCCTGGTCGGCGCCGTGGTGGGTGAATTCATCGGCGCCAGCCAGGGGCTGGGCGCCGTCATCATCGCCTCGCAGGGGATGATGGACACCGCGCTCATGTTCGCGGCCCTGGTGCTGATCGCTGCCCTGGGCCTGCTGCTGTACCAGGCAACCTTGCTGCTGGAGAGTCGGCTGCTGCGCGCCCACGCCGACGCACCCGGACGCCATCCATGATTCCTTTCGAGACACCGACCATGCACCCTGTCCTGAACCGCCGCCGCCTGATCGCCTCCGGCACCGGCCTTGCCGCTCTGTCCCTTGCCGGCCTTGCAAAGGCCCAGGCCGCCCACAAGGTCCGCATCGCGGGCTGGAGCAAGCCGATCAGCGAAATCACCAACATCCTGGCCGAGCCCGACAAGGGCTTTTTCAAGGCCCAGGGCGTGGAAGTCGCCTACCTGCCCGGCGCGGGCGGGGGCGATGCCATCCGCAACATGCTCGGCGGCCAGGCCGATGTGGCCTTCACCGACCCCGGCTCCTTCTTCATGGCGCTGGACAAGGGGGAAAAGCTCACCGCCATCTACGACATCTACCCGCAGAACGTGTTCAACGTGGTCTCGCTCAAGTCATCCGGCATTCACCGGCCGGCCGACCTCAAGGGCAAGAAGATCGGCGTCTACAGCCTGTCCAGCGGCACGCGCCAGAACCTGCTGGTGCTGCTGAACCAGGCAGGGCTCAAGGAGTCGGACGTGACCATCGTCGTCACCGGCCTGCTCAACTTCGCGCCGCTGCTGCAGGGCCAGGTCGATGCCACCGCCGCCACCGACACCGGCCTGGTCGTGGGCCAGCGCAAGGGCCTGGGCGAGGTCAACGTCATGCACATGCGCGAGCACATGAACATGTCCAGCGACCTGTTCGTGGTGCGCGAGGAGACGCTGCGCCAGAAAAGGGACGCGCTCAAGGCCTTCCTGCGCGGGTACCGCGACAGCATGGCCTGGATGATCGCCCGGCCCGAGGAGGCCGCCGCCCTGGCCGTGAAGCACGCCATCGATGGCACGAACCGCGACATCAACCTCGAAGTCATCCGACTGCGCAATGCCTCGTCCCTGCCCATGTCGGCGCCCGGCAGCGCCCTGGGCGCCTTCGATCTGGCCTCGCTGCAAAAGGCCGCCGACGCCTACCGCGCGCTGGGCCTGGTGCAGCGCCAGATCAAGGTGGCCGACGTGGTCGATGCCAGCCTGCTGCCATGACGCATGAAGCCGCGGCCCGCAAGTTCCAGGGCAAGATCGTGCTGGTCACCGGCGCCAGCCGGGGCATAGGCGCGGCCATCGCGCAGGCCTTCGCGCGCGAGGGCGCCACCGTCGTGGTCAACCACCTGGCCAACGATGCTGCCGCCGCGCAGACCGTGGCCGCCTGCCGGGCCGCCGGCGGCGACGCCTTTGCGGCCAAGGCCGACGTGGGCAGCGCGCCGGCCGTGCAGGCCATGGTCGGGCGCATCGTCGATGAGGTGGGCGGCATCGACATCCTCGTGAACAACGCCTTGCGCCCCTACGCCTTCGACCCCGAGCGGCGCAGCCTGTTCGACGCGCTGTCCTGGAGCGACTACCAGGCCCAGTTCGACAGCGCCGTGGGCACCGCCTACAACGTCTGCCGCGCCGTGCTGCCACTGATGCGCCAGCGCGCCAGCGGCTGCATCGTCAACATCGCCACCAACCTCGTCGAGCATCCTGTGGTGGCCTACCACGACTACACCACGGCCAAATCGGCCCTGGTCGCCTTCAGCCGCAACCTGGCCAGCGAACTGGGCCCGCTGGGCATCCGCGTCAACTGCGTGGCGCCCGGCCTGGTCTACCCGACCGAGGGCAGCCGCGCCACGAAGGAGTCCTTCCGCGAATCGCTGATGGCCGCCACGCCGCTGCGCCGCCTGGCCCGGCCCGAGGATGTGGCCGGCCCCGTGCTGTTCCTGGCCTCGGACTGGGCCGGGTTCGTGACGGGGCAGGTGGTGTTCGTGGATGGCGGCCTGGTGATGCGCTGAAGGCGTTCAGGCGTTCAGGCGCCGGGGGGCCTCAGAAATCCTCCCAGTCGTCCTGTGCCGTGGTGGCCATGGCCTGCGGCCTTGCGGGACGGGCTGCGGTGGCGGCTCGGGGCGCCGCAGCCGCGCCGGGCGCCAGGGCCGGCGCGCGGCGTGCCTCCATGGTGGCACCGGCCTGGCCGGCGTCGGCGTCGCCGGGCGTGGCTGCGGCAGGCGCTTTCGTGGCTGGCGCAGCCACGGTGCGCTGCGCGGGGCGCACGAGGGGGGCGGGGCTGTCGCTGCCGCCCAGCAGCCGGAAGATGGAGACCGCGCGCACGAGCGCCTCGGACTGATGGCGCAGGCCCGCGGCCGCGCCCGCCATTTCCTCGACCAGGGCGGCGTTCTTCTGCGTGGTCTGGTCGATGTGGGTAATGGCCTCGGCCACCTGGGCCACGCCGTTGTTCTGCTCGCCGCTGGCGTGGCTGATGTCGGAGATCAGCTGGGTCACCTTCCTGATTTCCGCAATCGCCTGCTCCATGGTCTCGCCTGCGTAGGCGGCTTCGTGGTTGCCGGCATGGATTTCGGCCACGCTGTTGCTGATGAGATGCTTGATTTCCTTGGCCGCCTCGGCGCTGCGGCTCGCCAGGGAGCGCACCTCGCCGGCCACCACGGCAAAGCCGCGTCCGTGCTCGCCCGCGCGCGCCGCTTCCACGGCGGCGTTCAGCGCCAGGATGTTGGTCTGGAAGGCGATGCCGTCGATCACGCCGATGATGTCGGCGATCTTCTTGCTGCTGGCGTCGATGCCCTGCATGGTCTGCACCACCTTGCGCACGGCCTGTCCGCCCTCGGTGACGACACGCTGGGCCTCGCGCGCACGCTGGTCCGCCGACTGGGCATGGTCGGCGTTGTGGGCCACGGTCGAGCCCAGCTCCTCCATGGCAGCGGCGGTCTGCTCCAGCGCGCTGGCCTCGCTTTCGGTGCGCGCGGCCAGGTCCGAGTTGCCCTGGGCAATCTCCGCGCTGGCCAGGGCGACGCTGTGGGCCTGCTCGTTCACGGTGCCGACCACGCGCGTCAGGCCGGTGCTGGTGGTGTTCATGGCCGCCAGCAAGTGGCCGATCTCGTCCTGCCGGTCGCTGTGGATGCGCACGGTGAGGTCGCCCTCGGCAATCGCGTAGGCCATGCGGCTGGCCTGTTGCAAGGGGCGCACGATCATGCGGCGGACCAGCCAGAACCAGGCGGCTGACAGCAGCAGCACGGCGCCCAGTCCCATGGCGGCGAACTGCAGGATGAGGTTGCGGGTTTCCGACACGAATTCATCGACGTAGGCGCTGGTGGCGAAGACCCAGTTCCAGGGCGCGTAGTGGCTGAACACGACCAGCTTGTCGCGCGAGCGCGATTCGCCCGGGTTGATCCACGGATAGGCCATGGAGCCTTGCTTGCGCTGCAGCATCTCGCGCACGAAAAAGCGCCCGTCGCCGTCCTGGGACTCGTCGACCTTCTGCCCCTCCAGGGCAGGGTGCACCAGCAGCTGGCCGCGCTGGGGGCCGTCCTCGGCGTTCAGCACGAAGTAGTAGCCCGTCGTGCCCACCTTGAGCGCGCGGATGGAGGCCTTGAAATGCTCCAGCAGCTGCGAGAAATCGAGGCCGACGAACGCAACGCCCACGGTGGCGCCGGAGGCATCCTTGAGCGGGCGGTACTGCGTCATGTACTGGCGGCCGAACAGATGGGCCAGGCCCATGTAGCTTTGCCCGGCCTGGATGGCCGCGTAGGCCGGGTGCGCGCGGTCGAGCTGGCTGCCCAGCGCGGCGGCGCCCTTGTCGTTCTTCAAGGTGGTGGCGATGCGCACGAAGTCGCCTTGCCCCTTGGCCGCGAACACCGTGACCACGGCGCCCGTGCTGCGCGTGAATTCCTCGATGCGCGCGCTGCTGCCGTTGAGCGGCTCGCCATCGAGGCTCAGCACGGGGTCGCCGCCGCTGGCCTCCAGGCGCAGCGTGCCCTGCAGCGTGTGCGCGAAGCTGTCGGCCAGGAACTGGGTGCGCTGGCGCAGCTCCTTGTCGGTGGATTCGATGAAACTGTGCAGCATCTGTATGCCCTGCTGCATTTCACTTTCCATCTTTTTCTGCAGCGATTTGCTCACGTCCCAGGCGATGCCCAGCACCAGCAGCGCCAGGATGGCGGCCACCCACACGAAATTGGTGAGCGACAGCTTTGCGCCCAATCCCTGGCGGCGCCAAAAACGTTGACCGATGTGCATGACTGCATCTCCTTCGCGGCGTTCTGCACCGCTGTTGTGTGCGCACGGAGAGTGGATTGCCGCCGCGCGGCACTCCCGGACATGTTCTGGCGCAAAGACATGCCGACCAAACCCAAGGCTCAGTGATTCGAGGGTTCAAGCGTACCGAGGCGGCTGTCTTCGGCCTTTGATACCGGTCAAGGAAGTAACCAGATGTTGCAGTGCCCCGCCTGGCATCCATGGGCCGGTGGACGGGGGAAGCGGCTGCATCCGCGGCAGGGCCCGGGCCGCAGGCCCTGGCTGCCTTTGCCGCGAAGGCTGTTCACGCAGGCGGCGCGGCGGGGGGGCCGACCAGCATCTCGGCCACTTTCAATGTCAGCGCATCCAGAGCGAAAGGCTTGGTCAGCAGCTGCGCTGCAGGCAGGGGCGGGCCTGCGGCCAGCGCGCAAGCTTCCGCGAAGCCGGTCATGAACAGCACTGGCAGCCCGGGCCTGGCGGCGCGCGCCTCGTCGGCCAGCTGCTTGCCGTTCATGCCGCCGCGCAGCCGCACGTCGGTGAGCAGCATGTCGACCCGGGTTCCGGAGCGAAGAATGTGCAGCGCCGCCGCCGCGTCGGCCACGGGCAGCACCGTGTAGCCCAGCTCGACCAGCGCCTCGTCGATGAGATGGCGTATGGGGGCCTCGTCATCCACGACCAGCAAGGTCTTCTGGGCAGGAACGACCACCTGCCTGGGCATGTCCTGCGCGCTGGCCGCCTCGGCGACGGCCTCGCAGCGCGGCAGGTAGATGCACACGGTCGTGCCCTGGCCCAGCCGGGAAAAAATCCGCACGGCGCCGCCCGATTGCCGGGCGAAGCCATAGATCATCGACAGGCCCAATCCCGTTCCCTGGCCCTCGGGCTTGGTGGTGTAGAACGGCTCGAAAGCGCGCGCCAGGGTCTGCTCGGACATGCCGGTGCCGGTGTCGGCGACGCACAGCGACACATAGCAGCCCGGCGCCAGCTCCCATTCGCGGGCGCTGGCTTCATCGAGATGCACATTGGCTGTCCTGATGGTCAGCCGGCCGCCGCCGGGCATGGCATCGCGCGCGTTGATGCACAGGTTCAAGATGGCATTTTCAAGCTGCGCGCCGTCGATCCGCGCATGCCAAAGTCCGGCGCTGGGCACGATGTCGATGTCCACGCTGGCGCCGACCGTCCTGCGCAGCAGGTCCTCCCAATCTGCCAGCAGCCTGGCCACGTCGGTCGGCCTGGAGTCCAGGATCTGGCGCCGCGAAAACGCCAGCAGCCGCTGGGTCAGGGCGGCGGCGCGCCGCACGGCCGCCTGCGCGCCGTTGATGAAGCGTTCCAGGTTTTCGAGGCGGCCTCGCGCAAGCATGCGCTGCAGCAACTCCAGATTGCCCATGACGGCTGCCAGCAGATTGTTGAAGTCGTGCGCCAGGCCGCCCGTGAGCTGGCCCACGGCCTCCATCTTCTGCGACTGGCGCAGCTGCTCCTGCACCTTGGCAAGCGCCTCGGCCCTGGCCATCTCCGAGGTCACGTCCCGGCCCACGGCATTGATGCGGCCTGCCGCCGAGCGGGTGGACCAGGAGATCCAGCGGTAGCTGCCGTCGCGGTGGCGGTACCGGTTGTCGAACCGGGCGGAGCCCTTGCCCTGCGACAGTTCCTGCGTCTGCTTCAAGGTGTGCGCCAGGTCGTCCGGATGCAGGAGGTCGAAAAGCGCCGTGCCGAGCAGCTCCTCCTCGCTCCATCCCAGCACCTCGGTCCACGCCGGGTTGACCGCCGTGATGATGCCTTCGAGCGTGCAGCGCAGCATGATGTCGGAAGACAGCTGCCACAGCGCATTGCGGTCGGCGGTGCGTTCCGCCACCTGTTCTTCCAGGGTGGCATTCAGCCGCTCCAGGGCCGCCTGGGCGCGCTTTCGCTCGGTGATGTCCGAGGCGGCGCCCAGCCAGCCGGTGATGTTGCCCGCCGCATCGAACAGGGGCACGGCGCGCGAGAACGCCCAGCCGATGCCTCCGTCGACCTGGTTCACCCGGTGCTCGATCACGTAGTCGGTCTTGGTGCGGATGGCCCGTGCGATCTCCGCGCGCACGAGCTCCTGGTCTTCGACCGGTATGTACTCCTGCAGCCAGCGGGTGTTGGCGGACAACGTATCGGGGATGAAGCCGCCGCCGGCCAGCTGCTGCAGCTCGCTCCAGTCCGCGCTGATCGAGTAGCGCACCTCCGAGGAGGCGCGCACCAGCGCATCCAGCCGCTCTTCGCTCTGGCGCAGCAGGTCCAGCGCCCGCCGCTCCGCATCGATGTCGAGGATGGCGATGGCGGTGGCCACCACCTCGTTGTCCGCATTGCGCAGCGGCACGCCGAACACCCGCGTCCAGACTTCGCGTCCCTGCGGCGTGTCGTAGAGGCAGTCCATGCCGGGCACCACGAGTTCTCCGCGGAACGCCCGGGCCGCGACGAACTGGTCCCGCGCGATCGGCCGGCCTTCGCTGTCCCAGCTGCGCCAGCGCCCCTTGTCTTGTTCGGGCGACAGCATCGAAGGCACGGGCGCGTCCGGGAGAAAGTGGCGGTAGGCGGGATTGGACATCAGCGCCTTGCCTCCCGGGCCCACCAGGCACAGGCCGATGGGCAGATGCTCGATGAAATCCGAGAACAGCCGCTTCTGGTCCGCGACCTGTGCGTCGAAAGGGTCCTGCTCGCCGGCATCCGGGGGCGGCGGCGGACCGGCCGGTCCGGCCGTGGCGCGCGCCAGCCGTGCCCGGAGTTCGGCGTTTTCCGCGCGAAGCAGGGCGATCTCGTCAGGCTCTGTGGTCATGGATGGATGGCGCGATGCTTCGGTAGAGGGGGAGGTCGGGGTCTTCGCCGGCCAGGGCGTCGATTCCGCTTCGGCGATCATAGCCGTCGCGGCCAGCCCAGGCAGGCGCGGGGCCGCGCTGCTGCCCGCAGTCATTCCAGGTAGGGCGGCTCCACGATCAATGCCGCCTGCAGCGGCCGAATGCGCTCGTCCTGGTAGTAGCCGCCGTATTCCGTATAGCGCAGAAACAGCCCCGCGCAATGCCGGCAGCGCCACAGCGTGCTCTGGTTGTAGGGGTGCCAGCCCAGGGCGATGGGGGCGTCTGGCGACCACAGCGTGGTCGCTTGCGGATGGAATTCGGCCAGCCGGTGGGCGGTCTCGGGCGTGCCCAGCGGCCCCACCGGATCGAGCTGGGTGATGGTGGTCGCGCCCGAGACCGATTCCCAGGCGGGCCGGGCCAGCACGGTGCAATCGTTGCAGCGGGGCCGGGTGGCGGCCTGTTCGGCCAGGGCGCGCAGCTGGGCGGCAGTCAGCGGGGTGGGTTCTGTCATGGTCCGGTATGCAAATGGAGGGGGACCCGGCATTCTCGCCCCGTCCATGCCCCGGCTGCACAAACTGCGAATTCCTCCGCAAGCGACTGTGTTTAGGCAGGCCGAAGACAATACCCGCTCTGCTGCCTTGTGGCGCTCGATGGCGGTCGAGCGCGGCAAGGCTGTTCAACCAAGAAGCGGAGGGCGGCCTGGCCTGCCCAGATGACGAAGGTGGATGCAATGGGGATTGGTTTCGCGGGGAGAGGGGCGGCGCGCCATGCGGCCGCATGGCTTGCGGTGCGGGCAGGGGCGGCGGCGTGAAGCGCGATTCACGCCTGGTCGCCTGCCTGCTGGCCGTGGTCTTCGTGTCGGTGCTGGCCGCCACGGTCTGGCAGGTCTGGTCGGAGCGCCAGCGCACGCTGCAGGAAATCGACACCAGCAACAGCAATCTCGCGCAGACGCTCAACACCTATGCCGAAGGCATCATCACCCAAAGCTCCATGCTGCTGCTGGGCATCGTCGAGCGGCTGGAGACCGAAGGGGCGAGTGGCGTGCACCTGGACCGGCTGCACCACCTGGTGGACCGCCAGCAGCATCTGCTGAACCAGCTCAACGGCCTGCTGGTGGTCGATGCCCAGGGCCGGTGGCTGATGTCCTCGCGCGGCGAAGTGCCACCGGGGGGCGAAAGCAGCGACCGGCAGTTCTTCCTGCACCACCGCGACGATGATTCGCCCCGCATCTTCATCGGGCCGCCCATCCGCAGCCGCGCCAACGGCGAATGGGTGCTGACCATCAGCCGGCGCTTCACGGACCATGACGGGCGCTTTGCCGGAGTGGTGGTGGTGGCGCTGGGCATAGAGAACTTCCTGCGCCTGTTCGGCAAGATCGACATCGGCGAGCAGGGCGCCATCTCGCTGGGCACGGCGTCCGGGCAGCTGCTGGTGCGCTATCCCTTCCGCGAACAGGACATCGGCCGCGACTTCTCCGGCTCGCCCAACTTCCGGCGCCACTATTCCGGGGCCATGGCGGGCTCGGCCTCGTTCGCGTCCAGCATCGACGGCCTGGTGCGCATCTATGCCTTCCGCAGGAGCGAACGCTATCCCATCGTGACCACGGTGGCCGTGGGCCGCCATGAGGCGCTGCGGGCCTGGCGCCGCCAGGCGCTGGCCACGGCGGCCGTGGTGCTGGCGCTGCTGGCGGCGATTGCCATGATCGGCTGGCGCCTGACGGCGGCGATCCGGCTGCGCGCCCAGGCCGAGCTGTCCCTGGTGCGCACGCGCGAGGAACTGATCGAGGCCAACCACCAGCTGGAGGTGCTGGCCACGCAGGATGCGTTGACGGGGCTGGCCAACCGCCGCCGCTTCGACGAAGCGCTGGCCAGCGAGGTGCGGCGCGCGGCGCGCGAGGGCCATGCGCTGTCGCTGCTGCTGGTCGATCTCGACTACTTCAAGCGCTACAACGACAGCTACGGCCATGTGCAGGGCGATGCCTGCCTGCAGCGTGTCGCGCGCGTGCTCATGCAGACGGCCCAGCGGCCGGGCGACCTGGCGGCGCGCTATGGCGGCGAGGAGCTGGCCCTCGTGCTGCCCAACACCGCGCTGGCTGGCGCGCTCAGCGTGGCGCAGCGCGTGCTGCAGGGCGTGGCGGATCTGGCCGTGCCGCACCAGGCCAGCCCTTTCGGCCATGTGACGGTGAGCATCGGCGTGGCCGTGCTCGGGCCTGGATCGGGCGCGGGGGACGGCACGGCCCTGGTCGAGGCCGCGGACCGCGCGCTGTACCGCGCCAAGGCGGCGGGGCGCAACCGCGCCGAAAGCTGAGCGGACGCGCGCCCAGGCGGCGCCCGTGGACCTCAGGCAGCGGTGGCGCCCACGACCTGGCCCTTGAGTTCGCCCAGCGCCTGGTACAGCGCGTTGCGGCTGGCTTCGGGCATGTCGCCGAACATGGCGGTGATCCAGGATTCATGCGCCTTGGCCATGCGCGCAAACGTCCTGCGGCCCAGCGGCGTGAGCTGCAGCACTGAACTGCGCCGGTCGGACTCGACCTTGGCACGCACCACCAGGCCCTCTTTTTCGAGCTGGTCGGCAATGCCGGTGATGTTGCCGTTGGTGACCATCATGTGGCGCGACAGCTCGCCCATCTTCATGCCCTCGGGCGCGCGCTGGAGCTGGGCCATGAGGTCGAAGCGGGGCAGGGTGGTGTCGAATTCGCTGCGCAGGCGGTTGCGGATTTCGCCCTCGATGAGGGTGGTGCAGGTCAGCAGGCGCAGCCACAGGCGCAGTGCCTGGTGGTCGTCGGGCGCGGCGCGCGATTCGAGGTCGGGGGTGTCGGTCATGGCCGATTGTCCGCAGGGCAGGCGGGCTGGGCCGCGGACTGCAGACCCATTTGCGCCAGGATGGCGCGCGTCAGCGCGCTGGCCGCATCGTTGAGGCTGAGCACGATGTCGAAATGGTTGGTGCCCGGCATGTCCACGTACTGCCCGGGATGGCCGCGTGCGCGCCAGCCGGCCAGGTAGTCATCGCTTTGGCGCTTGAACTCGTCCGTCTCGCTGGCGCCGTAGCTCACGATCAGCGGGCAGCCCGCGCCCGGCGGCAGCAGGGCGGGGCTGTTGCGCAGCGCGTCCTGCTCGCTCATGCGCATCCATTCGTTGATGTGGGTGTGCACCAGGGGGCGCAGGTCGAACAGGCCCGACAGCGGCGCTGCGCCGCGCACCACGTCCTCGGGCACGCCGTAGGCCGCATGCCAGCCGCCGGCCAGCAGCATGCCCGCCAGATGCCCGCCCGCCGAGCTGCCGCAGACGTGGATGCGGCGCGGATCGCCGCCGTAGCGCGCGATGTGGGCATGCACCCAGGCCAGGGCACGGCGCGTCTGGTCCACGATGCGGTCCAGCGTCACGGCAGGGGCCAGCGAGTAATTGAGGGCCACCACCACGGCGCCGGCGCGCGTGAAGGCGGGAGCCATGCTGCTGGAATCGTCCTTGGACAGCAGGCGCCAGTATCCGCCGTGGATGAAGAAGAAGACGGGTGCGCCCGTGGCCGGCGCCGTGCCTTCGGCGGCGGGAAAGATGTCCAGCAGCTCGTCGGCATGCGGGCCGTAGGCCTGGTCCAGCGCGCAGGGCAGGCTCTGGCGCGCGGCCCGGCTTTCGTCGGCATAGGCCTGGAGGATGGGCACGATGTCGGGCACCGTTGCACGGGCGTTGTACTGGACGTCGAGTCCGGCACGGTCATATTGGCGGTAGAGTGCGGGCATGGATTCTCTGGTGGTGCTGGCATTGGTACAAGTCCTAGACTTGTAGCGCAAAATACTTTAAACCTAAACTATGCCGCGCGCCATCCCCTCCCGCACCCGCCGCGGGAAGCCCCTCCAGGACACCTTCATCGATTGCCATCCGCGCGGCCCGCGCAAGGAGCACAGCAGCATGCGTTTCGTCACCACCCTCTTGGCCGCCGCCGTCCTGTCGCCGGCATTCGCCCTGGCCGACACCATCAAGGTCGGCATCGCCAACGACATCTCGGGCCCGTTCTCGGCGCTGGGCGCCGAGGCCCGCGACGGATTCAACCTCGCCATCAAGCAGCTGGGCGGCAAGCTGGGCGGCCAGCCGGCCGAGTTCCTGCAGACCGACATGGGCGGCAATCCCGACCAGGCGCGCCAGCTGGTCACGCGCTACATCCAGCGCGACAAGATCGATTTCTTCACGGGGCCCATCGGCTCCAACGTGGCCCTGGCCGTGGGGCCGGCGCTGTTCGGCGCCAAGGTGCCCTACCTGTCCAACAACCCCGGCCCCAGCCAGTTCGCGGGCGCGCAGTGCAATGCGTTCTGGTTCGGCACCTCCTACCAGAACGATGCCTTCCACGAGGCGGCCGGCAAGCTGGCGGCCGACCGCGGCTTCAAGAAGATGTTCATCATGGCGCCCGACTATCCGGCGGGCAAGGATGCGCTGACGGGCTTCAAGCGCGGCTACAAGGCCGCGCCCGGCGAGGAGGTCTACACCAAGCTGGGCCAGATCGACTATGCGGCCGAGCTGGCCCAGATCCGCGCGGCCCGGCCCGACGCGGTCTACATCTTCCTGCCGGGCGGCATGGGCATCAACTTCGTCAAGCAGTTCGTGTCCACCGGCCTGTCGCAGAGCATCAAGCTGATCGGCCCGGGCTTTTCGGCCGACGAGGACGTGATCCAGGCCGTGGGCGAGCCCATGCTGGGCATGGTCAACACCGCGCAATGGGCGCACGACCTGGACGTGCCGCAGAACAAGGCCTTCGTGGAGGCCTTCCGCAAGGAGTACAAGGGCCGCAACCCCTCGGTCTACGCGGCCCAGGCCTATGACGTGATCATGGCCATGGACGCGGCGGTCAGGCAATCCGGCGGCAAGGCCTCGGACCGCCAGGCCATCGTCCGTGCGCTGGAGAAGGCCGACTACGCCTCGGTGCGCGGCCCCTTCACCTACGGCAGGAACCACTATCCCGTCCAGGCCTACTACCAGCGCGTGATCGAGAAGGACGCCAGCGGCCGCATCACCAACAAGCTGGTGGGCAAGGTCTTCGACAAGTACCAGGACGTCTACGTGGGCGACTGCAAGATGTGACGCAGGCCGCTGCGCCCGGGCGGGCGCGGCGGGCCTGGTTCGTGATTTTCCAAGCCGGATGATTTGTTGACCGCGCGCGGGCCTTCGTGCCTGCGGCAGGGGGCGTGTGGATGACGTGGACGCTGCTCTTGGAGCAATTGTTGAACGGGCTGCAGTTCGGGCTGATGCTGTTCCTGATCGCGGCCGGGCTGACCCTGGTGTTCGGCATCATGGACATCATGAACCTGGCCCATGGCTCGCTGTACATGGCCGGCGCCTACGTGGCGGCCGAGACCCTGCAGCGCACGGGCTCGTTCACGGCCGCCGTGCTGGTGGCGGCCGTGGCCACGGGCTTGGCGGGCGCGGTGCTGGAGCTGGTGCTGATACGGCGGCTGGCCGTGCGCGACCACCTGGCCCAGGTGCTGGGCAGCTATGCCGTCATCCTCATCGCCAATGACCTGGTCAAGATGGTCTGGGGGCCGGCGCCCGTGATGCTGAACATGCCGGCCGCGCTGTCCGGGCCCGTGCAGCTGCTGCCCGATCTCATGTACCCGGCCTACCGGCTGATGATCATCGTCTTCGGCCTGGCCGCCGCGCTGGGCCTGTACCTGTTCGTCACGCGCACGCGCGCCGGCGTGCTGGTGCGGGCCGGGGCCTCCAACCGCCAGATGGCCACGCTGATGGGCGTGCGCGTGCCGCTGCTGTTCCTGGGCGTGTTCACGCTGGGCGCCATGCTGGCGGCGGTGGCGGGCGCGCTGCTGGGGCCCATCACCTCGGTGCAGGTGGGCATGGGCGAGGACATCCTCATCCTCGTGCTGGTGTGCATCGTCATCGGCGGCATAGGCTCCATCCGCGGTGCCCTGGTCGGCGCCCTGCTGGTGGGCATGGTGGACACGGCGGGGCGGGCCTTCCTGCCCATGCTGCTGCGCCAGGTGTTCTCGCCGGCCGTGGCGTCCAGCGTGGGCCCCACGCTGGCGGCGATCTCCATCTACGTGCTGATGGCGGCGGTGCTGGTGTACCGGCCCTCGGGCCTTTTCCCCGCGCGAGGCTGAGATGGCGCAACGCAGTTTTCTCTGGAGCGCGCTCGCGCTGCTGGCCCTGGCCGTTTTCCCGCTGGTGGCGCCGGCGCTGGGGCTGGACTTCTACATCTCCTTCGTGCGCCGCGTGCTGATCTATGCCCTGGCCGCCACCAGCCTGAACCTGATCCTGGGCTATGGCGGCATGGTGGCGTTGGGGCATGCGGCCTTCTTCGGCGCGGGCGCCTATGCCGTGGGCATCCTGGCCATGCACGGCGTGACCTCGGCCCTGGTGGCCTGGCCGGCTGCCGCGCTGCTGGCCGCCGTGCTGGCGGCCGCCACGGGCGCCATTTCGCTGCGCACGCGCGGCGTGTACTTCATCATGATCACGCTGGCCTTCGCGCAGATGCTGTTCTACATCTTCATCTCGCTGCGCCAGTACGGCGGCGAGGACGGGCTGAACCTGCCCGGCCATTCCGTGCTGCCGGCCCTGGACCTGGGCCACGATGTCTCTTTCTACTATGTGGTGCTGGCGCTGTTCGCGGTGCTGATGGCCTTGTTCGGGCGGCTGGTGGATTCGCGCTTCGGCAAGGCGCTGCAGGGCGTGCGCGAGAACGAATCGCGCATGGAGTCCCTGGGCTACCCGGTCTACCGGCTCAAGCTCGTGGCCTTCGTGCTCAGCGGCGCCGTGGCGGGGCTGGCCGGTGCGCTGCTGGCCGACCACAACCTGTTCATCTCGCCCAGCCTCATGCACTGGACCCAGTCGGCCAACCTGCTGATCATGGTGCTGGTGGGCGGCATCGGCCTGCGCTGGGGCGGCGTGGCCGGCGCGGTGGTGATGCTGGTGCTGGAGGAGGTGCTGCGCATGTGGACCGAGTACTGGCACCTGCCGCTGGGCCTGCTGCTGCTGTGCGTGGTGTTCGGCGCGCCGCGCGGCCTGATGGGGCTGTGGCCTGCGCGCGGGAGGCAGGCATGAGCGGCGCGGCACCCTTGGCGCCGGCCCTGCAGGCCAGGGGGCTGGTGCGGCGCTTCGGCGCGCTGCTGGCCACCGACCATGTCTCGCTGTCGCTGGCGCCCGGCGAGATCCATGCGCTGATCGGCCCCAACGGCGCGGGCAAGTCCACGCTGATCCACCTGCTGTCGGGCACGCTGGCGGCCGACGCGGGCACGCTGGCGCTGTCCGGCCGCGACGTGACGGCGCTCAACGCCCACCAGCGCGTGGCGGCGGGGCTGTCGCGGTCCTTCCAGATCACCAACATCTTCAAGCTGTCCAGCGTGCTGGACAACCTGGTGCTGGCCGTGCAGGCGCATGCGGGCAGCAGCTTGCGCTTTTGGCGGCCGCGCGCGGCCGAGGCCGCGCTCTACGAACAGGCCCGCGAACTGGCGCGCGAATGCGCCATCGACGCCGGCCTGCTGGAGCGCCCGGCCGGCACGCTGCCGCATGGCGAGCAGCGCAAGCTGGAGTTCGCGCTGGCCCTGGCCGCGCGGCCCGGCGTGCTGCTGCTGGACGAGCCCATGGCCGGCATGGGGCCGGACGAGACGCTGCGCCTGACCGAACTGATCGAGTCGCTGCGCGGGCGCGCGGCCATGCTGCTGGTGGAGCACGACATGCAGGCCGTGTTCCGCCTGGCCGACCGCATCTCGGTGCTGGTCTACGGCCGCATCATCGCCACGGGCACGCCCGATGAAATCCGCGCCAATGCCGAAGTCCGGCAGGCCTACCTGGGCGATGACGAGGCAGGCGAGAAAAGGGAGGGCGCGTGATGCTCGAATTGCAGGCCGTGCAAAGCGGCTACGGGCCCAGCCAGGTGCTGTTCGGCGTGGACCTGAAGATCGAGGCCGGCCAGGTCGTGACCCTGCTGGGGCGCAACGGCATGGGCAAGACCACCTTGCTGCGCACGATGTTCGGCCAGTTGCCGCTGCGCGGCGGCAGCATGCGCTTCGCGGGCCAGGACATCGCGGGCTGGACGCCGGACCGCATCGCCCGCGCCGGCATGGCCATCGTGCCCGAGGGGCGCCAGTGCTTTCCCAACCTCACGGTGCGCGAGCACCTGACGGCCTTCGTCGCGCACCGCAATGGCGGCAAGCCCGGCATGGGCGAGCCCTGGACACCGGAGCGCGTGTTCGCGCTGTTCCCGCGCCTGGGCGAGCGTGCCGGCCACATGGGCAACCAGCTGTCGGGCGGCGAGCAGCAGATGCTGGCCATCGGCCGCGCCCTGGTCACCAACCCGCGCCTGCTGATCCTGGACGAAGCCACCGAAGGCCTGGCCCCGCGCATCCGCGAGGAGATCTGGGCCTGCCTGGCCCGGCTGCGCGCGGCGGGCCAGACCATCCTGGTCATCGACAAGTACGTGGAGCGCCTGCTGGGCCTGGCCGACCGCCACATCATCCTGGAGCGCGGCAAGGCCGTGTGGAGCGGCGACTCGGCCGCGCTGGATGCCGACCGGGGCCTGTGGGAGCGGTACCTGGGGGTGTGAGCGCGGCGCTTCGCACCGCTGTGCAACGATGTTTGTCCTGCCCCTCATCGTCCTGCCGTTCATCTTCGTGATGGCGGTGCTGAGCCTGTGGCCCGCACCCGGACACCACTGCCGGGACTGACCGCCGCAGGCCCATGGAAATGCCTGTATTTCCTATTTGTGCAATTGCTTACAAAAATAGGAATATTCCTGTTTATCTATCTGGCCGATAAAACACATTGTTTTTGCCTATGATGCTTTCCCATTGACCAACGGGAGGGCGCCCCGCCAGGGCAAAACCAATGACACGCCGAGTCACCATCCACACGCCATTGGGCGAGCAACTGCATCTGCGTGAATTGAAGGGCAGCGAGCACATCAGCCAGCTTTTCAGCCTGGACGTGCAAATGCTCAGCGAAAACCCCCGCATCGACCCCAAGGCACTGCTGGGCCACGGCGCCACCGTCCAGATACAGACACAGGACGGCTCCACGCGCCACATCAACGCCATCATCACCCGCTTTGGCATGCATGGCCAAGACCACCGCCACTACGCCTACAAGGCGCGGCTGAGCCCCTGGCTGTGGCTGGCCACGCGCAAAAGCGACTTTCGCATCTTCCAGCAGTGCAGCGTGCCCGACATCGTCGCCCAGGTGCTGCAGCCCTACGGCCACCCCCTCGAGAAAAGACTCACACGCAGCTACCGCAGCTGGGAATACTGCGTGCAATACAACGAAAGCGACTGCAACTTCGTCTCGCGCCTGATGGAGCACGAAGGCATCCACTACTACTTCGAGCACGGCCCCGACCAGCATACGCTGGTGCTGTGCGACGACATCATCGCCTCGCACAAGGCATTGCCCGGTGCGGAAACGATTGCCTTTCACCCGCCCGGAAAACCGGCAATGGGCGAGCGCGAGCATATCCACGCCTGGCAATCGCAGGCGCAAATCCAATCGGGGCGCCACTACAGCGACGACTACGACTTCAAGAAACCGCGGGCGGACCTGTCGCAGATGCGGCGCGACCCGCCGGGCCATGCGCACGACGGCCATGAAATCTATGAATGGCCGGGCGGCTACACCGAATTGGGCGATGCGCAGCAATACATCCGCGTGCGGCTGCAGGAAAACCTCACGGGGCACAGCCAGGTGCGCGGGCAGTCCTGCCACAGGGCGCTGGCCACGGGCTATCTGTTCAGCCTGCAGCACTACCCGCGCGAAGACCAGAACCGGCAGTACCTGATCACGGGGCTGGAGTACCACTTCAAGGAAAACGCGCGCGTGAGCACCAGTGGCGGCGGCGGGCCAGCGGGCCCGGGCACGCAGGCCGGCAGACAGGCGGACGAAGACGAGCAAGCGCCCTTTCACCGCTACGAACTGCACGCGCAGCCCAGCAGCCTGGCGTACACGCCGGCGCGCACCACGCCCAAGCCGCGCACCACGGGGCCGCAGACGGCGGTGGTCGTGGGCCCGCAGGGCGAGGAAATCTGGTGCGACCAGTACGGGCGCGTCAAAGTGCAATTCCACTGGGACCGGCTGGGCCAGAACAACGAAGCGTCCAGTTGCTGGATGCGCGTGGCCACGAGCTGGGCGGGGCCGGGCTTCGGCGCGGTGCACGTGCCGCGCATCGGCATGGAAGTGATCGTGGACTTTCTGAATGGCGACCCGGACCACCCCATCGTGATGGGCTGCGTCTACAACGCGGCCAACATGCCGCCGTGGGCGCTGCCGGCCAACGCGACGCAGTCGGGGATCAAGACGCGCTCGAGCAAGCAAGGCGCCTCGGGCGACGGCATGAAGGACGGCAGGGGCGATGCCAACGCCATCCGCTTCGAGGACAAGGCGGGAGCGGAGCAGCTGTGGCTGCACGCGCAAAAGGACCAGTTGACCGAGGTCGAGAACGACGAAGACAAATGGGTGGGCAACGACCGGCGCAAGACCATCGACCGGGACGAAACCAGCGTCATCCACCGCGACCGCACGGAGACCGTGGACCGCGACGAGACCATCACCGTGCACAACAACCGCACGGAGCGGGTGGACCACGACGAGAAGATCAGCATCGGCGACAACCGCAACGAGGATGTCGGCATCGACGAGAACATCTCCATCGGCAAGAACCGCAGCAAGACCATCGGCAAGACCGAGACCTACAAGATAGGCCAGAACTGGCACGTCACGGTGGGCCTGCTCAAGACCCAGACCATAGGCATGGCCTACATGCACAACGTGGGTGTGATGAAGATGATGAACATCGGCGTCAACTACATGGAGAACATCGGCGTGGCCATGCAGACCACGGTCGGCATGAGCCAGAACCTCACCGTGGGGCAGGAGCGGCAGGTCAAGGTCGGCAGCAAGCAAAGCACGGAAGTGGGCTCGCAGTACTCGCTGACCGTGGGAGGAGGAGGCGGCGGCGGCAGCGGAGGTGGCAAGGCCTCCCAGCTCACCATGGATGGGCAAAGCATTGAGCTCAACGCCGCCAAGATCCGGCTCGAAGCCCAGCAGGAAATCCTGCTGACCTGCGGCAAAAGCACCATCCGCATCACGCCCGGCGACATCCAGATCCTCTCGCCCATGGACCGGCTCAACTGCTGAGGCCCGCATCTCCTGCAGCCACCGCCTTGCCGGCATTCGCCTTGCCCGCATTCGCCTTCCCGCTCTCTCTCACCTCTCCAGGAGCAGCCTCGCATGAGTGGCCAACCCGCAGCCCGCATCACCGACAGCGTCGTCCGGGGCAAGATCGTCACCGGCTCGCGCACCGTGCTCATCGGCAGCCAGGGGGGCCTGGCCTGCTCCGTCTGTCCGGGCGGCATCACCGTCAGCTCCCCCGTCAACCCCCAGCTGGGTGCCAAGGTCCTGCTGGGCGCTCAAGACCTGGACTTCGCCCTGCCGTCGGCTGCGCTGCCCGTGGCCTGGCAGCGCCAATACAGCAGCTACGTCAACCCCGAGCACGGCGCGGCCTGCGGCCTGCTGGGTCACGGCTGGCACCTGCTGCAGGAGCTCAGCATCCGGCTGCAGGACGAGGCCACCTTGCTGCTGGATGCCGGCGGCCGCGTCATCACCTTCGAGCAGCCCCTGGTGCCGGGCGGCCAGCTGCACAGTGCCAGCGAAGACATCTGGCTGCTGCGCGGCGGCAGCGACCTTGAGGGCGGGGCTGCACCGTGGGCCACGAACCCGCGCTGGTCGCATGTGGAGGCGAAGCTGGCGAGCAATCCCGAAGTCATCCTGGCCTTCAGCGGCGATGGCGACACGCTCTGGGGCTTTGGCCCTGCGCCCGGTGAGCCTGTCGCCGGTCCCTGGCGCCTCATGGCCCAGATCGACCGCTTCGGGCGCCGCCAGCTCTACCACTACAGCGACGGCACCACACCCGAGGCCGGCCACAGTGCCAGCAAGGACCCCATCCCCGCAGGCCGCCTGGTCTCGCTGAGCGACGGCACGGGACGGCGCTACCGGCTGCTGCACCAGCGCATCCATGGTGGCAAAGAGGCTCTGGGTTTGTGGGGCGCCGATGACGGCTGGCGCCTCATCGGTGTGGACCTCACACAGGACCCGTTGCACCCCCTGTCCACCCCCATCGCCCTCGTGCGCTACGGCTACAGCAGTGCAGGCGACCTCATCACCGTCCACGACCGCGCAGGCCAGCTTGTGCGTGAATTCGAATGGGACCACCACCGCATCAGCGCCCACCGCCATGCCAGCGGCCCCTGGCACCGCTACCGCTACGAGAGCGCCCAGCCCGGCGCCCGCGTCATCGAGCACAGCAACCAGGAAGGCCTCAGCTACCGCTTCGACTACCTGGCCCAGCCCCCGGGCCCCGACGGCCAGCCGCGTGCCGCCACCCGCGTCAGCGACAGCCTCGATCGCATCGAGACCTACTACTTCGAAGGCGCAGCGGGCCTGTCGCGCCTCATCGCCCACCACAAGGCCGATGGCAGCCGCTGGCTGCAAAGCTACGACAGCTTCGGCCGCCTGGCCTCGCGCACCGACCCGCTGGGGCGCACCACCTACCTGCGGCGCGATGGCCAGGGCCGGCTCATCGGCGTGCAACTGCCCGACGGGCGCAGCACCCAGCAGGAACACGACGAAGCCACGGGCCGCCTGCTGCAAAGCGCTGACACCGCAGGGGCCACCACCGGCTACGAATACGACAACTGGGGCCGCCTCACCCAAATCACCCGGGCCGATGGCACCACCGAACGCTACCACTACCCCGACCCCAAGGAAGCGCCACTCACCTGCGACAGCCCCCGGCGCATCGAAGACGCTCAGGGCGGCAGCAAACAGCTGGCCTGGAGCGACGCGGGCCAGCTGCTCGGCTACACCGACTGCTCGGGCCACAGCACGCACTACCACTACGACCGCTGGGGCGCGCTCATCGAAGTGGACAACGCCCTGGGCCAGCGCCAACGCCACCAGCGCGATGGCCAGGGCCGCATCGTGGCCAGCGAACTGCCCAACGGCCAGATCGAGCGCTACCACTACGACAGCGCAGGCCACCTCACGCGCATCGATCCGGCCCAGCCTGCAGACGCCTCCAGCGAAACCCAGACCGCAGATTCCAGCATCCACCTGCGCTACGACCTCTGGGGCAGGCTGGTCCAGCGAACACATGGCGGCCTCACCCTGGCCTTCGAATACGACAGCGCCGGCCGCCTGCTGCGCCTCGTCAACGAGAACGGAGCGCAAAGCCGCTTTGCCTGGGACGCGCTGGACCGGCTCGTGCAGGAAGAAGGGTTTGACCAACGGCTGCAGCGCTACCGCTGGGACGCGGCAGGCCAACTCATGGAAGCCACGGACGGCAACGCCGCGCAGCAAAGCAGCAGCCACTACCGCTGGGACGAAGGCGGGCGCCTCGCCGAACGCCAGCTGCCCGCCACGCCCCATGCGCCCGCACAAACCCACCGCTATGAATGGGATGCGGCCGGTCGCCTTACGGCGGCCAGCGTCTGGCAACACACCGCAGAGAACACCATCCAGCGGCAAAGCCGCATTGAACTGGAGCGCGACGCCCTGGGCCGCATCACCGCAGAAGTGCAACAGCTGTACCGCCCAGGCAAGGACGGGGGCGGCAACGGGGGCGCAGATCAGATTGAATACGAACACCGCATCGCCCACAGCCTGGACGCGCTGGGCGCACGCCAGCACAGCCAGCTGCAAGGCCTGGGGGAGATCGCCTGGCTCACCTACGGCTCAGGCCATGTGCACGGACTGCAGCTCAACGGAGCCAGCCTCATCGACTTCGAGCGCGACAACCTGCACCGCGAAGTGCGCCGCAGCCTGCACCTCCTCAACCCCGAAGCAGATGCACAAGACCCTGTGCAAACCTCCCTGCAGATCCAACGCCAATGGGACAGCCTGGGCCGCCTCACGGCCCTGGGCACTACGGGCCTGCAAAGCACGGAAGGCCGGGACCACCTGGTCCAGCCCCTCATCGGCCAGATCCTCGGCCGCCGCTACCACTACGACAGCCTGGGCCAGCTCGTCGCCATCGAACAGGCCGGCGCCCCGGGCCAGGCCGCACAACTGCTGCGCTACGGCTACGACAGCGCCGGGCGCCTGAGAGCGGCCACCGACAGCCAGCAGCCCCAGACCACCACCCGCTGGCAGATCGACCCTGCAGGCAACCGCCTGCCAGCATCCGGTGCACCGGGCCAGACGAACACCCAGGACAACTGGGCCGCCCAGGTCCACGCCCACTGGCGCCACACCGACTTCAACCTCATGGGCCTGGGCCACCTGGCCCACTTGGCAGGCCAGCGCCAAGGCCCCGTGCAGCGCTGGGAAGACAATCGCATTGGCTTCACGGAAGACCGTGTCTGGCGCTACGACCCCTGCGGCAACCGCATCGCACAAATGCATGAGGACCACAGCCAGCAGCAACTGCACTACGACGGAGCCCACCAGCTCATAGCGGTGCGCAGCAGCCAGATCCAGGGCAACGCCGATCAGTTGCGCCACCACAGCCGCTACACCTACGACGCCCTGGGCCGCAGGCTCAAGCAGCAGGTCGAAAGCGCAGACACCACAACACCCACCCACACCCACTACTACGGCTGGGACGGCGACCGCCTCATCCACACCGAACGCCTGCAGCATGGCGACGACACGCGCCACATAGAACACACCATCTACGAGCCGGGCAGCTTCACACCCCTGGTACGCCTGAGCACCACGGCCAGCGTCGACCCGCAAAGCGCGCCCCACCTGCTGGTGCAAGCCATCACCGCAGGCCTGCCCGACCAGGACGACCCCAACCACACGCCGGCCCTGGCCCTGATGCAAACCATGCTCAGCGCCATGCCGCGCGACATGCAGCAAGAGGCTGCAAAACACCTGCGCCACACCCTGCAGCACGGCCTGCCGCCCAGCGCCCAGGCGATCCTGGGCGAACAGGCCGAGAGCACCGCCCGCATGCTCAGCGGCATGCAGGCCAAGCTGCAGGAACAGGAAAAAGAACAGCACGCCCGCATCGCCATCCACCACTACCACTGCGACCACCTGGGCACACCCATGGCCCTGACGGACCAGACCGGCCAAGTGGCCTGGGCGGCCAAGCTGGACCCCTGGGGCAATGTGCTGCAGGAATACAACCCGCAAGGCATGCACCAGGCGATCCGCCTGCCGGGCCAGCACCATGACAGGGAGACGGGGCTGTATTACAACCGGCATCGGTATTACGATCCGGTGGTGGGGAGTTATGTGAATCAGGATCCGATTGGGTTGAATGGAGGTGTTAATTATTACAATTACCCAAATAACCCAAATATTGGCATAGATCCATGGGGGTTGGTCGATTTAAATCTCTTCCCGGAGTCTGAAAATATTCGAGGTTTTGCAAATAAGGTTCCACCTAAGTCAGGGGTTTATCAAGTAGGAGCACATGGCAATCCTAGCTTGATCGTTGATGACAAGGGAAAAATTCTGTCCCCCTCAGACTTGGCGAAAAAAATCAAGAGCGATCCAAACTATAAAAGTGGAACACCTGTGGAATTACTTTCTTGCAACACTGGAAAAGGCAATGACCCATATGCGAAAAAACTAGCAAACGAATTGGGGGCAAAAGTAAGTGCTCCGGATCAGTATATGTGGTATTCCAGTGATGGAAGCACTACGCCGATGGGAATGACATCGGCAGGAGCTCAAGATAAGACCGCCCCTGGAAAGATGATAGATTTCAACCCTTCGTCAAAGGGGAAATGATGCGGTACATTTTTATATTATTCATACTCATAACATTGACCAACATGGCCAATTCAGATCAATCATCCGGATCAATATATCATTTAAATTCAAATGAAATCCTTGATCTTAAAAAGAAGGCCGAAACTGACCCCAAGGCTTCTTATAGGCTTTTCGAATACTATACACTCTCTGAATACAATGAAGGAGAATCAATGGCTTGGCTGGAAAAAGCTGCCTTATTAGGTCATGAACTAGCGCAATTCAACTATGTGAAGCATTTTTATGACAGCGGAAACGAAAAAAAAGCAAATTCGCTAGCCAAAAAATGGAAAGACAATGGTGAGGTAAATAAATTATTTTTGGAAAAAAATCCTTCAAATAAGAAATAAAAATTTTATTGGGTTTGATAGACTGTATTTTCATAGACGTTGCCCGCAAAATATATAAGCTGAAATATGGCATAAATTCGGGAAATATGGGACATCCAGCACACCCGCCCAGAGCGAACAGACCGAAAGCAGCACGCACATGCCGAGTGACGCACAGGCACAATGGTAGTGATAGTGCATCGCCCTCCACCACTACCACTGCGACCACCTGGGCACGCCCATGGCGCTGACGGACCAGGCCGGCCAGGTGGCCTGGGCCGCCAAGCTGGACCCCTGGGGCAATGTGCTGCAGGAATACAACCCCCAAGGCATCAACCAGGCGATCCGGCTGCCGGGGCAGCACCATGACAGGGAGACGGGGCTGTATTACAGCCGGCATCGGTATTACGATCCGGTGGTGGGGAGTTATATCAATCAGGATCCGATTGGGTTGAATGGTGGTTCGAATGAATATATATATGTGGGAGGACAGCCTAGTAGATACTATGACCCATTAGGACTTGTTCCAAATCCAGCGGAGGCCGCATGTGTATTAGGGCCAAATCCTGTATGTATTGGGGGTGTAATTGCGGATATAGGGACATGGATATTAGGTGCATCTGCCGTTGGCGGCGGTGCCATAGTCATAGGATCAATATCTGGATCAACTCAGAAAAGTGATAAAGCAGGACAGAAAATCAGTCCAAGAAGCGAAAGTATGGAGCCGCCAGGAGACTGCAAACCAGAGGATCAAGAGAGGCTACAAGAAGAGGTTAACGGTTGGTGTAAGCCACTATCTACGCCCATGAAGTGCACTTCAGAAATGTCGCCAGCTATAAGAACAGCGATAGGCGAGGCGAATCGTCAATGCGGTATGGCTAGAGATAAGATAAATAAAATGTGTTTTGCTGGAGGTGATGAAAATCAACGAAATCAAGCTATTGATGCCTGGAATTATGCTGATTTCTATGAGTTTTTTGAAAAACTGCCTGCTAATGAATATTTTTTAATAAAGAAATTTATCTTTCTTGTTAATTCAGATAGAAAAAGATTTCATTTAATTTAATTTAGCCTGATATTTTATTGTGATCAGCGAAGAAATATAAAAAATAGACTGCAAAATTATTATAGCAAAAGGCCTTGATTAATCGCGCATATGGCTTCATATTTTCGTGAAATTTAATTAGAACCTATGCCAATACAGCGTAAGCAATATGATTTATGTGTACTATTTCCTTACGGTACTGAAATTTTCCCATATCAGTAATCTGTTTTATATCGAAGTGAAACTGCTACAGCCGCTACACCTACCACACCCTGGGTCGTTGCCCCAAGCAGCAAGTCCACACAGAACACCTGCAGCACGACAGCGACACCCGCCACATAGAGCACACCATCTACGAACGGGGCAGCTTCACGCCTCTGGTGCGCCTGAGCACCACGGCCAGCGTCGACCCGCAAAGCGCGCCCCACCTGCTGGTGC
>JBHIXF010000045.1:0-50595 GCA_041984925.1 Comamonas sp.
TGGTCGATGGCCAGCGTGTAGTCGGCCAGGGCGCCGGACTGCAGGGCCGTGTCCCAGCCCAGGCCGCCGTCCAGGCGGTCATTGCCCGTGCCGCCGGAGAGGGTGTCGTTGCCGGTGCCGCCGAAGACGATGTCGTCGCCCGCATCGCCGAAGACCTGGTCGTTGCCGCCCAGGCTGCCGACGGTATCGTTGCCGGCGCCGCCGTGCAGCACATCGTCGCCGGCGCCCAGCACCATCCACTGGGCGCTGGCATCGCCGATGGCGAAGTTGCGGCCCTCGCCGCCGATGACGCGCACATTGCCGATGACGGCGACGAACTCCACGTGCTCGATATGGATCACGCTGCCCGGGGGCAGGGCGCGCGCATCGACGATGACGGCCTGCTGGCCGTCGCCGTCCATCGCGCTGCCGCGCACCGCGATGGGCGTGCCGGGGTCGAAGCCCGCGCCCGTGCTCAGCGTCAAGGTCTGGATGTGCAGCGCCACTGCCGGGTGGATGGCGCTGTCGAAGATGCGGGCCAGCCCCAGCTGTTCGGTATTGCCGCCTGCCAGCTCGATGCGCAGCAGCATTTCGTTGAGTGCGGCCGTGCCGGCCAGCCCGGAGATCACGCCCTGGGCCTGCAGGGCCACCCCGGTGGGCAGGCCGACCTGGACGATGGCATGGCCATCGGCAGCCCGCACGATGGGGATGTCCGCCAGGTTCGCGCTGGGCGAGAGGGGATCGTCGATGCGAACGCCGGGGATGAGGGGGATGCTCATGATGGTGGTGCCGCCATCGCCCGGGCGGGTGCTGACCGCAACGCCATCGATGATTTCCGCAGGAGCCGTCGGCGTGGTGGGTTCGGTGGGCTCGGTAGGCTGGGTGGGCTCGGTAGGCTGGGTCGGCACGGTAGGCTGCGTCGGCATGGTCGGCTGCGTCGGCTCGGTGGGCAGGGGGGGCGATTTGGCATCCACCTGGATGCCCGCCGTGGCGCCCACGGCGTGCAGCGCGGTGAGCGCCGCGTTGCCTGCCAGATCCTGGATGCGGCTGCCATTGAGGTCGATGGCCGTGCCCAGGCGGATGCCATCGGCATCTTTCTGGCCTTGTTCCAGCACGAGGCTGAACACCAGCGCCGCGCTGCCTGAGCCGGACACATAGTGGGCGTAGACCGTTCCTCCGGTATCGAGTGTGACGGCGATCCGCGGTTTTGCCGGACCGGCGGCCACGGTGACGGCCTCACCGAACAGCACGGTGAAGTCCAGCCGGCTGCCCGTGTCGTAGATGCCGTTGGCGGGAACGGAAACACGGATGACCTCGGGCTCCCGCGCGTCGATCCGTATGCCCGAGGTGCCGGGCACGCCCTGCAGCGTCCCATCGATGCCGTTGCCTGCGGCGTCGCGGATGCTGCCGCCTTGCAGGTCCACGCCGCTGCCCAGCGCGATGCCATCCGTGTCCTGCTGGCCCTGCGCCACGATGCACCGGAACAGCAGCGTGCTGGTGCCCGAGCCGGAGACATAGCTGGCATAGGTGGTTGCGCCGTTGTCCAGCGCGATGGCGATGCGCGGTGTTCCGCCGCTGGTGTCCACGGTGACGGCTTCATCCAGGTTCAGCGTGAAATCCAGCGCGCTGCCCGACCGGTAGGTGCCGCTGGCCGGAAGGCCCACGGAGACGATGGCGGGCACCTGGGTGTCGATGGCATAGGTGTTGGAGTCGGTCGTGCCGGTGCCGGTATTGCCTGCGGCATTGGTGTAGCCGGTGTTGTCGAGGCTGATGAGGCTGGCGGCCTCGGCAATGCCGGCCCAAGGCGTCAGGGTTGCCGTCCATGTGATGTGGTCCGCGCTGGACAGCTGGCTGAGGCTGCCATGGGCCACGGAGAAATCCTCGATGCCCAGGCCGTCCACCGCCTCGCTGAATGCGATGGTGACCACCGTGCTCTGGCCGGCCCTGAGCGCCGTGTCGGCGACGGTGACCGTGGCGGCCGGGCGCTGCGTGGTGACGGCATAGGGGTTGGAAACCGTGGTGCCGGTGCCGGTGTTGCCCGCGGCATCGGTGTAGCCGGTGTTGTCCAGGGTGATGACGTTGGCCGGGGCTGTGGTGTCCGCCGAAGGCGTCAGGGTCGCGGTCCAGGTCACGCCGCCATCATGCGAGGCGAGTCCGTCCAGCGTGCCGTGGGCCAGGGAGAAGTCCTCGGCGCCAAGGCCGCTGACCGCCTTGTTGAAGCTGATGGTGACCGTGGTGCTCTGGCCTGCCCGGAGCGTGGCGTCGGCGACTGCCACGCTGGCCGTGGGGCGCAGCGTGTCGACGGCGTAGCTGTTGGAGTCCGTGGTGCCAGCGCCTGCGTTGCCTGCCATGTCCCGCACCCCGGTCAGGTCGAGCGTGATCAGGTTGGTGCCGTCCGTGACGCCGGCGGACGGCGTCAGTGTCGCGGTCCAGTGGCGGCCGTCGCTCGTTGCCAGCCCGCCCAGCGTGCCGTTGCCGACGTGGAAATCCGCCATGTCCAGTCCTGTGACCACCTCGCTGAAAGCGATGTTGACGGTCGTGCTCTGGCCCGCCTTGAGCATGGTGTCGGCGACCGCCACGCTGGCCGTGGGGCGCTGGGTGTCGATGGCGTAGGGGCTGGAGTCGGTGGTGCCGCGGCCGCTGTTGCCGGCCAGATCCTGCACGCCGGTGTTGTCCAGGGTGATGGTGTTGGCCGCCTGCGTGACGCCTGCGTCCGGCGTGAAGGTCGCCGTCCAGGTCACGCCGCCGTCGGCGGTGGAGAGCCCGCTCAGCGTGCCGTGGGGCACGTTGAAACTGCCCGTGGCCAGGCCTGTCACCGCTTCGTTGAAGGTGATGGTGACCAGGGCGGTATCGCCCGCCTTCAGGGCCGGACGGCTCAGGGCGATGCTGCTCGCCCAGGGGGCCACGCCGTCCACCACCAGCGCCTTGTTGGCGCCCAGCGACCCTGCGGCGCCGGGGCTGGGCAGCGTGAGGCTGGCGGCCAGGCCGGCAGCGTCCTGGATGGTGCCGCCATTGAGGGCCAGGGCGGAAGCGGCGACATAGTCGAGGTCGGCGCTGCTGTCGCCGGCCTGCACGGTGTAGTGGAAGCTGAGCGTATCGGTGCCGGTGCCGCCGGCATATTGCAGCACCCGGTCGACGGCGCCCGTCTCCAGGGTCAGGGTCGGGGTGCCGGTGACTTCGACGGCACTGGTGAAGCGCACCGTGATGGTGAGGGTCTGGCCTGTCTTGTAGCTGCCATCGGCGTCGCTGCACGAGACGCTGGCCACCATGGGCGCCATTGGCGCGGTGAGGGTCACGTCATTGCCCGTGCCGCCGACATAGCTGGTGGCCAGCAGCGTGCCGCTGCCCGTGCTGGCGGCCTTGGCGCCCTCGGCAAGGCCGTTGAAATATCCCGCGACCGCGTCGGTGGCGTCATTGACGATCACGGTATGGGCGTCGCCACTGCCGGGCTGGTAGCCATGGTTGACCGCCAGCGTGGGACCGGAAAGCTGCACGCTGCCGTTGACCACCACCTGGTCGTAGCCGGTGCCGGCGGCCGTGCCTCGGATGTCCAGCGCCAGCGTGCTGCCGCTTGCCATGGCCAGGTTGCCGTTGATGGTCAGGATGCCGGTGCCCGCTCCACCGGGCGAGAGAATGCCTCCGTCCTGCACTTGGACACTGCCGCCCAGCGTACCGCGGCCCGCCAGCGTGCCTCCACCGGCCACGATGGTGCCGCAGGCGGTGCTGCCATCGACCACCAGCGTGCCGGCGGACACGACCGTGGACTCGGAATAGGTGTTGGTCCCCGACAGGACCAGTTCGCCCGCGCCCTGCTTGGCCAGGCCGCCGCCGCCGAGCAGCGTGATGCCGAGGTCCAGCGTCTGCCCGGCACCGTTGGACACGGTCAGCCGCGTGCCGGAGGACAGGGACTGCGCGCTCCCGGCCAGCTTCAGCGACGAGACGTGGGAGGCGTCGAGCGTGAGGTTTTCACTGAACGCCGAACTGCCGACCAGCAGTGTGCTGCCGGACAGCGAACTGTCGAAGACGATGGTCTGGCTGCCGGTGGTGTCGGCGGCGGCCATGGCGATGGCTTCGCTGAAGCTCACGCCGTCGCGGGGATCGATCGTCTGCGTATCGATGGCGTTGGTGACATAGATGGTGTCCGAGGCGACCGTCACCTTGGCCACGGTCGACGCGCCCGCGCCATCATTCAGCGTAAAGCGGATGGTTGCGTCGCCGGCAGGCGTGTCGCTGCGGTAGCTGATTTGCTGCACCACTTGATTGACCAGTGCCGTGATGGCGGGTGTGCCGGCGCTGGTGAACTGGATGTTCAGCACCCCGCCGGTGCTGCTGAAGGTGGCGAAGGTGTTGCCGCCGGCCTGCAGTGTGTTGCCGATCACGGTGAAGTCCGCGCCGGCCGTGTAGAAGCCGAACAGGTCCGAGGCGACCGCGCCGCCATCACGCTGCACCACGAGGCTGGCTCCGGCCCAGTCGCCGCTGCCGCCATTGCGTGCGCCCAGCTCGGCGTCCGACAGGCTGGCGTTGCCGCCGCTGTCCAGCAGGGCCACGGAACCCACGCCGCTCCACGGTACGCTGTCGCCCTCCAGATGGGCGATGACGGGTTTGGCATTGGAGCTCCAGGTGCCGTCGGTCGTGCCATTCGTGGTCACGATGGTTTCGTTGCCGGTATTTGCGCCGGGGCCCGGTGAGCCGCCGGAGGACGCGCCGAAGATGACGCCCCCCATGCCCCCTTTGCCGTAGTTGTTGGCGCCCGTCACCGAGCTGCTGTCGTAGTGCAGAACGCCCTGGTTCCAGATGCCGCCTACGCCTGCCCCACCATGGCCTGGAGCGGCGCCCGAGTTGCTGCCACCGCCGCCGCCACCGCCCCCCGCACCGAGATTGTGGGTGATGCTGGTGGAGGAAAGGTAGACCGTGGCGTTGGCGCCGATGTACATGCCCCCCACGGCGTTGCCGCCCGGGCCGCCGCTGTCGCCCGCCATGGTGTTGGAGCCGCCGCCTCCCCCACCGATGGTGCCTGTGCCGGTGCTGCCGGCCTTGCCGCCCATGCCGCCGCCCGACATGCTCCACCCGAGGTTCGTGAGCCCGCCCATCCCCCCTTCCGTTCCGCCCCCCTGGCCTGCGAACTGCGGTGAGCCCTGGTTGCCGCCCGTCCCGCCGATGCCGGCATGGGCCGAGCCGCCGGGAGTGTCCCTGTCGAGCGCGCCGCCCTCTGCGCCGCCGCGGCCGTAGAACCCGCCCCCGCCGCCGCCGCCATAGCCGGACACGCCGCGGTAGCTGCCCCCGTTGCCGCCGCCGCCCGCCGCCTTGTTGGCAGTGATGGCCGAGCTTTTCATTGTGAGCACACCGCCGGTGACGCTGATCCCGGCCCCCAGCGCATCGCCGCCGGAGACGGTGTCGTAGGAGCCGCCCTTGCCCGACAAAAGCCCGTTGGTGAGCACCAGCCCGTCCAGCTGGACATTGCCACCGGTCATCAGCAACACCCGGCTGCTGTGATTGGCATCGATGGTGACATCGGGCGTGCCGTCATTGTCCAGATCGCCATCGATGGTCAGGCTTTTGCCGATTTCCAGCTGGCCGTTGACAATCGATACCCTCGTCGTGCCCGGCGCGAAGGTGATGGTGTCCCCCGCCTGCGCATCATGCAGGGCTTGCCGCAGGCTGCCCGGACCGTAGTCCGCGCCGTTGACGACCGTCAGGGTGGCCAGGGCATGGTCGTAGCCGTCGGCCTGCGGTGCCAGGGACGCGGCCTGCACCGTGCCCACGCGGACCTCCAGTTCCCAATCGCCGCCAGCGCCCGTGCGGTCGTCGCTGGCGGCGACGTCGGCACCCGTCATCTGCGCCAGCGTGGAGACGAATTGCGCGCCGGCCGCGCCGCTGCCGAGCCCGCAGGCATACACCAGCAAATCGCCGTCTTCGGACAGTCCCCGGCCCAGCGCCGCCAGCGCATCGGCCTGGCCCGCGAGCGTTGTGTTGTCCAGGAAGGTGTTGCCCAGCCATAGCTGCCCTTCGCTGCCATGGGCGAGAACGTGCACGGCCGTGTAGCAGCCAGCCTCGCCCAAGGCCTTCGCCATCTGCGCCAGGCCGTCCTGGCCGGCATCGATGCGCACCACCTGGACACCGTCGGCCAGCCCCTTGAGCAGGCTGGATGGGTCCTGCACACGGCTGTCGATAAAGACGATCTCGCGTCCGCCAGCGGCGTGGGATGCGGGGAGGAAGGCGTTGTCGGTCATGGGGGCTCCGGGGCCTGCGGCTGAAAATGGAGAGACGGAAAAAAACGGATGTCCTGCGGCGCTGCGCTCCCGGCATGCCTTCAGTGAGACAGCGGCGGGCAGGCCGTGCCACTGGATCGGCCCGTGCCTGGATGGCTGGGCAACCGATGGAAAACGGCCGGCAGCCGGGGACCGCCGGCGTGCATGATGCGGGCGGGCCGCTGCGCTGGCTTGACCGCGCGTTCGCGCTTTTCTTGACTGAGCGTATGGCGCGCCCGGCCTCAGGCCGCCAGGCCCACCAGCCAGTCCGCATACTCGGCCGACTCCCGCATGGCGTGCCCGTGCGTGCCCGTGCCCGCACGCGCACGGCAGGCCAGCGCCCGGGCATCGCTGGGCGTGTGGCCGAAGGCGCTGCGGAATGCGCGGCTGAAATGCGCCTCGCTGGCAAAGCCCAGGCGCGCGGCCACCTCTGCCACGCGCAGGTGCTGGTAGGCGGAGCTGGACAGCACCTGCAGCGCCCGCTGCAGCCGCCGCTGCTGGACATGGCGCACCACGCCGCCCAGGGGCTCGAACAGCTGGTAGAGCCTGTAGCGCGAGATGCCGAAAGTGCGCGAGAGCGTCTCGGGCGTCAGCGGGCTGCCCAGGTTGCGGGCGATATGGCGCTGGATGCGCTCCAGCGTGACGGCCTGCACCTCGGTGCGGGCCTCGGCCAGGGTGCGCCGGCTGGGGCGCAGGCAGGCAGCGAGCATCTGGGTGGTGGCATGCACCACGTCCTCGGCCTGCGCCATCGTGATCGCAGGCAGGCGCCGGTGCAGCGAACCCAGGTGATCGGCCAGCAGCCCGCCGAAGACACTGCCCGCCTGCAGCACGGTGCCGTGCGGGTTTTCGCCCGCACCGAAGGCCGCGTCCCCCAGCTTGCGCGGCACGATCAGGGACAGCACATGCGAGCCCTGGGCCACCGTGCTTTGCGTGCGCGCCATGTCGAAGACCACCACATCGCCAGCCTGCACGCGCAATTCGCCAGCGCCATGCTCGCCAGCGAAGCCGCCGCTGCGATACCACTGCACCAGATAATGGTCCAGCCCATCCTGCGCTGCGCGCGCGTGGCTGCGCGAAAAACGCTGGGCGCCGAAGTGCAGATCGCCCAGCAGCAACTGCCCCAGATGGACAGCCTGCACCGAGGCATGAAAGCCCTCCAGCCCCTGCCCCTGGTCCAGCGGCGCGGCATCGAACAGAACGGAAATGCTGCTGCGCCAGGCCTCGAAGCGCTCCGCCCCCGCCGCCTGGCCCGTCGTGAAAACCGTAGAGGGAAGGGCGGTGGCGGATGGCTGCATGCTGCAAAAAGGCGTACAAGGCGATGCGCCTGCGGACGCGGGACGCAACAGGTGTAACGAATTGCGAGATTCTAGTGCCTGCCTGCCGTCCCTGATGCAGATGGCGCACCGGCGCCTGGCCCAGGGGGCGGCCAGGGGCACCGGATGCACGCCCGGCCCGCCGGCCGGCACCGCCTGTGCCGTGTCGGCATGCCTCAACGCACCGCAGCCGGCCCGGTCATGGCGAACGCCTGCGCGGCTTCTTCGGCCGCCACCTTGGCCGCTTCGCTGCGGCGCACCTCGGCCTGGTCCTCGTACTCGCAGTTCAGCGCCCTGGCCTCGCTGCCCGCGTACTCCGCCAGCGAATCGGCGCTGTTGCGAATGGTCTGCAGCGCCTGCGCCACCACTTCCAATTGCCGGCAGCCATCGGGGCTCTCCAGCCAGGCCAGGGCCAGCTGGGCGAGGGCGGAGACCTCGGCGCAGCCTTGCTGCACGAAGCGGTCCACCTCGTTGAGGGCGGTGGCGAGTTTCTGGGGCTGGGGGTTGTCTGGAGGAGGGGATGGGGGGATGTGCTTCATGGGGTGGATGCCCCTTTTGCCATACGCCCGCCAGCATCCGGCGCGGTATCTGAGAGGTTGTTGAACATGGCATTGCCTCCGGAAATGGCCCATGTTCGCAGGTTGGTCGCAATGCAGATACTACGAGTTGCGTAGTTCGCGGCGGCAAAGCTTTCGCCGAAGACGCCGGGCGTTGCGGCCGGATTGATCCGTTCGTCGCAAGTGCGCGGATCAACCGCTATGGGCCGGGGGTCCACAAGCCGGACCTGCTGACGGTACGCAAGCTGGCGCAGGTGCTCCAGGTGCCTATGGCGTTTTCTACTCTGCGGATGACGAGGTGGCTGAGTTGTTGCTCATGTATGGGCGGGCGAGTAGGGCGGTGCGCAAGCGGGGGGGCGAGGTGTTGAAGGGGTAGGGCGTTTGGGGGGGCTTGGCGGCTTGCGATCCGTTGCGGTCACTGGCTTAGGTAATTTGCTAACTTTCTTCACTGGCAGGTCCAAGGCCAATCGGCACTTGGCGAGTTGCATCTGTTGGCTGCATTTTTTACGGCTATTCGTGGTTATCCCACGGCGTAAGCAGTTTCAACGGAGTGCTTTTTCGGGAAATAGCTCGCTTCGTTCTGCCGGTCGCGCTTCTAGTTGCTCCAACAGCGCAGCAAAGGACGGTGTTCCGGTCAGTAATTGACCGAGGTTGGTATTGCGAGCGTACCGACGTGCCATTTTCCCGGCGCGGTTCGTAAGGAAAAAGGTTGCATTGTAGTAGTCCACATCGACATAGTTGCCTAGCCAGGCCTCCAGCGAGTCTTGCAGGACGATCAGGGTGGCGCCGCTGAGTTGGAGCTCCTGCATATGTTTCTGCTGCGCATCCGCATCCGCACTCGGGATCGGAGTGACGATGGCTGCCACATGCTGATTGCCTGTGCTTCGCAGATGCATGGCCAACGGGGCCACGGAAAGTTGGCCACCGGCTGGAAACACAGTGACCTTAGCCGGGATGACAAAGCGAGCAAGCAACTCCTGGATAGTCCAGACATCATCTACTCCTTCGACGATGATGATCCATTCGCGCTGAGGCTTTGGAATTGAGGCTTCCTTGCCGAGTCGTGCCTGCTCGGCGAGATGAGTGGCCAAGTCAAAAAAGGGTTGGCCGTACTCGGCGGCATAACGCAGCTTAACCCGAATGGCCTCGCGCATGGTGATTTGCTTGTCTTCTATCAGCAGCAGATCCTGACGGCCAAAGAGGATCATGTTGAGCTCCTTGCCGGAAAGCAACGCATCTACGGCTTCGGCGCTGTAGTCGGACATCGAGAAAAAGGCGCCAATGGTACCGATGAGCTTGCCATCGACTTTGCCCTTGAAAGCATAAAGGGCGGAGGCCGCAATGGGCGAAGTGTGCCATTTGGCCTCTAGCAAAAAAAAGCGATCGTCCATGGCAAAGGACCCGTCAATTTCCTCTCCGCTGGGACGCATGCTGGACCGAGGGGCCATGCCTTCGAGCTCGAACATTTGCTTGAGAACTCGCTCAAAGATGCGGCCGCGACGCTGAAACCAAGTTGGAGCAGCTCCCTCAGGAGGTTCAAGCGAGTCTTTAAGTCTCAAGTGCATCACGCATGGCCCTCTGTGGTTCGCTGATTGTGTGCGGGAACTGTACTGTCAAATGCTGTGCCCGGTCCGGTGTCGGCAAGTACCCTGATGAGGGCGTCCATGACCTGCAGCGGAAGGAACTTTCTACTATGTGCCCGCGCTATGAGCACAACGGCCGCTATTGGCCCACAGCACCCCAACCAACCGACACACCACGCTCGCCCGCACGGCTACACCACCACCGCCCCGAACGGCTCGGGCCGCCGCGCCAGCAGGTCGGACAGGCGTCTTAGACCCGCCTGCAGGAGCCCCCGGTCCTGGATGCTGCCCAGGGAGATCCGGATGGCATTCGCGGATTCGCCGCCCGTGGCGAAGGCTTGCGCGGGCGTGACGGCGATGCCTTCGCTCTCGGCGGCCCGCGCGAGTTGGGGGGAGCTCCAATACCCCGGCAGCTCCAGCCATACATGCAGGCCGTCTCCGGCGCCGCTGTACCGGCCCGCCAGGATGTCCCTGGCCATCCGGTGGCGCAGGCGCGCCTCCTTGCGCACGCCTTCCATCAGGCCGTCGGCCGAACCGTCGAGGATCCATTGCGTGGCCAGTGCGGCCGTCAAAGGGGCGGCCATCAGCGCGAAGGACCTGAGCGCGACCAGGAACCGTTCGCGCTCCTGCGGGTCGCGGATGAGCACGAAGGCGACGCGCAGGCCGGGCGTCAGGCATTTGGACAGGGTGGAGATGTAGTACACCTGCTCCGGTGCGAACGTGGCAATGGGCGGTGGCGGGGCATCGGCGAGAAGCCAGTAGGGGTCGTCCTCGATGATGCGGACACGGCAGCGCCTGGCGACGCGGGCAAGCTCCTTGCGACGGCGTTCCGCCATGGTGATGGCGGTGGGGTTCTGCAAGGTCGGGTTGAGGTAGACCAGCCCCGGCCTGTGCTGGCGGCAGGCCTGCTCCAGCTTCTCGGGCACCATGCCTTGCCTGTCCGTCTCCACCGCCATGACTTGCCGGCCGAACTGGGTCGCTGCGGCGCGCAGGCCGGGGTAGCTGGCGGGCTCGGCCAGGATCACATCGCCGGGCTGCGTCAGCGCAAGGATCAGGGCGGCGATGGCTGCCTGCGCGCCCGGGCAGACCAGCACCTGCCGCGCATCCAGGGGGCCGAACATCGGCGCCAGCCACCGGGCACCCGCCTTGCGGTCGGAGTCGCTTCCCCCGCCCAGGTGGTAGGTCATCAGCAGTTGCGCATCGGCCCGCATCAATACCTGGGCCAGGCCTTGTTTCAACAGGTCGTCGAAGTCCACGCCATCGGGCGGTGGCGGGGTATTCATGCTCAGGTCGAGGACCGAGGTCCACTCGACCTTGGGCGCCGCGACATAGGTGCCCCGGGCGCCGCGCCCCTCCAGCAGGTGGCGGCGCCTGGCTTCGCCGTAGGCGCGGGTGATGGTGGTCAGGTCCACGCCCAGCTGGGCTGCCAGCCGGCGCTGCGGGGGCAGGCGGTCGCCGGGTTTCAGCGATCCGTCGGCCACTGCCGCCTGCAGGGCGTCGGCGATCTGCAGAAAGCGGGGCCCGCCCTGTGCGGCGAACCGTGGCGGCCAGGCGGGCAAATGGTCATCTTGCATGGATTTTTGCGGCGCCTGTTTGCCCCGATGTATGGAAATTGCTTTCAAGTAGTATGGCCCGGAACGTGCAGCGGCAGCCTTTTTGCGGCGCAGTCACTGGCGTTTTCGCCTCGCGTCTTCGGGAGGCGGTGTTCTTCACGATGGCCCGTGCCGAAGGCAGGGGCTGGAAGTTTTCAAAATGATCGACTGGATCCCCGTAGTCTTCGTTACGTTCAAGGTGCTCATTTTCGGCATGGCCATGTTCTTCGCCATCAAGTGGCATTACGACCAGGGCAAGAAGGGGGCGGACAGGCGCGCGCTGCTGCGCGCGAGCGGCATGGCGGTTGCCCTGTTCGTGCTGGGGCTCACGGCCGTGGTGTTCTTCACCTTCACCCTGGCCAGGACGCTGGGCATGGACCTGAGCCTGCCGTGAGGGCGGTGCCGCCCGGCCGTGGCCGAGTCGCGGACCGGGCAGGTGCGCGCTGCTGGCTGCAGCCGCGCAGCCTTCACCCATACAATCCCGTCTCCCGACCATGCGAGCGCCACCTGCGGCGTTCTTTCCCTTCCTCGCCGGGGCGCCGGCCGCCGTCTTCCGCGCCATCGTGCTGACGGCGCGCGTGGAGGAACATCACCCCAGGCTGACATGAACATCATTGTGCGAGAGTTTGCGCAGGCCGATCGAGAGCCACTTCGCAGGCTGTTTGTCGCATCGCGCGATGCCGCCTTCCCATGGGCTGCGGCCGGCTCCCACCGGCTGGAGGATTTTGACGCGAGCACGGCGGGCGAGAGGATCCTGGTGGCAGAGTGCGAAGGCATTCCCATAGGCTTCGCGTCCGTATGGGAAGAGGACAGTTTCCTGCACCATCTGTTTGTCCATCCCGGGTACCAGGGGATGGGTGCGGGCAAGATGCTGCTGGCCGGTTGCGACAGGGTTTTTTCCGGGGTGCCCACGTTGAAATGCCTCACGGCCAATGAGCGTGCCAGGCGGTTCTACCAGTCGCAGGGATGGCGCGTGCGCAGCGAGGCCGAGGGGCCGGATGGGCCCTATGTGCTGATGGAAAGGCCTGTTGCCGAAGCTGGGGGCCCGGCCGGGCCATGAACGGCATCGGGGCTTCTTCTCCTCAGGGGGCGGGACTGATGCGGGAAGGGGCGGGAATGGGGGCGCCTCGGGCAGATGGCGGGCACCGGTGCGCACCGGTCGCTCGGCTCCGAAGTTCGCGGCCTCAACCGAACAGTCCCCCCTCGTCCAGCAGTTGGAACGCCACCTCGGGTGTCCTGTCCATGCCCCGCCGGATCGCCGCGGGAATCGACTGCCGCGTCTTGCTGCACAGCCCGCGCATGGGCAGCACCTCGATCTGTATGCCGCGCACGGTGCGCACCTCGCCCGCGCCGGGCGCGATGCGCATGCGGATGCCCAGTTGCTCGTACATGCGCTGCTCCACATGGCGCAGGTCTTGCAGGCTGGTGATCTGCTCCAGCCGCCGCAGCAGCTTTTTTTCCTCTTCCCGCGTGAGCCGCAGGATGCGCTGGTCGGCCATGGGGTCGGCGAGCAGGGCGTCGTGCTCGCACAGGCAGGCGCCCGGGGGGCAGGGGACTCGGACCGGAATCTGCACGGAAACGCTCATCGATGCCCAACAGGAAAAGCCGCCCCGGGCGGGGCGGTGCCAGGCCATGCTAATTCAGCGTGGCGCCGGGGCCAAGGGGAAAGTCCTGGGCCGCCGCTGGCGCAGGCTACTCGGCCTCGATGCCTGCGCCGCGGATGAGCTGGGCCCAGCGGGCCAGCTCGCTGCGGCCGAAGTCGGCCAATTCCTGCGGGGAGCTGGTGACGGGCTGCAGCCCCAGCGCTGCGAAGCGCTCGCGCAGGGCGGGACTGTCGACCGCCGCGCGGATTTCGCGGTTGAGCCGCTCGATGACGGGCTGGGGCGTGCCGGCCGGGGCATACATGGCATACCAGGCCACCAGCTCGAAGCCCTTGAGCGTGGCGGCGATGGGCGGCACGCCCGGCAGTGCCGCGACCGGCTGCAGGCTGCTGACGCCCAGGGCGCGCACCTTGCCGCCCTTGACCTGGGGGGTGCCCGTGGCCATGTCGGTGAACATCATGTCCACCTGGCCGGCGACCACGTCGTTCAGGCCCTGGGGAATGGTCTTGTAGGGCACGTGCAGCATGTCGATGCCGGCCGTGCTCATCAGCATGGCGGCGGGCACCAGGGTGCCGGCGCTTCCCGAGGCATAGGTCAGCTTGCCGGGGCGCGCCTTGGCCAGGGCGATCAGCTCCTGCAGGCTGCGCACCGGCAGCGCGGGGTGGACCACCAGCATGGCGGGGGTGTTGGCGATGCGGCCGATGGGGGCGAAGTCCCGGATCGGGTCGTAGGCCAGCTTCTTCATCAGGGCCGGGTTGGCGGCCTGGGTGGTGTTGGTCGTGACGAACAGGGTGTAGCCGTCGGGGGCCGAACGCGCCACGGCATCGGCGCCGATGGCACCGTTGGCGCCGACGCGGTTGTCCACCACCACGGGCTGCCTGAGCGCGCGGGCCAGGTGGTCGCTGACCAGGCGCGCCACGATGTCGTTGCCGCTGCCGGCCCCGAAAGGCACGACGACGCGCAATGGCCGGGATGGCCAGGCCGTGTCGGCATGGGCCATGGCGCCCCAGGGCGTGGCGGCGGCGGCGCAGGCGGCGCGCAGGAAGAAACGGCGGGTCATGGGCAGGTCTCCTGGTCGGATGTCGTCATGGGGGGCGTTTGCGCGCCGCTTGCCGCCAGCGCATGCAGCCATGCCAGCAGGCGTTGCGCCACCTGGTGGGAGTTGCGGTCCATCATGGGAAAGTGCGAATTGCCGTGGATGCCTTCGCCCGGCAGGTCGCACAGGTCCATGGCGGCGCCCGAGGCGCGCACGGCGGCGCAGTAGGCATCGACTGCCTCGCGGTAGCGCAGCCAGACCGGATGCGCCGCCAGGAAGTCGCCCCACATGCACAGGTGGGGGGGCAGGGGGGCGGCGCTGTCGGCCAGTTGCTCGGGGCGCGGCGCGCCCGAGGGCTCGATGGCGGCCACGGCCGCCACATGCCGGGGCCAGCGGCGCGCGGCCTCCAGCGCGAATCCGCCGCCCTGGCTGTGGCCGATCACGATGCAGCGTCCCAGGCGCTGCAGCAGCGCCGCGTAGGCATCCAGGGTGATCTCCTCGTGCCCCGCCCAGCGCGGCACCCATTGGGCGGCAAAGGCGTCGAAGGCCTCGACGGGAAACTGCTGGCCGGCATGCGCGCGTCGGTTCGCCGCGTCGCGGCGGTAGCCTGCGGGCGGCCCCATGCGGAACATGTCCCAGCCTTCGTCCAAGGTGCGGTGCAGGGGGGCTGTGGCGTAGATCTGCGGCCAGCGCGACCAGCCCGCGCGCCCGCGTTCCACCGCATCGCAGACGTACACGTCGAAGCCCGCGCGCAGCAGGATGTCCAGCCAGCCGGGGCGGCCATCGGGCGTGCTTTCCCAGTTGGCCCCGGTCATGCCGCCGCCGTGCCACAGGACCAGCGGCACGGGCTGCACGGGCTGCTCCTGCAGGTAGGCCTGCACGTACATCTGCCCGCTGACGTAGTCGCCATTGGGGTCCACGCTGCGCAGCGGGCCGTTGTGCGCGAAGCGCAGCTGCTCCACGGGCAGGCCCTGCAGGCTGCGGATGCCGCCGCCGACGAAGAAGCTGGTGATCTGCCGCAGCCTGAGCGGCGCAAGGGGGGCGCTGTGCATGGCCGGCCTTTCAGTGGCGCGCGGACAGGCCGGCCTGGTCCACGGCGAAGCAGCGGATGCGCGGCTGCTGCGACAGATGGCGCAGCACCGATTGCTCGGCCCCGTCCATGAAGCCCGCCAGGGCCTGGGCGTCGCGGTAGGGCTGGGCGCGGTAGTGGGCTTCCACCAGCACCTGGGCGCCGCGCGGCATGGCGGCCTGGATCAGGGCGATCTGGATGGCGTGGGGCTGCGCGCGCAACAGGTCCAGGCACAGCGCCTGCAGGTCGCTGGCCAGCGCCTCGGCGGTGTCGCCGGGTATGGCTTCGGTGGTGAATATCTTGATGACTGGCATGGCTGCGGGTGATGTCGCAAGGCAGTGGGTGAGTGGGTGGTCCGGATTGTGGGAAGCTGCATCCATTCGGTAAATTGCTTTTTTCTGGATGATTCATGCATGCCCTCTATCAATTACAAGGTCGATGACCTCAGAGCCCTGCTGGCGCTGCACGCCACGGGCAGCTTCGTGCGTGCGGCCGGCCAACTGCACATCACCCAGCCGGCATTCAGCCGCCGTATCGCCCAGCTGGAATCCGCGCTGGGCGGTCCGCTGGTGGAGCGCACCACGCGCAAGGTGGCGATGACCACGCTGGGGGCCGACCTGGTGGCGCAGGCCGGCCCGCTGCTGGCGCAGCTCGATGACGCGCTGGAGCAGGCCGCGCGCGCGGCGCGTGGCGAATCGGGCCGCCTGACCGTGGCCTGCCTGACCACGGTGGCCTATGCCCTGCTGCCGCCGGTGCTCAGGGCCTTCCAGCAGCGCTACCCGCATCTGCGGCTGCACCTGCGCGACGACACGGGCCAGCGCGTGGCGCAGGCCGTGCTGGCGAGGGAGGCGGAGTTCGGCATCGGCGTGCTCAGCGGCCTGCCGCCAGGGCTTGCCACCGAGCATTGCTCGGATGACCCCTATGTGATCGCATTCGCTCCGGGCCATCCGCTGCAGCGCATGCAGCGCGTGCCCTGGCGCATCCTGGGCACCTTCCGCGTGGTGGCGCTGCGCTCGACCAGCGCCAACCGCCAGCAGATGGATGCGGCGCTGGCCGAGGCCGGCCTCACCCCGCCCTGGTTCGATGAGGTGGAGCACCTGTCATCGATGCTGGGCCTGCTGCGCGGAGGCGTGGGGATCGGCGTGCTGCCGCGCCTTGCCCTGCATTCGGCCGGAAGCACCGGGCTGCGCACCCGCCCGCTGGAGGGGCCGGCCATCGTCCGGCCGATCGGCCTGATCCGCCGCCAGGATGCCGTGCTTTCCGAGCCGGCCCGGGCGCTGTGGACGCTGCTGCGCCAGCAGCTCGGCGCGGCACCCTGAGGCCGCTTCGCTTGCCTGCCCTGACCGCGCGGCCCGGCTCCCAAGGCCCTCTGTCAGGCCTTCTGTCAGGCCTTCTGTCAGGCCTTCTGTCAGGCCTTCTGTCAGGACTTGCGGCTTCTGCCGTAGATGTTCTCCAGCACCGCCCACACCCGCCGCGTGAGCGGCTTGCTCTGTGCGGCAGGGCGCCGGTACAGGCGCACATTGATGGGAACATCCTTGTCGGGGCCGGCGGCGCGCGCCAGGCGGCCTTCGGCCAGATCGTCCCGGACCAGGGTCTGCGGCAGCCAGGCCAGGCCCAGGCCCTGGTGGACCATGGCATGCAGGGCATCGGCAAGGTCCGCCTCGTAGACGGTGCGCAGGCGCGCGGTGTCGCACAGCGCCTGGATGTGGCTGCGCAGGATCTTGCCCAGCGACATGCTTGGCGCATAGTCCAGATAGGGCACCAGCGGGCCGCCGCCGGGCGCGGGCAGGGCGTACCTGGGCAGTTGCGCCACCAGTGGGATGCTGACGGGGATCAGCGTGTCCTGGCCCAGGGGCAGCCATGCCAGGTGGTGGCCCTGCAGGCTGCCTTCGATGGCGGGCTGGGCATGGCACATGAGCAGGTCCACCTTGCCCTGCAGCAGCATTTCCACGCCATAGTCCAGGCTGGTGGTGGCCACCTTCCAGCACAGCTGAGGCAGGGCCTGGTTGACGGCTGAAATGCAGCCCGGCAGCACCGTGTGCGACAGCGTGCGACCGGCTGCGATGGTGATGGTCTCGTCGCGCGCGCGGCGCGGGCGCTGCAGCAGGCCATGGGTCTGCTCCAGGATGCCCAGCACCTCGTGGGCCGATGCCAGCAGGGTCTTGCCGGCTGCCGTGAGCGTGGTGCGCTGGTGGCCGCGCTCGACCAGCGGCGTGCCCGCCCATTCCTCCAGCGCACGGATGCGGCGGCCGAAGGCGGGATGGGTGATGTGGCGGCGCTCGGCCGCCTTGTACAGGCTGCCGGTGTCGGCCAGGGCCTGCAGGTCCTGCAGCAGCTTGAGGTTGAGATCGTGCATGCGTCAAGGCAGGGCCGGCCCACCGCCGGACGGCAGTTTCCGGTAGATGCCCGCCCAGCTGGCCAATGCCCCCAGGCGCCCGCCGGACACATCGTGCAGGCCGGCCAGCCCGATATTGAGCGCCCCGATCAGCCAGCGGTGCAGCCTCTCGGCGGGCCCGGGCTGGCTGGAATGGGTGCAGGGGTAGTAGAGCCGGTCGTTGCGGATGCGCCAGCTGTCGCGGAAGAACCAGATGTCCTCCAGCCGCATCGGGTTCTTCGACTGGAAGGCGACCGGGCCGCCCAGAATCCCGAACATCATGCCGATGCTCTGCGGCGTATAGGGCCGCACATGGGTGTAGTCGTGCCAGAACCGCAGCCCCGGCATGGGCGTCAGCAGCACCAGCACGCCATCGTCCTCGAGCATGGGCAGGTAGTGGTCCATGAAGGCGACCAGATCATCGGCGGCCATGTGCTCGACGATATGGGACATCAGCAGCACATCGTACTTGCGCGCGGGCAGCGCCTGCGGCGTGAAGACATCGAATCCCTGCTGGCGCAGGCCATCGACCTGCCGGGGGTTGATGTCCACCCCCGTCATCTGCGCGCAATGCGCCGAGAGCAGGCGCAGGTACTTGCCCTGGCCGCAGCCGATGTCCAGCACGCGCCTGTCCTTGAACCGGCTCGCGAATAGCTGCAGGAGCCGCTTTTCCTCGAGCCGCTGGTAGTGGGTCCTCTGCAGTAGCGCCTGTGCTGTGCCCATGTCGGTGATCTCCCCGCTGAATTTTCCTGACGGGCGCCATTGTGCGCTGCGAAATCGCCTGCCCGGCAGCTGTGCCGATCCGGCACAGGCCAGCCGCAATCGGCACAGTGCGCGCGCCTGCGCTGCCTAGCATGGCAGGCATGCAAGAAAAGCCCCGCCATGCCTGAAGTCTGTCTCCGGAAGATGCAAAGCCATTTCATTGGCGGCACGCAGCGCACGGTACGCGATCTGCCGATCCAGCACAGGGAAGTGGTGCGCAACGGCGGCGAAAGGCTGCTGGACATGAATGGCAGCTACGCCGTGGGCCAGCTCTACGCCATGGAATACCGGCTGGCGCGCCCGCGCAGCCCCTTGCCCGTGCTGCTGTGGCATGGCGGCGGCATGACCGGGGCGCAGTGGGAATCCACGCCCGATGGCCGCCAGGGCTGGCTGTGGCGCCTGCTGGAGGCGGGCCACGATGTGGTGGTCTGCGACGCGGTGGAGCGCGGCCGCGCGGGCTGGGCCATGTTCCCCGAGATCTATGCCGATGCGCCGGTGTTCCGCAGTGCCGAGGAGGCCTGGGAGCTGTTTCGCATCGGCCATGCCGGGCCCTGGGGCCAGGGCCTTGGCGAGCCCTACGCGGGCCAGCGCTTCCCGCATGCCAGCTTCGGCGCCCTGGTGCGGCAGATGGTGCCGCGCTGGCTGGGCCACGAGGCCATGGCCATGGCCGCCTATGACGCGCTGCTGGAGCAGTTCGGCCCCTGCGTGGTGTTCGGCCACAGCCAGGGCGGGGGCTTTGCCGCGCATGCGGCCCGCCGCAAGCCGCATCTGGTGCGCGCCGTGGTCGGGCTGGAGCCCACGGGCATGCCGGCCGCGCAGGGGGATGGACAGGCCTTCGCTGCCGAAATGGCGATTCCGCACCTGGCCGTCTGGGGCGACCATTTCCAGCACAGTCCGCAGTGGCAGAAATACCGCGCACAGGCCGATGCCTATTGGCAGAGGCTGGCCCGCGCGGGGGGCCGCGCCGAAATCCTGGACCTGCCTGCCGAAGGCATCGCGGGCAATTCGCATTTCTGCATGCTCGATACCAATGGCGACGAGGTGCTGCGGCGCGTGATCGACTGGCTGCAGGGACTGACGCAATGAATATCAACGAGGAGAAAAATCCTATGCAACGCCGCAATTTCATGATCCGCAGCCTGTCCACGGCGGCCCTGGCCCTGGGTGCGCTGGCTTGCGCGCAGCCGGCACTGGCTGCCGGAGCCGCCTGGCCTGCCGCGGATCAGCCCATCCGATTGATCGTTCCCTTCCCGCCGGGCGGCACGGCCGATGTGGTGAACCGCCTGTTCGCGCAGCAACTGGGCAAGGCGCTGGGCGCATCGGTGATCGTGGAAAACAAGGCCGGTGCTGGCGGCTCGCTGGGAACACGCTACGTGGCCGACGCCCAGGCCGACGGATACACGCTGCTGGGCGCCACGTCCAGCACGCATGGCACGAATCCTGCCGTCTATACCAAGCTGCCCTATGACGCGGTCAAGGACTTCACGCCCATCACCCAGGTGATCACCGTGCCGGGCGTGCTCACCGTGAACCCCTCGGTGAAGGCGGCCAGCCTCAAGGAACTGATCGCGCTGGCCAAGGCCCAGCCCGGCCAGCTGTCGTATGCCTCCTCGGGCGCCGGCGGCCTGGGCCACCTGGCCATGGAACTGTTCAAGGCCAAGGCTGGCGTGCAGATCATGCATGTGCCCTACCGTGGCGCGGGCCCGGCCTTCACCGACCTGATCGGCGGCCAGGTGTCCATGCTGTGGGAGCCGCTGCCCGCCTCGCTGCCGCACATCAAGTCCGGCAAGCTCCGCCCGCTGGCCGTGGCCACGCCCCAGCGCAGCAGCGAGCTGCCCGACGTGCCCACCTTCGCCGAATCCGGCGTCCCCGGCTATGCCGTGCAGGCCTGGAACGGCCTGCTGGCCCCCAAGGGCCTGCCCCGGGACATCCGCGACAGGCTGCACAAGGCCAGCGTCCAGGCCCTGTCCGACCCGCAACTGCGCCAGCGCCTGGCCGAGCTGGGCGGCACCGTGGTGGCGAACACGCCGGAGCAGTTCGGCGCCGTCATCGCCAAGGACGTGGCCACCTGGAAGCAGGTGGCGTCTTCCTCGCAGATCAGCCTGGATTGATGCCGTGGACCCGGGCCTTCTCCGCCCGGTATCCAGGGGGCGCCCGCATCAGGCGGATGCCGTCCGGGCGATTCGCGCCCCCTGTGGCGCTGGCTCGAACGCCCGCCCGCAGGGGTCGATGCGGATGCCGGGCGCCAGCCGGGTCCAGGGCAGGTTCTCCAGCACCATGGGCATGGAGCCGGGCGCCGTGGCGACGATGATCTCGCGTGCGATGGGGGTGTAGTCGGCACGGAAGTGCACGGCGCTCTTGACCACGAGGATGTCCTGCCGCGTGGGCTCGATGCCGACGGCGCGGAACATGGCCTGGTCCGCCATCTGCACCTTGCGCGAGGCCACGACGATGCGCACGCCGCCGATGCGCAGGCAGGCCGAGGGGCCCAGCTCCAGCTTGAAGCCCCGGTAGTACGGCCCCGTGGCGTCGACCCGGCCGTCGGACAGCTGCTCGACCACGAAGTCTTCCTCGAACGGCGCATCGCCCGGTATGCCGGATTTGCCGCCCAGCGCCAGCCTGACCGTCGCGCCCACGCCCGCCGCGTGGGCCTGCGCGGCCGAGGGTGCATCGACGATCAGGCCGATGGCCGCGCGCTGGGCGCCGCAGGCGAGCAGGGCGCGCAGCATGCCGGTGGAGTCGGAGTTGCTGCCCGCGCCCGGGTTGTCCTGGGCGTCGGCGATGATGGTCGGGCGGCCGCTGCCCGCGTGCGCCTGGCCATGGCGCACGGCCTCTTCGGGTGCGTACAGCCGGCCGGCGAAGCGCGGCTCGGCCGCCAGGGCGGCGTCGGCCACGGGGGCCAGCAGGGCCTGTGCCTGGGCTTCGGTGTCCGCATAGGCCCACAGCACGGGCGCGCATTCGGGAAAGTCGGCGGCCGGAAAGCCGGTGGCGAACGACAGATGGGTGTCGGCGGTTTCCGTCCGCGCCAGCAGTTGGTAGAGACCGCGTGCCGGTTCGATGTCGGTGCATTGCCAGCAGATGGGCACCAGGTAGGGCAGGCGCCGGTGCGCCAGAGCGGGGCGGCGCCCGGTGCGCAGCCTGCGCTGCAGCAGGTGGTAGGTGCGCACGCCGGTGCCGTGCATGTCCACGTGCGGATAGGTGCGGTAGGCGACCAGCAGGTCGGCCTCGGCCAGCATGCGCGTGGTGACGTTGGCATGCAGGTCCAGGCTGGCGGCGATGGCCACCTGCGGCCCGACCAGCGCGCGCACGCGGCGCAGCAGTTCGCCCTCGCCGTCGTCCAAGTGCTGGGCCACCATGGCGCCGTGCAGGTCCAGGTAGACCGCGTCCACCGGCAGGGCGTCCTGGATGCCTTGCAGGATCATGCCGGCGATGCGCTCGTAGGTCTCGCGTTCCACATGGGCGCTGGGGCTTGCGGCGCACCAGGTGGTGGGGATGACCTGGTCGCCCGCGGCCAGCGCCTGCTGCACGAAGCCCGCGGCGGGGATGTTGGCGCCACGGATGGCCTCCCACAGCCGCGCGCCGGACACCAGTCCCGGCCAGCCGCCGCCGGCCTGGAAGGCGGCCCAGTCCGCCAGGTCGGGCGCGAAGGTATTGGTTTCGTGCTGAAAGCCGCCATACACGATCTTGGCCATGATGTTCTTGTCCGTGGTGTCAGGGGTGGAGAGGGGCGGATGCCCGGCCTGCGGCGGCCGGGCGGAAATTCCGGAAGTCCCAGTGCCGCCCCGGCGCCGCGTCGATCAATGCGCGGGTATAGGGGTGCTGCGGCGCGGCCAGCACCTGCCGGGCGGTGCCGGATTCGACGACGCGGCCGCCCTGCATGACCAGGATGGAGTCGCAGATCTGCGCGGCCACGCGCAGGTCGTGGGTGATGAACAGCACGCCGATGCCGGCACGCTCGCGCACCTGCTGCAGCAGCTCCAGCACCTGGGCCTGCACCGAGACGTCCAGCGCGGAGACGGCCTCGTCCGCCACCAGCAGGTCCGGCTCCATGACCAGTGCCCGTGCGATGCAGATGCGCTGGCGCTGCCCGCCCGAGAACTGGTGGGGAAAGCGCTCCAGCGCCTGGCTTGGCAGGCCCACCAGCTCCATGGCCTGGCGTGCCTTGGCCAGGGCCTGTTCGCGCGGCATGCCGTAGTTCAGCAGCCCTTCGATGACCGATTCGCCGATGCGCCGGCGCGGGTTCAGGCTGCGGTAGGGGTCCTGGAAGACGATCTGCATGCGACGGCGCAGCGGCATCAGTGCCGCGCGGCCCAGCGTGGTGATGTCCTCGCCCTGCAGCCGGACGTGTCCGCCGCTGGGATCGATCAGGCGCACGATGCAGCGCGCCACCGTGGACTTGCCCGAGCCGGATTCGCCGACGATGCCCATGATCTCGCCCCGGTGCAGCGTCAGCGCCACATCGCTGGCCGCGGGCACGGTTTGCGGGCGGCGCAGCCAGCCGCGTGGCCTGGCGTAGTGCTTGGCCAGGCCATCGACCTGCAGCACGGGCTCGCCCCGGGGCTGCTCGCGCGCCTGCGGCACCAGGCTGGGCACCGAGGAGACCAGCATGCGCGTATAGGCCTGGGCGGGCGACGCCAGGATCTGCTCGCGGCTGCCGGTCTCGACCCCCTGGCCCTGGTGCATGACGAGGATGCGGTCTGCGATCTCGGCGACCACGCCGAAGTCGTGGGTGATGAAGACCACGGCCGTGCCGTGGCGCTGCTGCAGCTCGCGGATCAGCGCGAGGATCTGTTTCTGGGTGGTGACGTCCAGTGCCGTCGTGGGCTCGTCGGCGATCAGCAGGCGTGGCTGCAGGATCAGGGCCATGGCGATGACGATGCGCTGGCGCTGTCCGCCTGACAACTGGTGCGGGTAGGCGTCGTAGATGCGCTGGATATCGGGCAACTGCACCGCCTGCAGCATCTGCATCACGCGGGCCTTGCGCGCGGCGGCCGGCAGCCGCGTGTGCAACTGGAGCACCTCCTCGATCTGGCGGCCGACGCGGTGCACCGGGTTGAGCGCCGTCATCGGCTCCTGGAACACCATGGCCATCTGCGAGGCGCGCAGCGCGCGCATCTGGCCGGCGTTCAGCTGCAGCAGCTCGCGCCCGTCCAGCGCGATGCGGCCGCCGGCCACCTCCAGGCTGTCGGCCGGCAGCAGGCCCATCACGGCCAGCGAGGTCAGCGACTTGCCCGAGCCCGACTCGCCCACGATGCACAGCGTCTCGCCGGCATGCACCCGCAGGCTCAGGTCGCGCACCAGCGCGCGGGCCGGCGTGCCGGCCTCGGGCTTGAGCTGCACGCTCAGGTTGTCGATGGTCAGCACGACCGGGTTGTCTTGCCGTTCAGCAGTCATGGCGTGGTCCCTGGCTGGGGCGTTGCGGAGGGGGCGCTCATGCACGGCGTGCCATGCGGGGATCCAGGGCATCGCGCAGCGCGTCGCCGAGCAGGTTGACGCTGAGCACCGTCAGCGACAGCAGCAGGCCGGGATAGAGCACCAGCCCGGGAAGCAGCTGGAAGTAGGCGCGGCCTTCGGCCATGATGTTGCCCCAGGACGAGACCTCGGGCGGCACGCCCGCGCCCAGGAAGCTGAGGATGGCCTCGGTCAGGATGGCCGACGCGAAGATGTAGGTGCACTGCACGGTCAGCGGTGCCATGGTGCCGGGCACCAGGTGGCGCAGCACCAGCTTGGGCAGGGGCGTGCCCAGCGTCAGCGCCGCCTCCACATAGGGCTCGTTGCGCACGCCGAGGATGACGCCGCGCACCAGGCGCACCACGCGCGGCACTTCGGGAAGGGTGATGGCCACCAGCACCGTCAGCAGGCTGGAGCCCGAGATGGACACCAGGGCGATGGCCAGCAGGATGCCGGGGATGGCCATCAGGCCGTCCATGGCGCGCATCACGATGGCATCGACCCAGCGCAAGCAGCCCGCCAGCACACCGATGCACAGGCCCGCCACCAGGCTGAACGCCGCCACGCCCAGCCCGACCAGCAGCGAGACGCGGGCGCCATGCAGCACGCGGCTGTAGATGTCGCGGCCATAGGCGTCGGTGCCCAGCCAGTGCTGCGGCGAGACGGGGCGCAGGCGCTGCGCCGGATCGATGGCGCTCGGGTCGGCGGACGCCAGCAGCGGGGCGCCGACGGCGGCCACCACCAGGGCGGCGAGCACCAGCAGCGACAGCAGCACGGGCCAGCTGCCGAGCGTGCGCACCAGGGCGCGGCGCGACGGGTTGGCGGCGGACTGCGGGCCTGCGGCATCGGCCATGCCAGGGGCCGGGGGCGGCGGCATGCCGGGGGACGTGGAGATCTGCGCCATGCGGGGCCTCAATAGCGGATGCGGGGGTCGAACACGGTGTACAGCAGGTCCACCACGAGGTTGACCAGCACGTAGACCAGGGCGAACAGCAGGATCAGCGCCTGGATCACCGGGTAGTCGCGCGCCAGGACGGCCTCGACCACCAGCCGGCCCAGGCCGGGCAGGTTGAACACGGACTCCGTCACCACCACGCCGCCGATCAGCATGGCGATGCCCACGCCGATGATGGTGACGATGGGCACGGCGGCATTGCGCAGCGCATGGCCCAGCAGCACGCCGCGTTCTCCCAGGCCCTTGGCGCGGGCGGTGCGGATGAAGTCCTCGTTCATCACCTCGATGACGCTGGTGCGCGTGATGCGGGCGATCAGCGCGATGTAGACGCTGCTCAGTGCCAGCGTGGGCAGCGTGATGGAGCGCAGGAAGGGCCACAGTCCCTCGGCCGGCGGCTTGTAGCCCTGTACCGGAAACCAGCCCAGCCCCAGCGACAGCACCAGGATCAGCACATAGCCGGTGACGAACACCGGAACGGAAAAGCCCAGCACCGAAGCGGCCATCACCGCGCGGTCCAGCAGCCGGCCCTGGCGCCAGGCCGCCAGCACGCCCAGGGGAACGGCCACCACGATGGCCAGGACGATGGTGCTGATGCACAGCGCGATGGAGGGGCCCATGCGCTGGGCGACCATCTCCGCCACCGGGGTGCCGGACAGCAGCGAGGTACCCAGGTCGCCTCGCAGCAGCTGCCCCACCCACTGGGGGAACTGCCGGTGCAGGGGCTGGTCCAGGCCCAGGCTTTGCCGGATGGCTTCCAACTGCTGCGGCGTGGCGGAGTCGCCGGCCAGGATGGCGGCCGGATCGCCCGGCGTCAGCCGCAGGATGGCGAAGACCACGCCGGCCACGACGGCCATCACCGGCAGCGCCGCCGCCAGGCGCTTCATGACGAAGGTGGACATGGGCTGCTCCCGCGTGCGGCGTTCACAGCTTGCGGATGTTCCAGAACACCGGCACCGGCGCTTGCAGCGCACCGCTGATGTTCTTGCGATAGGCGGCCGGCACGTAGTACTGGCCCATGGGCAGCAGCACGCCTTCGTCGATGACCAGTTTCTGGATCTGGCCGGCCAGCCGCTTGCGCTGGCCCTCGTCGGTGGCGCGCGAGAACTGGAGGCGCAGGTGCTCGATCCCGGGTACGTCGGGCCAGCCGAACCAGGCCTGGCGGCCGTTGGCGGCGACGCCGAAGGCGCGCAGCGGGTCCGAGGCCTCGGCCATCACGTTGTTGGTGGCGAAGAGGTTCCAGCCTCCCTGCTGGGGCGGCGCCTGCACGGCGCGCCTGGTGATCACCGTCTGCCAGTCCATGGCCTGCATCTGGACCTTGAAGCCGGCCGCGCGCAGGGCCTGGCCGATGACCACCGGCTGGGTGTTCACCGAGGGGGTGTCGGTGGGCTGCAGGATGACCACGGGCGTGCCGTCGTAGCCGGCCTCCTTGAGCAGCTGCTGCGCCTTGGCGGGCTGGGCCTTGACCGTGACGTCGGCGCCCTCCTGGCTGTCGTAGGGCGCGCCGCAGCCGAACAGCGCCGCGCAGGTCCTGAAGTACTGCGGATTGCCGACCAGCGCCTGCAGCACCGCCTGCTGGCCCACGGCCAGCATCGCCGCCTGGCGGATCTTCTTGTCGTCGAAGGGCGGGTGCAGGTGGTTCATGCGCATCACCGTCTGGTAGCCCTGCGGGTCCAGCACCTGGATCTGGATGTCCTTGTTGGCGCGCACCAGCGGCTCCAGGTCGAAGGGCAACTGCTCCAGGTAGTCGATCTCGCCGTTGGCCAGTGCATTCACCGAGGTCATGGCGTCGGGCATGGCAATCCACCTGACGCGGTCCACGAGCACCTTCTTGCCGCCGGCCAGGCCGCTGGGCGGCTCGGCGCGCGGCAGGTAGTCGGGGTTCTTCTCGTAGACCACCTGCACGCCGGGCTTGAACTCGGCCATGACCATCCTGAAAGGGCCCGAGCCGATGTGCTGCGTGATGGCCTGGGTCGGCGGCGTCTCGGCGATGCGCCGGGGCATCATGAAGGGCGCCACGCCGCTGGGCTTGGCCAGCGCGCGCAGCGGCAGGTCGCTGGCCTCCTTCATCGTGATCTGGAAGCTGACGGCATCCAGCACCTTGATGCCGGCCATCTCGCTGCTCAGCAACTGCCCCATCTTGTCCTGCGTGGCCCAGCGCTTGATCGAGGCCACGCAGTCCTCGGCCGTGACCGGGCCGCCGTCATGCCATTTGAGCCCTTCGCGCAGCTTGAACGTGTAGCTGCGGCCCCCATCGGACACGCTCCAGTCCCGGACCATCTGCGGGCGGATCTGGTTGTCCTTGTCCGTGGCCAGCAGCGTGTCGTAGATCATGTAGCCGTGGTTGCGCGTGATGTGCGCCGTGGTGACGATGGGATCGAGCACGCGCAGCGCCGAGTGCATCACCGCGTTGACGGTCCTGCCCTGGGCGCAGGCCGCCGTGGCGGGCGCCATCGCGCCGCTGGCGGCCAGGCAGGCGCCAAGCGCCGCCTGCGTGACGGGGTGCAAGGTCTTTCTCATCTTCATCCTCCTGCTGGGGCGGTTGCTGGGAAAAAGCGCAAGCTCAGGGCAGGGCCGCGCGGGCGATGGCTTCGCCGCGGCGCAGCAGTTGCTGGTGTTCTTGGTCGGGCATCAGGGCGCCGCCGGTGGTCCAGACGATGTGGCTGGCCTGCTGCAGCGCCAGGCCCGCGCCCGGGGCCTGCAGGTAGCGGCGGCCCGCTTCGGTGTGCAGCAGCGCCCGCGGGCCGCTGACGGCCGCCGCCGCCGAGGCCTCGACCTTGAGCCCGGCCAGCGCCTTCAGCCGCCAGGCATCGGCGCACAGGCTGTCGTCGTCCGCCACCGCGATGCCGGACAGGCGGCTGCGCATCAGCGGGTAGACCAGCTCGGAGGCGCAGGGCACGGCCAGGCCGTCGGCCAGGGTGCGGTTGTGCTGGCCGGCGTCGTAGATGCTGATGCCGGGGCGGCCGGGGTGCTGCATGCGCACCAGAAAGCATGAGGAGTCCACCGGCTCGACGAAGAAGCAGTGCACATGCGCGCCGAAGGCCTGCTTGAGCCCGTAGCACACGCCGCCGGCCGCGCCGCCCACGCCGCAGGGGAGGTAGACGAACAGCGGGTGCTGCGCGTCCACCACGACGGACTGCGCGGCCAGTTGCGCACGCAGCCGGCGCGCCGCCACGGCGTAGCCGCAAAACAGCGACGCGGAATGCTCGTCATCGACGAAGTGGCACAGCGGGTCCCGGCGTGCCTGCTCGCGGCCGCTGGCCACGGCCTGCCCGTAGTCGCCCGGGTGTTCGTGCACGGTCACGCCATGGTCGCGCAGCCGCTGCTTTTTCCAGGCCTTGGCCTCGCTGGACATGTGCACGGTGGCGCGAAAGCCCAGCGCCGCCGCCATGATGCCGATGCTCATGCCCAGGTTGCCCGTGGAGCCGACGGCGACTTCGTGGCGCGCGAAGCAGGCGCGCGCCTGGGGCGATGCCAGCGCCCCATGGTCTTCGCCCGGTGGCAGCAGGCCGTGGCGCTGCGCCACCTGCTCGGCGAATTCCAGCACCTCGTGAAAGCCTCCGCGTGCCTTGATCGATCCGGCCACGGCCAGCTGGTGGTCGGCCTTGACCCAGAAGCGTCCCGCGCCGGCGGCCTGCGGTCCGATCAGGGCACCGGACTGCGCGGCGGACAGCGGCAGCAGCGGCGATTCGACGATGCCGCCCGTGGCGGCCAGTTCCGGGAACAGCCGCTGCAGCAGCGGGGCACAGCGGTTCAGCCGCGCCTCGGCAGCATCGACATCATTTTCATCAATGGATTGCGCGTGCTCCAGGCGGATTTCCGTGCCATGCTCCGGATTGATCCAAAGTGGAAGATGGGTATCGGAAGACTGTGCTCCGAGGGCCGTCATTGGTGTATTTGCCAGTTCATTCATGGATTTGCCGAAGATTCGTGCTTGGTGCTCTGCCGTGCATTCTGTGGACAGGCCTGGCCCCAGACAAATCATTGCTGTCAATCCAAGCATTAGTGTGAACAATGCAGAACCATCTCTCCTCCTCGCTGCTGGCCTGGCTGCGCTGCTTCGATGCCGTGGCCCGCAACAGCAGCTTCACGCTGGCGGCCAAAGAGCTGCATGTGACCCAGGGATCGATCAGCCAGCAGGTCAGGAAGCTGCAGGAGTACCTGGGCGTGGCCTTGTTCGAGCGCCGGGGCCGGCAACTGGCATTGACGCGGGAAGGCGCGCGCCTGGCGCTGGCCTCGGGCCAGGCGTTCGAGACGCTGAACCAGGCCGTCGGCAGGCTGCGCCGCGGCCCGGGCAGGAGCGCGCCGCTGAACCTGAGCTGTTCGCCGTCGTTCGCGCTCATGTGGCTGACGCCCCGGGTCAGCGACCTGCTGCAGGGGCAGGCCGGGCTGTCGGTGCGCATTCTTGGCGAGTTCCACATGCTGGACCGCGCCAGCATGGCCTTGAACGGCATACAGGCGGGCATCCGTTTCGACCCGGGGCACTATGCCGACCTGCATGCCGAGCACTTCCTGGACGAGTGGCTGGTGCCCGTGGCCACGCCCGGGTTCGTGCGCGCCCATCCGCAGTTGCGCGGCATCGGCGATCTGCCGCCGCGGCTGATGCTGCACGACGAAAGCCCCTGGCAGGATGCGCCTTCGAACATCGAGTGGGATACCTGGCTGCACGCCATGGGCGCGGCCGTGCCCCGGCACAGCGGCGCGTGCTTCAACCTGTCGCAACTGGCCATGGTGGCGGCGCTGGCCGGGCAGGGCGTGGCCATGGGCCGGCTGGCGCTGGTGTATGACGAGCTGCTCAGCGGCCGGCTGGTGGCCCTGTTCCCGTTCGCCGTGCGTTCGCGGGCCAGCTACCACTTCCTGTCCGCGCAGCCGCCTGCCGGCGGCCACGGGCATCTGCGCCAATGGCTGCACGACGCCGGAGCACGCTTTGCGCGCGAGCGCGATCAACTGCTGGAGCGGCTGGGGATCGCGCAGCGCGGGTGAGCGGCCCCGCTCCGATAATGGCGTTTGCCCGGGAGCCAGCATGGACATCAACCTCATCCGCAACTTCGTCGAAATCGTGGACGCGCGCAGCCTGAGCGCGGCGGCGCGCCAGCGCGACATCACGCGCTCGAAGGTGAGCAAGGAACTCAAGGCGCTGGAGGCGGCCATGGGCGTGACGCTGCTGCACCGCACCACGCGCTCCATCCTGCTGACGGCGGCGGGCGAGGTGCTCTACGAGCATGGCCGGGGCATCATCCGCGAGGTGGAGGCCGCGCAGGGCGCCATCGATGCGCTGCGCCAGTCGGTGACGGGCACGGTGCGCCTGAGCGTGCCCACGGGGCTGGGGGATATGTACCTGGCCGACCTGCTGCTGGCCTTTCGCAAGCTCCATCCCGAGGTGCGCATCCGCGTGCTGTTCTCCAACCGGGTCAGCGACCTGCTGAGCGCGCAGATCGATGTGGCCGTGCGCCTGGCCCAGGGGGTGCAGGAGCATCTGGTGGCGCGGGACCTGGGGCCGGTGGAGTTCGGCCTCTATGCGAGCAGCGCGTTCGCCAGGGGGCGCAGCTTCCACAGCCCCATGGACATTCCCAACGGCGTGCTGCTGACGCCGCACGGCGATGGCAGAACCTACGCCATCACCGTGAGCAAGGGCGCGCAGGAGGTGGCGCTCAAGTGCGAGCCGTTTCTTGCCAGCGAGCATTTCCCGTTCCTCAAGCAGGCCATGGTCAAGGGCCATGGAGTGGCTGCGCTGCCCGGGTACATGGTGGCCGATGAGCTGCGCTCGGGCACCGTGCATCGCGTGTGTCCGGACTGGCGTGTCTCCGGGCTGGGCGACCGGCTCTACATCATCACGGCCGAGGACCGCCGGCCGTCGCATGCCGTCAAGGTGTTGACGCAGTTTCTCAAGGCCAGCCTGCAGCGGTTCGTGCTGCAGGCCGGGACACCTTAGGACACCTTAGTTGTCCAGCGAGATGTTGTTGTCCGTGATGACCTTGCGCCACATCTGGCTGTCCGAGGCCAGGAAGCTGTCCAGCTGCGCCTGGGTCTGGGGCTTCTGGGCCGCCAGGTACTGCTGGCCCACGGCGGCGATGAAGTCCGGATGGAGCATGACCTTGTCCACGGCCGCCTGAAGGCGGCTGCGGATGTCCTTGGGCGTGCCCGAAGGCACGGCGATGCCGAACCAGGTGGAGGCCTTGAAGCCCGGAAATCCCGATTCGGCGATGGTCGGTGTCTGCGGCAGGAAGGGCGAACGCTGCGAGCCCGTGGTGGCCAGCGCCACCAGCTTGCCCGACTGGATGTAGGGCAGCGCGGTGCCCAGCACGTCCACCATCAGCTGCGTGTCGTTGGCCATCAGCGCCGCGAGCGCCGGGGGGCTGCCGTTGAAGGGGACATGGGTGGCCTGCACGTCCAGCCGCGACTTGATCATCTCGGTCGTCAGCTGCAATGGATTGCCCAGGCCGACGGAGCTGTAGTTGAGCTGGCTGCCCCGTGCCTTGTCGGCCTGGGCATAGGCCTTGAGCTGGGCAAGGCTTCTGATCCCTGTCTGTCCGTTGGTGACCAGCACCAGCGGTGCCTCGGCCAGGATGTTGATGAGCTTGAGCTCCTTGTCCGGGTCATAGCTGATTTTCTTGCGCAGCAGCGGGTTGAGCACCATGCTGGCGCTGCTGGCCAGCAAGAGCGTGTAGCCATCCGCAGGGGCGCGCGCCACGGTGGAGGCGGCAATCATGGCGTTGGCGCCAGGCTTGTTTTCCACGATCACCGACTGCTTCAGCTCGGTGGACAGATAGGTCGCCAGATTGCGCGCGAGCACGTCGGTGGCGCCACCCGGCGTGTAGGGGTCGATGAGCCGGATGGGCTTGGCGGGATAGTCCGGCTGGGCGAAGGCTGCCGCGGTGGTGGCCCACAGCAGTGCGGCGATGGCGAATCGTTTCATGGCTTGTCTCCTCGTTGTGGATGGCGTGATGCTCAGACCTTGCGCTGCGTCGCGGCCCAATGGGCGTCGCGCAGCTTTCTCTTGGCGATCTTTCCGTTGTCGTCGCGCGGCAGCGTCTGGAAGACGAAGCTGCGCGGCAGCTTGTAGGCGGCCAGGCGGCCCTTGAGCCAGTCCCTGAGTTCGGCTTCGGCCAGCGCGCCTGGCTGGCCGGTCTCGATCAGGGCCAGCAGCCGCTCGCCGTACTCGGCATCGGGCACGCCGATGACGGCGCAGTCGGCCACCAGCGGATGCCTGAGCAGTTCGTTCTCGATCTCGGCCGGGTAGATGTTCACGCCGCCCGAGATCACCATGTCCGAGTCCCGGTCGCAGACGTAGAGAAAGCCCTCTTCGTCCAGGTAGCCCATGTCGCCCAGCGTGATCAGGCCGTCGCGCTCCATCTCGCGGCGCGCCTCGTCCCTGCCCTTGTAGCTGAAGTCGGCATAGGCGGGCTGGTGCACATAGATCAGGCCGACCTCGCCCGCCGGCAGCTGCCGGCCCTGCTTGTCCAGGATGCGCACCTGGGCGCCCAGCAGCGGCCGGCCCGCGCTGCCCGGGTGGGTGAGCGCATCGGCGGAGCCGATGAAGGTGACCAGGCCCGCCTCGCTGGACGCATAGGTCTCGTTGACGATGGGGCCCAGCCATTCGATCATGGCCTTCTTGACCTCGGGCGCGCAGGGCGAGCCCGTGGAGGCGATGAAGCGCAGCGAGGAGGTGTCGTAGCGCTCGCGCACTTCGCGCGGCAGCCGCAGCAGGCGCACGTACATGATGGGCACCATGTAGGCCGTGTCGATGCGGTGCTCCTGCACCAGCTGCAGGAAGCGCTCGGGGTCGAAGCGCTGCTCCAGCACCAGCAGTTCGCTGGACATGAGCGCGTTCTGGAAGTAGACGCTGGGCGCGCTGTGGTAGATGGGCGCGGTCAGCAGGGTGCGTGCGCCCGGGTGCAGGCCGTAGCCGGCCTGGATCAGCGCGCGGCTGGCGGCCTGGCGCCGGGGCAGTTCCTCCAGCGGGAAGGCATGGCGCAGCACGCCCTTGGGCTTGCCGGTGGTGCCCGAGGTATAGGCCATGTGGCCGCGCGGCGCGGCCGGCGGCCCGTCGTAGGGGCGCTGGGCCGAGAGCCAGGCCTCGTAGTCCTGGGCGCTTTCGCGGGCGCCGGCCACGCGGCGGGGCAGGTCCGCATGCAGATCGCCCTGCAGCCCGTCGAGCAGGTCCTGGCTGGTGATGAGGGCGCGCGCGCCGCTGTCGGCCAGGATGTAGTCGATCTCCGTGGCGGTGAAATGCCAGTTGATCGGGCAGTAGTAGATGCCCGCGATGCGGCAGGCATGGACCACGTCCGCGTATTCGATGCCGTTGCGCAGCAAGACGGCGAGCACGTCGCCCTCGGCCAGGCCCAGGCCGCGCAGGCCCTGGGCCAGGCGGCTGCCGCGCAACTGCTGGTCGGCGGGCGCCAAGGCGCGGTTTTCGAAGACCAGGGTGGATTGCGGGGTGGCGGCGCTCATGCGCGGGCGCCTTCCTGCGCAGCGCCTGCGCCCGTGGCCAGGACGCGCTGGCCCGGGAAAAGATGTGTCTCCAACATGTATGCCTCCTTTTGTCTCCACTCTAGGGAGACGCAGGCGCTTCGAGAAGCCGGGCACTGGAACCCGGTTGGTTCCGTGGTGGAAACAATGAGCGGGTTTCTTCGGCGTCTGCCGGGTCAGGGCGCCGGCCCGTGGCCTGCCTTGGCGGCCGCGCCGCGCAGTTGCGCGACCTGGCCGGCCGTCACGTCCGCGGGCAGGCCGCCCATGGTGGCGCGCAGGTAGCTGGCCAGCTCCGCCACCTGCGCGTCGTCCAGCTCGGCCATGAAGCCCGGCATGCCGGGCAGCGGCGCGGGCTCGCTGCCGCTCGGATGCTTGGGCAGGCCGACCAGGATGGCGAGCACCAGGTTGCGTGCATCGGCCTGGCGCACCGTGCTGTTGCCCAGGAGCGGCGGCATGGTCCGGCTGCGGCCCAGGCCTTCGCTGCCGTGGCAGCTGGCGCACAGCGCCATGTAGTGGCTGCGTCCGGCATCCAGCGCCGGTGGGGCCGCCGCGGCCGGTGGCTGCGCCAGCGCCTTGGCCGGCGCGGGCGTGTCGCCCAGGAGGAAGGTGGACAGCGCGGCCAGATCCTCGCGCGTGAGATGGCGGGTGCTGTTGGCAATGACTTCATGCATTTCGTCGAACGCGCTGCCATGGGCCGAGAAGCCGCTTTGCAGGAACTGCGCCATGCCTTCGGGCGTCCAGCCGCGCGCGGCCAGGCCCTGGGCGGTGAGGTCCGGGGCGGTGAACAGCGACAGGGTGCCCCCGGCGAGCCACTGGTCCTTCTTCATCTGCCCGAACATGCCGCGCGGCGTATGGCATTCGGCGCAGTGGCCCATGACGTTGCCCAGGTACTGGCCGCGCAGCCAGGCGGGACTCTGGCCCTGGCTGGCCACGGGCAGGGGTGCGCCGGACACGAACAGCGTCTTCCAGCCGAACATGAGCACGCGCAGGTTGAAGGGGAAGGGCAGCTCGGGCTTGCGGTTGGCCTGGGCCACGGGCTGGGTGTTCATGAGGTAGCCGTAGATCAGGTCCGAGTCCTCGCGCGTCATCCGGTGGTAGGAGGCGTAGGGCATGGCCGGATAGAGCTGGCGCCCGCCCGGGGCCGTGCCGCGCGTGACGGCGGCATGGAACTCATCGGCCGTCCAGCGGCCGATGCCGTGGTCGGGGTCGGGGCTGATGTTGGTGCCGTACAGGGTGCCGAACGGCGTGGGCAGCGGCTTGCCGCCCGCCCAGCGCTGGCCGCCCGGGCTGTCATGGCAGGCCATGCAGTCGGCGGCGCGCGCAAGGTACAGGCCCTGGGCCAACTGGCCGGGGCTGCGGTGCACGGTCTGCGCCTGGCGGTCGGGCACGTGCGGGCGGTTGCCCCAGACGGCGGCGGCGGTGAACAGCACGGCCAGCAGCAGCAGGGCCATCAGCAGGCCGCGCCAGCGGCGCCGGGGCGGGCGCGGCGGGGCGGGGCGGGCACGGCTGTAGTCGGCCGGCGCGGGTCCGGTGGCGGGGGCTGCGCTGGAATCGGCGGCGGACATGGCGCTCATCCTTTCAGGGTCAGTCCCGGCGTGGAAAGGATGAGGTCCTTCACCGCCGCGTAGTAGCGCACGTAGCCGGTGCAGCGGCACAGGTGGGGCTGCAGGGCCTCGCCGACGGTCTTTTCCACATCGTCGGCGCGGATCGGCGCCTTGGCCAGGCGCTCGATGAGCACGGTGGCCGCGATGACGAAGCCCGGGGTGCAGTAGCCGCACTGGAAGCTGAAATGCTCCAGGTATTTCTGCTGCACGGGGCTGATGGCGATGACCTTGCGCGGGGCCTGGCCCGGCTGCGGCGCGGGGGCCGGCTCTCCGGCCGGATCGGCAATGCCCTCGATGGTGCGGATCCTGCGGCCCTCGAAGTAATGGGCGCCCGTGATGCAGGTGCGCATCTCGCGGCTGCCCTCGGGGCCGTCCACGATGATGGTGCAGGCCCGGCATTCGCCGATGCCGCAGCCCAGGCGCGAGCCGGTGAGGTTCAGGTACTCGTGCAGGAAGTCGATCATGGGCATGCCCTCGGGCACGTCCAGGGGGCCGACACCCTGGCCGTTGACGGTCAGGGACAAGGGGCGGGGTTGCAGGTTCATGGTGCGAGGGCCTCCCTGATTTTCTGGGGAGTCACGGGCAGGTCGTAGAAGCGTTTGCCGATGGCGTGGTGCAGGCCGTTGACGATGGCGGCGACGATGGGGATCATCACCACCTCGGCGATGCCCTTGGGCGGGTCGGTGTCCGACAGGGGCGCCAGCAGCTCGGCCGTCTGCTTCCACACCGCCACCTCGCTGCCGCGCGGAAGGTGGTAGCGGTGGAAGTTCCAGTTGCCGTCGCCGGGGCCGCCTTCGTACAGCGGCAGGAACTCGTGCAGCGCATGGCCTATGCCCATGGCGATGCCGCCTTCCAGCTGGCCATGGACCAGCTCGGGCACGATGGGCTTGCCGCATTCCATGATGGAGTGGTGGCTGAGCAGCTCGACGGCGCCCGTGCCCAGGTTCACCGCCAGCTCCACCAGCGCGGCATTGGCGCTGTAGTAGGTGACGCCCGCGTTGTTGCGCTGCATGGGTGGGTAGAACAGGTTGCGCCGCGCCACCATGCGGTAGCCGGCGCCGCTGCGCCGGGCGGTCAGCGCGGCCTCGGCGGGCGTGGCGGCCTGCCCTGGCGCATCCGGGGCGGCAGCGGGATCGGCTGCCGGCGCGGCCCCGGGGGCTTCGGGGGGCGGGCCCAGCCGCACGGCCAGCGCATCGAGCGGCCGGCGCACGCTGCTGCCCAGGATGTCGAAGTCCGCCTCGGCCCATTGCCAGCGGTTGAAGCTGTGCCCCACGGCGCCCGTGACCAGTTGCAGCGCATGCGCCTTCTGGGCCAGCGCCTGCAGCGACAGCGGCTGCATGCCGTTGGCCGTGAGCATGCCGTTGACCCAGCGCGCATCCTCGCGGCGCACCACGTAGGGCGCTTTCTGGCCGCCGCCGATGCCCTGGCTCCAGATGGCCACGGCGGCCGGCCACAGGCCGTGCTCGAAGACCACGCGCGCGGTTTCGCTGGTGGCGTGGCTGTAGTAATAGGCCGAGTTGCTGGCGCTGGCGGGCGAGGCGTAGACCGGCGTCCACAGCGGCCTGGCCATGAGCCGGTCCTGCTCGCTCTGGGCCATGGTGTAGTTGTCGCCCTCGGCCTTCAGGGGCAGCTCGGGCCAGTCCATGCAGGCCGTCTGCAGTTCGTCGGCGGGCTTGCCGAACCATGGCATGCACAGCTGGGCCTGGGAGGTGCCCATGCCCGTGCCGATCTCGGTGCCGGAGTGGTGCAGCACCACGCGGCCCTGGGGCGAGATCTCGATGCGCGCGAAGGCTGCTTCGCCGCCCGTGCCGAAGTCCTTTTGCACGCAGGCGAAGCCCACGCCGTAGCGCTGGCCCGGGTGGCGTGCCTCATGCTCGGCCTTGCGCCTGGCGCGCTCGGTCCATAGCGGGTGGCGGCGGGCGCGCTCCAGCACCTCGTCGGCGCGCAGCGCGCCCGCGGCGATGGCGCCCTGGGTGTTCCTGGCGCCCGAGGTCAGAACGTTGCGCAGGCGCAGCTCGATGGGGTCGGTGCGCAGCAGCTCGGCGATCTCGTCCACCATCATCTCGGTGGCGGCCATGCTTTGCAGCGTTCCGTAGCCGCGCGCGGAACCGGCGTCCAGCGCGCGGCTGGCCAGCGCCACGGCCGTGATGTCGTTCTTGGGGAAGTAGTAGATGGACTGGGCTGCCGTGCCGCCCACCATGGCCACGGAGGGCGAGAAGTTGGCCCGGCCGCCGCCATTGGCCGTCATGCTGGCCACGAAGCTCTGGAACAGCCCGGTCTTCCTGTCGACGGCGATGGTGTAGTCGATCTCGAAGGCGTGGCGCTTGAGCGAGGACTGGAACTGCTCGAAGCGGTCGTTGGCCAGGCGCACGGGCTTGCCGTCCGCATAGAGCGCGCAGACCAGGCCGTAGTAGGGCATGGGCGCATGGTCCTTGGAACCGTAGCCCACGGTGTAGCAGGGGTGGACGAACAGGTTCTTCAGCGGGTACCTGCTGGCCCGCACCATGGGCGCGGCCCATTCGGCCACCTCGTGCGGGGACTGCGTGGCCAGCACCATGTGCAGGCTTTGCGTGGCCGCGTCGTACCAGCAGTTGGCGTTGTCGGGCTCCATCGCCGCCGTGTCCACGGACTGGGTGGCGTAGTGGCGCTGCAGCACCAGCCAGTCGGCCGGCGGCGTGGCCAGTTCCTGGGCGATCTGCTCGGCCGCGCGCAGGCCGCGCGCGGTCACCGCGTCGGCCTTGGAGATCTGCGGCCAGACCAGGGGCTTGCGCTCGGCGGGGAACAGGGGGGCATCGCGCAGGCTGGAGAACACATCCTCGTCAAAGGCGGTGGCGCCGCCCTGGCGCACATAGCGGAACACGCCCCAGGGCGGGCGGTCCAGCGCGCCCGTGACGCGCCCATAGCGGATGACGCCGGCCGTGGCCTGCAGCCGTTCCTTGGCGAAGCGAAAGCGCGCGAAGTCGTGGTAGATCAGGATGGCCACGGCCTGGCCCAGGTAGGCGGGGGTTTTGCCCGCGGGCAGCAGCATGTCCTCCCCGTAGAACGCGGGAAAGGCCAGGCCGTCGCGTGCCAGGTCCTCGGCCGTGACCACGCGGTCGGGGGCCAGTTCACCGTCCAGCGCGGACAGGTCGATGCCTTCGAACAGGCGGTCGGCCAGCGTGGCGCGCACCATGAAGGCATGGGACTGTTGCTGGGGCCAATGGGGCATGTCGCGCGCCCGTATGTCGCGGGCGAAGACCTTGGCGCCCATGACCTTGGAGCGCCCGTCCAGCCGAAAGCGCGGCAGCTGGCTGGCGGGCTCGCGCGGCACGCTGCCCAGAATGCGTTCCTCGAACAGCGCCGCATAGGCCTGGCTTGCCAGCGGCGCCACCCAGACGCTGACGCCGGCCACGGTGGCGGCCTGCAGAAACCGGCGCCGTGACAGCGCCGATGCCGGCGCAGCCGCATCGCCGGTTCCGGCGCCGGGGTGGGAGTTTTGTTGTTGTGGGCGCATGGCGCTTTTTTCCGGTGTGGGGGGTGCAGCCACTGTAGGAGAGCGCATGGCAGGGGCCTGTCAGCCGAGGGCGCTAGCGGCGTCAGCGTATGGCCGACGGCGGCGCGGGGCGGACGGCGCATAGCCCGGCACCGCGAAGGCATGTCCACATTCAGGCATAGTGGAGGGTTATCCAGAAACCAGTGGCCTGCGGCATATCACCGGGGCTTCTTATGACTTGACTTCTTTATAGTTTGCGTTCCCATGCGCGCAACCTATATTGCGGCAACTTCTCCCAACAATGCGCAGTGCAGCCGCTCGGGCCGCGCTGTGCCGTGGCGTGTTTTCATGATCGAGATTCGGGATCTTTCCCTGACCTACAAGGGCCCCACGGGGCCCGTCCATGCCTTGCGGGGCATCCACCTGCAGATCCAGCCGGGCGAGGTGTTCGGCATCATCGGGCGCAGCGGCGCGGGCAAGAGCTCGCTGGTGCGCTGCCTGAACCTGCTCAACCGTCCCAGCTCGGGCCAGGTGCTGGTGGACGGGCGCGACCTGATGCAGCTGAGCGATGCCGAGCTGCGCACGGCGCGCCGCGACATCGGCATGGTGTTCCAGCATTTCAACCTGCTGTCCTCGCGCACGGTGTTCGACAATGCCGCGCTGCCGCTGGAACTGGCGGGCATGTCCAAGGAAGACATCAAAAAGCGCGTCGATCCGCTGCTGGACCTGGTGGGCCTGAGCGCGCTGCGCGACCGCTACCCGGCGCAGATCTCGGGCGGACAGAAGCAGCGCGTGGGCATTGCGCGCGCGCTGGCCAGCCACCCCAAGGTGCTGCTGTCGGACGAGGCCACCTCGGCCCTGGACCCGGAGACCACGCGCTCCATCCTGGACCTGCTGCGCAAGGTCAACCGCGAGCTGGGCCTGACCGTGGTGCTGATCACCCACCAGATGCAGGTGATCAAGCAGATCGCCGACCGCGTGGCCGTGATCGACGGCGGACAGATCGCCGAGATGGGCCCCGTCATCGATGTGTTCACGCGCCCGCAGCAAGCCATCACGCGCAGCCTGATCGATGAGATCGTGCCCCAGCAGCTGCCCGAGTCGGTGACCACGCGCGTCAACGCGCTGGCCGCCCAGCTCGCGCCGGGCCAGCAGGGCCGCCTGCTGCGCCTGTCCTATGCGGGCGAGAGCGCCTACCAGCCCATCCTGTCGCACCTGATCCGCGAGCTGGGGCTGGACCTGTCCATCCTGCACGGCCAGATCGATGAGATCCAGGAGCAGACCTTCGGCTCGCTGGCGGTGTTCGCCAGCGGCGATGCGGCCAGGATCGATGCGGCCGTCGAGCACCTGCGCGCCAGCGGCGTGCAGGTCCAGATCGTTTCCACCAGGGATTGAGCGATGTTCGAGAATTTTTCGGAAATGATGCTGGAGCTGTTCGTCAGCTCGCTGTGGGAGACCATCATCATGGTCGGCGTGTCCGGCCTGGTCGGCGGCCTGATCGGCATTCCGCTGGGCGTGTTCCTGCGCCTGACGGACCACGGCGGCGTGCTGCAAAACGGCCCGGCCAACAAGATCGTGGGCTGGATCGTCAACGCGCTGCGCTCCACGCCCTTCATCATCTTGCTGGTGGCCATCATCCCGCTGACGCGGCTGATCACCGGCTCGTCCATCGGCACCTGGGCGGCCGTCGTGCCGCTGACCATCGCCGCGGCGCCCTTCGTGGCGCGCCTGGTGGAGACCGCGCTGCGCGAGGTGGACAACGGCCTGGTGGAAGCGGCCCAGTCCATGGGCGCCACCACCGGCCAGATCGTCTGGAAGATCCTGCTGCCCGAGGCGCTGCCCGGCATCGTCGCGGGCCTGACCATCAGCTTCGTGAGCCTGACCGGCTACTCGGCCATGGCCGGCGCCATCGGCGGCGGCGGCCTGGGCGACCTGGGCATACGCTATGGCTACCAGCGCTTCCTGCCCGACGTGATGCTGGCCGTGGTCGTCATCCTGATCTTCTTCGTGCAGGCCATCCAGAGCCTGGGCGACTGGGCCGTGCGCCGGCTGAGCCACCGCTGAAGGGCAGGCCGGCACGGCCGGCGGCCGCGAGATTTGCAAAGACACAGAGGAATCCCTGATGAGAAAACGCGCATTGCTCCAGTCCCTGGCCCTGGCTGCCACGCTGCCGCTGGCCGCACTGCCGGCCCTGGCCGCCGCAGGCTCCGTCACCATCGGCGTCACATCGGGTCCGCATGCCCAGATCGCCGAAGTCGCCAAGCGGGTGGCGGAAAAGAACGGCCTGAAGGTGAAGATCGTCGAGTTCGGCGACTTCATCCAGCCCAATGCGGCCCTGGCCCAGGGCGAGCTCGACGCCAACATCTACCAGCACCAGCCCTTCATGGACGCGCAGAACAAGGACCGGGGCTACAAGCTCGTGCCCGTGGCCCGCGCGGTCAACCAGCAGATGGGCGTGTACTCGAAAAGGGTGGCCAGCCTGGCCGACCTCAAGAGCGGGTCGCGCGTGGGCATTCCCAACGACCCCACCAATGGCTCGCGCGCGCTGATGGTGCTGGCGGCGAACAAGCTCATCGCGCTCAGGCCCGGCGCGGGCGTACGCGCCTCGGTGCTGGACATCGTGTCCAATCCGGGCAAGCTGCGCTTCGTGGAGCTGGAGGCTGCGCAGCTGGCGCGCTCGCTGGACGACCTGGACGCCGCCGCCGTCAACAGCAGCTACGCCGTGGCTGCTGGCCTGTCGCCGCAGAAGGACTCGCTGGCGCTGGAGGCCACCGACACGCCCTACGTCACGGTGCTGATCGCCACGCGCGCCGGCCATGAAAAGGATGCGGGCCTGCAGGCCTTCATCAAGGCCTACCAGTCGCCCGAAGTGCGCCAGTTCATCGACACCCAGTTCAAGGGCGCCTACACGGCGGCCTGGTAAGACCATGGCCGCCCCCTTCACTCCCGCCGCCTGCGATGCGGACTTCGTGGCCGGCGTCGGCGTGCACTGGGAGCGCCGTCCGCTGGCGGCCGAGCCGGGCCTGGCGCAACTGCTGGCGCAGCCCGTGCTTGACGACGGCGGCAAGGCCACCGTGGTACAGGCCGTGGGCGCGCTGGTGGCCGATGAGTGCGTGGCCCATGGCTACCACAGCATGGACCTGGTCGTGCTGCACCCAGGCACGCCCGGCCTGGATGCGGCGCTGGAGCGCTTCGACAAGCCCCACACCCATGCCGGCGACGAGGTACGCTACATCCTGGACGGCGAAGGCCTGTTCGGCTTCTTCGATGCCCAGGGGCAGGAGCGCGTGCTGCGCGTGGTCCCTGGCGATTACCTGCGCATTCCGGCCGGCGTGGAGCACCGCTTCACGCTGACGGCCGCGCGCCGCATCAAGGCGCTGCGCCTGTTCGCCGATACGGCGGGCTGGGTGGCGCAGTACACGCAGCGGCCTGCCGCCGCCATGGAGGTGCCCGCATGAGCCTGCCCGTCCAGACAATTTTCCAGACCCTCGACGAAACGCTGTTCGCACGCGCCCAGGCCCTGCTGGACGAGCAATGGCTGCACAACGATGCCGACCTGGCCCCCGTGCTGCCCATGGTGCTGGCGCGTGGCGTGGGACAGGACTGGCACAAGGCCGGCACCTTCCGCCACCATCTGGCGGGCGTGGCGCGTACGCTGGCGCTGTGGGACCAGCCCCGCGACGTGCGCCTGCTGGGCCTGCTGCACAGCGTCTACGGCAATGCCTTCGTGGACCTCGTCAAGTTCGACGCAGGCAGCGAGCGCGACTGCATGCGCGAACTGGTGGGCGAGGGTGCCGAGCACCTGGTCTACCTGTTTTGCACCATGAGCCGCACGCAGTTCGTGCAAAAGCTGCTGGCGCGCGACATCGCCGCGGATGGCTCGGTCACGCTGGAGCGCGGCGGCCAGCCGCAGCGCCTGGCGGCCGGCGAGGTCGCGGCCTTCGCCATTGTCAGCATGGCCGACGCCATGGAGCAGTGGTTCAGCTGGCAGGAGGACATCTACTCCCGTTTTCCCCAGGTGCAGCACCAGCGCCCGCAGGGCGTGCACTGGGCCGCCTCGCTGTGGCCCGGCCCCATGCGGCCGGCCAGCCGCATGCTCAGCCAGATCTCGCAGCTGGGCCATGCGCTGCAGCACCCGGCGTTGCGCGATCAGCTGCCGCTGCCGCCGGTCTTCGACCATTGCCGCCAGGTGCTGGCGCAGAGCGACGAGGCGGCGGCCGTGTCCCTGTACTGGTCGGTGATACAGCTCGACCAGCCCCTGGTAGACCTGGATGCCGCCACCGCCGTGCTGGAAAGCGCCGTGCGCCACAACCCCTGGGTGGGCGAGCCGCAGATGGTGCTCGCCCAGCTCTACCTGTCGGCCGGCCGCGCCGAAGACGCCGCCCGCGCCGCCCAAAGCGCGCTGCAGGCTTTCAGCGGCTGGGGCAATGCCTGGGACAAGCGCGTGCAGTGGGATGCCTGGATCGCCTGGACGCGCATCCTGCTGCAGTCGGCGCAGCAGGGCACCTGGCCCGAGCGGCTGGACAAGCTCAACAACCTGGCGTTGAAGGGTTGAGATGCAAGAAAGCCTGGCTCACACGCCAGGCTTTTTCGTTCCGCAGGGCTTACTTGGCCGCTGCCGCCTCGGCCTTGGCTGCCGGCGCTGCATCGGCGGGCGTGGCGCCATCCTCGATCGCATCGGCACGCTCAGGCCGGCGCGCATAGCGCTGGGCCAGCACGGCGCAGACCATGAGCTGGAGCTGGTGGAAGATCATCAGCGGCAGCACGATGGCGCCCACGGCGCTGGACTCGAACAGCACCTTGGCCATGGGCACGCCGCTGACCAGGCTTTTCTTGGAGCCGCAGAACACCAGGGTGATCTCGTCTTCCTTGGAAAAACCCAGGCGCCGCGCGGTCCAGGAGGTGATGACCAGCACCAGGGCCAGCAGGATGGACGACAGCAGCAGCAGGCCCAGCAGGGCGGGCAGGGGCGTCTGCTGCCACAGGCCGCTGATCACGGCAGCGCTGAAGGCCGTGTAGACCACCAGCAGGATGGAGCCCTGGTCCACGAACTTCACGCGCCTGGCATGGCGCGAGATGAAGCCGCCGATCACCGGACGCAGCAGATGCCCGGCCACGAAGGGCAGCAGCAGCTGCACGGCGATCTTGCCGATGGCCTGCAGCGCATCGCCGCCCTCGGCGCTCTTGTGCAGCAGCATGCTGACCAGGATGGGGGTGATCACGATGCCCATCAGCGTCGAGGCCGAGGCGCTGCACACGGCCGCCGGCATGTTGCCGCGCGCCATGGCCGTGAAGGCAATGGCCGACTGCACCGTGGCCGGCAGCGTGCACAGGAACAGCACACCCATGTACATCTCGGGCGTGACCAGCGGTTCGAGCACCGGGCGCAGCGCCCAGCCCAGCACGGGGAACAGCACGAAGGTGGCCGCGAAGATGGTCAGGTGCAGCCGCCAGTGGCCGATGCCCGCGAAGATGGCCTCGCGCGAGAGCTTGGCGCCATGCAGGAAGAACAGCAGGCTGACCATCAGCGTGGTCGCCACCTCCAGCCATTGGGAAACCTGGCCCGAGGCGGGCAGGAAGCTGGCCAGCGCCACGGTGGACAGCAGCATCAGCGTGAAATTGTCGGGGGCGAAGCGGGGGCGTGCCATGGAAGAACTCTCTCGATCAGGACCTGCGGCGCCTGCCGCAGCAATGGCCCCGATTGGACGCCAGCCGCATTGAAAAGAGAAATGGATTTATCTGATGGTTTTATAATTTTTTCTCATGAATATCAGCCTACGCCAGCTGCGCGCCTTCCTGGCCGTGGCCGAAAGCCGCAACTTCAGCCGCGCGGGCGAGCTGATGGCCCTGACCCAGCCCGCCGTCAGCCGCAACGTCACCGAGCTGGAACAGGCCCTGGGCGTGCAGCTGCTGCACCGCACGACGCGCGAGGTGGAGCTGACCGAGGCAGGCCGCCTGCTGCAGGGCAATGTGACGCGCGTGCTCGACGCGCTGGACGAATGCCTGCTCGAAGTCAGCGGCCTGGCCACGCAGCGCCTGGGCAAGGTGCGCGTGGCCAGCAGCCCCACGCTGTCGGCCCACCTCATGCCGCGCTGCATCGCACGCTGCCGCGAGCAGGCCCCCGGCATCGAGCTGCTGCTGCTGGACCGCATCCAGAGCGACGTGCTGCAAAGCGTGCGCAGCGGCGAGGTGGACTTCGGCGTGGTCATCGACCCCCAGGGCCGCGAAGACCTGCACTGCGAAACCATCCTGAGCGAACCCTTCAGCCTGGTCTGCCCGGCCTCGCACCGGCTGGCGCGCAAGCGCCAGGTGGCCTGGAGCGAGCTGGCCCGTCAGCCGCTGGTGCTGCTGGACCATGCCTCGGGAAGCCGGCGCCTGATCGACGCGGCCCTGCAATCGCACCAGGCCGAGGCGCCCGTGGTGCAGGAGGTCGGCCACACGACCACCATCTTCAGCATGCTGCAGGCGGGCCTGGGCCTGAGCGTGGTGCCGGACCTGGCCGTGCCGCCCGAATGGCGCAGCGCCCCGGCCGATGCCCGTGCCGATGCCCGCGCCCTGGCCAGCCGCCCGCTGCTGCCGCGCGTGAAGCGCGACATCATGCTGGTGCGCCGCCGCCAGCGCGAGCTGTCGCCCGTGGCGCAAAGCGTGTGGGATCTGGTGCGGGCGGAGGCGGGGCTGCTGTGATCAGGCGCTAGTCTGCATGCCAGTTGAGGCACTGCAAGCCGGGTACGCGCGAAAATTCACGGACATTGCGCGTCACCAGCATGGCCTGATGGCGCAAGGCCGTCGCCGCTATCAGCATGTCGTGCGGTCCGATGAGTTTGCCAACGGCTTCCAGTTCTGCACGGATACGGGCTGCGTGGCCTGAAAGGCTGCATGGGCCGCAGCAATTGTTCCAGGGCGGCAAGACGAGGTGCGGCCGCGGCCTGCGGCAGCCGCAGCAGGCCGTAGCGCAATTCGTATTCCACGATGGCCGGCACTCCCAGATCGGAAGGCCGCATGGCTTGAAGACGGGGAGCTACCTTTGTATCGCCACGCAGGTAGTAGCTGATGGTGTTGCTGTCCAGGATCAGCACGTGTGGTCCTCAAAAGCCTATGCGCGGGATGTCTTGTGCCGTGCTTTCGGGACTGTCTTCACGCAGGGGAAAGTCGGCGAAGCGGCCGGCGAGAGCGATGCATTGATCCGGCCATTCTTCGGATGCGTACTTGCGGATGATCTCCGCCACCCAGCGACTCTTGGACATGCCATGGGCCTTGGCGGCCTGCTCCACCAAGGCCTGTGTGGCGTCGTCGAGATACAGCGTGATTTGTGACATGGCACCACCTCTTGCTGAAGAATCTGCAAAGTATATGTGCAGGTATATGTGGTGTGCCTGGGTCCGCAAAAGCCCGCTTGTGATGGGCTTGCTGTTCAGCGCAACGCTGAACCCACGGCAAACACCCGGGGCCGCTCCAGCTGCGCAGTCCAGGCACCGTAGGCACGCTGCGCCAGGGCCTGCAGCGCGGGCAGGCACAGGTCGATCTGCCGCAGGATCTGCCACTCGGTCTGCGCGGCGGGGCCGCGTGCCAGCAGCAGTTCGTCATGGCCCTGCGCGCACCATTCGGCGATGCTGGCGGCCGTCACCTCCATGTGCCCCTGGAAGGCCCAGTGCCGGCCATGGCGAAAGCCCTTGTTCAGGCAGTGGCTGCCATACATGGTGCGCACGGCGCCGCGCGGGATCTCGAAGGTGTCGTAGTGCCAGTGGAACAGGGTGGCCTGGCGCGGCAGGTCCATGAGGCGCTGGGCGGCGGCCGTGACCCAGACGCGGCTCCAGCCGATGTTGGGGCAGGGGCTGCGCCAGACCCGTGCGCCCATGGCGCGCGCCAGCATCTGGGCGCCGAAGCAGTGGCCCAGCACCGGCACGTCATGGCGCAGCGCATCGGCCAGCAGGGCCTGTTCATCGACCATCCAGGGCAGATCCTCGTTCACGCAGTGGTTGCTGCCCAGCACCACGATGCCGCTGTAGTCGCGGGCCTGCACGGGCGCGCGGCCCTCCAGGGCCGGGTGCAGCAGACGGAAGGCAATGCACTGCTGCTCCAGGTGCTCGCGCAGGATGCCGGGGCCCTGGGCGGATTCGTGCTGGAGGATGGCGACAGGTCTCATGGCGGAACGGCTTCACGCGAAGCCTTTTGTTGCGAGACCTTCACTTTAGGCAGAGGCGCCTCAAGGGCGGATCGTGTTTGCCACGGGCGGCATCAAGAGCGCATCAAGCCCGGGCCTGCCGCCCGGCTAAGGCGGGCGCGGTGCCGGCCTTGCGCCTCGTCCATTTCAGCTCGCTGACCAGCACGCCGCCCACGATGAGCACCGCGCCCAGGATGGCCAGGCCCGGCAGCCGGTCGCCCGCCATGCGGCCCACGATGCCGGCCCAGACGGGCTCGCTGGCATAGATCACAGTGGCGCGCGTGGGCGACAGGGACTTCTGGGCCCAGTTCATCGTCAATTGGATGATGACGCTGGCGCAAGCCATGCCCACGGCGGCGATCAGCCAGACCCAGGAAAAACCGGGAACGGATTCTCCGGCCAGGGGCATGGCCATCAGCGACAGCATGCCAGCGGCCAGCAACTGCACCGTCGTCACGCGGCGCGCATCGACCTTGCCTGCGAAATGGCCGATCAGCAGCACCTCGGCGGCAATCGCCAGCGTACTCAGCATGGTGGCGATCTCACCCACGCTCAGCCCCAGACCGCCGGAATCGGGGCCCGCCACCAGCAACAGGCCCGCGAAGGCCAGGCCAATGCCGATCCAGCTCATCAGGCGCGGCGGCCTGCCCATGGCCAGCCACTGCAGCAGCGGCACGATGGGCACATACAGCGCGGTCAGAAAGGCCGACTTGCTGCTGCTGATGGTCTGCAGGCCGAAAGTCTGCAGACCATAGCCCAGGAAAATGCTGGCGCCGATGGCCATGCCCGCCACCACTTCGGTGCGCGTGAGCCCCGCCATCGCCTTGCGAAAGACCACCAGCCCGATGATGCCGGCCGTGACGAAGCGCAGGCCCACGAAGAACAGCGGCCCGCTGTAATGCATGGCGAGGTGGACCACGAGAAAAGTGCCGCCCCAGACCATGGTGACGGCGATCAGTGCCAGTTCCTGGCGGCTCAGCAGCGGTTGGGAGGGAATGTGGGAAGATGGCGTGCGCAGCATATTGCGCACATCATATGAGAAATATATTGCACAGCGCTGGCGCGCGCTCCGATGTCCTGGCCTTCGTGAGCGAGAACCTCAAGCGCCTGCGCCAGAACGCGGGCCTGAGCCAGGCCGCCCTGGCCGAGGCCTCGGGCCTGAGCCGCCGCATGATCGTGCAGCTGGAAGGCGGCGACACCAACATCAGCCTGTCCAGCCTGGACCGGCTGGCCGACGCGCTGGGCGCGACCTTCATCGACATCGTCAGCGACCCGGCCGTGCAGCGCCTGCGCATCGACGCCATGGCCTGGCGCGGCGCGCGGCCCGAAAGCCAGGCCATGCTGCTGGGCAGCGTGCCCGCCAAGCGGGAGGCCCAGCTATGGTCCTGGTCGCTGGGCCCGGGCGAACGCTACCAGGCCGAGCCCGACCCGCCCGGCTGGCACGAGATGGTCGTCGTGGTCGAAGGCCGACTGCTGGTGGACCTGGCCGAAGGGCCGATGACGATTGCGGCCGGCGACTATGCGATCTACAGCAGCGCCCAGAACTATGCCTATGTGAACCTGCACGAGGGGGTGACGCGGTTCATCCGGAATGTGATTTCCTGAGCGGGCGAGCTCGACCGCTGGTGGTGAATCCATGAAACGGTGCCTTCGGGCGTGCAACGGCTGGAGGTCGTGATTGGGCGCGTATTTCCAACTCGAAATTTATTCATGCCACCCACTGATCCCATCGGATCCTGATTGATATAAGCCCCGATCTCCGGGTCGTAGTACCGGTGCCGGTTGTAGTACAGCCCCGTCTCCCTGTCATGGTGCTGCCCCGGCAGCCGGATCGCCTGGTGGATGCCTTGGGGGTTGTATTCCTGCAGCACATTGCCCCAGGGGTCCAGCTTGGCGGCCCAGGCCACCTGGCCGGCCTGGTCCGTCAGCGCCATGGGCGTGCCCAGGTGGTCGCAGTGGTAGTGATGGATGGCGATGCGGGCGTGCTGTTCTTTTTTCCCCCCCTTGAAGTTAGGCTGCATTCAACTGAACTTGCTTTGTGCTGTGCGCCGTGGCGATTTTATCACCAATTTTAGAAGGAGCTTTCCACAGTATATTTTTTATATATACTATTTCTTGAAACGGATGATGATGCAAACACTTGTTATAAAAAAATACAAGTTGATGCTATTATCGAAAATTTATTATCAACAAAAGGTATTTTGAAATTAATGATACTCTTAAAAAGAAATAGAAGAAAAATAGATGCCATTGCATATAATTTATTCTTCGTACATTTGATTTTTGTTACGTAATATATTGAGAATATAAAAACCAACGTATCTACTGAAATCAAATAGATGGCAGATATATCGCCTGATGCCCAGCAGGTAGCGGGCCACATAAATGCTGTGCATGTTATAGAACTGTAATTCCTCATTTTATTTACAGGGGCAGGTGAATACATTTATATCGCCGGATTTAAATGCTTCCCACGCTTTCTTTGTGCTCTCAAATAGAGGGCTATCCTTACTGGGGACAATCGATTCCTGGCCTATATGAATAAGAATTTCCGCAGCACTCTCTTGTCCAGTCCACAGTTGAAAACCCGAGTGAGATGGGGACGTCGCATCTTGTATAGCGTGCAATGCCGCGCCGAAGTGGAATAGCGCTGAGTCCATATCGCCAGATTTTTTGGCGTTCAGCGATTTCTGAGCTTCATTTTTTATAAATTTATTTGTGGCGGCACATGCCTCTGCTTTGGTCTGACCGGGGCGTCGCATCGCGTGCATATGACTAAACTCCGGCGTTTGGTGTTCAGCGCTATCGGCCCACACATGACCTCTTGCGACGGCCGACAATTGTGATTGACTTATCTCTTTACCAAAAACCAAATAACCGGCATCTTTGATGCACGTATGCACCTTTCTGGGAGGCCCATAACCCTAATGGGTCAATTTTTTGCAATGGAATCAATGGATAGATACTTTTATTCATGCCACCGCTTAACCCAATCGGATCCTGATTGATATAACTCCCCACCACCGGATCGTAATACCGATGCCGGTTGTAATACAGCCCCGTTTCCCTGTCATGGTGCTGCCCCGGCAGCCGGATCGCCTGGTTGATGCCTTGGGGGTTGTATTCCTGCAGCACATTGCCCCAGGGGTCCAATTCCGTGGCACAGATCGTCTGCCCTCTCTGGATCGTTGAGATTTAATTGCTCTGCGACTCCATAGAGGATTTTTCATCTGCAAACATCCCCAATAGATCACTGAATAACTTTCGACTTAATTCATCTGATTTATATAAATTAAAATTGAATTCTCTATTCTCTATTCTCTTGACAACGCTGATTAATGAATCATCGTTATTTTTTAGACTACAAATCAACAATTCTCGTTCCTCTGGAAATTTGCTGTTGGAGCATTCAATTTTTAATTTATTTTTCTCAGAAAAAAATTGCAATAGTTCGATTAATTCACGGCTTGTATATTCTTCTATTTTTAATTTTCTCACATCAACAGCAGATTTTGTTGTGTAAGTGCATGAGGTTAGGGAAAGTAGTCCTAGAAGTATTAGAAATTTCATTATTTGCATACTTCTGCTTTTATTTTCGAATCTAGCTGCTCGAAACCTATATTGTAGAGCTTCATATTCAAGGTGGCTCTAATTGATCTCGGCATTTGATTCCAGGACCCTTCAGTTGTGATCCCCTCTCCAACTGATTTCACTTGAATCATTCCTTTGTTTTCTATAATTGAACGCTGAACATAGCCATTGCTGAAAATATGGTCGGATTTAGTTGCATTGTATAAGTTCATATCAGTGTCGTACACCATGTGAGAAACCGTCCCTCCATTCATGTTGACGAAATTTATATTGGTTTCATCTCCATTTGACACTGATTTCGAGTTATCCCATCCTGGCGCTGGATTCTTTTTTAGTGCTTCCCAAGCATTTTCCTTTGTACAAGTAAGGCAAGATTCTTTCTTACATAAATCAGTCACCATCATATATTTATGATAATATCCATATTTTTGATTGTACGTATTTTTAAATGGATTTTCATGGGCCTCTAAGCCCAGAGGATCTATCTTTCTTGATGGATTTGTTGTGTATAGAGATATATTCCAGCCACCTCTCAACCCAATCGGATCCTGATTGATATAACTCCCCACCACCGGATCGTAATACCGATGCCGGTTGTAATACAGTCCCGTTTCCCTGTCATGGTACTGCCCCGGCAGCCGGATCGCCTGGTGGATGCCTTGGGGGTTGTATTCCTGCAGCACATTGCCCCAGGGGTCCAGCTTGGCGGCCCAGGCCACCTGGCCGGCCTGGTCCGTCAGCGCCATGGGCGTGCCCAGGTGGTCGCAGTAGTAGTGGTGGA
>JBHIXF010000046.1:0-49952 GCA_041984925.1 Comamonas sp.
CCATCCGATTCTACTGACATGACATCTTCAGCACTACACTTACTTGATTCCGATACACTGGTGCGGCACAAAACGAAGATCCCAATACCGCCCGCCGGCGAGTGCCAGCAACCGGGTAATAACCAGTGAAGCCGTGGCTCTGTCTTTTCATTTCACTACTAGCGACCTTCCCTATAACAGGTTTTTCGGCCAATTCGGAATCGTACGAACGGGACTTGCTGGGTGCCCTGGAACGCCTGCTGGCCGCGGGCTTTACCGTCCCCCTGGTGCTGACCCAGCCCGACCGCCCCGCCGGGCGCGGCATGAAGCTGCAGGCCTCGCCCGTCAAGCAGTGCGCGCTGGAGCACGGCATCGCCGTGGCCCAGCCGCGCAGCCTGCGCCTGGACGGCAAGTATCCCGATGAGGCAGCCGCCGCCAAGGCGGCCATCGACGCGGCACGGGCCGACGCCATGGTGGTGGCCGCCTACGGCCTGATCCTGCCCCAGTGGGTGCTGGACACCCCGCCCAGGGGCTGCCTGAACATCCACGCCAGCCTGCTGCCGCGCTGGCGCGGCGCCGCGCCCATCCACCGCGCCATCGAGGCGGGCGATGCCGAGACCGGCGTCACCATCATGCAGATGGACGCGGGCCTGGACACGGGCGACATGTGCCTGGTCGAGCGCCTGCCCATCGCGGCGGACGACACCACGGCCAGCCTGCACGACAAGCTCGCCGACCTGGGCGGGCGCCTGATCGTCGAGGCGCTGGAGATGAGCGCCTGCGGCGGGTTGCCGCGCACGCCCCAGCCGGCCGAAGGCGTGACCTATGCGCACAAGATCGAAAAGGCCGAAAGCCAGATCGACTGGCGCGAGGATGCCCCGGCCATCGCCCGGCGCCTGCGCGCCTTCAACCCCTTCCCGGGCGGCGCCACACAGTACGGCGATGAAGCCATCAAGGTCTGGGAGGCCCAGGCCGAATCCGGCGATGCGGCGGCCACGCCCGGCACCGTGCTGTCGGCCACGGCCGACGGCGTGCGCGTGGCCTGCGGCCGGGGCGTGCTGCGCATGACGCTGCTGCAGCGCGCGGGCGGCAAGCGGCTGGCGGCCGGGGATTTCCTGCGGGGGTTCGATCTGCCTGAAGGAGCCGTTCTCGACGGTGCGGCCGGCGGCGGCACGCCATGAACCTGCAACCCCTGCTGGAGCGCGCCCGGGGCATTGCGCGCGACCCGGCCTTCATGACGGGCGTGCGCGACATGTCGGGCACGGCGCTGGGCATAGGCGCCTGGGGCCTGGTCACGGGCGTGGCCATGATCAAGAGCGGCATGTCCCTGCCCCTGGCGCTGTTCATGGGCCTGCTGGTCTATGCCGGCAGCGCCCAGCTGGCCGTGCTGCCGCTGATGGCCGTGGGCGCGCCCATGTGGGTGGTCTGGTTCACGGCCATCTGCGTGAACCTGCGCTTCGTCATCCTCAGCAGCATGTGGCGCAGCTACTTTGCCCACCTGCGCCTGCGCCACCGCCTGGCCATCGCCTATTTCAGCGGCGACGTGATCTTCGTGGGCTTCATGAAGCGCTACCCCGATGCCCGGCCCCAGCCCGAGCAGCTGCCCTATTTCTGGGGCGCAGCCTCGACCAACTGGCTGGCCTGGCAGATACCGTCCACGCTGGGCATCCTGCTGGCCGACCAGGTGCCCCTGTCCTGGGGCCTGGGCTTCGCAGGCGTGCTGGCGCTCATGGGCGTGCTGCTGTCCATGCTCAATGACCGCGCCACCTGGGTGGCCGGCGTGGTCGCGGCCAGCGCGGCCGTGGCGGCCTTTGCGCTGCCGCTCAAGCTCAACATCCTCGTGGCCATCGCCGCGGCCGTGGCCGCGGGCCTGCTGGCCGAAACCCTGCAGCAGCGCCTGCGCGCCCTGCCCGGGCCGGCGGACGATGGCCAGGCCGCGCCCGCCATACGCCCACCGGATGCGGCCCGGGGCGAACGCCATGCCCGGCTGCCGCTGGACGAAGATGCCAGCCCCGCGCACACCAAGGAAAAGGAGACGCTGTGATGGACCTGTCCTGGCTGTGGCCCTGGCTGGCCTGCGTGGGCCTGGCGGCCATCACCCTGTTCACGCGCGCCTTCTTCCTGATTCCCGAGCGCGAAGTGCCGCTGCCGCAATGGCTCAAGCGCGGGCTCAAGTACGCGCCGCTGGCGGCCCTGGCCGCCGTGATCGCCCCCGAGATCGTGATGACCAACGGCCGGCTGATCGCCACCTTGGTCGATGCGCGCCTGCCGGCCCTGGCCTGCGCCGTCATGTACTTTTTTTACAAGCGCAGCATCATGGGCACGATTGCGGTCGGCATGGTGGTCTATCTGCCGCTGCACATCGGCCTGGGCTGGTAGGCGCGCTGGCTTGCGGGCACTGGCGCGCGAGGCGGCATCTGCCACCAGATGCCGCCCATCGCGCCTGAAACCCGATTACAGACAGCCCTGAACACCCCTTGGGCACCCGTGCCGCGGCAGGCCGGCGGCCCGGGCCTGCCGCCTACAATGGCCGTGATTTACTCCCTTTTTGTTTCAATTCCATGGCGATCGTCCCCGATCGCGCCGCTGCCGCCATGAACATCCTTCGCTTCTCCGATCTGTGCGCCCAGGGCAAGGCCCAGGGCCAGCGCGTCTTCATCCGCGCCGACCTCAACGTGCCCCTGAACGATGCGGGCGAAATCACCGAGGACACGCGCGTGCGCGCCTCCGTGCCCGCCATCGAGATGGCGCTGAAGGCCGGTGCCGCCGTGATGGTCACCAGCCACCTGGGCCGCCCCACCGAGGGCGAGTTCAAGCCCGAGGACTCGCTGGCCCCCGTCGCGCGCCGCCTGGGCGAGCTGCTGGGCCGCGAAGTACCCCTGGTCGCCAACTGGGTCGATGGCGTGCAGGTCGCGCCCGGCCAGGTCGTGCTGCTGGAGAACTGCCGTGTCAACGTCGGCGAGAAGAAGAACAAGGAAGAGCTGGCCCGCAAGCTGGCCGCGCTGTGCGACATCTTCGTGCACGACGCCTTCGGCACGGCCCACCGCGCCGAGGGCACGACCTATGGCATCGCCCAGTTCGCCCCCATCGCCTGCGCCGGCCCGCTGCTGTCGGCCGAGATCGACGCGATCAGCAAGGCCCTGGCCAACCCCCGGCGCCCGCTGGCCGCCATCGTGGCCGGCTCCAAGGTCTCGACCAAGCTGACCATCCTGCAGTCGCTGGCGAAGAACGTGGACCAGCTCATCGTGGGCGGCGGCATCGCCAACACCTTCATGCTGGCCGCCGGCCTGAACATCGGCAAGAGCCTGGCCGAGGCCGACCTGGTCGGCGAGGCCAGGGCCGTGATCGATGCCATGGCCGCACGCGGCGCCGAAGTGCCCATCCCCACCGACGTGGTGGTCTCCAAGGCCTTCGCGGCCGATGCGCCCGCCACCGTCAAGAAGGCCACCGAAGTCGCTGACGACGACCTGATCCTGGACATCGGCCCCGAGACCGCGGCCCGCCTGGCCGAACAGCTCAAGAAGGCCGGCACCATCGTCTGGAACGGCCCCGTGGGCGTGTTCGAGTTCGACCAGTTCGCCCACGGCACCCAGGCCATCGCCCAGGCGATCGCCGAGTCCGACGCCTTCAGCATCGCCGGTGGCGGCGACACCCTGGCCGCCATCGCCAAGTACGGCATCGAGGACAAGGTGGGCTACATCTCCACGGGCGGCGGTGCCTTCCTGGAAGTGCTGGAAGGCAAGACCCTGCCGGCCTTCGAGATCCTGCAAAAGCGCGCCAACGGCTGATGCAGGCGCTGGCGTGGGGCCGTGTTCAGCGGGCCCGCGCCGGCCACAGCACGGAGGCGATGGCCAGCACCATCAGCGCCACGGCCGTCCAGTCCTGCCAGTGCAGCTGCTCGCCCAGCCACCAGGCGCCGCTGAACACGCCCAGCACGGGAATCATCATCACGCTCAGCGTCGAGGCCACGGGCGGCAGGCTGCGCGCCAGGAAGAACCAGACCGTCTGGCCGAAGCCCAGCACCAGCACGCCGTTGAACACGATGGCGCCCGCGGCCTCGGCATCGGGCCAGTGCCACCGGTGGCGCTCGAACACGAAGGCCAGCGCGGTCAGCACCAGCGCGGACGCTGCCACCATCCACAGCGTCATGGTCGCCAGCGGCACGGGCATGTCGGCGCGGCGCAGCTTCTGCGTGCCCCAGGCCCAGCTCAGGGCGGCGGCCAGCATCAGGCCCACGCCGATGGGGCGGCTGCCCATGGAACCCACCTCGTGCCACAGCAGCAGCAGCACGCCCGCGAAGGCTGCGGCCACGCCGGCCCAGGCGCGCCGCGCCAGCCGGTCATGGAAGAACAGGCTGCCCAGCACCGCCGAGAAGATGGGCATGGTGTAGCCCAGGATGGCGGCCCGCCCGCTGGACAGCATGGGGATGGCGATGATGATCAGGCTGTTCCACAGCACCATGTTGAACAGCGTCAGCTGCGCCAGCCGGGGCCAGCAGGCGCGGGGCACGGCCAGCGGCAGGCGCCGGTACAGCACGAAGGCCGCCAGGATGGGCAGGCCGATCCACATCGAGGCCATGCGCAGGCTCAGCGGCGGGAAATGCTGTACGCCGAGTTTCATCACGGGCCAGTTCACGCCCCAGATCAGGGTCAGCGCAATCAGCAGGGCAATCTGTCGGGCGGTGAAGGCAGGCATAGGCCGACGATTGTGCCCGTGGCGCGTGAAAGCCGCTGGATGCCCGGCGGCATGCTCCGAGATGGGTGGATCGCTAAAATCGCGGCCCATGACCTTTCTCGACATGCTGCGCAACGCATCCGCCCAGAACCAGTCCATGCTGTGCGTGGGCCTGGACCCCGAACCGAGCCGTTTCCCGGGGGGCATGCGGGGCGATGCATCGAAGATCTACGCATTCTGCGCCGCCATCGTCGAGGCCACGGCCGACCTGGTGAACTCCTTCAAGCCCCAGATCGCCTACTTCGCGGCCCACCGCGCCGAGGACCAGCTCGAAAAGCTCATGGCCCACATGCGCGCCGTCGCGCCGCAGGTCCCCATCATCCTGGATGCCAAGCGCGGCGACATCGGCTCCACGGCCGAGCAGTACGCCAAGGAAGCCTTCGAGCGCTACGGCGCCGACGCCGTGACCCTGTCGCCCTTCATGGGCTTCGACTCCATCACGCCCTACCTGCAGTACGAGGGCAAGGGCGCCTTCCTGCTGTGCCGCACCTCCAACCCCGGCGGCGATGACCTGCAGGCCCGGCGCCTGGCCGACCTGCCCGGCCAGCCCCACCTGTTCGAGCATGTGGCGCGCCTGGCCCAGGGCCCCTGGAACACCAATGGCCAGCTGGGCCTGGTGGTCGGCGCCACGCGCCCGCAGGAGATCGAGCGCGTGCGCGAATTCGCACCCTCGCTGCCGCTGCTGATTCCCGGCGTCGGCGCCCAGGGCGGCGATGCCGTGGCCACGGTCAAGGCTGCGCGCATCGGCGGCGGCCCCATCATCATCAATTCCTCGCGCGCCGTGCTCTATGCCTCGCAGGGCGACGACTTCGCCACCGCCGCGCGCGCGGCGGCCCTGGCCACGCGCCAGACGCTGCAAGACGCAGCCGCCGCCTAGGACCGCAGGCAAGGCCGGCCATGCAAGGCAAATGGCTGGAAGACTTCCTGCTGCTGGCCCAGGAGCGCAGCTTCACGCGCGCGGCCGAGCTGCGCCATGTCACCCATCCGGCCTTCGGGCGGCGCATCCGTGCGCTGGAGGCCTGGGCCGGCACGCCCCTGGTCGAGCCCGGCGGCGGCCCCGTGCGGCTGACGCCGGCCGGCGAGGCCTTCCGCGACACGGCCGAACAGCTGGTGCGCACGCTGGCCCAGTCGCACGATGAACTGCAGGCCGTGGCCGGGCGCCAGGCCCGCGTCATCACGCTGGCCACGGGGCGCACGCTGGCGCGCACCATCGTCGCCGACTGGCTGACGCGCCATGGCAGCGTGCTGCAGACCGCCGAGCTGCGCGTGGTCACGCGCACGCTGGACGAGACCGTGGCCATGCTGCAGCGCGGTGAAGTCAGCTTCACGCTGGTCTACCACCACGCCGCCATCGGCGTGCGCCTGGATGGCCGCCAGTTCAGCCACCTGACGGTGATGCAGGACAGGCTGGTGCCCGTGGCCCGCGCCGATGCACAGGGCCGTCCGCTGCACGCGCTCTCGGTCAACCACCAGCCCGTCGCTCCCGTGCCCTACCTGGCCTTCTCGCACAGCATGGCCCTGGGCCGGCTGGTGGAAGACCATCTGGCCCGGCATCCGCTGGCGCCGCGCCTGCGCCGCTGCGTGGACTGCGACTCGGCCGATGCCCACTACGAATACGTGCTGCGCGGCCTGGGCCTGGCATGGATGCCATGGTCCATGGTGGGCGGCGACTGCCAGGCCGGCCGCCTGGCCGTGGCCGGCGACCCCGGCCTGGAAGTGCATTTCGACGTGCGCCTGTACCGCCCCAAGCGCCACCTGGGCCCCGCGGCCGAACAGTTCTGGAGCGACATCACGGGCGCCTGACAGGTGCATGCATGCGCTCCCCTGGTGCGAACCCGCACCGCGCCGTGGAACAACAGGGCTTTGGTGCCGCAATGGCTCTGCCTCGTGCCGAATCAGCACCAAATACCTTGGTAGTCCTTCGCACAATCGGCCCCATACATTTCAGGAATGACCCCATGCACAGCACCTCCCTCCTGCGCCGTACCGCCCTGGCCTGCGGCCTGCTGATCGCCGCCACCGGCAGCGCCTTCGCCGACGACGCCGCCAGCTACCCCAACCGCGCCATCACCATGATCGTGGGCTACCCGGCCGGCGGCAGCACCGACCTGGTGGGGCGCTTCGTGGCCGACGGCCTGGCCTCGCGCCTGGGCCAGCCCGTGGTGGTCGAGAACCTGGGCGGCGCCGGTGGCGCCATCGGTGCGCAAAAGGCCGCCAAGTCGCCGGCCGACGGCTACACGCTGTTCGTGGGCGCCAACAACGAGCTGGCCATCGCCCGGCTGATCAACAAGAGCATCAAGTACTCGATCGGCGACTTCACGCCCATCGGCATGATCGGCTCCCAGCCCATGGTGCTGGTGGCCTCGCAGAAGGCCGGCGTCAGGACGGCGGCCGAGTTCACGGCCCTGGTGGCCAAGAACCCCGGCAAGTTCAGCTATGGCAGCTCGGGCGTGGGCACGGCCCTGCATCTGGCCGGCGAGATGGTCAAGGAGCAGGGCAAGCTGCACATGACCCACATCCCCTACCGCGGCGTGGCGCCGCTGACCACGGACCTGGTGGGCAACAACATCGAGTTCGGCCTGTTCGTGCTGTCCTCGGGCCTGCCCCAGATCCGCGCGGGCAAGGTCATCGCCCTGGGCACGACGGAAGCCAAGCGCTCGGCCATCACGCCCGACATCCCGGCCCTGTCCGAGCTGCCCCAGTACAAGAACGTGGACATCAACGTCTGGTTCGCGCTGATGGCACCCAAGGGCCTGCCCGCACCCGTGGCCGCCAGGCTCAAGAAGGCGCTGGACGAGACCATGGCCTCGCCCGAGTTCCGCAAGAAGATGGAAGAGGCCGGCTCGGTCGTTGCCGATCCCAAGACCGATGCCGGCAAGTACATCAACGCCGAGATCGCCAAGTACACAAAAATCGTCCAGTTTGCCCATATTGAGAATTGACCCCCTGAGCGGCTGCGCCGCTTCCCCCCGCCCGCCGTGCTGCGCACGGCGGGCGGGGGGACGCAGCCCTCGCTGCGGGGCGGCCCTTGCTCGGCTGCCCTCGCTTGCATTGCGCCGGTTGCAAAGGCCGCGCACGAGTAGACAACGGAGTGAGTGATGGAAACTTTGCGATTTGACCTTCCCCTGCCCGACCTGGGCGCCTGGCGCGCGGGCAATACCGGTACCGAGGGCGTGTGGCAGTTCGACTCGGGACGCCCGGGCCGCCATGTGATGATCTCGGCCCTGGTGCACGGCAACGAGATCTGCGGCGCCTGGGCCGTGGCCGGGCTGCTCGAAGCCCTGCACAAGGGCCTGGCGCCGGACAGCGGCCGCCTGACCCTGGTGCTGGCCAACCTCGATGCCTTCGACCGCTTCGACGCGGCCAGCCACGATGCCTCGCGCTTCGTGGACGAGGACATGAACCGCCAGTGGCTGGACGCCCGCATGGACGAAGGCAGCACCCGCGAACGCCGCCGTGCCGCCGCGCTGCGCCCCTTCGTGCAGCAGGCCGACTGGCTGCTGGACCTGCATTCCATGCACGAGCCCTCGGCACCGCTGCTGCTGACCGGCATGCAGCCGCGCAACCGCGATCTGGCGCGCCAGATGGGCGCGCCGGCAAACATCGTCGTGGACGCCGGCCACAAGGACGGCACGCGGCTGCGCGACTACGGGCGCTTCGGCCTGCCCGACGCCGAGGCCGGCGACTCGCGTTCGCTGCTGATCGAATGCGGCTTCCACGGCGATCCGTCCAGCCGCGACGTGGCGCGCGACCAGTGCCTGCGCTTCCTGGAAGTGGCGGGCATCTTCGGCAAGGAGGCCCTGCACGCGGCCCTGCCGGGCTGGAAGCAGGCGGATGCGCCGGCCCAGTGGGCGCTGGAAGTCACGGCACCCGTGGTGGCCAGGAGCAGCGGCTTTCGCTTCACCGCACCGTTCACGGGCCTGGAGCGCTTCGAGAAGGCCGGCACCGTGATCGGCGACAACGATGGCGAGCCCGTGATCACGCCCTATGGCGACTGCGTGCTGGTCATGCCCTCGGTGCGCCAGGCGCGCGCGGGCGTGACCGTGGTGCGCTTTGCGCGGCGCTCGCCGCTGTGATCGCCGAGGCCCTGCCTCAGCGCGCCTTCTTGCGGCCGGCGGCCTTGTCCGGCGCCGCCTCCAGGTAGGGCCGCAGATAGCGCCCCGTGTGGCTGGCCGGGTTGGCCGCCACATCCTCGGGCGTGCCCGTGGCCACCACCTGGCCGCCGCCGGCGCCGCCCTCGGGCCCCATGTCGATGATCCAGTCGGCCGTCTTGATCACATCCAGGTTGTGCTCGATGACGACGATGGTGTTGCCCGCGTCGCGCAGCTGCTGCAGCACCTTGAGCAGCAGGGCGATGTCGGCGAAGTGCAGGCCCGTGGTGGGCTCGTCCAGGATGTAGAGCGTGCGCCCGGTGTCGCGCTTGGACAGTTCCTGGGCCAGCTTCACGCGCTGGGCCTCGCCGCCGGACAGCGTGGTGGCGCTCTGGCCCAGGCGGATGTAGCTCAGGCCCACGTCCAGCAGCGTCTGCAGCTTGCGCGCGATGGGAGGCACGTCCTTGAAGAAGGCATGCGCGTCCTCCACCGTCATCTCCAGGATCTGGGAGATGTTGCGGCCCTTCCACTGCACCTCCAGCGTCTCGCGGTTGTAGCGCTGGCCGTTGCAGACGTCGCAGGGCACGTAGACGTCGGGCAGAAAATGCATCTCCACCTTGACCATGCCGTCGCCCTGGCAGGCCTCGCAGCGCCCGCCGGCCACGTTGAACGAGAAGCGCCCCGGTCCGTAGCCGCGCTCCTTGGCGGTATTCGTTTCGGCCATCAGGTCGCGGATGGGCGTGAACAGCCCCGTGTAGGTGGCCGGGTTGCTGCGCGGCGTGCGGCCGATGGGCGACTGGTCCACGTTGATGACCTTGTCGAAATGGCCCATGCCGATGATGTCCTCGTGCGGCGCGGCCTCGCCGCCGGCGCGGTGGATCTGGCGCGCGGCCTCGGTGTAGAGCGTGTCGTTGACCAGAGTGCTCTTGCCCGAACCCGAGACGCCGGTCACGCAGGTCAGCAGGCCCACGGGGAAATCCACCGTCACGTGCTTGAGGTTGTGCCCGCGCGCGCCCACCACGCGCACGGCCTGCAGCCGTGGCGCCGGTCCTGCCTCGGCAGCCGGCTGGCGCGCCGCGATGGCAGGAAAGCCCTTGCCTGCGGGCCTGGCCTGTTCCTCGGCGGGCGCCTCGGCCACGGGCAGCCAGGGCGTGCGCCGCGCCGGCACCTCGATGCGCTGCGTGCCCGCCAGGTAGCGGCCCGTGGGCGAATCGGGGTTGGCGCGGACCTCTTCATAGCTGCCCTGGGCCATGACCCGGCCGCCATGCACGCCCGCGCCCGGCCCCAGGTCGATGATCTGGTCTGCCGCGCGCATCATGTCCTCGTCATGCTCGACGACGATGACGCTGTTGCCGATGTCGCGCAGGTGCTGCAGCGTGGCTATGAGCTTGTCGTTGTCGCGCTGGTGCAGGCCGATGCTGGGCTCGTCCAGCACGTACATCACGCCCGTGAGGCCGCTGCCGATCTGGCTGGCCAGGCGGATGCGCTGGGCCTCGCCGCCGGACAGCGTGTCCGCGCCGCGCTCCAGGCTCAGGTAGCTCAGGCCCACGTCGTTGAGGAACAGCAGGCGCGAGGCGATCTCTCGCACCACCTTGCCCGCGATCTCGGCCTTGGCGCCCGACAGCTGCAGGGCCGCGCACCAGGCGTGGGCCTCGGCCAGCGTGGCGTGGCCCACCTCGTAGATGGCGCGGGCCTGGTCGCCTTCGCCCACGCGCACGAAGCGCGCCTCGCGGCGCAGCCGCGTGCCGCCGCAGTCGGGGCAGACGCTGACGCTGCGCAGCCGTGCCAGATCGTCGCGCACCACGCTGGACTCGGTCTCGCGCCAGCGCCGCGTGATGTTGGGGATGATGCCCTCGAAGGGGTGGCGCTTGACCAGGGTCTCGCCCTTGCGCGATCCGCTGTCGAAGACATAGCTGAAGGCCATCTCCTCCTCGCCCGAGCCCCAGAGCATCGCGTGGCGCACCTTCTCGGGCAGCTCCTCGAAGGGCCGCTCGATGTCTGCGCCGTAATGGCGTGCCACGCTCTCCAGCATGGAGAAGTAGTAGCCGTTGCGCCGGTCCCAGCCCTTGACGGCGCCGCTGGCCAGGCTCAGCGTGGGAAAGGCCACGACGCGCTCGGGATCGAAGGACTCCGTGCAGCCCAGGCCGTCGCAGCCCGGGCAGGCGCCCATGGGCGAGTTGAACGAGAACAGGCGCGGCTCCAGCTCGGGCAGCGAATAGCTGCACAGCGGGCAGGCGAATTTGGCACTGAACAGGTGCTCCCTGCCGCTGTCCATCTCCAGGGCGATCACGCGCCCGCCGGCCTCGGCCCCCCCGGCGCGCAGGGCGGCCTCGAAACTCTCGGCCAGGCGCTGCTGGGCATCGGGACGCACCTTGAGGCGGTCGATGACCACGTCGATGTCGTGGCGCTCGTTCTTTTCCAGCACCGGCAGGGAATGGGCCTCGTGGATCTTGCCGTCGATGCGAAAGCGCACATAGCCCTGGGCCTGCATCTGGGCGAACAGCTCGGCGAACTCGCCCTTCCTGTTGCGCGCCAGGGGGCCCAGCACCATCAGGCGCGTGTCCTCGGGCAGGGCCAGGGCCGCGTCCACCATCTGGCTGATGGTCTGGGACTGCAGCGGCAGGTCGTGGTCGGGGCAATACGGCGTGCCGGCGCGCGCGTACAGCAGGCGCAGGTAGTCGTTGATCTCGGTGACCGTGCCGACGGTGGAGCGCGGGTTGTGGCTGGTGGCCTTCTGCTCGATGCTGATGGCGGGCGACAGGCCCTCGATCAGGTCCACGTCGGGCTTGTCCAGCCGCCCCAGGAACTGGCGCGCATAGGCCGAAAGGCTCTCCACATAGCGGCGCTGGCCCTCGGCATACAGGGTGTCGAAGGCCAGGCTGGACTTGCCCGAGCCCGACAGCCCCGTGATCACCACCAGCCGGTTGCGCGGGATGTCCAGGTCGATGTTCTTGAGGTTGTGCGTGCGCGCGCCGCGGATGGCGATGCGTGACTGCGCCAGCGCCTGGCCGAGGTAGCGGCCATCGGGCTGGGAATGGGCGTCGGCGGCCCGGTCCGGGGCGCCGTATTCAGGAGTCGTGTGGGGGCCAGGCATCGGGAAAAACCCTGCGAAGACGAACCCACCATGATAGGTCACAACCCGCAGGCCGCGCTGCGGGACGGCATGCCGTCAGGCCTGTGGCGGGCGTGTCGAAGCGAAGCTGGGCCGCTCGGCGAGCTTGGCCTGCAGGGCGGCGAGATTGGGATGCTCGGCGCGCCAGTCGATGTCGGGAAAGCGCAGGTCCAGCCACGCCAGTGCGCAGCCCACGCTGACATCGGCCAGCGTGAAGTGGATGCCGCAGCAGTAGGGCTTGTCGCCCAGGCCCTGGGACATCACCTGCAGCGCGGCGCGCACCTTGGCCAGCTGCCGGTCGATCCAGGCCTGGCTGCGCTGGTTTTCGGCGCGGCCGTCCCAGGTGGCTTCAAGGCGAGCCAGGGCGCCCGCGTCCAGGAGGCCGTCGGCCAGGGCTTCCCAGGTCTTGATCTCCGCCCGCTCGCGGCCCGTGCCGGGAATCAGCTTGCCCACGGGAGACAGCGTGTCCAGGTACTCGACGATGACGCGCGAATCGAACATGGCATCGCTGCCGTCCATGACCAGGCGTGGCACCTTGCCCAGCGGGTTGCCCGTTCCGGGCACGCACCCGCTGTTCCAGGGGTTTTCCTCGACGAACTGATAGTCGAGCCTCTTTTCCGCCAGGACGACGCGTACCTTGCGCACGAAGGCACTGGTGGTGGAACCTATCAATTTCATGGATTTTTTCCGTGGGCGGGACCGGGGCGGGATCAGGGGACGAAGGCAGCCGATTCTATGCCGTGCCCGCAGATCTCCCCCAGACCCTCCATTTTGCGCGGCAGACCTACAATCACGGCCCATGAACCTGCCGCACATCTCCGCCCTGTCCCCGCTCGACGGCCGCTACGCCGCCAAACTCACCCCCCTGCGCCCGATCATGAGCGAGATGGGCTACATGCACCGCCGCGTGCAGGTGGAAGTGACCTGGTTCATCGCCCTGTCCGATGCCGGCTTTGCCGAGTTCAAGCCCTTGTCCGAAGGCGCGCGTGCCTATCTGCAGGAGCTGGTGAAGAACTTCTCCGAAGCCGATGCCGTGGCCATCAAGGATATCGAGAAAACCACCAACCACGACGTCAAGGCCGTGGAGTACTGGATCAAGGGCAAGTTCGACGGCCGCCCCGAGCTGCTCAAGGCCGCCGAATTCGTGCACTTCGCCTGCACCAGCGAAGACATCAACAACACCAGCCATGCCCTGCAGCTGCGCGCCGGCCGCGACAGCGTTCTGCTGCCCGCCTTGGCCGGCATCGCGGCCAAGCTGCGTGAAATGGCCCACGCCTATGCCGCCGTGCCCATGCTCAGCCGCACGCACGGCCAGACCGCCAGCCCCACCACCGTGGGCAAGGAAATCGCCAACGTGCTGGTGCGCCTGGAAAAGGCGGCCGCGCGCATCGCCGAAGTCCGCATCCTGGGCAAGATGAATGGCGCCGTCGGCAACTACAACGCCCACCTGTCGGCCTGGCCCGAGTTCGACTGGGAAGCCTTCAGCAAGAAGGTGATCGAGTCGCCCGAGCCCCAGGGCCTGGGCCTGGCGTTCCAGCCCTACTCGATCCAGATCGAGCCGCACGACTACATGGCCGAGCTGTTCGACGCCGTGGCGCGCGCCAACACCATCCTCATCGACTTCGCGCGCGACGTCTGGGGCTATGTGTCGCTGGGCTACTTCAAGCAGCGCCTGAAGGCCGGGGAGATCGGCTCCTCGACCATGCCGCACAAGGTCAACCCCATCGACTTCGAGAATGCCGAAGGCAATCTGGGCCTGGCCAACGCCGTGCTCAGGCACCTGTCCGAGAAGCTGCCCGTCTCGCGCTGGCAGCGCGACCTGACGGACTCCACCGTGCTGCGCAACATCGGCGTGGCCATGGGCTACGCCACGCTGGCCTACAGTTCGCTGATGACGGGCCTGAACAAGCTCGAACTCAACGAGGAGCGCCTGCAGGAAGACCTGGACCAGGCCTGGGAAGTGCTGGCCGAGCCCATCCAGACCGTGATGCGCCGCTATGGCGTGCAGGGCGCCTACGAAAAGCTCAAGGAAGTCACGCGCGGCAAGACCGTGCAGGCCGAAGACCTGCACCGCCTGATCAACGGCCTGGAAATCCCCCAGGCCGACAAGGACCGCCTGCTGGCCATGACGCCGGCCTCCTACGTGGGCAAGGCCGCCGAGCTGGCGCGCCGCGCCTGACAACCCACCCTGGCGCCCCTGCGGGGGCGCCGCCGCCACTTGTCGGGGCTGCCAAAGCAAGCACGGGCTTGCGCTGGCAGCTCTTGCTTTTGATAGGTTCCCTCTCCCATGGCCCTCAAATCCACCATCTTCAAGGCGAACCTGTCCATCGCCGACATCGACCATGGCTACTATGCCGACCATGCGCTGACGCTGGCCCGCCATCCCAGCGAGACCGACGAGCGCATGATGGTGCGCCTGGTCGCGCTGGCGCTGAACGCCCACCAGCTCAGCGACATGTGCAACGGCGATGGCACCCTGGCCTTTGGCGCGGGACTGTCCGACCCCGAGGATCCCGACGTCTCGCTGACCGACTTCACGGGTGCCAAGCGCCTGTGGATCGAGGTGGGCCAGCCCGAGGAAAAGCCCATCGCCAAGGCCTGCAACAAATCCGATGCCGTCGTGCTCTACCCCTTCCACCACGCAGCCGAAGTCTGGTGGAAGGGCCTGGAAGGCAAGCTTGCGCGGCAGGACAAGCTGCAGGTTTTCCGCATCCCTTCGGACACCAGCCAGTCGCTGGCCGGCCTGGCCGAACGCAGCATGCAGCTGCAGGCCACCATCCAGGAAGGCGTGCTCACGCTGAGCAGCAACCTGGGCACGGTGTTCGTCGAGCCCGTGCGCTGGAAATAGCCTTTGGAAATAGCCTCGCACCGCCCCGGCTTCAGCACTGCATGCGCACGGCCTGGGCAAAAGACTCCAGCGTCCAGCCCGCGCCCATGAGCATGCGGCGCGTGGACAACTGGTCCATGAGCGCGGGCTCCACCTCGCAGCCCAGGTGCACCAGCGACTTGGCGGCCGTGATGCCCACATAGCGGCTGTCGTAGCGACGTGCCAGATGGTTCCACAGCCCGTGGGCTCCCGGCGACTGGCGCGCGCCACTGACCAGGCAGGTGCCGGCATCGAGCACCTGGCGGTAGACGGCGCTGGCAATGCCCCGGCGCTGGTAGCTTGGCGCAAAGCGCGAATGCGGGGAGCGCACGCGGCGGTCGGTGCGCTTGTCCACCTCGACCAGGCGGTTGAATACCGTGTAGCCGGCCAGCCGATGGTTGGCGCAGTCTTCCACATAGGCAAACCATTCGCCGTCCGCCTCGCGCCAGTGCAGCAGGAACTGCGGGTCGTGCAGCGGCCGGCGTTGCAGCCCGTGCAGCTTGCTGCCGGGCTGGTACAGGCGCTCGTAGATGGCTTCCAGCTCACCCTCGACCAGGGGCAGCATCACGTCGATGCGCAGCTCGGTGGCGCAGGGGTGCGACCGCAGGGTTGGACGCCCCTGCGTCCCCATCCAGGAGGCCGCCATCCGGCCCCAGGACTCCCACAGTTCGGAAAAAGACGGAAAAGACGGGCCGGAAGGCGCCGGCAGGCTAAGACAGGTCACGGCATCGCTCGCTTCACAGGCACAGCGGTGCCCATGCAGGGGAAACAGGGCCGCCAGGCGCACAGATGCCAGGGGCGGCAGCTACCCGCCAGGGCGGGAATGCGGAGTCATGCCAATGGCGCTGCCCGGTTCCGCGCAGGGCAGCGCGTCAGGGCCGTGCGGCCTGTCGTGGGCCGATGTTCAGCCGCGCGGCGTCGCGCTCGCGCAAGCGCCCTGCCGTGGCCGGCCAGGCCTTGGCCGCCGGCACGCAGCCCTGCTCCCCGCCAAGGGCGGGACTGCTGGGCAATGCGGGAAGGCTGGGGCAGGACATATGTCGGGAGCGCAATCCTTGGAGATGAGAACAGAAGACGGCACAAGGCCGGCTTTTCATGCGCGCATGATCTTAGGGCTTCCGGAACATCGCACGCCTGCAGTGCGGTATCCCGAGAGGCTAGGTTGGCTTCGGCGGGGCGGCCTGCCGCTCCGCTGCCCGCTCGGCATAGCGTGTGAAGCGCCAGGAGTCGCCTTCGGCCGTGATCCTGCGCCAGACGGCGCGCTTTTGCGCCGGCTCCATCGCCGTCCACAGCTGGACCTCGTCGAAGCTGCGCCCGCAGCCCTTGCATTTTTCGTCGCCCTGGCTGGTCGAGCAGATGGCGATGCAGGGCGTATCCGGCGTGGTGTCGTACCAGGCCAGCCAGGCGGCCATGGCGTGCGAGGGAAAGCCCTCGACCTGCACCTCGCTCTCATGCCAGAAGATCATCAGCGCATAGACCTCGGCCAGCGCACGCACCTCGGGGCTCAGCAGCACGCCGTCCGGCGATGGGGCGCGTGCACGCCAGTAGTTGATGGCGGCCTCGATGTCGGTGATGTGCAGTGCGGTCATGGATGGGGCAAGAGGAGGGACAGCGATGATAAGACGCCGCGCAACACTCCATGGCCACCAGGGTTGCTACTGAATAAATAGCTTAAAAGGGAGAAAAGACAACGACTCTGGACACATTGAATCCAAGGCGCTGGTGGCGGCAAAGGGTTTTTGCACTTGCGCGCCGCGTCGCCTTTGTGTTGCAATCCGCAGGTTCGAAGGGGAGTAGCTCTCTGCCGGTCCGGCCGCCTGTCCGCAGGCCCTGGGGCCGGCATCGGAATGGTCGTCAATACGAAGCGCAAGCTTCCGGCCTTCCGGGCTGACCGCCAGCGCGGCAGCCGAGCAAGACCTTTGATGGACCTGATGACGGTCGATCAAGGTGCTCCCCTGTGCAGGCATGTCCCTGCACGGGCAGGCGCTGCGGCGTTGCATCGGTCTTTCTGAGCCGATGGCAAGGTCTTCCGCCTGGAAAGTCTTGCTGTCGGTCGTATTCAACAGCGAGGACCTTATGGACTTGGACTTTCTGACTCACGCCCCGTTCTGGGTGGCCCTGGGCCAAATCATCATCATCGACATCCTGCTGGGCGGCGACAACGCGGTCGTGATCGCGCTGGCCTGCCGCAAGCTGCCTCCTGCCCAGCGCAAGAAGGGCATCATCTGGGGCACGGCGGGCGCCATCATCCTGCGCGTCATCCTGATCGCCTTTGCGATGACCCTGCTGGCGCTGCCTTTCCTGAAGTTCGTCGGCGCGCTGCTGCTGGTGTGGATCGGCATCAAGCTGATCGCGCCCGATGAGGACGGCCACGACAACATCGAAGGCAGCGACAAGCTGCTGGCCGCCATCAAGACCATCATCGTGGCCGACCTGGTGATGAGCGTGGACAACGTGATCGCCATCGCCGGCGCCGCGCAAAGCTCGGGCGAGCACCAGCTGCTGCTCGTGGTGCTGGGCCTGCTGATCTCCATCCCCATCATCGTCTGGGGCTCGCAGCTGGTGATCAAGCTCATGGAGCGCTTCCCCATCATCATCGTGGCCGGCGGCATGCTGCTGGGCTGGATTGCCGGCGGCATGCTGGTGACCGACCCCGTCTTCGCCAACACCGAGAAGTGGCTGTGGATGGTCAAGCTGCCCCAGACCGACATGCTCAAGTACGGCGCCAGCGTGGCCGGTGCCCTGCTGGTCCTGGCCCTGGGCAAGTTCATCGCGTCGCGCCGCGAATCGGCCAAGGCAGGCAGCGCCCACGGCGCCTGATGGCCTGAGAAGTTGATTTCGGTGGCGGGTCGGCCGGCGGGGCCGCCCGCCCCGATTCGCGACAATGGACTTCGCCGGCGGCTTTGTGCCGCCCTATCGCCCCTTCCTGCAAACCCAGTTCGACAAGGACTCGCTTTGAAACCCATCATCGTCTACGTGGATGACGCCTCCTACGCACTGCCCGTGGTCCAGGCCCTTGCGGCCTCGCCGCAGGCCCAGTCTTCCCATTGGCTGCTGGTGGCCTGCGCGCCGCGCATCACCCACCGCGTGAGCAAATGGGTCAGCCACAGCGCCCGTGAAAGCTGGCGCGGCAAGTGGGCTGACAAACTGTTCGCCCAACTGGTGCCCGTGCTGGGCAACGGCGGTGGCCAGGTCACGCAGGTGCTGGCCAAGGGACCGCTGGCCGATCTGGTGAGCCAGCTGCAGCAAAGCCACGGCCCGGCCCAGATCATCGATGCACGCCGCCCCAAGCAAGAGGCTGCAGCCCCTGCCGCCGCACCTGCCGCGCCCCTGGGCCGTCGCTGGAACCTGCCGGGCACGCTGGCGGCCATCGGCGCACTCATGGGCCTGGTGTTCGAAGAGGCCATGATCTGATCTGCCGCCTGTCCGCCCTCGCCGCACGGTGCAGGCGCGGACAGGCGCACGGCTGGCCTGGCGGCACGGCAGAAACTCCATGCGCTTGCGCAAGCCATGGGCTGCGGCTGCTGCTATGCTGCCCCCCATGAAAATCCTGATCAAATGGCTGCTCAGCGCTGTCGCCCTGCTGATCGTGGCCTATGTGTATGGCGGCGTGCAGGTCAGCAGCTTCGGCTCGGCCATGATCGCGGCCCTGGTCATAGGGCTGCTCAATGCGGTGCTGCGGCCCGTGCTCGTGGTGCTGACCCTGCCTGTGACGATCCTGACGGTCGGACTCTTCCTGCTGGTCGTCAACGGGCTGATGTTCTGGGCCGCCTCGGGCATTCTCAGCGGATTCCATGTCACCGGCTTCTGGGCCGCGATGCTGGGAGCGCTGATCTACTCGTTGCTGGGCCTGGTCATCGACTCACTTATCTCGCGCCTTTTCCCTTAACTGCTCTTTGAGCTGCTCGTCCACGGCGCGCAGCCGCGTGTCCACGATGGACGCGTCGATGTAATCGGCCTGGGGGCCGCCTTTGCGGGCGAAGTCCTGCGCGGCCTTCAGCCGGTCCACGGCGGCCGCAAAGTCATAGTGCGCCACCTGGGCTTCGGCCTCGGCACGCAGCGCACGCAGCTCCTGCCCCTGTGAGCGCCAGACCTGGGCAAGCAGCTGCCAGGCCGTGGCATCGCGCGGATGGTCGGTGACCCAGGTCTGCAGCGGGCCTGCCATGCCGGACGCATTGTGCTCACGCAAAAGCACCTGGGTGCGCAGCAGCAGTTCGGGCCGCCTCGCTGCCCGGCTCTCAACCACATTGACCGTGGCCAGGCTCGGGCCGGCGGTATTGCCCGGCTCCGTGGGGCGCGGCTCGGCGGCCGGTGGCCGCGGTGGCGCAGCCGACCCCAGCGGCGGCAAGGCCTGCAGCGCGGCCGACGGCTCGCCCGCCGAGATTTCCAGCTCTGCCTGCAGCAGCCGGGCCTGGCGCTGCGCATCGGGATCGAGCGCGGTGGCCGCCAGCAGCCGGCGGCACATCTCGCGCGCCTCGCGCCAGTCGCGCAGTTGCACGGCGCTCAGCGTGGCCGCATACAGCTGGGCCACCTGCTGGCCGGCGGGCTGGCTGCCAAAGCTGGTCGAGCGCGGCAACTCGGCCCACTGGCGCAGCACGTCCACGCCGGGCCGCGACAGCACGCGTGCCCTGGCAGCCATCATCACATGCTCCAGAGAAGGCGCTGGCGCCGGCGCGGCGCCGCGCGGCAGGCGCGAATGCATGTCCGCCATGCGCTCCGTGGTCAGCGGATGGCTGCGCAGATAAGGCCAGCTGCCGTTGTCGTTGAGACGGTTGGCCTGCTGCAGCTTGTCGAACATGGTCACGAAACCCTGGGGCGCGAAACCCGCAGGCGCCATCAGGCCATAGCCCATGCGATCGGCCTCGCGCTCCATGTCGCGCGAGAAATTGAGCTGGTTCTGCACGGCCAGCGCCTGCCCGCCCATCATCATCGCCATGGCCGCATCGGGACTGCGAGTGGCGGCCAGCGCACCCAGGATCATCGATCCGATCATCAGCGGCGTCTGCTTGCCCTGCTGGGCAATGAGGCGCGCGATGTGCCGCTGCGTCACATGGCTCAACTCGTGCGCCAGCACCGAGGCCAGCTCGTCGCGCGTGCTGACCACGCCGATCAGCCCCAGATGCACGCCCAGATAGCCGCCAGGCAGCGCAAAGGCGTTGACCGTCCGGTCGCGGCCCAGCAGGATCTCCCAGGCGAAGCGCTCCTCCAGCTCGGGCGACAGCTCTCCGCGCACGCGCGCGGCATCGACCAGGTGCTGCCATATCCCATCCACATACTCCTGCAGTACCGGATCGTCGATGTAGTCGGGGTCGCGGTACAGTTCACGGATGATGCGGTCGCCCAGGCGCCGCTCATCACTGGTCGTCGTCGATGCGCCGTCACCCAGCGTGGGCAGGCGCAGCTGGGCAGTGGCGGGAACATGGGCCGCAATGGCGGCACAGGCCGCCAGCAACTGCAAGCTGGACGCAAGGCGTTTTTTCAGGCGAGATATGCGCATGGGCGGGCAAAAGGCCGGCCCCCGGCCGGGGACGCGGCGGTGGAACACCCCACTATGATGCCTCGGATCACCGAACGTTCACGAAGCGCCGGCCATGGCGGCCAGCGCGGCCCGCCTTTGCAGGAGTTTCCATGTCTTCACTCACCCATTTCGACGCCCAGGGACAGGCCCACATGGTCGACGTCGCAGCCAAACCCGCCACCCACCGCATCGCCGTGGCCGAGGGCCGCATCACCATGCAGCCACAGACCCTGGACATCGTGCGCAACGGCACGGCCAAGAAAGGCGACGTCCTGGGCATTGCCCGCATCGCGGGCATCATGGCCGCAAAAAAGACCAGCGACCTGATCCCCCTATGCCATCCCCTGGCGCTGACGCGCGTGGCCGTGGACTTCGAGCTGCAGCCCGATGCGCATGCCGTGCGCTGCGTGGCCACCGTGGAAACCGTGGGGCCCACGGGAGTGGAGATGGAAGCCCTGACCGCCGTGCAGCTTGCCCTGCTCACCATCTATGACATGTGCAAGGCCGTGGACAAGCACATGGTGATGGAGGGCGTGAGGGTGCTGGAAAAGCATGGGGGAAAGAGGGGGAGCTTCGTGGCGTAACTGCGCGACAGGTCAAGGGACGGGCTTCCAGGGAGGGGGGCGCCAGTCCACAATAGACCACGCGCCATTCTTGAAGAATCCAGAGCAAAAAAACATGCACACCGGAAATCCGCCGGCTCTCGCCAGGCTCAAAGAGAAAATCACCCAAGGCTCCGTATGCGTAGGCATCTTTGGCCTGGGCTACGTGGGCCTGCCGCTGGCACTGCGTTTCGCCGAAGTCGGCATCGAAGTCATTGGTTTCGATATCGATACCACCAAGGTACAGACCCTCAGCCAAGGTGGCAGCTATATCGAAAGGCTGACGCCTGAGCTCATCCGCCAAGCCCTGGACCGCGGATTCGAAGCCACCACCGACTTCGCGCGCACCGCCGAACTCGATGCCCTGATCATCTGCGTGCCCACCCCGCTGGACGTGCACCGCGAGCCCGATCTGAGCTTCATCATCAATACGGCGCAGGCAGCGCTACCGTACATGCATGAAGGCCAGTTGCTGAGCCTGGAGAGCACCACCTGGCCCGGAACCACCGACGAAATACTGGCCCCGCTCCTTCACAGCAAGGGGCTGGAGCCCGGCGTCAACTGCGCCCTGGTGTTCTCGCCCGAACGCGAAGACCCAGGCAACGCGCACTATGGCACCAAGGACATTCCCAAGGTGATAGGCGGCACAACCACCAGTTGCCTGGAACTGGGCACTGCCCTGTACCGGCACGCCATACAGACCATGGTCCCAGTCAGTAGCACCAAGGCGGCGGAGATGACCAAGCTGCTGGAGAATATTCATCGCAGCGTGAACATCGGCCTGGTGAACGAAATGAAGATCGTGGCCGACAAGATGGGCATCAACATCCACGAAGTCATCGATGCAGCGGCCACAAAACCCTTCGGCTTCGTCCCCTACCGGCCCGGCCCTGGTCTCGGCGGTCACTGCATTCCCATCGATCCCTTCTATCTGACATGGAAGGCGCGCGAATTCGGGGTCAACACCCGATTCATCGAGCTGGCAGGTGAAATCAACCACTACATGCCCCACTGGGTTGTGGGCAAGGTTGCCGATGCGCTCAACGACCGGGGCAAGGCCATCAAAGGCAGCCGCATCCTGGTGCTGGGCCTGGCTTACAAGAAGAACATCGACGACACGCGGGAGTCACCGGCCGTGGAGATCATGGATTTGCTTCAGGCCAAGGGAGCGCATATCGATTACAGCGATCCACATGTGCCGGTGTTTCCACGCAAGCGGGACTATTACTTCGATTTGCGGTCAGTGCCCTTGAATGTCGAGACTGTTGCCAGTTATGACTGCGTGGTACTGGCAACGGACCATGACGGGTTTGACTATGGATTGCTCAAGGAGTCTTCCGTGTTGATGGTGGATACGAGAGGACGTTTTCTTCATGCGCAAAACATCGTCACGGCCTGAGAGGAAGCGGGAATTCTTCCTTTGCTTTTTGACTGAAGGTTGCTATGAATTTCAATTCTGGCTGCAATGATGGACGCTTTACATAAGCTCTGGAGTTTGCTGACATTGGCAGAGCGGCGCAAGGTCGTACTCATGCTGATACTTGTTGTCTGCATGGCGGGCCTGGAAACTCTGGGGGTGCTTTCCATCGCTCCATTTCTTTCGGCTCTGGCCAGGCCTGGCATCGTTGAAGAAAATCAATGGTACCGAGCTTTCTTCGAAAGATTCGGATTTTCCAGAAATACGGAATTCATCGTGGTACTGGGTATGGTCACCATGGTCATCGTGGTTACCTCCTCGGTATTCAAAACCTTGACTTTCCATTTTGTATGGCGTTTCATCCATCTGCGCAGACACTCGCTGAGCACACGTTTGTTGAGTGTTTATCTGAAGCAGCCCTATGAGTTCTTCCTCTCAAGAAATCCATCGGAGCTCACAAGAAACGTTCTTTCGGAAGTCGATCAGATTATTTTCGATATTTTGCAACCATTGACCATGCTTTTTGCGCAAGGAGCAGTCGCTGTTGCCATGGTCGTCTTGGTATTTTTTTATGATCCCTGGATGGCGATATTTATCGTCGCTGCGGTTGGCATATTGTATGCATCTATCTATATGGCGGTGCGACAACGTCTGGCAATAATTGGAAGGGCGCGTCAGCAGGCTGATTCGGATCGGTACAAGGCCTGCAATGAAGTGCTGGGTGGGATCAAGGATGTGAAGGTGGCTCACGCCGCCAAGAGCTACCTTCAAGGATTTTCCCGCGCCTCTCATGAATTCTCTCGGCATTCAGCTATGGCAGAAACCTTGAGTCAGTCGCCTTTGTATATAGTCGAAGCCGTAGGCTATTCTGGCTTGATTCTCATATCGCTTTTTCTATTGTGGCGCTCTGGGGATATGGCACAGGTATTGCCGGCCTTGGGGTTGTATGGTTTCGCTGCTTACAGGCTGCTGCCTGCGGTACAGATCATGTATCGAGGCTTCTCTCGCCTGAGATTCTCTTCTGCGGCATTGGAGAATATCTACAGGGATGTTTCTTTGCCGACGCCTGTCGAGCAACCGTCACGGGACTTTTTTGTTCCGAAAGATGAGATATGTCTGCGAAACATTCATTTTTCCTATCCCTCCAGCCCGGAAACGCCAGTTTTGGCCGGCATCGATATCGTCATACGTGCCAATTCCACCGTGGGGATCATCGGAAGAAGTGGGGCAGGAAAGAGCACGGTCATGGATATCCTGCTTGCCTTGTTGAAACCGCAGGTAGGCGCTTTGACCGTGGATGGCGTGGTGATAGACTCGGCCAATGAGGCGTCGTGGCAACGCTCCATCGGGTACGTGCCCCAGCATATTTATCTTGCGGATGTGAGTCTGGCGGAAAATATTGCTTTTGGCATAGCTCCCGAGCACATAGACATGCAAGCCGTGGAACGATCTGCACGAATGGCACAGATTCATGATTTCGCAGTGAACGATTTACCTCAGGGATACTCGACTCTTGTCGGAGATCGTGGTGTCAGGCTGTCCGGTGGACAGCGTCAGCGAGTAGGTATTGCGCGTGCGCTTTATCGGGATCCACCAGTTCTTTGCATGGACGAGGCGACGAGTGCTTTGGATATGCATACGGAAAAGGCCGTGAATGATGCCATCCGATCACTTTCCGGACTGAAAACAGTGGTCATCATTGCACACAGAGAGGCGTCGCTCAAGGACTGCGATGCAGTGGTGACGATAGGTGACTAGAAATTCTTGCAATATACCGTACACTTTGCTTGACTGTAGACGTCTTATTCACTAATGCACCCCTCTCCTAAAATATCTGTAGTTTTGCCGACATTCAATGGGGAGCGTTGGCTGGCCAATTCCATTCAAAGTGTCTTGATGCAAAGCGAGGTGGATTGGGAGTTGATTGTCGTCGACGATTTTTCCAGCGATGCAAGTTATGAGATAGCGAAGTCCTTCGCCTTGCAGGATTCTCGCATCAGAATCATAAGAAATGATTCCAACAAGAAGCTTCCAGCATCGCTGAATATCGGATTTTCGCAGGCAAGAGGGACATATTTTTGCTGGACAAGTGATGATAATTTGTACAAGCCGAATGCTTTGGCTGTAATGCTGGGGTTTCTTGAGGCACATCCATATGCTGATCTGGCCGCTTTCAACATGGATATGATCAATGATGAAAATGAGCTTTTGTACGACTGGAATTCCTTGTGGCCGCAACGCAATGTCATTGATTTATCCTATGGCAGTAATGTGGGTGCAGCATTCATGTACCACAGGAGGATATTAACCAGGATCGGTGGATATGATGAGAATATGTTTTGCGCGGAAGACTACGAGTATTGGGTGAGGATTGCATTGAATGGAAGGGTAGAGTATGTCGATGGAGTGAATATCTATCAGTACAGGCTTCATTCCAATGCATTGACCCATCAGAAAAAAAATCTTATCAGACAGAAAACTGCCGAGATCCAGGAAAAGTATTTCAGGGATTTTGTTGAAAAATTTGATCTGAACTTTTTCGAGGCTGCCAAGGTGATATACCAATCACAGATCAATGTTTTTCAATTGAAAATCATGATCTATTGGCCTGTTTTGATGCTTTTCAAATCCTGGGATATTCTTTGGCAGGTGATTGCTTTTTCTTTTTCACCAAAAAATAGACTGCATCGTAGAGAGATGCGAAAATCGGCATCCCGCTGGATGAAACCTAAATCCTGGGCGGCCTCATGAATTGGACTTTCGTGCGGAAAGCTGGATAAATCAATAAGAGGCTTGAATGCTCGCAAAAACTCCCTTGCTTTCCGTCGTTATTCCGACCTTCGCTCGACCCCAATTTCTAGAGAGAGCCATCCGCAGCGCGCTAGACTCCGCTCCTGAAGGCGATGTGGAAATCATTGTGGTGCCGAACGGCAAGGACAATGCGTGGAATACTGTGGCCAAGCAATTCGTCGAGTGCCCCGAGGTTTCCTGGAATTCGATCACTGAGGCCAATGCTTGTCTTGCACGCAACTACGGAATGAGTCTTGCAAGAGGCAAATATTTACGATTTCTGGATGATGATGACTATCTTCTCGATAGCGCACGTCAACAATTGATGGTAATGGATGGGTCCCGGGCCGATGTGTGCCAGGGAGGTATCGATTGGGTCGATTCTTTTGGAAAGATATTGCGCAGACAGAGTGCAAATGACGTCGGGGACTTCATTTGTGCAGTATTGGCTCCGGATTTTTTCACTTTGCTCCACTCCTTCATATGGTTGCGAGAAAAACGGGATATATTCCCGTGGGACCAATCTTTGAGAATTGGTGACGATCTTGCTTTTGCCTTGGCGCCGGCCTTGCAAGGCCGACTAGAGATGGTTGTCTGTGATTTTTCTGTAGGCGCCTGGGTCCATCACCAAGGCAGTCGGATATCCACCGGAGACAGTGACTTGAAGGTGGCGCAGAATCTATCGACCGTGCTGCTGAATGCGTTTCGCATTCTGGAAAAAAATGAAATGCTGAGTGCCGCCCGCAGGAGAGTAATTGCGATGCGATTGTGGCAGCTGGCACACGGACAATTTCCAGATGCGCCGCTGTACTGGACACAAGTTATATATAAGATACTGAATATTGATCCCGACAGTCGACCCGATGATCCGAGATTTCAGCATCTTCCTTTAAGGTGGCTTCATCCATTATTGGTGGAATGGATTTTTTTCCCGCATCGACGTATCCGTCGAAGGCTGGAGAAGATTATATGAAAATTTCGATGAAATATCCTCTCGTTTCCATTGCACTTGCTTCATTCAATGGAGCCAGGTTTTTGGCGCAGCAAATTGAATCTTTGCTGTCTCAGGACTATGAAAATCTGGAAATTGTCATATCGGATGATGGATCCTCAGATGGTACCGTTGAGATCATAGAATCCTATGCACTAAAGGATCCGCGCATCAGGTTTCTTCCCGTGGATGGACATCGGGGCTATGTAGGTAATTTCATGCGTGCTTTCAGGGCATGCCGTGGCAATCTGATCTCCCCTTGTGATCAGGATGATGTATGGTATCCCGAAAAAACCCGACGCCTTGTGGATGCGATGGGGGATGCGAGTCTGGTGTACTGCAACAGCAGGTTTGTTGATGAAAAAAATAATCCGCTGGGTAAGAGCTTTTCTGACACATCGAACATGCTCAGCGGAAGCGATTCTAGAGGCCTGATTTTTTGCACCTCCATATGTGGTCATGCCATGCTTTTCAAGGCGGATCTTCTGGATTTTGAGACAGCCTGTGATGATATTGCATACATAGACTGGTTTATTAGCTTTCTGGCAATGGAAAAAGGAAGGGTTGAATATTTTGACGAAATCCTGGTGGATTGGCGTCAGCATGAGGATTCCACAACTTTTCACGTTCGCAGCAAGAAGAAGCCGCTTAAAAGAAAAACCTTGGAGACGGATCTGAAAATGCTTGCCGTATTTTCCTCTGTGGAGGGAAAGAATAAGGATTTCATTGGCAATGCAAACACTCTAATGAACAGGTGGTTTTCCAGTTATTTCTATCTCCCCATGTTCTTTTTTGTACTCAGGCATTCCTCCATTACCCATAAAGCACATCCTGCAAAAATACCTGCTTTAAGGTATATTTTGGGCTATAAACTCAAGAGAATGCTGCGCCCGGATTATTACTGAATTCAGTGAAGATGATGCCTGCAAAATTCGAAGATCATGTGAAAAAATGTACTGTGGCTGCAATCGTGGTGACTTTCAATAGAAAGAAGCTTCTTCATCAGTGCCTTCTAGCTCTGCAAGGGCAGTCAACTGCTCTGGACGCCATTCATGTCATAGACAACGCATCAACAGATGGCACCTGCGAAATGCTGTCGCAGAAAGGCTGGCTTGCACATCCAGGATTCTTCCTGAATTCACTGTCCGAAAATACCGGGGGGGCTGGCGGATTTGCCGCAGGCCTGGCCTGTGCCATGGAAACGGCTGAGTGGCTGTGGATGATGGACGACGATGCCGAGCCGCATCCAGATGCATTGCAAGAGCTGATGAAAGTTGCGGTAGATGCTGGGACCATTTATGGCTCTCTTGCCGTACATGGTGACATACCTGCCTGGACTACGAAGATCGTGGAACCTCCGCTGGGTTGCGTGGAGATGGCGGAAAATGTTCCGGAGCAGGCCCAGGTGGAGTTCATTCCATTTTTAGGATTTCTGATCCATCGGGATATGGTCCGACGCCTGGGCTTCCCCGACAAGGAATTTTTCATTGCAGCGGACGACGCAGAATACTGCCTTCGCGCTCAGCACATTGGCGCCAGGGTAGTCATTGCCGGGAAGAGTCGCATTGAGCACCCAAAATCTCAAGCCCAAACGATTGATTTTTTGGGTAGAAAAATCATCTATCTTTCGTTGGCACCCTGGAAGCGCTATTACGATACCCGCAACCGCTTGCTGATTGCACGCGAGTACCATGGCCTGCGTTTGCTCACACAGGCCATTCCGGGCACATTGGTCCGACTTTTCTTTGCACTAGCCAGGGAGCCACGCAAATTGGCTCAATTCCACGCCTTCACGGCAGGTTTGATAGATGGACTTCTGGGTGTGAAGGGCAAGCGTCACGAAAAATGGGGCATCAAACCATGAGAAAAATTCTTGTTGTGGGAGCTGGTTTTGCCGGAGCCACTATGGCGCGCGAACTTGCGGATGCAGGTATGGCGGTCCACATCATTGACCGGCGCAATCATATTGCTGGCAATGCCTTCGATGAAACCGACTCCAAAGGCCTTCTTGTCCATCGATACGGACCTCACATATTTCATACTAATAGTGAGCGCGTATTCCAGTATCTTTCACGATTTACCGAATGGCGCGCTTATGAACATCGTGTGCTGGGTGTGGTAGACGGAAAAAAGTATCCATTTCCAATCAATCGAGACACGATCAATCTGCTGTATGGATTGGATCTGGATGAGGCCGGAGTAGCGGAATTTTTCGAGCGTGTGCGTGAACCTCGATCGCCGATTCGCAGCAGCGAGGACGTGGTACTCAACAGTGTAGGCCGCGATCTATATGAGAAGTTCTTCCTGAACTATACGCGCAAGCAATGGGGAATGGAACCATCGGAGTTGAAGGCAGGCGTCGCTGCTCGTATTCCCGTGCGTACGGATACCGATGATCGTTACTTCACGGACAGCTTTCAGGTCATGCCCATGCATGGATACACGCGGATGTTCGAGCGCATGCTCGATCATCCGAAAATCAGCATTGAACTGGGTGTGGGATTCTCAGATTTCCACGCTCGAAGTGCATTCGATCATGTGGTATACACAGGTCCGATTGATGCCTACTTTGGCCATTGCCATGGTCCACTGCCGTATCGGTCTTTGCGATTCGAGCACCAGCATCTACCGCAAACACAATGGTTCCAGCAGGTGGGGACGGTCAACTATCCCAATGACCATGCGTATACACGAATCACGGAGTTCAAGCACTTGACCGGGCAGCAGCACAGTGGAACTTCCATCGTGCGCGAATATCCGCAGGCCGAAGGAGACCCCTACTACCCGATTCCTAGCGACAGCAGCGAGGCACTTTTCAAACAGTACCAGGCGCTGGCCGAGCGAGAGAATGGCGTGACTTTTGTCGGGAGGCTGGCCGAATACCGATACTACAACATGGACCAAGTGGTGGCCGCCGCGCTGACGACCGCACAGCGACTGACCCAGGGGCTCGATGGCACGAACTGAAATCATGCGCATTGCTTTTCTTTGCAAGCGCCGCTACATGAGCAAGGATGTGATCCTTGACCGCTATGCACGGCTCTACGAAATTCCACGGCAACTTGCCATGCTGGGCCATGAGGTACATGCCTTCTGTGTTGACTACCATGGCGCGCAGGTCGATATCGCCGGCCGTTGGGAGCACGAAGCTGCCTCCGGTCATCTGTCATGGGTCAGTGAATCGGTTCGTGGATGGCGTCTGCCAAGGCTGGCGCTATATCCCTGGCATATGCTGGACCAACTTAAAGCGCTACGTCCCCAGGTGCTGATTGGCGCCTCTGATATCCCACATGTGGCGCTGACGCGCTGGCTGGCCGGGCGGCTGGGCTTGCCCTATGCCGTGGATCTGTACGACAACTTCGAGGGCTTTGGCCAGGCGCGTATTCCAGGTTTTGTTCCTGCCCTGCGTTGGGCTACACGCAAAGCGCCTCTGGTGTTGACGACCAGTGAGCCTCTGCGCCAGATGGTGTTGCGGGACTATGGTGCCGAAGGACACGTGATTTCCATGCCCAGTAGCGTCGATCTGCAGGTATTCCATCCGGGAGACAAGGCATCCGCACGCGAGCGCCTCGGTCTGCCAATAGATGTCCCCTTGGTGGGTACAGCCGGAGGCCTCTACAGGGACAAGGGTGTTGAACCTCTGTATCGCGCATGGGCCGCGCTGGCTGCAAAGAATCCGCACGTGCATCTGGTGCTCGCCGGGCCTTACCAGTCGGACTTGCCGCCACCGCAGGGCGAGCGTGTCCACTATCTAGGCAGCCTTGGACATGCGGATGTGGCAGACCTTTTCCGCGCACTGGATGTCGGGATCATTTCTATTCTTGACACTCCCTTCGGGCGCTACTGCTTCCCCCAAAAAGCCTATGAGATGCTGGCTTGCGGCCTCTGCGTCGCAGTCACGGATATTGGGGAGATGTCGCAGTTGTTCTCCACGGCACCGCAGGCCATGTTTGCCGCCGGCGATGCCCATGGCTTGGCGCTGGCGGTCGAGCGTCAATTGCTGACACCGGTCATGCCTGAGATAACTGTGCGCGACTGGCAGGCCCTGATTGCGGATATTGAGCCTCTTTTGGCCAGTATGGTTGCCGCTCGTTCCGGCTGAAGCTAGCGGCCAGACTGTTCCAGCAGCGCAGCGTAGCGCGAACCGATATGCTCCCAGCCAAGCTGCTCCACAAGCGTTTCACGCATTGCCAGGGCCTGTGCACGCGCATGCTGGGAGTTGCAAAGCCGATTGAGAATCGCAGTGGACATGGCAACGCTGTCGCGCGGGTCGATGATGCACTCGTGTGCATGAAGGCCAAAGATGTCCCGCAGCCCGGCCACGTCCCCAGCGATGGCAGGACAACCACAGGCCACGGCCTCCATCAGTGCGACCGGCAATCCTTCCTGGTCACCGGATGAGGCCCTGACAAAGGGCGCTACGAACAGGGCCGCACGCTGATAGAGTCCCGGCAGTTGCTTTTGTGTTACGGCACCCAGGAACCGAACGACATCTTGCAGACCAAGCTCAGCAACCCTGGCCTTGAGAGCGGCCTCATCCGGCCCGAAGCCCGCAATGGTCAGTCGGACTTCTGGCCGAGCCTTGATGACCACCGGCAGTGCATCAAGCAGGTAACGAAGTCCTTTTTTTTCCACCAGACGACCGACGAACAGCAACTCGCTGGAGGCACGTTGCAAGGCGTCGCCCGGCACAAAGCGGTGGACCATGTCCACTCCCATCGGAAGTACGTGGACTTTGCACAAGTCGCTGCCCAACTGGTCCACAACGGTGCGCATCGCACTGCTGACCACCGTGACCGAGTCGGCTCGACGCAACACGAAGCGTTTTAGCGCTTGCAGTGGCCGCGCGCGCAATGCGTATAGGTCCGCACCGTGCGAAGTCACCACAAACGGCGTCCGTGGCCCCGGCAGGCTCTGGAGCAGTGCGGCGATCAAGCCCTGGGGTATGAGCCAGTGGGCATGGATGACGGCCACCTTGCGCTGACGGCAAATGCGCCATGCGTGCCATGCCTGCATCAGAACAAAACATGGCACCAGCAGGAGCTTCCAGCGATGGTTACGCAGGTTGGTGACGATGCCGCCGTTGTTGACCAAGGTTTCCAGGCACGCAGGTGCATAGCGATAGCGGATCACTTCCACACCGTCCAAGGCCTCTGCAGGTTTGGAGCCTTTCGCATGGGGGCACAGCACGACGACGTGAAAGCGTGCGATGAGCCGGCGCGCCAGTTCATGCACGAAACCTGGTTCAGTATCATCAGGCCAGCGTGGATAGGTGGAGGCCAGGACGAGCAATGTTGGCTTGATCTGTTGCGCGGTGCTCACTTGCGATCCTGATACATCAGTGCGGTGATTTGTTCCGAGATCAGCCCCATCAGAAACACCATCACACTGCCCGTATAGAGCAGCGCGCTCATATTGGTGAATCGTCCTTCGTGCCACCAGGTCCAGCCATACCAGCCGGATGCCAGCATGAACATGGCCAGCGCGACGGGCGCAAAAATCTTCAGCGGCGAGAACAGCGTCCCGATTTTAAATATTATGATTAGGAAACGAGCTCCGTCACGCAGGAGGCGTATATGGCTCTTGCCTATACGGGGCGCTGCGTGTATGGGCACATAGGCCACGGAATGACCTGCGCGGAAAAATGCCATCGTGCTCGTGGTGGGGTAGGAAAAACCGTTGGGTAGCAGATAAAGAAACTCGCGGAATTTGCTGGCGTTCACAGCGCGAAAACCAGAAGTGAGATCCTCGACTCGATGCCCAGTCATCCAGGTGGCGAGACGGTTATACAAGCCATTGGCCAAGCCACGCCCTACACTTGCCTGTGAGCCTTTTTGCCTTGCGCCTACAACCAAATCATGACCTTGCTCTATTTTCTCGAGCAGACGCGGGATATCAGAGGGATTGTGCTGGCCATCGGCATCCATGAATACGATGACTTCACCGCGGGCCGCTCGCGCTCCTGTTTTGATAGCTGCACCATTTCCTTTGCTGTAGGGATGATGGACTACACGAGCACCTGCATGCTCAGCAATCTGCCCCGTCTGGTCGGAGGAGCCATCATTCACGACAATCACCTCGGCCTCCGCAAATCTGGACAGGATACTGCGTACCGTATCTCCGACGCTGAGGGCTTCGTTCTTGGCTGGTAGTACAACGCTGAGCTTCATTTTTGGCTTGGCTTCATGGCTTGCATATCGAGGAGCAATAGTTGGTTGAAGCGCTCGATTTCCTCATCATAGCTCTCCCTCGATCTCTTGAATGTTCTTTCGGCCTGATTTTCATAGACACCCTTGGCAACTTGCAGTAGTTCCATCGCCTCATAGGGACGGTTGGAGTTACCCATGTCGGCCACCATGGGTAGTGCGGCGTCGATATCCTGATACTGCTGTATAGCTTGTTTGAAACTGGAAGTCGCTTCAGCGTATCTCCCCTGCGCCAGCAATAAATTGCCTCGCAGATAGGGCTCCAGCCGATTGAACAGGGGTACCGCCGTATAGCGAGGCAAACCGCGCATCACGTCCAGCAATTCGATTGTAAGCTGCAGGTATTCGGGGCGGGAGCTGGTTTCCCGCAGGCTCTCAACAATCATTCGTATACCCAGCAGGGCTTGGGCATCAAAACGCTGGAAAGGCAATTTTTTCTTCACACTGTCAAAGTCCTGGCGCGTTGCTTCCTGCCGCAATACCTTCTGGAGCAGCCATTGCATGGTCAACAGTGAACTTTGCGGGAGCTTTTCTGAAGCTTGCTCCAGAAGCTTGAACCCCTTTTCTGGCTGATTGGAACGGAACATCTGCATGGCTAGGTGGTTCTGTGCCCTCGGCGAGAGGGGAGAGGCCACTGCCCAGTAGTTCTGCAAAGCATCGGTATCCGCCCATAGCTTAGATCGCTGCCAAGTCAACAGGGACAACAAGGAAAACAGTGCGCAGAACGTTGCGACAGCAACGAATGCGCTTTTTTTCTCCGCCAGCCACATAAGTCCCATAACGATAGGCAAGAAAAGGAAAAGCGCCGCCGCATAGTTGCGATGTTCGAAGTAAAGTTCCAGGCCCACGACCGTGGATTCGATGAGATGGGACGCAAAAAAGAATAGTATGGCCAGAGAGAGATATGGTTGTCTTTGACGCAGCAGTAGACCAGCGACAAACAGTATTGCCAGTCCGATCAGACTGAACAGCGTCGCCGGTGGACTCATCAGGTTGGTCGAAATTTCATAGCCATCCTGAAACAATCCGAGACCTTCGATGCGTGGAATAAACAGATGATGCAAATACTCCCAGACGATACGGGTCTCGGTGAGCAACCGTTCAATTTGATTAAATGGCCGGGTAGGCCATGCATTGGGAGAAAAATTTATTTCCTTGCCTAGCATCCAAAAAACCGCCAGGCTAGGAAGCCAGAGAAAAAATGCGCGCCAACGCCAGTCAGGGGAAGTAAATACAGCAAGGCCAGCGGGCCTAGGTCTGCACCATTCGATGACAAGGATCAGTATGGGGAGCAAAATGCCGTTTTCCTTACTCAACGCGGCAAGCGCAGTACCCAAACACAAAGAGACGGACATCCACAGATAACCACTTGTCCGTCGATTTTGCATCAGAAGACGGCCATGAAGATAGCCCACCAGTCCAGCGAGGACGAACAGTGTTGCCAATTGCGCCATGCGTTGCACCACATACAGGGTGGTGGACACCATGTAGGGATGCAGCATCCAGAAGCCCATGTTGAGGACGGCCCCCCAACGAGCTTGCTCTTCCCGAACTCCATAAAGTCGCAGGAGGTTCAGTGTCGCCCAGCAGAGCAGCACGCCAATCAAAATATGTAGCAGCACATTAGTGCGCTTGAATGGTGCTGGAATACTGGGCCAAAAATTATCATCCAGCAGAAAGCTGGCAAGTGAGATGGGACGACCCAAAGGGCCAGCCGCACCGTGGAAAACAAAGCCTTTGAAACTCTCCCAACTTTCTATTCCACCTCGCGAACCAAGCTCAGAAAGGTTAGGCATGTCATCGAAAAGGAAGCCTCCATGCAATCCAGGAAAATAGATCGCCCAAGTCAGCCCGATGAACAGGCAAAAAACCAGGAGCCATGCTTTTTTTCTAAACAAACGGCATTGTCCTTTTCAAAAAAAATGCCCGCGATTGCGGGCAGTTGGATGCGCTGCTGGCGCAACTAAATTACATGAATTTAGCGGCAGGAGGCAGGATAGAATTTTGTTGCAGCGCCGTCCGTGCCAGGCCTGCAAACCCATTCCACAGAACCGGTGCGGCTGATGGGGCTCAGCGTCAGTGTCTTGCCTTGGATGCCGCTAGCGACACCTGTGCTCTTCATACGCGCAATGATTTTGCCGTTGTTAATTGAAACGTTGCCAACATATTTACCGGTGATGGAATTCGCTGTTGCCAAACCCGCAGCTCCATTGGTGGCAGGCCAAGCGCCGAGATTCGACGCAGACTCTGTGACAGCAAGCTTTGCACCGCTAGCCAGCGTCATGGCTTCAGACATCTGGGCACGCGCCGTGTAATCCTGGTAAGCCGGCAGCGCAACGGCCGCCAAAATGCCGATGATCGCCACGACGATCATCAGTTCGATCAAGGTAAAACCTCGCTGGATGGAACGCTTCATGAACTTCTCCTCATAGGGGGTTGATTGCCTGCTCTATTGAGCAAGAGCCATGCCAGTCGCCACAGTGCCCAGAGCTGCCTAAGCCATGTATGGTTTTGTTGCAACTCACACGGTTGGTCGCCATTTTCCGCCAGGTCGGGGCTGTCAGTGTGACAATTTTGTCAAAACTTTCCCCGTTTTCCTCAGCCCGCCAGGAGAAACTGCATCTGCGTGCCTGCCAGCTCGAGAGTGTCGCCGTGCTCCAGCGGCGTGGCGCGCGCGCCCACGGCCACGCCGTTGAGCTTGAGGCTGGCGGCCTCGCCTTCCAGCTGGGCCAGCACAAAGCCGTGGTGCCTCTGTGTGATGGAGGCAACGGCCACGCCGGGCTTGCCCAGGGTGGTGACGATCTTGACCAGGGGCACTTCGCGCCCGGCGGCGTTGCCGCTGAGCATGCGGATGGCAGCCTGGCGCGTGGCCAGGCCTGCCATGGACGGCGGCAAGGTAGGGCCGAAGCCTGATGTGGTGTCGCCGCCCAGCTCGGACGGGCGCGTGGGTTCGTCCAGCCGGGGCGGGCGCGTGGTCGGTGCCGAGGCAATGGCCGCCGATGCGGCGGCGATGGCGGCCAGGGCGTTGCGGGTGGCGCTTTTTTCGTTCTGTACGAAGCGGATCTTGTAGCGGCCTATGTCGAGCAGGTCGCCATGCGTGAGCAGCTGGCGCAGCACGGCCTGGCCGTTGACGTAGGTGCCGTTGGTGCTGCGCAGGTCTTCGATGAGGACGCTGCCGTCCTCCGACATGGTGAGTACCGCATGTTCTCCGCTGACGGCGAGGTTGTCGATCACGATGTCGTTGTAGGGACGCCGTCCCAACGTCGTGCGCTCCTTGCTCAACTGCACTTCCTTGATGACGGCGCCATCGATGGAGATGACCAGGGTCGGCATGCTCAAAGCTCCTCAGTGATTCCCGGGCCGCGTTCTTGCGGGCGGCCTGTGTCCTGGCTCCTTCGGCTGCCTGTGCAGCCTAGAAGCGGATGTTGTCGAATTATGGCTGCGCACCTGTTGCGCAGGCGGGCGAGCCCCGCAGCCGTGCGCCGCATTTTGGTTGCTGGCTATCGTTGAAATGTACTTGATTGCCATTGCCTGTGTGGGTCTTCGCCGCAGCCTGTGCAGCGCAGTCTTGACGGGCGCAAGTTCCTCAGGCTGTCGGCGCATGCATTTCGATCAGCACGGCGCTGATGTTGTCGTGGCCGCCGGCAGCGTTGGCTTCGGCCAGCAGCTTGGTCAACAGCATGGGGAGGGGGGGCGCATCGGCAAACAGGGTGGCCAGCATGTCGTCGTCCAGCATGTCCGTCAGCCCGTCGGAGCACAGCAGGATGCGGTCGTCGGCCTGCAGCGGCCATTCGTTGAAGTCCGGCCGGATCTGGGTGGCGACGCCCAGCGCCTGCGTCAGCAGGTGGCCCAGGCCGGATTGGCGGCCCTGTTCATCGTGCAGCCGGCCGGCGTCGATCTCTTCCTGCAGCCAGGTGTGGTCGCGCGTCAGGCGCCGCAGCCGGCCTTCTCGCCATGCGTAGGCCCGCGAGTCGCCGAGGTGGGCCAGCATGAGCAGGTCGGGCAGCAGCGCTGCGGCGATGACGGTGGTGCCCATGCCTTTGCAGCCGGGCGTTTCCCGGGCGGCGGTGCGGATGGCGGCGTTGGCCAGGTTCAGGGCTTCGCCCAGCGTCTGGCGCAGCAGCAGGCGCGCCTGGGGACTGTGCGCCGAGGGCTGCGTGGCGGCCACGCTTTGCATGGCGGCCGAGACCAGGTTGATCGCCATGGCGCTGGCGACTTCGCCGGCGTTGTAGCCGCCCATGCCGTCGGCCAGCAGGGCCAGCGGCCAGGGCTGGCAGTCGGGCTGGATGCTGATGGCGTCTTCGTTGTTGCCCCGGCGCCGGCCGACGTCGGTGCGCGCGACCATCGTGCAGTGCAATGGGTGGCCAGCGGCGATGCCCGGGGGCTTGGTTGCGCGTTGCATGGATGGCAAGGAGTGGAGGGCGCGGCGATCGGTGCGGTCTTGCGCGCGAAGGCAGATGCCAGAGCGTAAAGCAAAAGCGCCCCGTGCAGCGTGCGCGTCGGCTTGGCGCCACATCGGGCGCCCCAAGCAAAAACGCACTGCCGGGGCAGTGCGTTGTCTGGGATCAGGGCGTGCAGGCTCAGGCCTGGGCTGCGTGCCTTGCGCTGTTGCGCGACTGCAGCAGCTTGCCCACGCCCACGACCAGCACGGCGCCGGCGGCGGCCGCGACGTAGTGCAGCCAGGGGTGGCTGATGGCGTAGTCGTGCAGCAGGCGGTCGTTGACGATGGTTTCGCCGCCGACCCAGCCGATCAGGGCCGCGCCCAGCGTGACGATGACGGGGAAGCGCTCCATGAGCTTGATCATCAGCGTGGAGCCGAAGATGACCAGCGGAATGCTGATGGCCAGGCCCAGGATCAGCAGGATCATGTTGCCCTGTGCGGTGGCGGCCACGGCGATCACGTTGTCCAGGCTCATCACCAGGTCGGCGATCAGGATGGTGCGGATGGCGGCCATCATGCTGCCCTGGCCCTTGGATTCGCCTTCGTCCTCTTCCTCGCCGGTCAGCAGCTGCAGGCCGATCCACAGCAGCAGCACGCCGCCGATGATCTGCAGGAAGGACAGTTCGAGCAGCTTGGCGGCCACCACGGTCAGGATGATGCGCAGCACCACGGCAGCGCCTGAGCCGAACATGACGGCCTGCTTTTGCTGCGCGGGCGGCAGCGAGCGTGCGGCCAGTGCGATGACGACGGCGTTGTCGCCCGAGAGGATGATGTTGATCCAGACGATCTTCACCAGGCCGATCCAGAAGTCGGCGCTTTGCAGGTATTCCATGGTTTCTCCGCTGTTATGAGTCGAAAAGCGCCAGGGCGTTGGCCGCTGGCGCTTTTTCTTTTTTGGAGCTGACAGTGTAGGGCGGACTTGCCGCCTTACCGATTCGTAATTCTGCGTAATTTCCGCTGCGGGCAAGCCCGCAGAGGTGGTGCAGAACCCGTGCCGTTTACAGCAGGCCCTTGAGCAGGCGGCCCATTTCGGAAGGATTGCGGGTGATGGTGAAGCCGCACTCTTCCATGATGGCCAGCTTGGCGTCGGCCGTGTCGGCGCCGCCCGAGATCAGCGCGCCGGCGTGGCCCATGCGCTTGCCGGGAGGGGCGGTGACGCCAGCGATGAAGCCGACGATGGGCTTCTTCATGTTGTCCTTGCACCAGCGGGCGGCTTCGGCTTCGTCGGGACCGCCGATTTCGCCGATCATGATGACGGCGTCGGTGTCGGGATCGTCGTTGAAGGCCTTCATCACGTCGATGTGCTTGAGGCCGTTGATCGGGTCGCCGCCGATGCCCACGGCCGACGACTGGCCGATGCCCAGTTCGGTCAGCTGTGCCACGGCTTCATAGGTCAGCGTGCCGGAGCGGCTGACCACGCCGACGCGGCCCTTCTTGTGGATGTGGCCGGGCATGATGCCGATCTTGATCTCGTCGGGCGTGATCAGGCCGGGGCAGTTGGGGCCCAGCAGCAGGGTGCGCTTGCCGCCGGCGGCTTCCTTGGCGCGCATCTTGTTGCGCACTTCCAGCATGTCACGGACGGGGATGCCTTCGGTGATGCAGATGGCCAGGTCCAGGTCGGCTTCCACGGCTTCCCAGATCGCGGCGGCAGCGCCTGCGGGGGGAACGTAGATCACGGAGACCGTGGCGCCCGTGCCCTGCGCGGCTTCCTTGACGGAGGCGTAGATCGGCACGTCGAAGATCTTCTCGCCGGCCTTCTTGGGGTTCACGCCGGCCACGAAGCAGTTCTTGCCGTTCGCGTACTCGATGCACTTTTCAGTGTGGAACTGGCCCGTCTTGCCCGTGATGCCTTGGGTGATGACCTTGGTGTCTTTGTTGATGAAGATGGACATGGTGTGTTCTCCGGGCCTGCTTACTTGACGGCTTCGACAATCTTGGTGGCCGCTTCGGCCATGGTGTCGGCGCTGATGATGGGCAGGCCGGATTCGGCCAGCATCTTCTTGCCCAGCTCTTCGTTCGTGCCCTTCATGCGCACGACCAGGGGCACCTGCAGGTTCACGGCCTTGCAGGCGGTGATCACGCCGGTGGCGATGGTGTCGCACTTCATGATGCCGCCGAAGATGTTGACCAGAATGCCCTCGACCTTGGGGTTCTTGAGCATGATCTTGAAGGCTTCGGTGACCTTCTCGGGGGTGGCGCCGCCGCCCACGTCCAGGAAGTTGGCCGGCTCGCCGCCGAACAGCTTGATGGTGTCCATGGTGGCCATGGCCAGGCCCGCGCCGTTGACCAGGCAGCCGATGTTGCCGTCCAGCGAGATGTAGGCCAGGTCGAACTTGGAGGCTTCGACTTCAGCGGGATCTTCTTCGTCCAGGTCGCGCAGGGCCACGATCTCGGGGTGGCGGAACAGGGCGTTGGAGTCGAAGTTGAACTTGGCGTCCAGCGCAACGACGTTGCCCTTGCTGTCGCGGTTCAGGGGGTTGATCTCGACCAGCGAAGCATCCGTGTCCATGTAGCACTTGTAGAGCTTCTGGCAGATGTCGATGAACTGGGGCACGGAGTCGGCGGGCATGCCGATGCCCTTGGCCAGCTCTTCGCCCTGCGCCTGGGTCAGGCCGGTCAGCGGGTCGACGAAGATGGTGATGATCTTCTCGGGTGTGGAGTGGGCCACTTCCTCGATGTCCATGCCGCCTTCGCTGGAAGCGATGAAGGCCACCTTCTGCGTGGCGCGGTCGGTCACGCACGACAGGTAGTATTCCTTCTGGATGTCGGCGCCGTCTTCGATGTACAGGCGGCGGACCTTCTGGCCTTCGGCGCCGGTCTGGTGCGTGACCAGCTGCATGCCGAGGATCTGGCCGGCCAGCGCCTTGACGTCGTCGATGGTCTTGGCGACCTTCACGCCGCCGCCCTTGCCGCGGCCGCCCGCGTGGATCTGGGCCTTGACGACCCACACGGGGCCGCCGAGCTTCTGGGCCGCTTCCACGGCCTCTTGCACTGTGAACGCAGGGATACCGCGAGGTACAGGCACACCAAACTGACGCAAGATTTCCTTGCCTTGGTATTCATGAATCTTCATGATGTCTCTCTCAAACAAATAGGGGGGGATTGACCCGGTAGCCCTGGGGTGCTGCCTCAAGGCGGAGTGACCTGGCAATCGCCGAATGTACCATGCTGCACTGCGCCATCCGGCACGCCCCCATGCGCAGAATCCACAATTTCCCGCGCCCCAGGCAGGCTCCCGGAATCTGTGCAATGCCTTGATATGTCAAGGAAAAGACGGCTTCCTGACATTTCGGGCCGGCCCTCCAGCTCTTTTGTCTTATAGAGGAATCGCCCGCGCGCCTGCCGCCTTTTTGTAACAGGCGCGTGGCAGGAGCGGCTGCGCCGTGTCCGGCAGCCGTTTTGCGACACGGGCCGCAGGGATGCCCGGTTTCGGTGAGAATCCGCAACTGGAACGCGGCAATGGTGCCGCAGCGGCCCCAAGAAGGCCGCGCAGCAGGAGAAACACAGCGATGGCAAAAGTCTTTATCGATGGCGAGGCAGGCACGACAGGGTTGCAGATCCGTGAGCGTCTGGTCGATCTGTCCGGCGTGGAGCTGGTCAGCATTGCACCCGAGCTGCGAAAGGACCCTGCCGCCAAGCGTGCACTGATCGCCGGCGTGGACCTGGTCATCCTCTGCCTGCACGACGATGCCGCCCGCGAGACGGCGGCCATGGTCGACTCCATCGAGGCCGAGACCGGCCGCACCATCAAGATCATCGATGCCTCCACGGCCCACCGCGTGGCGCCGGACTGGGTCTATGGCTTTCCCGAGCTGCGCAAGGGCCAGCTCGACGCGGTGCGCACAGCCAGGCGCGTGTCCAACCCCGGCTGCTACGCGACGGGCGCGATCGCGCTGCTGCATCCGCTCGTGGCCGCGGGCCTGATTCCGGCCGACCATGGCCTGAGCCTGCCCTCGGTGTCGGGCTATTCGGGCGGCGGCCGCAGCATGATCGAGGCCTACGAGGCCGGCACAGCGGCGCCCTACGAAGCCTATGCGCTGGGCCTGTCGCACAAGCACATTCCCGAGATCCTGCAGTACACGGGCCTGACGCGGCGCCCCGTGTTCATCCCCGCCGTGGGCAATTTCCGCCAGGGCATGCTGGTGCAACTGCCGCTGCATCTGGACCTGCTGCCGGGCGCGCCCAAGGCGAGCGACCTGCACGACGCGCTGGCTGCCCACTACGCGGCGACCAACACGCCCGGCCAATGGGTGTCCGTGCTGCCCCCGACCGAGGACCTGAAGCTGGCCGCCGATGCGCTGACCGACACCAACAAGCTGGAGCTGCGCGTGTTCGCCAACGAACAGTACCGCCAGGCCGTGCTGATCGCGCGCCTGGACAACCTGGGCAAGGGCGCCAGCGGCGCCGCCGTGCAGAACCTGCAGATCATGCTGGGCCTGTGAGCCTTGCCCGCCTGCGCCGGCCCCGCCCGGCGTGCGCTGCGCCCGGCACGTGCCGGGCGTTGTTTTTTCCCCCTTCGTTCCACCGCCCGCCCATGTCTGCCGTCTCTCCCGGCCGTGCCACGGCCATAGGCCTGCTGGCCGTTCTTTGCTGGAGTTGCACGGTCGGCCTGATGCGCTCCGTCTCCGAGGCGTTTGGCGCCGTCGGCGGAGCGGCCATGCTCTACACCGTCAGCGCCGTCTGCGTGGCCGCGGCGCGGGGCCTGCCAGGGCCTTCGCAGTGGCGGGCCATGCACCCGGCCTACTTCTGGGGCTGCGGCCTGCTGTTCGCGGTCTATGAGATATGCCTGTCGCTGGCCATCGGCATGGCCCAGGACCGCTCCCAGGCGCTGGAGCTGGGACTGATCAACTATCTCTGGCCCAGCCTGACCATCGTGCTGGCCGTGCTGTGCCGCCAGCAACGCGCACGCTGGTGGCTGTGGCCCGGCGTGCTGCTGTGCCTCTGGGGACTGACGAGCGTGCTGGGCGGCGAGTCGCTGCAGTGGCGCGAAGTGGCGGGCCATATGAGGGCCAACCCGCTGGCCTATGGGCTGGCCTTCGCCGCCGCCCTGCTATGGCCCTGCTACTCGCTGGCAGCGCGGCGCTGGGGCGGTGGCCACAATGCGGTGGGGCTGTTCCTGGTCTGGACCTCGGTCGCGCTGTGGATCCAGTGGCTGTGGCTGGGTGGCGAAGGCGGCATGCGCTGGTCGGGCTCCGCCGCGCTGCAATTGCTGGCCGTGGGCGGGCTCACCGCCCTCGCCTACAGCTGCTGGGAGCATGGCATACAGCATGGGCATCTGGCAGTGATGGCGGCAGCCTCCTACTTCACGCCCGTCTTTTCGGCCTTGCTGGCCAGCGCCTGGCTGCAGGTGCAGCCGGGCTGGGGGTTCTGGCAAGGCGTTGTGCTGGTGACAGCGGGATCGCTGGTGTGCTGGGGCGCGACGCGAAAGAGCAGCTGACGGCCTGGCCGGCACGGTGCACAAAAGCCGCCTGCGGGATCCGTTGACAAAAAGACGTGCAGGCTGTGCATACTTGCCCTGCCATCCCCGTGGCGCTGAAAAGGGGGCCGCAAAGGACAAGCCCTGCAGCGCCCCCGCTCCCTTGTGAATGTCTCACCCGGAATCTTCTCCATGCAAACCAGGCCAGACCGTGAGCGGACAGTGCACGCAGCCCCTGTCTTTTCGTTGGTGATGCCATGAAACTCGCCATCATGCAGCCGTACTTCTTCCCCTACGTTGGCTACTTCAGCCTGCTGCAGGCGGCGGACAAGTTCGTCTTCTACGACGATGTGAATTTCATCAAGGGCGGCTGGATCAACCGAAACCGCCTGCTGCTGGGTGGCAAGGTCGGTTATTTCACCGTTCCCCTGGACAACGCCAGCTCTTTTTCAAAAATCAACAGCATCGCCATCAAGAGCGATCTGCCCTGGAAGACGAGGATTCTTGCCCAGATATCAGGATCCTATTCGCATGCCCCCTACTATGAATCCGTCATTGCACTGGTAAAAAAGGTTCTCGATACGCAGGACGGCCGCATCTCCACCCTTGCCCGCAGCAGCATATTGGCGGTTGTCGAATACCTGGCACTGGACAGGCGCTATGCCATGAGCTCCGAAATCTACAAAAACCAGGAAAAAAAGGGGGCAGCGCGTGTTATCGACATATGTCGGCAGGAGTCCGCAGCCACCTATGTCAACCTTCCAGGCGGGCGTGACCTGTATTCAACGGAAGAATTTTCAGAAGCGGGATTGGAGCTGGAGTTCCTGGACGTCAGGCTCGATAGCTACCCGCAATCGACAGATGTTTTCCACCCCGGCCTGTCCATCATTGACGTGCTGATGTTCAATCCGCCGGCCAAAGTGCTTTCCATGCTCTCGGCAGGAGAGGGCCCATGAACTCTCCTGTCGGCGGCTACTTCGGGCTTGAACTGCCCCTTTCCGCACAAGGCGGCCGCCATGCGGGTGCAGCGGCCTACCAGTCCGCCCGCTCGGCCCTCCATGCATTGCTGGAGTCGGCCCGGCCCCAGCCGGCGCGCATCTGGTTTCCAAGGTACATCTGCGATGCGATGCTGCAGCCCGTGCTGCAGGCCGGGGTGGCGGTCCGCCACTATGCCATCGATCGCCACTTCGACATTCTTGACGACATATGCCTGGATGATGATGAATGGCTGCTGTATGTCAATTATTTCGGCATCTGTTCAGAACAGGCCAACAAGATCATTGCCAGATTTCCACGCAAACAGGTCATCATGGACTGCTCGCAGGCCTGGTTTGCGCAGCCGCTCGACTGTCTTGCAAACATCTATTCGCCACGCAAATTCTTCGGCGTTCCGGACGGCGGAATCCTTTGCTCGGACCATGTCCCGGCGACCACTTACCCGAGAGACACCGGCAGCATCGAGTACAGCCGCCATCTGCTCAAGCGGCTTGCGGAGGGCCCCGAGGCTGGCTATGCGGATTACCAGGCAGCTGAAGCCCGCCTGAGTGCGCTGGAGCCCCGGCACATGTCGGCGCTCACCGAGCGCATATTGCAATCCATCGACCAGCAGCATGCTTGCGAAGTGCGCAACAGAAACTTTGCCCTGCTTGACCAAGCGCTGCACGCGCGCAATCCGCTGCGGCTTGCGCGGCAGGTGAACGGGCCGCTGTGCTATCCCTTCTTCTCGGAAGACGAGACCCTGAGAACGAGGCTGCTGGCCCGAAGAATATTTACCCCGACCTATTGGCCGGATGTGCTTCAAAGGGTCCCGCCTGATTCTCCGGAAGCGGCCATGGTGAAAAACATCATTCCCCTGCCCATAGACCAAAGATACGGGGCACAGGAGATGGCAAGAATTCTGGAGATCATCAATGAATAAGAAAACAAGGGTTCTCGTCTTTCCATGCGGCGCGGAAAACGCCACGGAGATCCACCAGGCGATCAGGTATTCGCTGCATGTGGAAGTCTTCGGTGCCTCCTCGGTGGAAGACCATGGCAGATATGTGTTCGACAATTACATCGGCGGCCTTCCCAAGATCCATGCCCCCGATTTCGATGCCGCCTTCCAGGCCCTGCTGCAGCGGCTGCAGATCGACATGGTCTTTGCCACGCATGACTCGGTCATGGAGTACCTGTCCGAAAGATCCCGGGCCATGGGTTTTTTCCTCGTCAACGGCGATCCGCAAACCGCCGCGCTTGCCCGAAGAAAAAGCGCCACCTACCAGCGGTTCGCGGGATTTGCGTGGGCACCCCGGGTGTTTGCCGACCTCGATGCCGTCGACGCCTGGCCCATCGTCATCAAGCCGGACTGCGGCCAGGGCGGAGTCGGTGTGCAGTGGGCCCACGACCTGGCCGAGGCCAAGGCGGCCTGCGCCGCCATGGCAGACCCCGTCTGCATGGAGCCTCTGCCCGGCCCCGAGGTGACGGTGGATTGCTTCACGGACAAGGCGGGGCGGCTGGTGTGGGTGGGTCCCCGCACCAGGGAGCGCGTGCGGGCAGGCATTTCCATGCGCAGCAGCTTGCTGCCGCCGGATGCCGCCATAGAGCGCATTGCAGCCGACATCAATGGCCAGCTGGCGTTGCGCGGCCCGTGGTTCTTCCAGCTCAAGCAGGACGCGCAGGGCCGGTGGAAACTGCTGGAATTTTCCTGCCGCATCGCAGGGACCATGGTGGCACAGCGCGCCAGGGGCGTGAACCTGCCCCTGATGGCCGTGCACGACTATCTGGGACGCGAAGTGCAGGCGCTGCCCAACCCCGGCATCGATGCCATAGACCGCAGAATCGTCACGCGCTCCGAGATCCGTTTCGCGTACGCCACGGTGTTCGTGGACCTGGATGAGACGCTCATCATCGACGGCCTGGCCGTGCCGGCGGTGATGGCCTTCATCTACCAGTCGATTGCGGATGGCAAGCGGATCGTCCTCATCACCCGGCACGCCAGGGATGTGCAGCAGACGCTGAAGTCGGCCAGGATCTCGGCGCATCTGTTCGACGAGATCATCCACATCACGGATGCCAGCTCCAAAGCCGCGCATATCGGGCCCGACGCCATCTTCATCGACAACCATTTCCCCGAACGCCGCGATGTCGCGAACCAGCGCGGCATCCCGGTCCTGGATGTGGATGCGCTGGAGTTCTTCCTCAGGTGAGGCCTGCGCGGACGGGCGTGCCGCAAGGCGCCCGCGCCGCACACGCTACCGCTCGTCGAACGACAGCACCACCCGCTCCGTCAGCGGATGCGCCTGGCAGGTCAGGATGAAGCCGCAGGCCACCTCGTTCTTGTCGAGGGCGAAGTTGCGCTCCATGCGCACCTCGCCCTCGACCACCTTGGCGCGGCAGGTGCCGCAGACGCCCGACGTGCAGGAATACGGGACTTCCAGGCCCGCGGCCGAGGCCGCGTCCAGGATGCTGGGCTGGCCGCGCGTGAACGGGATCTCGCGCGAGAGGCCGTCGCGCACGAGCACGATGCGCGCGGTTGCCGCGTCGCCGGGCTGGGGCGCGTGGACCACGGCCCCGACCGGCGCGCCGCCCTGGGGCTGGGCCAGCCCGAAGCGTTCGATGTGGATGCGCTCCTCGGGCACGCCCGCGGCCAGCAGCGCGGCCTCGGCCTCGTCATTCATCTGGAAGGGGCCGCAGATGTAGACATGGTCGATCTGCGCGGCCGGCACCAGGCCTTTCAGGAATTCGCCGATCTTGGCACGGTCCATCACGCCCATGTTCAAGGGCAGGTCGGTGTGCTCGTCCGAGAACACATGCTGCAGCGAAAGCCGCGCCATGTAGCGGTTCTTGAGGTCCTCGATCTCCTCCTTGAACATGGTCGACTGCAGCTGGCGGTTGCCGTAGATCAGCGTGAAGCGGCTGGAAGGCTCGCGCGCCAGCACGGTCTTCATGATGGACAGGATGGGCGTGATGCCGCTGCCGCCCGCGATGCCCACGTGGTGGCGCGCCGCGCCGGGTTCGATGGGCACAAAGAAGCGGCCCTGGGGCGCCATGACCTGCAGCGTGTCGCCGGGCCGCAGGTGCTCGTTGATCCAGTTGGAGAACTGGCCGCCGCGCACCTTGCGCACGCCCACGCGCAGCTCGCCGTCGTCCACGCCGGCGCAGATGGAGTAGCTGCGGCGCAGGTCCTGGCCATCGATCTCGTGGCGCAGCGTCAGGTACTGGCCCTGGGTGAAGCCGAAGACCTCGCGCAGCTCGCTGGGCACGTCGAAGCTGACGACCACGGCCTCGGCCGTGTCGGGCGCAATGCTGCGCACGCGCAGCGGGTGGAACATCGGGGTCGTGGTCATATCGGTTTGAAATGTTCGAAGGGTTCGCGGCAATCCAGGCAGCGGTGCAGGGCCTTGCAGGCCGTGGCGCCGAAGGCCGACAGCCGCTCGGTGTGCACGCTGCCGCAGTGCGGGCAGGGCACGGGTTCGGGCATGCCGGCCCGCCTGCGCACCAGGCGCACGGGCGCGGTGCCCGGGGGCAGCCCCGTCGGTCCGGGCGGCGCGATGCCGTATTCGCGCAGCTTGCGCCGGCCGTCGGCGCTGATCCAGTCCGTGGTCCAGGCCGGCGCGCGGCGCAGCACGGCACGCGCGGGGCCCAGGCCGGCGGCCTCGATGGCATCGAGCACGCTGCGCTCGATGACCTCGGTGGCCGGGCAGCCCGAGTAGGTGGGCGTGAGCACGATCTCCATGCCCTCATCGCCAGGCAGGGACCGCACCTCGCGCACGATGCCCAGCTCGCAGACCGAGATCACGGGCACCTCGGGGTCGGGCACCTCCTGCAAGGCGGCCCAGGCCAGGCGTTCGCGCTCGGCCTGCGGCGACGGCGCTGCGGCGGCGGCGGCGGCGGCGGCGGCCATCATCACCACACCCCGCCCGGATAGGCGCGCTGCAGGTGCTGCATCTCGGCCAGGATGAAGCCCATGTGCTCGCTGTGCACGCCGTTGCGGCCCGTGCTGCGGAAAGCGGACTCGGCGGGCATGGCCAGCGTGGCCTCTTGCAGCAGCGCGGCCATCTCGGCCATCCAGGGCTCGCGCAGTTCGGACCAGGCCGGGCCCAGGCCGCTGGCGCGCGCAGCGGCGTCCGTGGCGTCATCGGTGAACAGCTCGGCCGCGTAGCGCCACAGCTGGGCCAGCGCGGCCTCCATGCGCTGGCGCGATTCGGGCGTGCCGTCGCCCAGGCGCACCACCCAGTCGCCCGCGTGCTGCTCGTGGTAGCGCGCCTCCTTGAGCGCCTTGGCCGCGATGGCCGCCAGTTCCGCGTCGCCGGAGTCCGCGAGGCGCTCCCACATCAGGCGCAGCCAGGTCGCGGCCATGGCGTTGCGCAGCACGGTGAAGGCGAAGTCGCCGCGCGGCAGCTCGGCCAGCGTGGCGTTGAAGTAGTCGCGCTCGTCGCGCAGAAAGGCCAGCTGGTCCTCGTCGTGCGAGCGGCCTTCGAGCTGGCCGGCGCGCGTGAGCAGGGCGCGGGCCTGGCCCACCAGGTCCAGCGCCATGTTGGTCATGGCGATGTCCTCCTCCAGGATGGGTGCGTGGCCGCACCACTCGCCCAGGCGCTGGGCCAGGATCAGGCAGGTATCGCCCAGGCGCAGCAGGTACTGCACCTCGGGACGGGCGTCGATGGCTATGGAAGTCATGGATGCCCTCCCGCTCACATGTGGTCCACCGAGGGCGGCAGCTGGTAGAAGGTCGGGTGGCGGTAGACCTTGTCCTGGGCCGGGTCGAAGAACATGTCCTTGTCGCCGGGGTCGCTGGCCACGATCTGGTCCGAGCGCACCACCCAGACGCTCACGCCCTCCTGGCGCCGCGTGTAGACGTCGCGCGCCATCTGCAGCGCCATCTGCGGGTCGGCCGCATGCAGGCTGCCGCAGTGCTTGTGGTCCAGTCCGGCCTTGCTGCGCACGAAGACCTCCCACAGCGGCCATTCCTGGGGGGTGTTCTGATCGGTGGTGCTCATGCTGCCTCCTTGTGGGTCTGGTTCTTGCGTTGTTGCTTGCGCGCATGGGCCAGCGCGGCCTCGCGCACCCAGGCGCCGTCGTCCCAGGCCTTGACGCGCGCGCCCAGGCGCTCGCGGTTGCAGGGGCCGTCGCCGGCGATCACGCGCCAGAACTCGTCCCAGTCGATCGGGCCGTGGTCATGGGCCTGGCGCGCTTCGTTCCACTTCAGGTCGGGGTCGGGCAGGGTGACGCCCAGCACGCGGGCCTGCTCCACCGTGGCGTCGATGAACTTCTGGCGCAACGCGTCGTTGGACACGCGCTTGATGCCCCAGCGCATGGACTGGGCGCTGTTGGGCGACTGGTCGTCGGGCGGGCCGAACATCATGATCGAGGGCCACCACCAGCGGTTGACGGCGTCCTGCACCATGGCCTTCTGCGCCTCGGTGCCCTGCTGCATCATCACCAGCAGGCTGTCGTAGCCCTGGCGCTGGTGGAAGCTCTCCTCGCGGCAGATGCGCACCATGGCGCGCGCATAGGGCGCGTAGGAGCAGCGGCAGATGGGCACCTGGTTCATGATGGCCGCGCCGTCCACCAGCCAGCCGATGGTGCCGATGTCGGCCCAGGTCAGCGTCGGGTAGTTGAAGATGGAGCTGTACTTGGCCTTGCCCGTGTGCAGGGCATCGAGCATCTGGTCGCGGCTGCTGCCCAGGGTCTCGGCCGCCGCGTAGAGGTACAGGCCGTGGCCGCCCTCGTCCTGCACCTTGGCCAGCAGGATGGCCTTGCGCTTGAGCGTGGGCGCGCGGCTGATCCAGTTGCCCTCGGGCAGCATGCCGACGATCTCGCTGTGCGCGTGCTGGCTGATCTGGCGCAGCAGCGTCTTGCGGTAGTTGTCGGGCATCCAGTCCTTGGCCTCGATGAATTCGCCGGCATCGATGCGCTCGTCGAAGCGCTGCTGCAGGCGCATCTCCTCGGCCGAGCGCACGGCCTTCACGCCATCGCCCGCTTCCTTGCCCATGGTGTCCATGGCCTGGGTATACATGTGCGATCTCCTTGAATGAAATGGTGGGCGGTGGCCGCCGGTGCCTCAGCGCGGCCGCCTGTCGTACACGCGCCGCGCCTTGCCGGTCTGCGTGCGCTCGATGGTGTCGGGGTCGAAGACGCGCACCGCGGTGGAGATGCCCACCAGGGTCTTGATGCGCTGCTGCACCCACTGCGCGATCTCGCCGCGCTCGCTCTCGCCCAGGCCGCGCCGCTGGGGCTGCAGCTCGCAGTGCACCTCCACCGTGTCCAGCAGACCTTCGCGGCTGATGTGCATCTGGTACAGGCCCGTGAGGCTGGCGTTGGCCAGCACGATCTCCTCGATCTGGGTCGGGAAGACGTTGACGCCGCGGATGATCATCATGTCGTCGCTGCGCCCCACGATCTTGCCCATGCGCCGGAAGCTGCGCGATGTCGGCGCCAGCAACCGCGTCAGATCCCGCGTGCGGTAACGCACGATGGGCATGGCCTCCTTGGACAGCGACGTGAAGACCAGCTCGCCCTCGCTTCCGTCGGGCAGCACCTCGCCCGTGTCGGGGTCGATGATCTCCGGGTAGAAATGGTCCTCCCAGATCACCGGCCCGTCCTTGCTTTCCACGCACTCGCTGGCCACGCCCGGACCCATCACCTCCGACAGCCCGTAGATGTCCACCGCATCCAGCCCCGCCTTGCCCTCGATCTCGCGGCGCATGGCCTCCGTCCACGGCTCGGCGCCGAAGATGCCGATGCGCAGCGAACTCTCGCGCGGCTCCAGCCCCTGGCGCTGCATCTCCTCCACGATCACCTGCATGTAGCT
>JBHIXF010000047.1:0-49783 GCA_041984925.1 Comamonas sp.
GGCGCCTTGCAGCCCCTGTCGGCCGACGAGGTGCGGCGCCGCTTCGCGGCCCATTGCGCCGAGCAGATCGTGCAATGGCTGGCCGACCCCGAGGCCGGCTTTGCCCAGCCCGATGGCCGCTTCGCGCGGCTGCGCCCGGCCGACATCGCCGTGCTGGTGCGCACCGGCCGCGAAGCCGCCGCCGTGCGCCGGGAACTGCAGGCGCGCGCCGTGGCCTCGGTCTATCTGTCCGACCAGGATTCGGTCTTCGCCAGCGACGAGGCCCATGACCTGCTGTACTGGCTGCGCGCCGTGGCCGCGCCACTCGATGCCCAGGCCGTGCGCGCGGGCCTGGCCACGCGGCTCATCGGCCTGTCGCTGGATGAGCTGGCCTGGCTGGCCGCCGATGAGCAGGCCTTCGATGCGCGCAGCGAGCAGCTGCGCGAGCTGCACGGCATCTGGCTGCGCCAGGGCGTGCTGGCCATGCTGCGCCAGACCCTGTACCGGCTGGACCTGCCCGCGCGCTGGCTGCAGGGCCAGGGCCTGCCGGCCGAGGCCGGCGGCGAGCGGCGCCTGACCAACTACCTGCACCTGGCCGAACTGCTGCAGACGGCCAGCGCCCAGCTCGAAGGCGAGCAGGCCCTGATCCGCTGGCTGGCCTCGCAGATCGAGGCGCCGGGCACGGGCAGCGAAGAGCAGGTCGTGCGCCTGGAAAGCGATGCCGACCTGGTCAAGCTCGTCACCGTGCACAAATCCAAGGGCCTCGAATACCCGCTGGTCTGCCTGCCGTTCGCGGGCAGCTTCCGTCCCGTGGAGCGCGCGCGCACGCCATACCTGAACCTGCCCTCGGAGGCGCCCGATGCAGGGCGCAGGCTGGTGCTGGCCTATGGCGACGAGGAACTGGCCCAGGCCGACCGCGAGCGCCTGCGCGAGGACCTGCGCCTGTTCTACGTGGCCCTCACGCGCCCGCGCCATGCGCTGTGGCTGGGGCTGGCGCCGCTGCGGCGCGGCAATGGCAAAGCCTGCGTGAACGAGCAAAGCGCGGCCGGCTACCTGCTGGGCGGCACCGAGGCGCGGCCGGCCCAGGGCTGGCTCGACGCCGTCCGCCAGCTGTGCACCGGCCAGGACGGGGGCGGACCGTCCATCGCCTTGCAGGACCTCGACGCCCTGCCGCTGCAGCGCACGCGCTGGCAGCCGCAGCAGGCTCCCGCGCCGCTGCACGACGCCCCAGCCTACGCTGCGCATTTCGACCGGCGCTGGGGCATAGGCAGCTTCTCGTCCCTGGTGCGCGCCCTGGCCGCGCCCAGCCTGCCGGTGCTGGCCGTGGCCGTGCCGCGGCCGGCCGACGACGAGCAGGGCCTGGAGCCGCCGGCCGCCGGCCTGCCGCGCCTGGCGCAGCTGCCGCATCCCGTGCCGGCGGCCGGCGCGGCGGGCATGCCCGCCTGGCACCGCTTCATGCGCGGCCCGCTGGTCGGCAATTTCGTGCACGAGCAGCTCGAATGGCTGGGCGGCGAAGGCTTCGCGCTGCCCGAGGATGGCCAGGGTCCGCTGGCGGAGCGCCTGCGCAGGCGCTGCGAGCGCGCGGGCCGGGGCGAACAGGCCGCCGACCTGCTGGCCTGGCTCACGGCGGCCGTGCACCTGCCGCTGGCGCCGCTGGGCGTGTCCCTGGCAGGCCTGGGGCCGCAGCTGCCGGAGATGGAATTCTGGCTGCCTGCGCGCCAGTTGTCCGCCGAGCGCATCGACGCGCTGTGCCGCCGCTGCATCCTGCCCGGACAGGACCGCCCGCCCTTGCCGCAGCGCACGCTGCACGGCATGCTCATGGGCTTTGCCGATCTGGTGTTCCTGCAGGGCGGCCGCTACTGGGTGATGGACTACAAGACCAACCACCTGGGCCCGGACGGCAGCGCCTACGGACCCCAGGCCCTGGCCCAGGCCATGCTGCACCACCGCTACGACGTGCAGGCCGCGCTGTACCTGCTGGCGCTGCACCGCCTGCTGCGCAGCCGGCTGGGCGCGGCCTACGATCCGGCCGCCCACCTGGGGGGCGCGCTGTTTTATTTTCTGCGCGGCATCGACGGGCCCGCCCAGGGGCTGCACGCCGTGGCGCCCGTGCCGCAGCTGCTGGACGCGCTGGACGAGCTGCTGGGGCAGGGGGAGGGCATGGACACATGAAATCGGGCCGACATTCGCGCAGTACCGACACCGACACGCTGGACCTGTTCGACCCACCCGCCGCGCCCCCCGACGTGCTGGCCCTGCTGCGCAGCTATGCCGACGCCGGCCTGCTGCGCCGGCTCGATGCGGCGCTGGCGGCCTTCATCGCCGCACAGGATGGCGCGGCGGCACCGGCCGTGCTGGTGGCCGCTGCGCTGCTGGCGCAGATGGAAGGGCGCGGCCACAGCTGCCTGCCGCTGGCGCCGCTGCCGGACCGGCCCAACGAGGTGCTGGCCTGGCCGGCCGAGGCCCTGCCCGCTCAGCAGGCACTGTGGCAGTGGCTGCCCGCGCGCCTGGACGGCTGGCTGCAGGCCCTGCGTGCCAGCCCGCTGGTGCGCGCCGTGGACGGCGGCGCCGCGGCGCACGGGCCGCAGCCCGACAGGGGCCAGCCGCTGGTGCTGTCGGGCGCCGCCACGGACCAGCCGCTGCTGTACCTGCGCCGCTACTGGGACTATGAGCGCAGCGTGGCGGCCCACATCGTGCAGCGCACCGCGCCCGGGGAGCAGCAGGCCCCGCAGCTGGACGAAGCCCTGGCCGGCCATTGGCTGGACCGGCTTTTCCCCGGCGCCCCGGACGGCGTGGACTGGCAGAAGCTGGCCTGTGCGCTGGCGCTGCGCGGGCGGCTGTCGGTGATCACGGGCGGGCCCGGCACCGGCAAGACCTATACGGCGGCGCGCCTGCTGGCCCTGCTGTTCGCCACTGCGCCAGACCCCCAGCAGCTGCGCGTGGCCCTGGCCGCGCCCACGGGCAAGGCGGCGGCGCGGCTCAAGCAGTCGATCGACGCGGCGCTGCTGCAGCTGCAGGACGCCATGGGGCCGGCGCTGGACCTGGCGTCGCTGGTGCGGCGCATGGGCGCGGCGCGCACATTGCATTCGCTGCTGGGCGCGCGGCCCGACACGCGGCACTGGGGATTCCACGCGGCGCGGCCGCTGGATGTGGACGTGCTCATCGTGGACGAGGCCTCGATGATCCATCTGGAGATGATGGCCGCGCTGCTGCAGGCGCTGCCCGCGGGCGCGCGCCTCGTGCTGCTGGGCGACAAGGACCAGCTGGCCTCGGTGGAAGCCGGCGCCGTGCTGGGCGACCTGTGCCGCGATGCCCAGGCCGGCCGCTACCTGCCGGCCACGCAGGACTATGCCTGGCGCGTGGCCGGCCAGCGCATCCCCGAGCCGTTCACCCTGCCGCCTGGCGAGCCGGCCTCCGCGCTGGCCCAGCACACGGTGATGCTGCGCGAGAGCCGGCGCTTCGGCGGCCCCATCGGGCAGCTGGCGCTGGCCGTGAACGCCGGTGACGCCGTGCGGGCCCAGGCGCTGCTGGACGAAGGCACGCGCGCCGGGCCGCAGTCCGCGCTGTGGGGGCGCCATGGCGGGACGGTGCAGGCCGTGGTCGACATGGCCGTGGCGGGCCGGGGCGGCCATGCCAGCTACGCCGCCTATGCCCAGGCCCTGGGCCGCTGGCCGCAAGGCCGCGACGGCGATGAGGCGCGGCACCGCGCCTGGGTGGTCGAGGTGCTGCAAGCCTTCGAGCGCTTCCGGCTGCTGTGCGCGGTGCGCGAAGGGGACTGGGGTGTCTCCGGCCTCAACCGCGCCGTGGAAAAGGCATTGCAGGCGCAGGGCGCGATCGTGCGCGGCGGCGACTGGTACAAGGGCCGCCCGGTCATGGTCACGCGCAACGATGCCGCCCTGGGCGTCTTCAACGGCGACATCGGCATGGCGCTGCCGGCCGCCGCGCCCGGACAGCCGCTGCGCGTGTATTTCCTGCAGGGCGACATGCTGCACTCGGTCGGCGTGGGCCGGCTGGCCCATGTGGAGACCGCCTTCGCCATGACGGTGCACAAGAGCCAGGGCTCGGAATTCGAGCACACGGCCCTGGTGCTGCCGTCACAGGGCGGCAGCCTGCTGGGGCGCGAACTGGTCTACACGGGGATCACGCGCGCGCGCCAGGCCTTCACGCTGTTCTCGCAGGCGCCGGGCCTGCTGGCCACGGCCGTGGCCAGCCCCACGCGGCGCGCCAGCGGGCTGCTGCGCTGGCTGCAGGGCTGAGGGCTCAGGCCGGCGCCTTGTCGCCCGCGTAGCGCTGCATCATCAGCGCGGTGTTGGTCTTGCGGTCGGCGTTGACCTGCTGCACCGCGGGCCGCTCGCCCATGCGCGCCAGGTACTCGCGCACGGGCAGCCCGGCCAGCACGTCGCGGCCGCAGACGCTCTTGCTGGCCGCGCTGACCAGGGGCAGGTGCACGATGGCGCAGCAGTCGGCCAGCGTGAAGCGGTCGCCCGCCACGAAGGGGCCAAAGCGTGCCAGGCGGGCGAAGGCCGCCACGTTCTTGTCGAGCTGGGCCAGCGTGCGCTCCTTCAGGGAGTCGCTGGCCTGGCCGCCGAAGAAGGCCTGCGGATAGAGGGCGCGCGCCACCAGCTCCAGGTGCAGGTCCAGGAACACGCACAGCTCGCGCACCTTGGCGGCCTCGAAGGCATCGGCGGGCAGCAGGGCGGGCGAGGGCGACAGCGACTCCACATACTCGGCCATGGCCGCCGACTCGCACAGGCCCCGGCCATCGGCGAGGCGCAGGTAGGGCACCTTGCCCAGCGGCGAAAGCGCCATGTCGGTCTCGCCGATCCAGGCCAGTTCCTCTTCGAACGGCAACTGTTTTTCCAGCAGGGCCAGCTTGACCTTGTTGTAGTAGTTGCTGGCCGCGAATCCGCACAGGGTGAGCATGTTGGTCTCCTTGGGTTGTGATGGGGCAGGTGCCTGGCCCGATGGTAGGGGGGCGGCATGGCGCCACGGCGTCTCGCAGATGACGGCCTGGGGCAGACCCCTAGAATGGCGCCATGCCGCTTCGCCTGCCCACCGCCTTGCATGCCTGCGCCCGCTGGGTGCTGGGCCTGTGGCTGTGCGTGGCGCTGGCATCGGCCTTCGCACCGCTGGCGCGCGCCTCGGGCTGGGAGCGCCTGTGCTCGGCCTCGGGCGAGGCTGCCTGGGTGCCTGCGACCGGCGGACCGGCTGGCACCCCGGCCACCGCCCATGGCATCGACTGCCCGCTGTGCCTGCCGCCGCTGGCGCCCGCGCCCGCCCAGGGCCCGCTGCTGCCGAGGCTGCCGGCCTCGGACACGCGGCCGGCCGCACTGCCCGCATCCCGCCATCTGCCAGCCCTGCCGGCCCTGCCGCAGGCCCGCGCGCCGCCTCCGGTGATCTCCTGATTCGAACCTGCCCCCTTTCCCTGTGCAAGGCACGCAGACCGTGCCGCAACGAACTGAAATTTCTGGAGAAACCGTGATGACCCTGCGTCAATGGACCACCCCCTTCCTGATCGCCGCCTCCCTGTCCATGGGCCTGGCCCATGCCCACGCCGATGCCGCCCATGTCAAGGCCGAGGCCGCCTGGGCCCGCGCCAGCGTGCCGGGCCAGCAGGCCTCGGGCGCCTTCATGCGCCTGACGGCCGAGGAGCCGCTGCGCCTGGTCGGCGTCGAATCGCCGGTGGCCGGCGTGGCCGAGGTGCATGAAATGAAGATGGAAGGCGATGTGATGCGCATGCGCCCCATCGAAGGCCTGGACCTGCCCAAGGGCGTGGCCGTGGAGCTCAAGCCCGGGGGCTACCACGTCATGCTGCAGCAGCTCAAGAGCCCGCTGGTCAAGGACAGCCAGGTGCCCATCACCCTGGTGTTCAAGGATGCCAAGGGCGAGACTTCGCGCCTGAGCCTGCAGGTGCCCGTGCGCGCCATGGCGCCCGGCGCGGCGGCGCCCGCGGCCCATGGCGGCGGCCATGCAGGCCATTCGCACTGAGCCCTTGCGCCATCCACCGGGTTTGTGCGCAGCCGTGCCGGCATGGCATGTCGTGGACTTGCGCCGCGCCTGGGTTAAGCTGGGAGCATGGCCGGCGCGAAACGCCGGCATGCTCTTCCAACCCAGACTTTGAGCGAGTGCGGCCATGAGTGATGCATCCTCCTTCGGTTTCGGCAAGTTCATCCCCGGTTTCGACTTCCTGCAGGGCCTGGCCCAGAGCGCGGGGTCGGCCACCGCCCGCCCGCTGGGGCGCCTGCCCGAATGGGTGGCGCCCACGGTGAGCATCGAGGAGGTGGACAAGCGCATCAGCGAGCTCAAGGCCGTGCAGTTCTGGCTGGAGCAAAACGGCAAGGCGCTGGCCGCCACCATCCAGGCCCTCGAAGTGCAGCGCATGACGCTGTCCACGCTGCAGGGCATGAACGTCAGCATGGGCGAGCTGGCCCAGGCCTTCCAGTTCCCGGCCGCCGCTGCGTCGGCAGCCGCTGCGTCGGCCGCCGCTGCCGCCAAGGACGCCCAGGCAGACCATTCGGACTGGCCCATGTCGGCGGCCGGCCGCAAGAGCGCCGGCAAGGGCAGCCGCCCGCCCGCGCCAGCGGCCCAGGCCCCCGCGTCCGAGCCGCCTGCGGCGGCCGAGGCCGCCGCGCCGCAGGAGGCGCCCGCCCAGGCGGCTGCCATGGGCCAGGCCATGCAGTGGTGGAGCGCGCTGACGCAGCAGTTCCAGCAGATCGCGGCCAAGGCCATGGCCGAACCGCTGGCGCCCGAGGCCGTGGCTGCGGCCCAGCGTGCCACGGGCATGGCCGGCGAGTTCGCCAAGGCCGCGATGGAGCGCATGGCGGCGCAGACCGAGGCGTTTGCGGCCCAGGCGCCCCAGCCACCCCAGTCGCCCGCCAGCCCGCCCCAGGCTGCAGCGGCTGCCAGGCCGGGGGGCGATGCGCGGGCAGCCGCCCCGGCTGCGCGCAGGAAGCCGGCCGCGAAGGCGGCGCCCGCCGCCGCCAAGGCGCCTGCCAAACGCCCTGCCGCCAAGAAGGCGGCGCGCAGGCCAGAGTCGGCCGGCCGCACGGCCCGCTGAGGCCCAAGCCTGCTGCCGTGGCCGTACAGGCCGGAAATGAGGTGGGTATGTCGTTGTTTCCCGTAGGCCATGCCAGCCATGGCGACTGGCGTGTGGCGGCCGATGCGGTGCTGCAGCAGCTGCGCGGCCAGATGGCCGCGCCCGGCCATGCGCAGCGGCCCCGGCTGGGGCTTGTCTATTTCGCGCACGAGCATGCGCGCCATGCCGCGCCCCTGCTGCGGCACCTGGCCCGCGGCCTGCCGCATGTGGCCGATTGGGCCGGCTGCTCGGCCGGCGGCGTGCTGGCCATGGGCCATGAATACCTGTCCGGGCCCGCGCTGGCCGTGATGCTGCTGGATGTGCCCGCCGCGCACTACCGGCTGTATTCAGGCCTGGCGCCCTTGCAGGCCACGGGCGGCGAGGCGGGCTTTGCCGCGGACTCGGCCCTGGTGCATGCCGAAGGCGGCCAGCCCGAGCTGGCCGAACTGCTGCATGAGTTGTCCGATCGCACCGACTCGGGCCTGCTGTTCGGCGGCCTGGGCAGCGCGGGAGAAGAGGGCGTGGACGGCGTGCAGATCGCCTGCCGCGCCGAGGATCTGGCGGCGCTGCATGCGGGGTCGGCGTCCGGCATTTTCCGTGGCGGCTTTTCCGGCGTGGCATTTTCCGCCGGCCTGGGCTGCGCCACGGGCATGGCCCAGGGCTGTGCGCCGCTGGGCGCGGGCCTGCAGATCACCGAGGCACGCGGCGCGCTGGTGACGGGGCTGGACGGCGACCCCGCCTTGCAGCGCCTGCTGCAGCTGCTGGGCGTGGAGCTCGATGGGGGCGACTGGCAGCCGGCGCTGTCCACGGTGCGCACCACGCTGGCCGCGATCGCGCCACCCGGCCGCGGCGTCGCCCATGGCGTGCTGACCGAGGAGGCGCAGGTGCTGACCCTGGTCGGCCTCGATCCGCTGCGCCAGGGCGTGGCCCTGTCCGCGGCGGTCGAGGCCGGGCATTCCGTGATTTTCTGCCGCCGCCAGGCCCAGGCGGCGCGCCAGGAGCTGATGCAGCTGGGCGCGGCGCTGCGGGACGCGGCGGAGGCCGGCCCGGACATGCCCACCGCGCAGCAGGACCGCTCGCGCATCCGGGGGGCCTTGTATATCAGCTGCCGGGGCCGCGGCGGCGGCCTGTTCGGCGGCCCCGACGCCGAGCTGCGCACGCTGCGCCATGCGCTCGGCGACGTGCCGCTGATCGGCTTCGTGGCCGAGGCGCAGATCATGGACGCGCGCCTGCACCGCTTCGCCGGGGTGCTGACGGTGTTCACCGCGTAGCGGCGGCAGGCCCGGGGCAGGCCGCGCGCGCCGGGCCCGGCGCCGGCCTTGCCGGGCAGGTGCCATCCGTGGCCGGTGTCTGTCCCGTGCCATGGGCTGCCGCTGGCGCGCACAGTGCCGTGAATGAGAATGATTTAGAATGCCGCGCAGCCAGATCCGTGCAGCAAGATCCGCGCAGCCAGATGCCGCCCCTGCCCGCCCGCCGGGCATGTCTTCGTTCCCTGCACTTTCTTCCATGACCCGCTCCATTCCCTCTTCGCTGAGCCTTTGCGGCCTGGCTTTTTGCGCTGCCGCTTCGGCGCTGGCCCAGTCCACCGATGCCCGGCCCGAAGCCGTTGAGCCTGCGGGCACGGCCAGGGCGCAGCTACCCGAAGTCATCGTCCAGGAAAAAGCCCAGGAAATCGGCTACCAGCCCCGGCGCGCCACCACCGCCACACGCACCGATGCGGCGCTGCGCGACGTGCCGCAGGCGGTGGCCGTGGTGCCGGCCCAGGTGCTGCAGGACCAGCAGGTGCGCAACATCGATGAGGCGCTGTACTACGTCAGCGGCATCACCCAGGCCAATACGCTGGGCGGCACGCAGGATGCGCTGATCAAGCGCGGCTTCGGCTTCAACCGCGACGGCTCCATCCTGCGCGACGGGGTGCGCACCGTGCTGGCACGCAACCTGACCTACACCACCGAGCGGGTGGAAGTGCTCAAGGGGCCCTCGTCCATCCTCTACGGGACGATGGACCCGGGCGGCGTGGTCAACATGGTCACCAAGAAGCCCCAGCTCGAATCGGCGGGCCAGGTCGCGGCCAGTGCCTCCAGCCTGGGCGGGGGCGGCGCGTCGGTGGACCTGACCGGCCCCATCGGCACGAACGGCCTGGCCTACCGGCTGATCGCCGACACCAGCAAGGTCGATTACTGGCGCAACTTCGGCGTCAACAAGCAGACCGTGGTCGCGCCCTCGCTGGCCTGGTACGGCCGCGACACCTATGTGCGCGTCTCCTATGAGCACACGGAATACGAGCAGCCCTTCGACCGTGGCACCGTCATCGATCCGCGCACGGGCAAGCCGCTGGCCATCGACCCGCGCCGCCGCCTGGACGAGGCCTACAACCGCACCATCGGCGATTCGGACTTCTTCACGGTGCAGGCCCGCCACAACCTCGATCGCGACTGGAAGCTGGGCGCCACCTACAGCTACAACCGCAACCGCTACGACGACTACCAGGCACGCCCGGTGTCCTTCAACTCCGCCACGGGCATGCTCACGCGCCGCCCCGACGGCACGCGCGGGGCGCTGAGCCAGCAGCATGTGGCCCAGGTGAACCTGCAGGGCAATGTGCAGTGGGGCGGGGTGCGCCATGAGATCCTGGCCGGCTTCGATGCCGAGGACAGCGACATCTACCGCCGCGACCTGATACGCGGCGCGAATGCGGGCGGCTTCAATGTCTACGACCCCGTCTATGGACTGCTGCCCCATTCCACGAACATCGATCCTGCGCAAAGCGACCAGCGCGACCGGGTCCGCCAGCAGGCGCTGTTCGTGCAGGACTCCATCCGCCTGTCGCCACAGTGGATCGCCCAGGTCGCGGGCCGCTGGCAGCGCTATGACCAGGTCGCGGGCAAGGGCCGGCCCTTCGTCGTGGGCAGCGCATCCGACGGCACGCAATTCATCCCCCGCGTGGGCCTGGTCTGGCAGCCCGACGCGCGCTGGTCGGTCTATGGCAGCTACAGCGAATCCTTCAAGCCGCAAAGCAGCATCGGCAACGTGATCGGAACCCTGCCGCCCGAGCAGGGCAAGTCCTGGGAGCTGGGCGCCAAGCTGGAGCTGGCGCGCGGCATCACGGCCACGGCGGCGCTGTTCGATATCCGCAAGCGCAACGTCGTGGTCAGCGAGACCGTGGGCGGCGAAAGCTTCGCGCGCGCCGTGGGCGGCGCCAGGTCGCGCGGTCTGGAGCTGGATGTGGCGGGCCAGGTGGCGCGCAACTGGCGCGTGATCGGCAGCTACGCCTATACCGACGCCAAGGTCACCAGCGACCCGCAGTACCGGGGCCGCCAGCTGGCCAACGTGGCGCGGCAGTCGGCTTCGCTGTTCGCGGCCTACGATTTCCCGCGCACCGCCTCGGGCCAGTGGCGTGCCGGCGCCGGCCTGCGCCATGTGGGCAGGCGCGCGGGCGACAGCGCCAACAGCTTCTTCAACGACGGCTACGAGGTGGTGGATGCCTTCATCGCCCGCGAGATGCCGTGGAATGGCCGCATGGTCAGGCTGCAGCTCAATCTCAAGAACCTCTTCGACAAGAACTATGTGGCCTCCTCGGGCAGCCCCATGTACGTGACCCTGGGCGAGCGCCGCCAGGCGCTGCTGCGCATGACCATGGATTTCTGAGCCGCTGCGCCTTCGCCCTGTGCCGAGCTTCAAGCAAATCTGGTTCCAGCTGCACTGGTTCGCCGGCATCACGGCCGGCACGTTGCTCATCGCCATCGGCCTGTCGGGCGCGGTGTTGTCGTTCCACGAGGAGATCCTGGACTGGCTCAATCCCGGCACGGCCTCGGTGCCCGTGCGCGAGGCCGCGCCGCTGGCGCCCCCGCAGATCGTGGCCGCGCTGCGCGCAGCCGGCGAGCAGCGCGTGATCCAGCGCATCACCGTGTTGGCCGCGCCCGGGCGCTCGGCCCAGGTGGCCTTCAAGCCGCCCGCGGGCCAGCGCCGGGGCCAGACCGTCTTCGTCGACCCCTATACCGGCGCCCAGCTGCCCGGGCAGCGGGGCGCGGAGTTCTTCGAATGGGTCGAGCGCCTGCACCGCTGGCTGCTGCTGCCGCGCGACGACGGCAAGCCCGTCACGGGCACGCTGGCCGGCCTGCTGCTGATGCTGTCGCTGTCGGGCCTGTACCTGCGCTGGCCGCGCCGGCCGCTGTCCTGGCGCGCCTGGCTGGCCTTCGATCCGGCGCTCAAGGGCCGCTCCTTCCTGTGGGGCCTGCATTCGGTGCTGGGCACCTGGGCGCTGGTGGCCTACGTGGTGTTCACGCTCACCGGCATGTACTGGGCCTTCGGCGTGGTGCGCGGCACGGTGGATGGCTGGGCCGGCGTGCCGCCGCGCGCCGCGGCGCCCGCGCAGCTCCCGGCACGGGGCGGCGCCAGGCCGGAGCCCGCCGCCGCGCAGCCCATGGACATCACAGCGGCCTGGGCCGGATTCGAGCGCGCGGCCTGGGGCTGGACGCTGGCGCAGCTGCGCCTGCCCGAGCGCGCCGGCCAGCCGCTGCAGGTCAACTGGCTGGATGCCGATGCCGCCCACGAGCGCGCGCGCAACCAGATGGCCCTGCTGCCCGACGGCGCCGTGCAGCGCGACGAGCGCCATGCCGACCTGCCTGCGGGGCGGCGCGCCGTGGGGGCCATCTATCCGCTGCACATGGGCACCTACTTCGGCCTGCCGGGGCGCCTTTTCATGGCGCTGGCCTCGCTGATCATGCCCTTGTTCGCCATCACGGGATGGATGCTCTACCTGGACCGCCGCCGCAAGGCGCGCGCCGTGGCGCGTGAATGCCAGGCGCTGGCGCAGGGCGGGGCCATGCCGCCAGCCGGCCAGGATGCCGTGCTCGTGGCCTTCGCCAGCCAGGCCGGCCATGCGCAACGGCTGGCCGTGGCCACGGTGGCCGCATTGCGCGGCGCGGGGCTGGCCGCGACGCTGCAGTCCGTGGCCCGGCTCGATGCCGAGCAGCTGCGCCACCACCGGCGCGTGCTCTTCGTGGCCAGCAGCTTCGGCGAGGGCGATCCGCCCGACGCCGCGCGCCGCTTCGCGCGCCTGCTGGGCGCGGCCTCGGGCCCGGCCCTGCCGCAGCTGCGGTACGGCCTGCTGGCGCTGGGCGACCGGCAGTACGCGGCTTTTTGCGGCTTTGGCCATGCGCTGGACCACCAGCTGCGCCGCCTGGGCGCGCAGCCGGTGTTTCCGCTGATCGAAATGGATGGCGAGGATGCCGCCGCCTGGAGCGCCTGGCAGCAGGCACTGGCAGGGCATTTCGGCGTGGAGCCCGGCGTGTCCGCGCCGCCCGGGGCGGTGGCCCCCGTGTTCCTGCCCTGGCGGCTGCAGGCGCGCGCGCACTGCAATCCGGGCAGCCAGGGTGCGGGCCTGTACTCGCTGCGGCTGGCACCGCCCGAAGGCGCGGCCCCCCTGTGGCAGGCCGGCGCCCTGGTCGAGGTCCTGCCGCGCCATGCGCCCGAGGTGGTCGATGCCTGGCTGCTGCGCCAGGCCTGCGATGGCGGGGCCATGGTGCGCTGGCGCCAGCAGTCCATGCCATTGCGCGAGGCGCTGGCGGCCAGCGTGCTGCCGCTGCCCGGAGAATTCGCGGCGGGCGCCGCGCCCCAGACCATGGCCGACGCGCTCCAGGCGCTGGCACCGCGCAGCTACTCGGTGGCTTCGTTGCCGCAGGACGGCCATGTGCAACTGCTGGTGCGCCAGGCGCGCCATGACGCGGGCCTGGGGCTGGCCTCGGGCTGGCTTACCGCCCATGCGCCGCTGGGGGCGCCCGTGTTCCTGCGCCTGGTCGAGAACAAGGCCTTCGCGCCACGCGACGATGGCGATGCGCCGGCCCTGTTCATCGGCAACGGCTCGGGCTATGCGGGCTTGCGCGGCCACCTGCTGGCCCGCCTGCGCGCAGGCCGCCACCGCAACTGGCTGCTGTTCGGCGAACGCCAGCGCGCCCACGACGGCTTCTGCGAAGCCGAGGCCTCGGGCTGGCTGGCGGCGGGCCGGCTCGAACGCGCGGACTTCGTCTACTCGCGCGACCAGGCCGGGCGCCGCTACGTGCAGGACGCCCTGCTGGACGCCGCCGAACCCCTGCGCCGCTGGATCGCCGACGGCGCCGTGCTCTACGTCTGCGGCAGCGCCGACGGCATGGCCGCCGGCGTGGACGCCGCGCTGGCCGAAGTGCTCGGCGCCACGGCCGTCGAAGACCTCATCGTCGAAGGCCGTTACCGCAGGGACGTGTATTGAGGCGCTGCGCTAAAAACTGGCGCGGCCCGAGGCGGGGGTGTCGCCGGCTGCCCGGATGTCCCCTGCCGCGTAGCGAGAGAGGGCGCCGTGCAGCGGGGGAAGGCGCGTCAGCGCCTCAGGGGGTGATGTACTTCTCTTTCCCCAGATTGAGCATCAGCCGGTTGGCCCAGCCGAACAGGGCGGCGGAGTGCAGCATGTCCAGGATTTCCTGGTCCGTGAGGCCGGCATCGCGCAGCGGCTGCAGCTGGGCGGCACCAAAGCTGCCGGGTGCGCGCGTCAGTGCCAGCGAGGACTGGATGATGGCGCGCTCGCGGGCATTGGTGCCGGCCGTGTCCGGGTCGTCGAACATCTGGGCCATCACGTCGTTGCGCTTGGCCAACTGCTCGAAGCGCTGGGCGTGGACCGAGGCGCAGTAGACGCAGCCGTTGGAGCGCGAGACGGCCGTGGCCGCCACCTCGCGCTCGGGGCGCGACAGGCCGCCGGGCGCATACATGATGGCGTTGAAGGCCTGCGAGCGTTCCGACAGCACGCGCGGCTGGCGCGCCAGCAGCAGGTAGAAGTCCGAGGTGCGGGCCTTGGGATGGCTCAGGTCCAGCACGGCCTGCTGCTCGGGCGTGGCCGTGGCGGGGTCGAGCACGGGCAGCCAGGACTTCCAGTCCAGCGTCTCGCTGGTGTAGCCGTTGCGGCGCAGCGGCTCGCCGGGCGGCGGCAGGTTGGCCGGGTGCACGAAGGGCGCGGCGGCGGCTTCGGCCGCCGGGGCGCTGGCCTGGCCGCCCAGCTCGGCCATGGCCCGCACGCCCGCGAACAGGCGCAGCTGGTAGGCGATGAAGCCCACGAGCTGGGCCAGCAGCACGGTGTCATCCACGGACAGGCCGGATTCGGGCAGGGCCAGCAGGGCCGCGCGGTCGCTCTCGGCCGGGTGCAGGGCCAGCGTGCGCACGAAGTGCAGGGCCGCGTCCAGGCGGGCGTCGCCGGTCTTTGCGCCGGGCGTGGCCAGCACGCTGCGCAGCGCGGGCGTCAGGGCATCGCCCAGGGATTCGGCACGCTGGCGGTATTCGTCGGCCAGGGCCTGCACGCCGCTGACGCGGCATTGCTCGCTGGCCAGCACCAGGCGCTCGGCCTGGGTCAGGTGTTCGCCCAGGGCATTGCCCAGCAGCAGGTCCTCGCAGGCCTGGGTGGCGATGGCCACCTTGTCGCGCTGGCGGCGCGTGGCGAAGACGGGGGACTGGTCGGTCAGGCCGGCCAGGCGGTCGATGGTGTCGTTGTGTTGGGCTGTCATGTCGGTCTCAGTTCTTGTCTGCCAGGGCCCGCACACGGGCCTCGGGGTCGGCGGGCGTCCATTCGCCGCCGTCCAGTTCAGGCTCGCTGTAGGCCTGCAGCTGGGCGAAGTGGTGTTCCATGTCCTCGCGGTAGAACAGCGCGGACAGGCCCTGGGCCAGCTTGCGCGCGCCATCGCTGATGGCGGGGATGTCGCCCGACACCGTGCCGTGCGACAGCGCGGCGGCATAGCAAAAGCAGTGCACGCGGTCCAGGCCGGGCAGGGCGCCGGGCGTCTTTTCCTGGAATTCGAACAGCGGGCCCAGGTCGGGCGAGTCCGACAGTTCCTGGTCCTCGTCGCCGGCCTCGGGCGCGAAGCGTTCGCTCCACACGCGCACATGGGGCGCGATGTCCGCGAACTCGGGTCGCTGGCTCCAGTCGATGGCAAAGCCGGTGGAGACGATCAGGAAGTCCAGCATGAAGATGCCGCGTGGCGTGTGCACACGCAGCCTGTCGCCGGCCTGCTCGACCTGCTGCACTGCGCAGCCCAGGTTGAAATGGGCATTGGCGTGGCGCGAGACGCGCAGCGTGCTGCCGTGCGGCGGCGGCACCTGCTGGACGTTGATGTAGTGGCGGATGCGCCATTTCCAGGCATCGGGCAGCAGGAACTGGCCGTGCGTGAGGCCCGGCGTGCCCGAGCCCTTGGACTTGTTGATGCGCGGCAGGTCGTGGCGGCGCACCAGCAGGTCCACGCTGGCGGCGCCGTTCTCCAGCGCCGTGGCCGCGCTGTCCATGGCCGACGAGCCCGCGCCCACCACGCCCACGTGCAGGCCGGCCAGGCGGCCGTAGTCCATGGCGTCGGAGGAATGCGCCCAGCGGCTGCGCTCCACGCCCTGCATGAAGGCCGGAATCTGCGGCCCGCCCAGGCCGTCGCGGCCCGTGGCCAGCACCACGCGGCGCGCCAGCCAGGTGCGCGAGGCGCCCTCGGCCGCCACATCGACCTCGACGATGCCATCCGCCCGCGGGCGCACGGCCGTGACCTGGTGGCCGTTGCGCACGTCGCAGCGCATCACGCGGCGGTACCAGCGCAGGTAGTCCATCCACTGCAGGCGCGGGATCTTGTCCAGCGCCGCCCAGGCCGCGCGGCCCCACTGGGCGATGAACCAGGCGCGGAAGGTCAGCGAGGGCAGGCCCAGGGCCGGGCCGGTCAGCTCCTTGGGCGAGCGCAGGGTTTCCATGCGCGCCGTCGTGGCCCAGGGGCCTTCGAAGTCCGGCGGCGCCTTGTCCAGCAAAACGGCCGCGATGCCCAGCTGGGACAGCGCGGCCGACAGGGCCAGGCCCGCCTGGCCGGCGCCGATGACCAGGACATCGTGCACGGGCCGGCCGTCGCGGGTGGAAGGGGGGATCCAGGCCTTGGCAGGCCAGCCCAGGGCGACGAGGTCGTCGCGCAGGCGTTCTTCAAGGGCGGCCAGGCCTGCGGGGGCCGAGGCTGCCGTATCGGTCAGGGACATAAACTCACCAGAGAATGCGCGCCAGCAAGGCCATGCCTGCGGGCGCGCGGGGCATCAATCGATGCTGATTTTCGCGTCTTTGACCACCTGTGCCCACTTCAGGCGGTCGCTGTGCACGGTTTTCCTGAACTGCTCGGGTGTTTCGATGCGGATGGCATTGCCCTGGGACTCGAAGCGCGCACGCACCTCGGGCAGTTCCAGCACCTCGCGCACGGCCTGGCTGAGCCGGGCGACGATGGCCGGGTCCGTGCCCTTGGGCGCGAAGATGCCGAACCAGATCGAGCTGTCGAAACCCTTGGTGCCGGGCAGGCCGCTGGAGGCGATGGTCGGCACTTCCTTGACGACTTCCACGGGCTTGGCCGTGGTCACGCCCAGCAGGCGCACCTTGCCGGCCTTGTAGTGGGGCAGCACGGTCTGCACCTGGTTCATGATGCAGCAGGTCTCGCCGCGCAGCACCGAGGTGATGGCCTCGGGGCCGCCCTTGTAGGGCACGTGGACCATGTTCAGTCCCAGGCGCGCGTTGAATTCGGCAAAGGCCATGTGGGTGCCCGCGCCGTTGCCGGTGGAGGCGTAGTTGTACTTGCCCGGGTGGGCCTTGACCTCGTCCACGAACTCCTTGAGGTTCCTGACGTTGATCACGTTGGGGTTGATGGTCAGCACGTTGGATACGTCGATCAGCGGCGCCACCGGCACGAAGTCGGCTTCCACGTCGAAAGGCAGCTTCTTGTAGAGCGCGGCATTGCTGCCGTGCGTGGCCGCCGTGCCGAAGGCCAGGGTGTAGCCGTCGGGCCTGGCGCGCGCCACGATCTCGCTGGCGATGTTGCCGGCCGCGCCGGACTTGTAGTCGATGATGACGGGCTGGCCCAGGCGCTGGGACAGCGGCTCCTGCACGCCGCGCGCGATCACGTCCACGCCCGAGCCTGCGGGAAAGCCCAGGATCATGGTCACGGGCTGGTGCGGCCAGGCGCCATGCTCGGCGGCGCCGGCAGGGGCGGCGCCGAAGAGGGCCAGGGCCGCGGCGGCGGCGGGAATCCAGGAGCGAAGGAGCGAGGGGCGCATGGTATGCAGGGAATCCGGTGAATCAATTCCCTTATTTTCGTGAGAACTTAATGATCCACTTTTATATGCATATGTTGGTATGAAGCCAGTGGGGACATGTGCCGGCCGGCCAGCAAAAAGCCCGCCGATGGGGCGGGCCCGGGTCCGCAGGGCGGCGGATCAGTGGCGATGGGGATGGTTCGGGCGGCGGTCGTGGCGGTTGGGCACGCCGTCGCGGTCACGGTCCCAGCGCCCCGGCGCATAGCCCCAGCGGCCGCCGTGCTGCGCCCACACGGGCTGGCGGTAGACATAGCCGGGCCGGGCCTTGACCCAGTGGCCGGCGACCCAGGCATGGCGGTGGCCCTGGGGGCGCCAGTAGCCCGGGGCCCAGATGTAGCCGCGCCGCGGCGCCGGCACGGCCTCGTAGCGCAGCGGCGGAGGGGCGCCCAGCTGCACGGAGATCTGGGCGCCCGGGGCGCCATAGGTCACTCCGACCTGGGCCTGGGCGGTGCCTGCCCAGGCGGCCAGGGCCAGGGTGGCGGCGATCAGCGGTGTGCGAAGGGTCTTCATGGCAGCTCCTTTTCCAGGTTTCATCGGCGTGGACGCCACGGCAGGCGAGGTGTCCATGGCTGCATGGTGGACGGGGCGCGTCAAGCCCTGGTTGCCGGGCCGCGAAGTCTTGCAATCTTGTGTATCGCTTGCGTGAAGGGTTGTTGCCAGGCGCTGCGGCCCCGCCCCGAGGGATCAGGCGCCGGCCCGCCGCAGGGCCGTGAAGGCCGAGAATTCCCAGCTGCGCATGGCCAGCACCAGGGTGTAGCCTTCGCGCTGGCCGGGCGGCAGGCGCTGGTCCTGCAGATGCTGCTGGGAAAAGTCATGCGCCAGCCGCTGGATGCGCTCGACGAAGCTGGGGGCCAGGTTGCGCGCGATGGTGCCGTGGACCATGAGCATGCTTTCGCCGGGCTGGTCGAAGCCGCCGCCGAAATAGTCGAGCACGGCGTTCTCGCGGAAGTAGTCCATCACCGGGCCGCGCGCGCGCCAGCGGAAGGTCTTGGCCAGGCGCAGCCGGTAGCGGTTGCCGGGGCGCAGCTCGATGATGCCGATGCGGTCGAGCTGCGCCAGGTAGCCGATGCCCTCCGCCTCGCTGACCCGGTAGGTGGCGACGATCTGCTCCAGCGTCCACTGGCTCAGCACGCAGATGGCCATGAGCAGCAGCTTGCGGTCGGCGACCACGGCGTTTTCCTGCTCGGGCGTCATCTCCTGCAGCAGGGGCTGGCTGTCGGCCACGCGGCGCGCCAGGTCGGCGAAGTCCAGGCTCAGCGCGCGGCAGATGGCATCGATGCGCGACAGCGGCATGTCGCCCTTGGCCAGCATGCGCTTGACGCTGGACTCGGCCATGTCCAGCGCCCGGGCCAGGTCGGCATAGGTCATCTGGGCGGCCTTGAGTTCCTTCTTGAGGGCGATGACGAGGTCGGCGGTGGTGCTCATGGGTAGCGATTATCGATACCGGCGGTGCCGCGCGGCGCATCGGGTGCAGAAAAGCGATGCCTGGCTGGCAGGGCGCTGGCCACACTGCGCTCCATCTTTCCACCGGGAGCCTCCCATGCCATCCGCCTTGATCTCACCCGCCACCGCCCTGCGCGCCATGCAATGGGGCGCCGCCTTGCTGCTGCTGGCCGCGCTGCTCGGCCCCGGCCTGCCGCAGCCGCAGGACTTCCACGGCTTTGCCGACCAGCGCGCCTGGGGGCCGCTGCCCCATGCGCTGGATGTGCTCAGCAACCTGGGCTTCGCCTGGGCGGCCGTGGCCGGGGCGCGCCTGCTTCTGGGCGCGGGAGCGCAGGCGCTCGCGCCCGCGCCACGCCGGCTGGCCGCGCTGTTCTTCACGGGCCTGGCCTGCTCGGCCATCGGCTCGTCCCTCTACCACTGGGCGCCCGACGATGCCACGCTGGCCTGGGACCGGCTGGGCATGTCCATCGCCTTCGCGGGCATGCTGGGGCTGGCGCTGCACTCGCGCATCGCCGACCGCGTGGCCCTGCGCGCGGCGGCGTCCCTGCTGGCCGCGGCCGTGGCCTCGGTGCTGGTGTGGCGGTACGGCGGCAACCTGCTGCCCTGGGCGCTGGTGCAGGGCGGCGGCATGCTGGCCATCCTGGTGCTGGCCTGCGTGGCGCCGCGCCATGGCGCGCTGGCGCTGCGGCTGGGCGCGGTGATCGCCTGGTATGGCGCGGCCAAGCTGCTGGAGTGGGGCGATGGCGCGGTGTTCGAGGCGACCGCGGGCCTGGTCTCCGGCCACAGCCTCAAGCATGTGCTGGCTGCCGCCGCGGCCTGGCCCGTCCTGGCCGCGCTGCGGCCGGCCACTGAAGGCACAATGTGCGCCCATGCCCGCCTGCGCGGCGGTGCCTGCAACCGTTGAGGGACGACAAGATGTACCAGCAAGAGACCGGCAGCCCGCCTGCGAGCCAGGCGGTGGCATCGGCCGCGCAAGAGCACCCCAACCAGTTCGCCCTGCTGGGCCAGCGGCGCTTCGCGCCGTTCTTCTGGACCCAGTTCTCGGGCGCGGCCAACGACAACCTGTTCAAGTTCGCGCTCACCGTGATGGTGACCTACCAGCTCAGTGTCTCCTGGCTGCCGCCTTCGCTGGCGGGGCTGGCGATCGGGGCCTTGTTCATCCTGCCCTTCCTGCTGTTTTCCGCGACCTCGGGGCAGTTGACGGACAAGTGGGACAAGACGCGCATGTTCCGCCTGGTCAAGAACCTGGAGATCGCCATCATGGCGCTGGCGGCCTGGGGCTTCGTGCAGGCCCAGGTGCCGGTGCTGCTGGGCTGCGTGTTCCTCATGGGCGTGCATTCCACGCTGTTCGGACCCGTCAAGTTCGCCTACCTGCCCCAGGTGCTGGACGAGCGCGAGCTGACGGGCGGCAACGGCATGGTGGAGATGGGCACCTTCGTCGCCATCTTGCTGGGCAATGTGGCCGGCGGCCTGCTGGTGGCCGTGCCCGAGGTCGGCCATCTGCAGGTGGCCGTGGCCTGCCTGGCGCTGGCGGTGATCGGGCGCCTGTGCGCGCAGTTCATTCCCAATGCGCCGGCCACCGATCCGCACCTGGTCATCAACTGGAACCCGTTTTCCGAGACTTGGCGCAACCTGCGCCTGGCCCACGGGCAGCCCGTGGTGTTCCGCTCGCTGCTGGGCATCAGCTGGATGTGGTTCTTCGGCGCCGTGTTCCTGGCCCAGTTCCCCAGCTTCGCCAAGGAGGTGCTGCACGGGGACGAGCATGTGGCCTCGCTGCTGCTGGTGGTGTTTTCCGTGGGCATCGGCATCGGCTCGCTGCTGTGCGAGGTGTTCAGCCGCCGCCATGTGGAGATCGGCCTGGTGCCGCTGGGCGCCATCGGCATGAGCGTGTTCGCCGTGGACCTGTTCTTCGCCGCGCGGGCCCTGCCGCCTTCCGAGCTGATGGGCGTGGGCGCCTTCTTCGCCCGGCCCGCGCACTGGCGCGTGATGGCCGACCTGGGGCTGCTGGCCCTGTCGGCCGGCATCTACAGCGTGCCCATGTACGCGCTGATCCAGATGCGCAGCCAGCCCACGCACCGCGCACGCATCATCGCGGCCAACAACATCCTCAACGCCCTGTTCATGATCGCCTCCAGCGTGCTGGCCGGCGCCTTGCTCGCGGCGGGCTTCAGCATCCCCCAGGTGTTCCTGTTCACCGGCATCGCCAATGCCGTCGTGGCCGCCTACATCTTCCTGCTGGTGCCCGAGTACCTGCTGCGCTTCGTGGCCTGGGTGGCCTCGCGCTTCGTCTACCGCTTCAAGGTCCGGGGCGACGGGCATATTCCGGCCACGGGCGCGGCCATCCTGGCCTGCAACCATGTGAGCTTCGTCGACGCGGTGCTGCTCATGGCCGCCAGCCCCCGGCCCATCTATTTCCTGATGGACCACCGCATCTTCCGCGTGCCCGTGCTGGGATGGCTGTTCCGCCTGGCCAAGGCGATTCCCGTGGCGCCCCACAAGGAGGATGCGGCCACCTACGAGGCCGCGTTCGAGCGCGCCGCCCAGGTGCTGCGCGAAGGGGACCTGCTGGCCATCTTTCCGGAGGGCGGCATCACGCGCGATGGCCAGCTGCAGGAGTTCAAGGGCGGCATCATGAAGATCGCCGAGCGTGCCCAGGCCGAGGGCCTGCAGGTGCCCGTGGTCCCCATGGCGCTGACCAATCTCTGGGGTTCGTACTTCAGCCGCATCGAGCAGGGCGGCGCCATGGTGCGGCCCTTCCGGCGCGGCCTGTTCAACCGCGTGGGACTGAACGTGGGCCCGCCCCTGGCTCCGTCCGAAGTGCAGCCCGCGCTGCTGCGCGAGCGCGTGGCGCAGCTGCTGGCCGTGTCCTAGTGTGCTGTCCCGCAGCCAGCGTTTTTCCGGAAAAGTATCTTCTGGAGATACTTTCCGGCCGGTGTCCGGCCACTGTGGCGTTTCAGTGCTGACACAGGGCCTGCATCCGGGCACCATGCGTTCCGTGTTCAACCAACGCCCCACAGGGCACTGCGGCAAATGTCTACCTCTCCCATCATCATTCAGCGTGATACCCGTGCCTGGCAGCTTCAGGTCTGGATATCGTTCGGCATTGCGGTGTTCCTGTGCGGCGTCGGCCTGGCCTGGCTGCCGGGCGAGCAGCTGGAACGGGCCTTCATGGTGATGGGCTATGTGTTCTGCCTCTCGGCCGCCTTCGTGCTGGCCAAGTTCGTGCGTGACAACGAGGGCAGCCGCCCCGCGGCCGGCGACACCCCCTTGTGGAAGCTGGTGGTCTGGGGCGGCTTTGCCGTGTCCATGGCGCTGACGGGCTGGGGCCTGTTGAGCATGGATATCAACTTGACCTACAAGGCCTTCCTGGGCGTGAGCTGGCTGTATCTGATCACCACCGCCTTCACGCTGGCCAAGATGCTGCGCGACCGCCACGAGGCCGACATGGCCCAGGCCCGCCTGCAGGGCCGCCGCGAGGCCGCGCAGCCGGCCCTGGACGCCAGCGCCGATTGATCCGTGCGGCCGGTTGCGGCCGGCATTCCCATGTTTTTCCCGGCCCGTCCTGCCGTTTGCAGGGCGTGGCGGGCCGCATCCCGAGGAGTCCATGATGAACCCCCTTCTTTCTTCCGGCCGCCTGGCCCGCTCCCTGCTGGTGTCCGGCCTGCTGTGGGCCGCGGCGGCCACGGCGCCGGCCCATGCCCAGAGCGAGGCTTCGGTCGCGCTGTCGCTGCTGCCCGTGGCCTCGGTGGTGGGCACGGCTTCGGTGGCCTCGACGGCCGCGGGCGCCGTGGTGGCGGTGCCCGCGGCCCTGTCGGTCGGCGGCGCGGTGCTGACCGTGAAGGCCGTGCAGGCGTCGGCCACGGGCACCGTCTATCTGCTGGAGCGTGCGTCCGACGGCGCCCAGGTCAGCGTGGAGATCGCCGGCCGGGGCGCTTCCGCATCCGCCTATGCGGTGGGCACCGTGGCCACCTGCAGCGTGATCGGCGCGGGCGCCATCATCTCGGTCGCTGGCAAGGTGCTGGCCTTCATCCCGAACGAGATCGGCAAGGCCCTGCTGTACAACGAACGACTGTGAGCCCGGCCATGCATTCTTTTCATCGAGGTTTCCACCGCGCGGCAGGCCTGGGGCTGCTGCTGGCCCTGGCCCTGGGCACGGCCCATGCGGGACGCAGCTGCGAGGACAGGCCGCTGACGCCCGAGGCCCTGCAAAAGGGCCTGGATCTGGCGCAACGCACCGCCCAGGCGCTGGAGGCCGAGCATGCGGCGAACGGCACCCGCGTCGTGCTGCTGGCGCGCGTGGGCCAGGATCTGGGCAAGTACGGGCTGGTCTACTCGCACTTCGGCTGGGCCTACCGCACGCCGCAAGGCCTGTGGCGCGTGGCGCACAAGCTCAACGAATGCGGCACGGCCGGCGGCCATGTCTACCGCCAGGGCCTGGGGGAGTTTTTCATGGATGACCTGTGGCGCCACGAGGCAGGCATCCAGGTCCCCACGCCGGCCGTGCAGCAGGCGCTGTGGGCCTTCCTGACCCAGCCGCAGACGGTGCTGCGGCTGCAGCACGAGCGCTACAGCATGGTCAGCTATGCCTGGGGCCAGCGCTACCAGCAGTCCAACCAGTGGGCGGTCGAGACGCTGGCGGCGGCAATGGAGCCGGCCACGGTGCAGCGCCGCGAGCAGGCCCAGGCGTGGCTGCAGTTCAAGGGCTACGAGCCGGGCGTGCTGACCATACGCGCACTGACACGCCTGGGGGGGCGCATGACGGCGGCCAACATCGCCTTCGACGACCATCCCAACGACAAGCGCTATGCCAGCCGCATCGAGACGGTGACCGTCGAGTCCGTGATGCAGTGGCTGCAGCGCAGCCAGCTGGCGGGCCCGGTGCGCAAGCTGCCCTGAGCTCCCGCGAAACCACCTGCGGCCCCCGGGGTGTCGCAGGGCATTGAAACAGGAGTCATTCCATGAGCAAGGCCTTGCGTCTGCCCGAGAAATGGTTCCGCCGCGGCCTGTGGCTGGTGGCGGTGATCTTCGCGTCCTTTCTGATCGGCCTGGGCGGCCTTGTCGTCGGTGATCTTCCGCAGGTGGAATCGCCGCGCACCGTGGAGGACTTCATCGCGCCGGCTGCGGCAGATCCCGTGAAGGCCCAGATCAAGGCCGCCGATGCCGAACACGACAAGGCCGAGACGGCGCTGGAGAATGCCCGGCTGAAGTACCGGGCGGCACAGGCGCGCTACCGGGCGGCGCGCGAGACCTTCGACAACTGGGTGGCCACGCGCAGCGCCACGGCCAGGCCGGACCAGGACACGGAACTGATGGCACGCACCCGTGCGCTGGACGCCATCAAGCAGGAGGAAAGCGCCGCGCGGGCGGCCGTGGAGCAGTTGCAGGACACCAGCCTGCAGGCGCGCCAGCGCCTGGACGAGGCCAACCGCCGCTGGCAGGCGTTGCGCGAAGGCGCCATGGATGCCTGGCGCGCCGAGATGCGCGCCATCGAGCTGCGCGTCTTCCTTTACCGGCTGGCACTGACCCTGCCGCTGCTGGCGGTGGCCGGCTGGCTCTTTGCACGGCAGCGCAAAAGCACCTGGTGGCCCTTTGTCTGGGGCTTCATCTTCTTCGCGCTGTTCGCCTTCTTTGTCGAGCTGGTCCCCTATCTGCCCGATTACGGCGGCTATGTGCGCTACGTGGTGGGCATCGTGGTCACGGTGCTGCTGGGGCGTGCGGCCATCCTGGGGCTGAACCGCTACCTGGAGCGCCAGAGGCGGCAGGAGGCGCTGCCCGAAACCCAGCGCCGCAAGGAACTGGGCTACGACGTGGCCCTGGCGCGCCTGGCCAAGGGCGTCTGCCCCGGCTGTGAGCGTTCGGTGGACCTCAAGGACGGCAGCATTGATTTCTGCCCGCATTGCGGCATAGGCCTGTTCGACCATTGCAGCCAATGCAGCACGCGCAAGAGCGCCTTCTCGCGCTTTTGCCATGCCTGTGGCACGCCCGCGCGCACCGGCGCGCAGCCGCTTGCTGCGGCAGCGGCGGTGGCTGACGGCGACTTGTAACGACTTGTGGTACACCATGGCCTGAGCGCCGTGGCCCATGGGTCCGGCGCGGGCCCATGTCCATCGATGCAGGCACGCCTGCACCCCGCGAGAAAGCCATGCCACGCCCGATGCCCGATCCTGGAAACAAGGAGTCCGTTGCGGCTGCCGCGCCCGTTGGCGGGAGCGGCTGGCGCCTTCTGCCGGTGCTGGCCTGGGCCGTGGGCGCCTTGCTGCTGGCAGGCCATGTGGCGGCGGGGGCCGCTGCATGGAAGGCCTGGGCGGCCTATGCCGCCGCGTCCGGGCTGGCCACGGCGGTGTGGGCCTGGCACAGCCGGGCGCGTTCATTGCGCCTGACGGATGGGCTGCGCGGCCATGGCTGGGTGCAGGCGCTGGCGGCGCTGCTGCTGGCCGCATGGCAGCCGGCGCTGGCCTGGGCCGCCGCGCTGCTGTGGCTGGGCGCCACCGCCTGGCTGTTCTGGGATGACGAGCATGGCAACGGCCTGCACCTGCCCGCGGGCCAGATGGCGCTGCTGTGCGCCATGCTGGCCGTGATGGCGTCCGTGGTGGTGGCCCGGCCGATGCCGCAATGGACTGCGGGGTCCGTGTTCGTGCGCCTGCTGTGGCTGGCCAGCCTGCTGTGGCCGCTGGCTGTCCAGGGCATGGCCATGTGGCAGGCGCTGGGCCGGCTGCGGCGCAGCCATGGCACGGAGCTGGCACGGCTGGTGCAGCAATGCGAGAGCCTGGCCGAGGATGTGCAGCAGCTGCAGACCCGCGTGGGCCTGCTGCAGGCCCCGACGGGGCGCGATGCGCTGACGGGCGTCTCCAGTTTTGCGCGCCTCATGGACACGGTGGACGAGCTGCGCGAGCGCCATGCGCGCAAGCCGGAGCCTTTTTGCGTGGTGCTGCTCGAACTCGATCCCTGGGTGGAGAAGGCCGGCGCCGCACGGATGCCCAACGGGCCTTCGCTGCAGGACCGCGTGCTGCTCATGCTCAGCGGGCTGCTGATCACCCATTTGCGCGCGGTCGATGGCATAGGGCGCTACCGCAACGATACCTTCATGCTGGTGATGCCCGATACCGCGTCGGTGCAGGCGGTCTGGGCCTTGCAGCGCGTGCGCGAAGGCGTGCGCCAGCGCCATTGGGGCGAAACGCCGCTGCAGGAGCGGCGCGAGGACGTGCTGACGCTGACGCTGGCCGTGGCCGAGTTCCAGGCCGGGGAAACCTCGGAAAGGCTGGTTCAGCGCGCCGAAATGGCCCTGATGCGGGGGCGCTCCGGCGGGCGCAACCAGATCGTGATCGCCGAAGACGTCAAGCCGCCGCGCCAGACTTGATCCGGGTCAACGGCCCTATACCGCAACAGGCCCGATCCGGTCACAATGGGCAGCCATGAACGGAGTCACCGGCTTCGCACTTTTCGCCCATGCCTGTCCCTTCCCGTCCTTCCCGGAGTTTTCCTGACCGGCTCCTGTGGGGCACGACGCCGTCTTCTCCCGTGGTGGACGAGGCCGAGCATCTGAAGCGCTGGCGCCGCCGCACCTGGCAGCTGCACCGGGCCGTTCTGTTCAGCCATCTGTATGCCCTGCTCCTGTTCGCCGGCCATGCCTGGGCGGGCCTGGCTCCCTGGCCGGCCGTGGTCGGCTACGGCCTGTGGCTGGGTGGCGGCATGGGCTTCATCACCTGGGCCTATGCCAGCGGCTGGTGCCACACGCGGCGCGATCCGGGCATGTTTCTCATGCACCAGCTGATTTCCATCGCCGGGGTGCTGGGCCTGCTGGCCGCGGCTCCGCAGGTGGCGTTCCAGGCCTTCGTGATGCTGATCGCCTTCAGCACCGACGGCTTTCTGGCGCGCAGCCGCAAGACGTTCCTGCTGACCTGGGTGGCCGCGGTGCTCGCTGCGGCCTTCATCATCTGGTGGCAGGGCGCGCAGATGCGCATGACCACGGATTCGCCCCTGGGCCAGGCGCTGGCCATCGGCGTGGTGCTGGGGGCGGTGGCACGTTGCAGCGTGCTGGTCACGTTCTTTCGCAGCATGCAGTACCGGCTCGGGGTCACCAATGAGAAGCTGGCCCTGGCGCTGGCCCAGATCGAGGCCCTGGTGCGGCAGGACGAGGTGACGGGGCTGGCCAACCGCCGCGGCGTGATGGAGCGGCTGCACCATTGCTGTGCGGTGGCAAAGCGCAGTGGCAGCCCCTTGTGCGTGGCCCTGCTCGACATCGACCATTTCAAGCAGATCAACGACAGCTTCGGCCATGACGGTGGCGACCGGGTGCTGCGGGCCTTCGGCGTGCTGCTGGCGCCCCGGCTGCGTGCCGGCGATGCCGTAGGCCGCTATGGCGGGGAGGAGTTCCTGCTGGTGCTGCCCGACACCCGCCTGGAGCAGGCCGGCGAACTGCTGGAGCGCCTGCGCCAGCACATCGCCCGCTCGGACTGGGCCGTGACGGCGGGCGTCGATGCGCAGGTCACGGCCACGTTCGGCGCTGCACAGTACCGCCCCGGGGAGTCCGCCGAGGCGACGATTGCACGCGCCGATGCGGCCATGTACAGCGGCAAGGCCGCAGGCCGCAATCGCGTGGTCCTCGATGGCGCCGACGGCCTGCCGTGCCGGCACTGAACGGCCGCCCGCCCGGACCCCGCCGGCTCAGACGCCGCGTGCGCGCTCGGCCTTGAAGCGTGCGCGGAACGCGCCGAAGCTGCCTGCCTCCAGCGCATGGCGCACTTCCTGCATCAGGTTCAGGTAGTAGTGCAGGTTGTGGATGGTGGTCAGCATGGGGCCCAGCATCTCGCCGCAGCGGTCCAGGTGGTGCAGGTAGGCGCGCGAGAAGCCGTCGCGCCCGCCTTGCTCCCAGCTCACGCCGCTGGCGCCGGCGCAGGCGTGGCAGGTGCAGCTGGGGTCCAGCGGCTGGTGGTCGCTCTTGTGGCGGGCATTGCGGATCTTGAGGTCGCCGTAGCGCGTGAAGATGGTGCCGTTGCGCGCATTGCGCGTGGGCATCACGCAGTCGAACATGTCCACGCCGTCGGCCACGCCCTGCACCAGGTCCTCGGGCGTGCCCACGCCCATCAGGTAGCGCGGCTTGTGGGCCGGCAGGCGGTGGGGGGTGTGGGCCATGATGGCCAGCATCTCGTCCTTGGGCTCGCCCACCGACACGCCGCCGATGGCATAGCCGGGAAAGTCCATCTCGACCAGCGCCTGCAGCGATTCCTCGCGCAGGTTCTCGTACATGCCGCCCTGCACGATGCCGAACAGCGCGTTGGGGTTGCCCAGGCGCTCGAATTCGTCGCGCGAGCGCCTGGCCCAGCGGCGGCTCATCTCCATGCTCTTGCGCGCCTCGGCCTCGGTGGTCTTGTGGCCGTTGGTCTCGTAGGGCGTGCATTCGTCGAGCTGCATGACGATGTCCGAGTTCAGGATCGTCTGGATCTGCATGCTGACCTCGGGCGACATGAACAGCTTGTCGCCGTTGACGGGGCTGGCGAAGTGCACGCCCTCCTCGGTGATCTTGCGCATGGCGCCCAGGCTCCAGACCTGGAAGCCCCCCGAGTCGGTAAGGATGGGCTTGTTCCACTTCTCGAAGCCGTGCAGGCCGCCGAAGCCCTGCATGATGTCCAGGCCCGGGCGCATCCACAGGTGGAAGGTGTTGCCCAGGATGATCTGCGCGCCCATCTCCTCGAGGCTGCGCGGCATCACGCCCTTGACGGTGCCGTAGGTGCCCACCGGCATGAAGATGGGGGTCTGCACCACGCCATGGTTGAGCGTGAGCTGGCCGCGGCGCGCGTGGCTGGAGGGATCGGTCTTGAGCAGGTCGAATTGCAGCATAGCCCGCCATTGTCCCAGATGGCCGCCTGTGCGTGTCGGACGCCATCGGCTGCCCCCTGTCCGTGTCCGGCTTGGCGCTGCCGCGGTCTACACTGGGACATTGCCGGAAAAGGAGGTTCCTATGCTGAAGATCATGATTGCCGTCGATGGCTCCGAGCCCTCGCTGGATGCCGTGCACCATGCGATCTCCCTGGTCCGCCGCGGCCTGCAGGCCCATTTCGTGCTGGCCCATGTGCAGCAGGAGGCATCGCTGTTCGAGCTGGCCACCCAGGATTCGGACATGATTGCCGCCGCCAGCGTCGAGGCCGGCAAGCACCTGACCGAGGCCGCCGTCGCGCTGGTGCGGGCGGCCGGCATTTCCCATGAAGTGGAGATCGGCCTGGGCGAGCCGGCGGCCACGCTGATCGACATCGCCGAAAACACGGGCTGCGAGCACATCATCATCGGCGCCCTGGGCCAGGGCGGCCTGCGCCGGGCGCTGATCGGATCGGTCTCGCGCGAGGTGACACGCAACAGCCCCGTGCCGGTGACCATCGTCAAGCACGCCGAGCCCCTGGCCGACGAGGAGCCGCAGGCGCTTGCCGCCGAGTTGCCCGAATGAGGCGTGCCGCGCTCAGGCGGCGCGGCGGTGCTGGCGGCCGGCATGGCCGTGGGGCTGCAGCTTGCCGTGCGGCAGGGTGGCCAGACGCTGGAACATGCGCCGGCAGTAGCCGCGGATGCCCAGGCATTTGTTGATCTCGTCCACGGGCAGCGGGCCTGAGACGACGACGATGCTGTCGGCCTGCTCCCAGTCCCCTGCGGCGCGCAGCCGGCGCCGCTTGCACAGCGCCCAGGCGTGGATGCGCGTGGGCGAGCCGTGCTCGTGGACCTGGCCGGTCACGAGGTCGAAGGCGATGGCGACCAGCTCGGTCCTGAGCCTGCAGCGGCGCTCGCCCGTGATGGCGCTGGGCGTCTCGCGCATGTCGTACAGGCAGTAGCTGCCGGCCTTGAGCTGGTATTGGAGATCCATGGCGGTCCTTGGGGCTCGTGATGGGGCTTGGCCCGGCCGCAGCCGGGCATCGGTGCATTCTGACGCATCGGCCTCGGCGCTGGCAATGCCGGCGCCCGACGCCCTGGGCGCCGTCAACGAGAAGCGATGCAGCCGCCCCCCGGGGCCGCGCCTTCTAGAAGTCCAGAAGGCTGAAGCCCACGCTGAGCACGGTGCGCTTGTAGTTGTAATCGATCAGGCTGTCACCGTATCCGCTGAAAAGCTGGACATGCAGGCGCAAATTGCTCTTGCCACCGTTCCATCCTTCGCCTAGGGTGCGCAGCCATTCGATGCGCCCGGAGCCGCGGCCCTGGCCCAGCGAGCCGCGCGCCGTCACGCCCAGGTAGTTCTGCGGGTTGATGTTCCAGCCCAGGCGGATCTCGCCGCGGCCCAGGTAGTCCTGGATGCGCGGGTTGTCGTCGTTGGCCGCGCTTTCGCGGATGCGCTGCCACGCCTTGGCATGCAGCTGCCAGCGGTTGCCCAGCTCGAAGCCGGTCATCAGGTACCAGCGGTTCCAGCTGCGCGACAGCGGATCGCTCTGGCCGTTGGACTGGTGCGCCAGGCCGATGCCGCTGTAGCGCCAGCGCCAGCCGAAGGGCAGCTGGAAGTCGGTGGGATAGACGTAGAAGATTTCGGGCTCGTGGTCCGTGTTGCGGAAGGGCCGCGAAATGGCGGGGCTGAACAGCTGCCAGTAGGACTGCTGGGTGTAGCCCACCCACAGCGAGTCCTTGCCCGCCGAGGTGCTGTCGGTCAGCAGGCCCTGGGCGATCTTGGTGCGCACGGACAGCTGCACGCGCATTTCCTCAGACTTGTAGGGCTGGTACTGCGAGGCCTGCTTGCCCGGCGACGAAGGCTGCCGGTTGACCTGGTCGGCTGTCACCACGGACACGGACATGGGCCGGTAGCCACGGAAGCTGAAGGTGCCGCAGTCGCTGCCGGGTTCGAGCTCGTAGTAGCGCGACAGTTCGCTGTAGCGCGGATCGCGGCAGCCGCCGTTGGTCGGGGTGGCGGGCAGGGCCAGCCCCAGGCCGCTGTCGCCCGCCGGCGAGGGCGCTGCCGCCGTGGCGTCTGGTGTCGACAGGGCGCTGGCCGCAGGTGCGCTCCAGCCTGTGGCGGGCGGCGGCGTGAGCGGCTGCTGCTGCTGCGCCCAGGTGTCGAAGCAGGCCAGCCGGGACTGGTTGTCCGTGGTCGCGGCGCACTGGCGCCAGGCGTCCTCCCCCATGGGCGGGGCCGTGCGGGCCTGGGCCTGCGCGGCCAGCCAGGGGCCGGTGCCCAGCGCCAGGGCCAGCGTCCATTGCAAAGGGTTGCGTGGGCCGGGCAGGCGCCGGCGTCGGTCCAGGTGTGTTGGATTCATCATTGCCTATGTCCGATGGTTCCGGAAATTGCGTTTCAGGGGCCGAGCTTGCGCAGCACGAAAGGCTTGGGCCCGGCGTCCTCTCCTTCGAGGTAGTCGCCGCGGATTTCGCGTGCGCAGCTGCCCTCGACGACGGTGCCCAGCCAGGTGGCGCTGATGCGTTGGCCGTCCTCGCTTTCCTCGAGGGTGACTGTGCCGTCGTCCACGTCTCCGACCATGGGGCGCCTGGCCCCCTCGCTGCCGTGGCGCTCTATCGTTCCCTTGACCGTGCCTTTCCACTGCGGGTGCGGGCCGAGCTGCAGCTGCACGGTGCCGGCCTGGCCCTCTATGGTGCCGGTCCACTGGCCCAGCAGCTGGCTGTCCTGCATGGGGCCATCGTCCGCGCAGGGCTGGGCCTGTGTTGCCATGAGGCAGGCGCTGGAGCCGATCAGCAGCATCAGCATCAGGCGGGGCAATCTGTGGCGGGGCAATCTTCTGTGGCGGTTCATCGGTCGAAGAGGCATGTGCAAGTTCCCTCGGGTGGCGGGGCCTGGGGCGTCAGGCCCCGCCGGGCGCCGGCTGCTGGGCCTTGCGCGCGAACTCGGCGCGTAGCTGGCGCAGCTTCTCGCGCGGGTCCTCGCGCGAGGTGGCGGCGTCCAGGCCCATTTCCTTGATGAAGCGGCTGGGCTGGGTGGCGACCATCTCGCGGCCCTTCTTGCGGCGCTTGGTCCAGCTGACCGCCAGGGTGCGGCGCGCGCGCGTGATGCCCACGTACATGAGGCGGCGCTCCTCCTGCAGGCGCTGGGCGGTCTCGTCGCTGACCTTTTGCTGGCGGCCGTCGTCGTCGTCGAGCTTGAAGGGCAGCATGCCCTCGGTGACGCCGACCAGCATCACATGCGGCCACTCCAGGCCCTTGGAGGCGTGCAGCGTGGACAGGATGACCATGTCCTGCTCCTTCTCGCGCTCGCTGATGGTGGACAGCAGGGCGATGTTGCGCGCGACATCGAGCAGGCTCTTGACCTCGGTCTGCGTGGTGGTGCCCGCCGCGTCCTCGATCTGGCCGCCCGCGCGCTGGGCCATCCAGTCGCAGAACTCCAGCACGTTGCTCCAGCGCGCGGCGGCGACGGACTCGCTGTCCTCGCTGTCGTAGAGGTACTGCTCGTAGCCGATCTCCTTGAGCCAGTCGAGCATGAAGCCGCGCGACTGCTCGGCGCCCAGCGTGTGGCGCGCACGGTATTCGAGGTCGTTGATGTAGCGGCCGAACTCCAGCAGGCCGTCGTGGGCCTTCTTGGGCAGGGCGGCCTCCAGCATGTGGGAGAACAGGGCGCCGAACATGCTGAGCTTGTGCTGGGACGAGAACTCGCCCAGCTTGCCCAGCGTGGTGTGGCCGATGCCGCGCCTGGGCGTGCCGATGGCGCGCAGGAAGGCCGGGTCGTCGTCGTTGTTGATCCACAGCCTGAACCAGGCGCACAGGTCCTTGATCTCGGCGCGGTCGAAGAAGCTGGTGCCGCCCGAGACCTTGTAGGGGATGCTGGCCTTGCGCAAGGCCTTCTCGAAGGGCTTGGCCTGGTGGTTGGCGCGGTAGAGGATGGCGAAGTCCTTCCAGTCCGGCGGCGGGTTGCTGGCCGCGCGCAGGCTCTGGATGCGGGCCACGGCGCGCTCGGCCTCGTGCTCCTCGGTGTCGCAGTCCACGATGCGCACCGGCTCGCCCTCGCCCAGCTCGGAGAACAGCGTCTTGGGGTAGAGCTTGGGGTTGGGCTGGATGACGTTGTTGGCCGCGCGCAGGATGGCCGAGGTCGAGCGGTAGTTCTGCTCCAGCTTGATGACCTTGAGCTGGGGAAATTCCAGCGGCAGCTTCTTGAGGTTGTCCAGCGTGGCGCCGCGCCAGCCGTAGATGCTCTGGTCGTCGTCGCCCACGGCCGTGAAGTGGGCGCGGCTGCCCACCAGCAGCTTGAGCAGTTCGTACTGCGTGGCATTGGTGTCCTGGTACTCGTCCACCAGCACATGGCCCAGCAGGCGCTGCCATTTCTCGCGCACCTCGGCATGGTTCCTGAGCAGGCGCATGGGCATGCCGATCAGGTCGTCGAAGTCCACGCTCTGGTAGGCCGTCAGCCGTTCCTCGTAGCGCTGCATGATCAGCGCCGTGCTGCGCTCGTGGTCGTCCCGGGCCATGGCCAGGGCCTTCCTGCTGTCCCAGCCGGCGTTCTTCCAGTTGCTGATGGTCCACTGCCACTGGCGCGCCGTGGCCAGGTCGGTGGTGCCGCCCGCGCAGTCCTTGAGGATGCCGGTCACATCGTCGGCGTCCAGGATGCTGAACTGCGGCTTGAGTCCCAGGACATGGCCGTCCTCGCGCACCATGCGCACGCCCAGCGCGTGGAAGGTGCACACCAGCACATCCTTGGCCTGGCGGCCGATCAGGCCGGCGGCGCGCTCGCGCATTTCGGCGGCCGCCTTGTTCGTGAAGGTGATGGCCGCGATACGGCGCGGTGCCATGCCCGTCTCGATCAGCCGCCCGATCTTGTGCGTGATCACGCGCGTCTTGCCCGAGCCCGCCCCTGCCAGGACCAGGCAGGGGCCTTCGGTGTAGTGGACGGCCTGGAGCTGGGCCAGATTGAGTCCTGCGGACATGGATGCGGGTGACCGGGAGCGGTTGGAAAAGCGGAAGCGGGAGCATACCGCTTCGCCGCCGCCAGCGAAGGCGGGCCGGCAATGTCCCGTGGCTGCTGCGGCATCCGCCGTGTTCCTGCCTGGCGGGAGCCGATGCGGTCCCAGGGGACCCTGCGCGGTCCGCGGCCGCATGGCGCGGCGCCCGCCGCGGCCCTGGCCGCCTGTGGCGCGGACAACGAGGAACATGAAAATTCACAATGTATCGCAAGCTTTCATGTGAAAAAACTATCGTAAAGATATAGTATTTGTAATGGAATGTTTTGATCGATTGTTCCTAACTATTTGATACACCTGCGAAGAAATCACCATGGCTCAGACGAAGGACGAGATTGGACTGGCTGCGGAGCTATGGTCCCCTGCGCTGAAGCAGCGTTTCGAAGACCTGTTTGGCGTGGCGGCACGCAAATCGCTGAAGGCGTGGCGCAGGGTTCCGCTGGTGAGCGCCCAGGTGCTTGTGGTGGACGGCAGCCTGCCGGCGCCCGAGGCCGCCGTGTGGACGCCTTGCGTGGTCTATGTGGGAGGCATACCCCAGGGGCAGCACCTGGGGCGTTCGCAGCAACGCTGGGCCACTTACCTCGATGTGGATTTCACGCTGTCCGACCTGATCGACATGCTGGATCGGGCGGCCGTGTTCCTCATGGACTGGCGGGTGCGCCAGCAGGTGATGACTTCGCAGGTGCTGGATACTGCCCTGGAGGATCTGCGCCTGCGGGGCCGGGATTGTGGCTACCGCTTCCAGCTTGGCGCATGGGTGGCCCTGCCCGCGCCCTGGAATCGCGCCGAATGCCTGCGTGCGCTGGCCATGCTGTGCCGGGGGGCGGTGGATGTGCCGGCCTTGTGCGAGCACAGCGGCATGGAGCCCGAAGATCTGGCGCAATTGCTGATGCATCCCAGGCTGCGCAGCCTCTTGCACTGCAGCCAGGCTGCCCACGGGGCGCCGGCCTTGCCTGTGCGGCGCTCCGGCACAACGGGCGCCGCCGGCGGCGCGCCCCTCACCCGGCACTGGGTGCAGAAGCTGGCAGGCTGGATCCGCCGCGGAGGCGCGGCATGAGCGGCCGGCTGCATGAGGCGCCGGACGAGCGGCTGGTGCGGGTCGGCTTCATCGGGCCCATGGGCATTGGCAAGACCACGGCGCTGCGCAGCCTGTGCGGGCATCTGCTGGCCGGCTCCGACGTGCCCAATCTCGACCGCGCCGCCCATGGCAAGGCGTTCACCACCGTGGGCGCGGAGTTCGGCGAGATCGACCTGGGCGAGGGGGAGCGCCTGCAGCTCGTGGGCAGTCCCGGGCAGGACCGCTTCCAGTTCGTGCGGCAATGGGTGCTGCAGGCCTGCGCGGGCGTGCTGCTCATGGTCGACCTCAATGATCCGGCCGCGGTGCATTACGCGGCGCAGCGGCTGGGCGAGATCGCGCAGCTGGAGGCCGAGCCGGCCGCCATCGTGCTGAGCTGCCGCCCCTGCAGCGACCAGCGCATCGAAGCCTTCTGCACGGCCATGGCCGAGGCGGGCCATGGGGTGGTGCCGGTGGTCTGCGCCGATCCCCGCGAGCGCGGGCAACTGCTCGATGCGCTGAGCGTGCTCGTTTCCCTGTTGTCCTTGCAAAGACAGATATGAACATGCCCACGAACAACCCGGTCCCGGCGGACTGGTCCCAGGCCGCGGCCGATGTGCTCGACCGGGTGGTGAAACCGGTGGACGGTGTCTATGTCGCCTTGCTGTGCACGCCCGACGGCTTTGAGATCGCCTCGCTGCGCATGGGCAGCGAACTGCCCATGGAGCGCCTGGCCGCGATGGCGGGTTCGCTGATGGCCATGGCCCGCGCCGTGGCCACCGAGATCGGCCACCAGTCATGCCGGCGCCTGACCTTCGAGACCGAATCGGGCACGGTGCTGTTCCAGGGCCTGGGCGGACAGCACCCAGCCATCTTGTGCATGGTGATTGACGAGACGGCCCTGCTGGGCCGCGCGCTCTGGGCGGCGGGCGAGGTCGCCGCGCGGCTGCGCAATTGAGATTCCGGCCGTGGGCGCGATCCCCGCGGGACCCGGCCTTTTTCTGCAAAGGTGATCTATGGCTTCCATACAAGACTCTCTGGACAATCTGATGGGCATCGACGGCGCCCTGTGCACGGCGCTGGTGGACAGCACCAGCGGCATGCTCATGGGCAGCGCGGGCGCGGGCATCGACATGGAATTGGCGGCCGCCGGCAATACCGAGGTGGTGCGCGCCAAGCTCAAGACCATGCGCATGCTCAACCTGCGCGATGCCATCGACGACATCCTGATCACGCTGGGCCACCAATACCACATCATCCGGCCCGTGGCCGCGCACGAGGGGGTGTTCTTCTACGTGGTGCTCGACAAGGCGCGCTCCAACCTGGCCCTGGCCCGGCGCAAGGCCCAGGAGGTGGAGAAGGCCCTGGCTTTGTGATGCGCCTGCCGGCCGCCCCGGCCTGTTGCGCGGGGGGCTGCCCTGGCGCGCGCTTGCTGCCAGAATCGCCGGGGTGCTGTCCGTCCTGCTGATCACCTTTCCCTTCTTCGCGCTCGTGGCCTGCGGCTTCGCCGCCACCTGGCGCGGCGTGCTGCCGCAGGCGGCGATCCCGGGGCTCAACGCCTTCGTGCTGTATTTCGCGCTGCCCTGCATGCTGTTTCGCTTCGGCGCGCAGACACCGATAGCGCAGCTGCTGGACGCGGGCGTCACCGCCGTCTACCTGCTGTGCGCGCTGCTGATGGTGGCCGGCACCGTGGCGCTCACGCTGCGGCGCGTGGGCTGGAACGATGCGGCCTTCGGCGCCCTGGTGGCGGCCTTTCCCAACACCGGCTTCATGGGCGTGCCCATGCTGGTGGCGCTGCTGGGCGAGCGCGCCGCGGGCCCGGTCATCGTCACCATGGCCATCGACATGGTGGTCACCACCTCGCTGTGCATCGCCCTTTCGCGCCTGGGCCTGTCCGGCGGGCATGGCGTGGCGGTGGCGCTGCGCAGGGCCCTGGCCGGCATGGCCTCCAACCCCATGCCCTGGTCCATCGTGCTGGGCGGCCTGGCATCGGCGGCCGGCTGGACCCTGCCCGGCCCCCTGGACAGGACGGTGGCCATGCTGGCCGGCGCGGCCTCGCCCGTGGCCCTGTTCACCATTGGCGCGGTGCTGGCGCGTTCGCAGATGAACAGCCATGAGCGCGTGGCCGTGCGCGACTACCTGCCCATCGCCCTCGCGAAGCTGGTCATTCACCCGCTGCTGGTCTGGGCCGTCGCACGCGCGGCCATGGCCCTGGGCATGGCGATGGACGGCCAGACGCTCGTGGTGCTGGTGCTGCTCGCGGCGCTGCCCAGCGCCAGCAACGTATCGCTGCTCACGGAGCGCTTCGGCGCCCACGGCGGGCGGGTGGCGCGCATCATCCTGGTCTCCACGGCGATGGCCTTTCTGAGCTTTTCGGGTGCGGTAGCCCTCATGACCTGAAAGTGGCTGGTGCATGCCTGTCAACTGCCGACAGGTCGAAAAACACGGTCCGCTTGTCTGTGGGCGCAGGGGTGTGGCGCGCTCTCTACAATGCCGGCCATGTTTTTCTGCAGCGGACATGCCGCATGACCTCTTCTTCGCTTCCCGCGTCCATGCCAGGCGCACGCACGCTGTGGATGGTGACCCTGGCCTGCCTGGCCTGGACCCTGGTGTCCTGGCTGGCCAATGGCAACCTGGACGGCTACAACGACATGCTGGAGAACTATGCATGGTCGCAGCCGCTCCAGCTGGGAACGCACAAGCATCCGCCGTTCTTCGCCTGGGTGGTCGGGCTGTGGTTCATGGTGTTTCCGCAGACCGATGGCTTCTACCGCCTGCTGTCCTATGCCAACGTGGGCGTGGGCATCTGGGGCGTGTATGAGCTGGGCCGGCGCCTGGGGCTGGCGCGCCTGGCGCCGCTGGGCGCGGCCCTGCTGCTGTGGAGCTTTCCCTATACGACGCTGGCGGGCAAGTTCAATGCCAACAGCCAGCTGCTGTCGCTGTGGCCCTGGGCCGCGGCGCTGCTGCTGGCGAGCTGGCAGGAAAAGGGCCTGCGCGGCCTGGCCTTCAGCCTGGCCCTGGGCGTGGTTTCGGCCGCCTGCATGCTCAGCAAGTACTACAGCGGGGTCTTTCTCGCGGGCTTTCTGCTGCCCATCTTTCTGGCGCCGGCCGGCCGGCAGTGGCTGCGGACGCCGCGGCCCTACCTGGCCCTGCTGGCCTTTGGCCTGGCCCTGGCCCCGCACGTGGCCTGGATCGCCCACCACCACTGGGTGACGCTGGGCTATGCCATGGACCAGGGGGGCGGCCAGGTGGTCTGGGGCTATGTGCTGCGCTTCGCGCTGTCGCCCATCTTCTACTGGCTGCCGGCCTGGCTGGCCGTGTGCCTGGTCTATGGCTTCATGCAGGCGCGCCGCGAGGGCGGCGGCTGGCTGCGCTGGAGCGCGCGTTTCCTGCGCCGCAGCTGGGCCTGGCAGGGCAGGGCGGACGTGCTGTTCTGGCTGGCGCTCATGCCCTGGCTGGCGACCCTGGCCTTCGGCATCGCCGGCGTGGTGGAGCTGTCCACGCCCTGGGCCATTCCCATAGGCTATGCCTTCGTGCTGCTGTGGCTGCGCAACCTGGACATCGAGGCGCCTGCGGTGACGGACGCCGCGCTGGCCGCGCTGGGCCGGGCCTGGTGGCCCAGCCTGGCGGTGGTGGCGCTGATCGGGCTGGCCGTGGGCTGGGGCAATGCGCGCAAGAGCGGCTCGGACTATTACCGCCCCACGGCCGAGGCGGCGCAGGCCATCGTGCAGTCCTGGAATCTGCGGCATCCGGGCCAGCCCCTGCAATGGGTGGGTGGCGACTGGGCCGAGAACGCCATGCTGTCCTTTTATGCGCAGCCGCATCTGCGCACCGTGCCCGGCCTGCCGCACAGCGAATACGCGCGCGTGCTGGCCCCGCTGGACTGGCGGCGCCAGAACGGGCTGCTGCTGTGCCCGCGCGGCCCTGCCACCGGCGCGCCAGGGCCGACGGCGCGTTCGCAGGACTGCGAGCGCCAGGCGCGTGGCTGGCTGGCCGGCCTGGGCCTGCCGCAGGAGCCGCGCGTGCTCACGGTGCAGCGCTCCGGCTGGCGTTTCCCCAAGGCACAGCCCTACGCCTATGCGGTGTTCGACGTGGTGCCCAGACCCGACAATGGAGGCCTATGACCGAATTGCATGCCGACATCGCGCCAGCCGCTCCCATGGGGGCGCTGCCGCGTGCCGCGCTGCGGCTCAGTTGCGTGGTGCCCGCGCACAACGAGGAGGGCAATCTCGAAGCCTTTCTGCGCGCCCTCGATGCGACAGTGCGCACGCTGACGCCCGACTATGAGCTGATCGTCGTCAACGACGGCAGCCGCGATGCCACGCACGAGATCGCGCTGCGCATGGCCCGGGAGTTGCCGGTGCGCTACCTGGCGCTGTCGCGCAACTTCGGCAAGGAGGCGGCGCTGTCGGCCGGCATCGACCATGCGCGCGGCAATGCGGTGCTGCTCATCGACGCCGACTTCCAGCATCCGCTGCAGATGCTGCCCCAGATGTGCGAGCTGTGGCGCTCGGGCTACGACATGGTCTATGGCGTGATCGCCGACCGGGGCGCCGAAAGCGGTGCCAAGCGCGTGGGCACCAATCTGTTCTACCGGCTCATGAATGCCGGCAACCTCGTGAAGATTCCGCCCAACGCCGGCGACTTCCGCTGGCTGGACCGCCGCGTGGCCGATGCGCTCAAGGCGCTGCCCGAAAGCCACCGCTTCATGAAGGGGCTGTATGCCTGGGTGGGCTTCAAGGCCGCGGCCCTGCCCTTCGTGCCGGCCGACCGCACGGCGGGCGCTTCCAGCTTCAACTTCCGGCGACTGGGTTCACTGGCCCTGCTGGGGCTGACGTCGTTCACCACCTTGCCGCTGCGCGTGTGGAGCATCATCGGCGGGCTGGTGTCCCTGGTGGCGCTGCTCTACGGCCTGTGGATCACCATCGAGACGCTGATCTTCGGCAACCCGCTGGACGGCTGGCCCACGCTGGCGGCCAGCATCATGCTGTTTTCCGGCGTGCAGCTGATGTCCATCGGCATCCTGGGCGAGTACATCGGCCGCATCTACGACGAGGTCAAGCGCCGCCCCACCTACTTGCTGGCGCGCGACGAAGACCGCAGTCCGCTGGCGCCCCTGGAGTAGCCATGCAGCAACTGATCGCGCAACTGCGCCGCCTGCCGCAGGCGCTGCAGTTCGTGCTGGTGGGCGGCTGCGCGGCGGCCACGCACCTGGCCGTGGTGGCCCTGCTGGTGCAAGGCGGCGGCATGGCCCCGCTGCAGGCCAATGCGCTGGCCTTTCTCGTGGCCTTCGTGGTCAGCTACAACGGGCATGCGCTGTTCACCTTCGTGCAGGCCGGCGCCCGCGGCGGGGCCGTGGTGGCGCGCTACTTCGCCGTGGCCTGCGCCTCCTTTGCCGCCAATGAGCTGCTGTACTGGGTGGCCCTGCACTGGCTGGGGTGGCACTATTTCTGGAGCCTGGCCCTGGTGCTGGTGCTGGTGGCCGTGGGCACCTTCGTCTTCGCCAAGTTCTGGGCCTTTGCCGCGCCCGCACGCAAGAAGCCTTCATGAACGCCCGGACCTCCAAGGCCATCGCACTGTGCGCCGACGACTATGCGCTGCATCCCCTGGTCGACGAGGCCGTGCAGCGGCTGGCGCTGCAGGGCCGGCTCTCGGCCACGAGCTGCATGACCACCGCGCCGCGCTGGAGGCAGGCGGCGCCGGCCCTGGCCGGCCTGCACCCGCGCCTGTCCCTGGGCCTGCACTTCAACCTGACCGAAGGCCATGGCGAGCATGCCGGTGCCGGCATCGGCGCGGTGATCGCGCAGGCCTACACGGACCGCCTGGACCGCGCCGCGCTGCGCGATGCATGGAAGCAGCAGCTCGATGCCTTCGAGGACGCGCTGGGCAGGGCCCCCGACTTCATCGACGGCCACCAGCACGTGCACCAGCTGCCCGGCGTGCGCGCGGCGCTGATGCAGGAACTGCACGAACGCTACAGTGCCAAGGCAGCCCGCCTGCCCTGGGTTCGCTCCACCGCGCCGGCCGGCCAGCTCTGGCGCGACCCCAAGGCCGCCACCATCGCCCTGCTGGGCGGCTGGACCGCCACCCGCCGCCTGCGCCGCCAGGGCGTGCCGGTGAACCATGGCTTCGGCGGCGTCTACGGCTTCGACGCGCCCACGCCCGAAGGCTACGGCCGCCACATGGCGCACTGGCTGGCCCAGCTCGCGCCCGGCAGCCTCATGATGTGCCACCCCGCCACCGCCCCCGTGGAAGGCGACGCCATAGGCACCCAGCGCGCAGTGGAATACGCCTACCTGCGCTCCGATGCCTTCGCCCAGGCCCTCGAACAAGCGCACTGCCACATCGCCCAAGGCCCCCTGACCCCGCTGTTCACATCGAACTAACAAGCGGCAATAGAAAAAGCCCGGCCACAAGAGCCGGGCTTTCAGGGCGCAACACAAAAAACCGGCGCACCCCAAGCGAGAGACACCGAGGAAGGGCAGCCCCGCACCGAGGGTGTCGTCCCCCTCCCTCGCGTAGCGAGTAGAGAGGGGGAAGGCGCGCCAGCGCCTCAGGGGGTGCTCAATATTCCCAGAAAATGCGCTGCAGCTGCCTGGTGTCCTGCGTCTTGGTCAGGGCCACGGCCGCCAGCAGGCGGGCCTTTTGCGGGTTCAGGTCATGGGCGACGACCCAGTCGTACTTGTCGTCGGGCTGCTCGGCGTTGCGCAGCACGAAGCCGGCCGGCACGCGCGAGCTGCGCACCACGATCACGCCTTGCTGGCGCAGTTCGTTGAGCTTGGGCACGATGCGGTCGGCCACCGAGCCATTGCCCGTGCCGGCATGCACGATGGCCTTCACGCCGGCCTTGCCCAGCGCCTCGATGGCGGTGGCGGGCACGTTGCCGTAGCCATAGACGATGTCCACGGCGGGCAGGTCGGTGATCTGCTCGATGTTGAACTCGCTGCCCTTGGTGTGGCGCTTGATGGGGGCGCGGAACCAGTAGGTCTTGCCCTCGACCACCATGCCCAGAGGACCCCACTGGCTGGAGAAGGCGTTGGTCTTGATGTTGGTGAGCTTGGACACATCGCGCGCGGAGTCGATGTTGTCGTTCATGCTGACCAGCACGCCCTTGCCGGCGGAGTCCTTGGCGGCGGCCGTGGCCACGGCGCCCAGCAGGTTCAGCGCGCCGTCGGCCGAGATGGCCGTGCCGGGGCGCATGGAGCCGACCATGACGATGGGCTTGTCGGTGGGCACCACCAGGTTCAGGAAGAAGCCGGTCTCCTCCAGCGTGTCTGTGCCGTGGGTGATGACGATGCCGTCCACGCCGGGCTGCTTGGCCAGTTCGTTGACGCGGCGTGCCAGCGTCAGCAGTTCCTTGTTGGTGAAGCTCTCGGAGGCGATCTGGAAGACCTGCTCGCCCGAGACATTGGCGATGTTGCTCAGTTCGGGCAGGCCGGCCAGCAGCTTGTCGACCGGAACCTTGGCTGCCGAGTAGGTGGCGCTGTTGACGGCGCTGGCGCCCGCGCCGGCAATGGTGCCGCCCGTGGCCAGCACGACCACGTTGGGCTTGCCCGCCTGGGCCGTGGCCGGTGAGGGGGCAGGTGCGGCAGCCGTGGCTGGCGCGGCTGCGGGCGGCTGGCCCGCGCCGGGCTGGGACGCGCAGCCGGCCAGCGCCAGCGCAACGGCCACCAGAGACATACGGAAAGGGGTGAACGGCATGTATCGCTCCTGGAATTGCATTTGAATGTTTCAGCCTTGTGGGCTGAAGTCCGGCACGATGCAATAAACATGCCTCGGCCGCATTGGCGCAAATCCCGATGGGAGGTGCCCGGTGTTTGCGCTAAAAGCGCTCCGGAATAAATAGCATGCAATCCATTGCCGCCATGGGGTGGGGCGCAAAAAATCCTGTGATTTCACAGGCTTGCCGTGCCTCAGATGGACAGCGGGTCCACATCGACCAGCCAGCGCACCAGGGACCGGTGCTCTGGCTGTGCCCTGATCCAGTGCAAATGGCCCTGCCAGGCCCAGAGGAAACGCAGCAGGGCCTGGCGCCGGGCCGACTCGATCAGCATCTGGGCACGCTCCACGTTGGCCACGCGCTGCACGGCCATGGGGATGGGCGGGTAGAGGAAGACATCGTCCAGATGGGGCAGGCCGGCCTCGCGCGCGGCCTGGGTGGCGGCCCGCAGGAATGCCTGGGCCTCCTGCTGGCTGCGCGCGTCGGCGCGCACGATGGCCTGGTAGGCGAAGGGGGGCAGGCCCGCGTCATGGCGTTCGCGCAGCTGCCGGGCCGCGAAGGCCGGGTAGTCGTGGGCGGCCAGCGCTGTGTAGACGGGGTGGCGCACGTCATGGCTCTGGATCCACATCTCGGGCCGGCTGCCCTGGGCCGCCACGTATTGCGCATCGCGCCCCGCGCGGCCGGCCGCCTGCATCAGCAGGCAGAACAGCCGTTCGGGCGCACGGTAGTCGCTGGAGAACAGGGCGCCATCGGGCTGCACGGCCGCAACCAGCGTGATGCGCCGGAAATCGTGCCCCTTGGCCACCATCTGGGTGCCCACCAGCACATCGACGTCGCCCGCATGCACCTGGGCCAGCTGCTGCTCCAGCGCCCCCTTGGCACGCGTGGTGTCGGCGTCTATGCGGGCCACGCGCGCCGGTTCGCGGTCGGGGCGCTGCACATTGCGCAGCAGCCGCGCCAGCTCTTCCTCCAGCTGTTCCGTGCCCTTGCCCAGCGGCAGGATGTCGGGATTGCCGCAACCGGGGCAGGCCAGCGGAACCCGCTGCGTGAAGCCGCAGTGGTGGCAGCGCAGCGTGCGGTCGGCCTTGTGGAAGACCTGGTGGGCGCTGCAGTGCGGGCAATCGCTTTTCCAGCCGCAGTCGGCGCAAAACAGCACGGGCGCGAAGCCGCGGCGGTTGAGCAGCACCAGGCTTTGCTCGCCGCGCTGCACGCGCTCCGTGATGGCCTGGATCAGCGGGGGCGAGAACACGGCCTTGCGCGGCTGCTGCGTCATGTCCACCAGGCGCACGCGCGGCATCGCCGCGGCGCCTATGCGGCTGGGCATGTGCAGGCGCAGATAGCGTCCGCCCTGCGGATCCTGCGGCGTGGCCGGGCGGCTGGCATGCCAGCTCTCCAGCGAAGGGGTGGCGCTGCCCAGGATGACCTTGGCGCCAGCGTCGCGGGCGCGCCAGATGGCCAGGTCGCGCGCCGAATAGCGCGCGCCTTCCTGCTGCTTGTAGCTGGCGTCATGCTCCTCGTCGACCACCACCAGGGCCAGCCCCGGCATGCTGGCGAAGACCGACATGCGCGTGCCCAGCACGATGCGCGCCGTGCCCGTGTGCGCGGCCAGCCAGCTCTTGAGCCGCTGGGGGTTGGTCATGCCGCTGTGCATGCTGACCACGGCATCCTTGCCGTGCCGCGGCGCAAAGCGCGCCGTGAAGCGCTGCTCGAGCTGGGGGGTGAGGTTGATCTCGGGAACCATCACCAGGGCCTGGGCCCGGGGATCGGCATCGAGCACGGCCTGCACGGCTTGCAGATAGACCTCGGTCTTGCCGCTGCCGGTGCTGCCATGAAGCAGAAAGGGGCCGGCATGCGCGGCGATCTGCGCGAAGACGTCGGCCTGTTCTGCGCTGAGCACGATGGGCGGCGGCACGGCGGCCTGCTGCGCGGCGCCTGCGTCGCCACCCTCGTGCTGCGGGGATTTGGAGGGCCTGGCCTTGGGGGCCTTGGGCTGCCTGAGGCGCCGCGCCAATTGCTCGGCCGTCATGTCGCGCAACTGCGGCGGCAAGGCCGTGACGGCGATCTCGCCGATGCTGCGCTGGTAGTAGTAGGCGGCAAAGGCCACCAGCCGCCGCCAGGCGGGTGCCAGGGGCGCAATGCCTTCCAGCACGGCCGATACGGGGCGCAGCTCCACCCCTTCGCGCAGCGCCACGGGCAGGGCGGGCGCATCCCAGGCCACGCCCAGCAGCTCCCGTCGTCCCAGCGGGACGCGCACCAGCGTGCCGGGGGCCAGCGGCTGTTCAGCGGCATAGCTGAGCAGCTCGCCGACGGCGCTGTGCGCCGGGGTGTGGACGGCGACGTGGACGGTGAAGGTGGGAGCGGACATGCGGAAAACGGACGCAGGCTGCGGCGGATGCGTGCCTTGGCCAAGCCTGCAAGGATAAGCGTTGCGCAGCGGCGGACCGGCTTTTACACCTGGAACCCGATTCTTCGCCTGCGGGTTTCTGGGTAGATCGCCCATTTCTGTGGATAACTTTGTGGGAATTATCCCTCGCCACGCAGGCACGGGGCGCATGCGGCGCCCGGATGGCCCGGCGTCCCCGGATACGTGTTCATCCGTTTTTTCTTTAAAAACAAATACTTGTATGAATATGTCGTCGGCGTGGCAATGTCGGCGCAAGGCGTCTGAGCAGTCGATTCGCCGCCGCGTTTCTGTGCATAAGATGGTCTGTGGCCAACTGTCAAGTGCCTTGCGCCATGCCGCCGTCCGGCGGTTTTGGGCCGCAAAGCGGCATGGAACCGTGAAATCCGCATGACAGGCCGCTGAAATGCGGCCTGTCATGCGGGTTGTGTGGATAACTTTGTCCTGCAAGGACATGCGTGCGCTGCGCGCAACACCATGGCAGCCGCGCGGGTGCAGCCAAAAGCAAGCCGTCTGGCAGAAAGCGGCGCAATCGCCACATTTCTTTAAGCTTTGTTAATCGATATTGCCCATCGATTGATTTTTGCTAACATTGCGTCCGTTGCAGAGTTGGTCCTGCCGCATAACGGCAGGCACTTCGCAAACCAGACAATGGTGGGAGGGAGCGAAGACCTGGGCGATGCGCCGCTTGCGCGGCGCATCGCCCAGGTTTAGCGCTGGCGCATCGCGCGCGAGTGGCTGTGCACCGTCTCGACCAGCGCCGCCACATGCTCGGGTGGCGTGAACTGGCTGATCCCATGGCCCAGGTTGAAGATGTGGGTGGGGCCCGTGGTGGCACGGTCGGTGTGCGGAGCACCAAAGCTGTCCAGCACGGCGCGGGCCTGCTGCGCAATGCGCTCGGGCGGCGCGAACAGCACGTTGGGATCGATGTTGCCCTGCAAGGCCTTGCCGGGGCCGCCCACCTCGCCGCCGACGATGGCGCGCGCGCGGCCCAGGTTCGCGGTCCAGTCCAGGCCCAGCACTTCGCAGTCCAGCTCCTTCATGTCGGGCAGCCAGATGCCGCCGCCCTTGGTGAAGACGATGCGGGGCACGTCCTGCCCGTCGGCCCCCGTGCGCTTGAGGCCGGCGAGCACGCGCTTCGTATAGGCCAGGCTGAATTCCTGGAAGGCGCCATCGGCCAGCACCCCGCCCCAGCTGTCGAAGACCATCACGGCCTGGGCGCCGGCATCGATCTGCGCATTCAGGTAGGCGGCCACGCTGTCGGCGTTGACGGCCAGGATGCGGTGCATCAGGTCGGGGCGCGCATACATCAGGCTCTTGACCAGGCGGTAGTCGTCGCTGCCCTTGCCCTCGACCATGTAGCAGGCCAGGGTCCAGGGGCTGCCCGAGAAGCCGATCAGCGGCACGCGGCCGTTCAGCGCGCGGCGGATGCTGGTCACGGCGTCGAACACATAGCGCAGCCTGTCCATGTCGGGCACGGCGAGTTCTGCCACGGCGGCCTCGTCGCGCACCACCTTGGCGAAGCGCGGGCCCTCGCCCTCGGCGAAGGACAGGCCCAGGCCCATGGCGTCGGGCACGGTCAGGATGTCGGAGAACAGGATGGCCGCGTCCAGCGGGAAGCGCGCCAAAGGCTGCAGCGTGACCTCGGTGGCGTAGTCCACGTTGGTGGCCAGGCCCATGAAGCTGCCGGCCCGGGCGCGCGTGGCCTTGTATTCGGGAAGGTAGCGGCCCGCCTGGCGCATCAGCCACAGCGGCGTGTAGTCGGTGGCCTGGCGCCGGCAGGCGCGCAGGAAGGTGTCGTTGGTCAGGGGGGCGAAGCTCATGGGCAGGGATTGTCGCCCAGTCGCGCGCTCCGGGCCCGGCCGATGCCTGAGCGGGACAGGGCGTCTTGCCCCGGGTTAACCCGTGTCAATATCGGCGGCCATGGGCTTTTCGCGGCCGCTACATTCTGCGGCGTGCGTTTTGGCACGGACTCCACTTGAAGAGAAAGTTTGCGATGCAGCGTAGAACCTTGACCCAGATCCTGGCCCTGGCCTCCGTCCTGCCTGCCGCCAGCGTCCTGGCGGCGACCCCGGCGGCCGAATCGCCGTTTCCAGGCAAGGTGCCGCTGCGCATCGTCGTCGGCTACCCGCCCGGCGGCGCCACCGACCGCGTGGCGCGCATCATCGCCGACAAGCTGCAGCCGCGGCTGGGCTCGCCCGTGGTGGTCGAGAACAGGCCGGGCGCGGGCGGGCGGCTGTCGGCCCAGCATGTGAAGAATGCGCCGGCATCCCAGCCCGCCTTGCTGCTGGCCAATCCGGCCGTGATGCTGGTGGCACCCCTGGTGTTCGCCGACTCGGGCTACGACCCGGAAAAGGACTTCCGCCCCGTGAGCGAAGTCAACCGCTACGAATTCGGCGTGGCTGTGGCCGGCGCCGTGCCGGTCCGGCAGCTGTCGCACCTGCTGGCCTGGCTGCGCGCCAACCCCCAGCAGGCCAACGTGGGCGTGCCGGCCACGGGCAGCCTGCCGCACTTCTTCTCGCTGATGCTGGGCCAGGCGGCCAAGGTGCAGGCCGAGGTCGTGGGCTACAAGGGTTCGGCCCCGCTGCTGACCGACCTGGTCGGAGGCCAGGTGCCGCTGGCCATCGATACCTTCGACGTCCTGCTGCCCCAGCACGAGGCCGGCAAGATCCGCGTGCTGGCCGTGTCGGGCGAGCGCCGCAGCACCATGGCGCCGGACATCCCCACGCTCAAGGAGTCGGGCCTGAACCTGTCCGGCATGGGCTGGAACACCTTGTTCGCGCCGCAGAGCATGGCCCCCGCCGCCGCCGAGCGCCTGTCGCAGATGGTGCAGGAGATCATGAACGAGCCCGACACGCGCGAGAAGTTCGAGGCCAACCGGTTGACGCCGGTCTCCAGCAGCAGCGCCCAGACGGCGGCCATGCTCAAGGCCTACCGTGCGCAGTGGGCACCCGTGGTGCAGGGCTCGGGCTTCAAGCCCTGAGCCAACCCTGATCCCAAAAAAAAGAGAGGCCCGGCAGGGCCTCTTTTCGCATGAGACTAGGGTTTCCCTCAGTGCCTGGACGCTTGTCGCGGGGCGGGTCTGGCGACTAACATTTACCGACCATTCGGTAAATTATGTTTGATCTGCCGCATAAAGACGGCAGACAGGCCACGGAGACTCTCATGCCCCCATCGCTGGTTCTGGTGGAGCAGCAGGACGCCGTCCGCACCCTGGTGCTGAACCGTCCCGATTCGCTCAACAGCTTCAATGCACCGTTGCACGAGCAACTGCTTTCGGCCCTGGAGCAGGCCGCCGGCGACGCCTCGGTGCGCTGCGTGGTGCTCACGGGCGCGGGGCGCGGCTTTTGCGCGGGCCAGGACCTGTCCGATCCCGAGGCGGCGCCGGACCGGAACCTGGGCGACCTCATCGAGCGCCGCTACCAGCCGCTGTGCCTGCGGCTCAAGTCCATGCCCGTGCCCGTGGTGGCGGCCGTCAACGGCGTGGCGGCGGGGGCCGGGGCCAATATCGCGCTGGCCTGCGACCTGGTGCTGGCGGGGCGCTCGGCCAGCTTCATCCAGGCCTTCGCCAAGATCGGCCTGGTGCCCGACTGCGGCGGCACCTGGCTGCTGCCGCGCCTGGTGGGCCGCGCGCGCGCCCTGGGGCTGGCCCTGCTGGGCGACAGGCTGCCGGCCGAGGAGGCCGAGCGCATCGGCCTGATCTGGCGCTGCGTCGAGGATGCCGAGCTGCGCGGCGAGGCCCAGGCCCTGGCGCAGCGCCTGGCCGGCATGCCGGTGCGGGCCCTGGCACGCACGCGCGAAGCCATGGATTCGGCACAGTTGCTCGACTATGAACATGCGCTGACGCGCGAGGCGCGCCAGCAGGGCCAGCTGGGCGCGGCCCACGACTACCAGGAGGGCGTGGCCGCCTTCCTGGGCAAGCGCGCCCCTGTGTTCACGGACCGCTGAGGAGTTCGCCATGCAAGACACCCACGACACGGCCCAGGCGGCCCAGGCCGCCCAGCACCTGGCCGAACAGGTGCGCGACGGCATGCTGGCGCGCGACCGCGCGGCGCAGGGCCTGGGGCTGCGTATCGTGGAGATCGCGCCCGGAGCGGCCCGCATCGAGATGGCCGTGCGCGACGACATGCTCAACGGCTTCGACATCTGCCACGGCGGCTTCATCACGGCGCTGGCCGATACGGCCTTCGCCTACGCCTGCAATGCGCGCAACGAGATGACCGTGGCCTCGGGCCTGAGCGTGGACTTCGTCGCGCCGGGGCGGCCCGGCGACGTGCTCACGGCCCGGGCGCGCGAAGTCTCGCGCGCAGGCCGCACGGGGGTGTATGACGTGGAGGTGTCCAACCAGCACCGGCAGGTGATCGCACTGTTCCGGGGGCGCTCGCACAGCTTCAAGGGCCGGCCCACCGTGCCGGGCCTGGCGGAGCCCGCCTGAAGAGATCCACCATGTCCGCCCAGCGCCCCTGCTCCGGCAGCCTCGACCCCATCGAGACCGCCAGCCGCGACGAAATCCAGGCCCTGCAGCTTCAGCGCCTGCGCTGGTCGCTGCAGCACGCCTACGACAACGTGCCGCACTACCGCCGCGCCTTCGACGAACAAGGCGTGCACCCCTCGGACCTGCGCAGCCTGTCCGACCTCTCGCGCTTTCCCTTCACCACCAAGAAGGACCTGCGCGAGAACTACCCCTTCGGCATGTTCGCCGTGCCGCGCGAGAAGGTGGCGCGCGTGCATGCCTCCTCGGGCACCACGGGCAAGCCCACGGTGGTGGGCTACACGCTGCAGGACATCGACAACTGGGCGAACCTGGTGGCGCGCTCCATCCGCGCGGCGGGCGGGCGGCCCGGCGACATGGTGCACGTGGCCTACGGCTACGGCCTGTTCACCGGGGGCCTGGGCGCGCACTACGGCGCCGAGCGCGCCGGCTGCACGGTGGTGCCCATGTCGGGCGGGCAGACGGAAAAGCAGGTGCAGCTGATAGAGGACTTCCGGCCCGACATCATCATGGTCACGCCCAGCTACATGCAGGTGATCGTGGAGGAGATGCAGCGCCAGGGGCTGGAGCCGCGCGAGAGTTCGCTGCGCATCGGCATCTTCGGCGCCGAGCCGTGGACGGAGGCCATGCGCCGCGAGATCGAGGGCA